>JBILGC010000099.1:0-3778 GCA_044351265.1 Bacteroidia bacterium
GCAAAGCTGTTGCAGTTGAATCAGGAAGACTTGAAAGAGCAGGAAATACAATCAATGCTTCAAAACTATATCCAAACACATGCACTAGTGGATGCACGCTTGCGTTTAACGCTCTATCGTGGTGGCGAAGGCGCGTATAGGTTTACCCATGCTGTTCCTCAATTTCATATTCACTCAGAACCGCTGCAGCCTGAGTTAAGTATCTGTAAAATGTTGGGTGTTTATTCGGATATGAAACGCATGATTCATCCAGCATCAACTATCAAAACAGGGCAGGCGCTTACACAAATAATGGCAGGTATAGCTGCAACGCAAAACGGGTGGGATGATTGCGTGGTGCTGAATGAAAAAGGCAATGCATCTTGCACCATTCAGTCAAATATATTTTTGTTACAAAACGGAAAGCTCAAAACAACAGATGCCATGCAGGGAGGTGTATGTGGTATTATGCAACAGGTGGTGAGTGATTGTTGTGGTTTGCCTGTTGAGTTTGGTACCATTACCTTAAACGAGATGAATGACGCGGAGGAAATATTTTTAACCAATGCCATACGCAAAGTATCGCCCGTGCTTGCCTTTAATGGCAGGGCATTAAACTCTCATTTTGCCCGATTATTATATGGGCTAATCCCCTGAAAATTTTTATTATTGCTTGCTTATTTATTGTTAACTCATGAAAAAACTTACGCTTCTTTTTCCGGTAATTGTATTGTTTGCGTTACTTACTTCACACACCAATAAAAAAAATGATGAAGGCATGTTTCCTTTATCTGACCTTAAGAATCTTGATCTTCAAAAAATCGGATTAAAAATATCACCTCAGGAATTGTATAACCCTAATGGCACCAGTTTAATTGATGCCATTGTTCGTGTAGGCGGTTGCACAGGTTCTTTCGTTTCTGCTGAAGGGCTCATTGTGACCAATCACCATTGTGCATTTGGCTTTGCTGCAGCAGCCAGCACTTCGGCAAATAATTATGCAAAACATGGTTTTCTGGCACACAATGCTTCAGAAGAGATTCCGGCCAAAGGCCTTGTTTGCAAAATAACTGCAAGCTATGCAGATGTATCGGCAAGGGTGTTACAGGGCACAGCACAAATAACAGACCCCATTATGCGTTTAAGAAAAATTGGGGACAATATTAAGACGGTAACCCGTCAGGAAAATGAAGCCAATCCTGATTTGCAATGTGAAATTTCTGAAATGTTTACCGGCAGAACCTATGTGTTGTTCAGGTATAAGTTGTTAAAAGATGTAAGGTTGGTATATGTGCCTGCCCGCGCCATCGGTGAGTATGGTGGTGAGCTAGATAACTGGGTTTGGCCGCGCCATTCAGGTGATTTTGCTTTTTTACGTGCATATGTGGGAAAGAACGGAGAGGCTGCCGAGTATAGTCAGAGCAATATTCCTTATAAACCTGCCAAGTTTTTAAAAGTAAATCCAAAAGGAGTCAAGGAAAATGATTTTGTATTTATTTTGGGTTATCCGGGCCGCACATTCCGTCATCAACCTGCGGCTTTCTATAAGTATCACGAGCAATATATGCTTAGGTATATCAGTGATATTTTCGATTGGCAAATTCATAAAATGGAAGAGTTGGGTACCGGAAGTGATTCAATACAATTGCGTTATGCATCCAAAATCAAATCATTGGCCAATACCACTAAAAACTACAAAGGTAAGCTGCAGGGCTTTAGAAGAGCAGGTATTGTAAAACAAAAGGAAGCAGAAGAGGCAGAGCTCACTAAATTTATCATGGCCACTGAAGAAAACCGAAATAAGTATGGCAATCTTATTCCTCGCGTAAATGAAATTTATGCCGATGTGATAAAATATGCTCCAAAGAATCTTTGGTTATCTCAAATTTATCAAATTTCTCCAAGCATTGGTATTGCTTCCACATTTGCCATTATGCAGGAACAATATGCATTGCTTAAAACAAAAGAAGAGAAAGCAGTATTTGTAGAGCAGAATAAGCAAAAAATACAGGCGGCTTATGCCAGATATTGCAATGCTGCAGATCCTGATTTTGAAATGGCCGCATGGCGCAAAATGTTTGATGATGCAGCCACCTTCAACGCAGATAATAAAATTAAATGGGTAGATAATGTAAACCTTGCTTCAAAAAATAATATAGAGGGGTATTACATGTTACTTACTAAAAAAAGTAAGCTAACACGCCATAAAGAAACGGAGGAATTACTTAAAACCAATCCTGCCAAGGTGTTGGAGCGCAAGGATGTACTCATTGATTTAGTAAAGGGCTTAAACAAAGAGGCATTGGCAGAAGATGAGCAAAGAGGTAAAAGAGACGGAGAATTGAATTTACTAATGGCAAAATATGTAGATGCCCGCTCAGAGTGGAGAAAAACGCAGTTTATTCCCGATGCAAACAGTACTCTTCGATTTACTTATGGATTTGTAAAAGGCTACAGCCCAAATGATGCAGAATATCACCAACCTTTTACCACCTTGCGTGGGGTAATTGAAAAAGAAGATGGCAAGGAATATGAATTACTTCAAGTTATTAAAGACCTATATGCAGCAAAAGATTTCGGACCGTTTATGCATCCGCAGTTAAATGATTTGCCTGTAAATATTCTTTACAATTTGGATACAACAGGGGGTAACAGCGGTAGCCCGGTAATGAATGATCAGGGTGAACTGATTGCTGTAAACTTTGACCGTGCATATACTGCCACCATCAATGATTATGCCTGGAACGAATCATACAGCCGTTCTGTTGCAGTTGATATTCGTTATGTGTTCTGGGTTTTGCAAAAGGTTGCCCGCGCAGATTATCTCATTACTGAAATGGGCGTAACACTTTGATGTTATTAGTTTATCGGGTGTAAATCTCGCACAAAAAAATAATCAGCACTAAATCAAAAACTGGTAAATTTGGTTAAATCTTTATATGGCATTAATCGAGTTTACCGAATCAGGCATGTATTGTCCGCAGGCAGATGTATTCATCGACCCCTGGCGGGCTGTAAATAAAGCCCTGATTACACATGGCCATAGTGATCATGCTCGGTATGGTTCAGTTGCCTATTTTACTCATCATCAAAATGTTCCCATCATTAAAAAGCGTTTGGGAAATATTGAAGTTACGGGATTTAACTATGATGAATCTATTTTGATTAATGGGGTATCTTTTTCTTTTCATCCTGCAGGTCATGTAGTTGGTTCATCACAAATCAGGGTTGAATACAACGGAGAGGTTTGGGTTGCCAGCGGTGATTACAAAACAGAAGCAGACGGAGTATGCCAAGCCTTTGAACCTGTTAAATGCCATACATTTATTACAGAATCAACTTTTGGATTGCCTGTTTTTAACTGGAACAGCCAACAGGAAGTAATGGATGAAATAAACCAATGGTGGCAAAGCAATGCAGATAACGGCAAGGCCAGTGTAATTTTTGCTTATTCTCTTGGTAAGGCTCAGCGTATTTTATGCAATATTAACCACGATATCGGACCGGTTTATGTTCATGGAGCAGTGGCAGATATGAATGAGGCTTGTACAGTTTCCGGAGTTAAGTTACCTCCTTATCATAAAGTATTCGCTGCTATTGCAAAGGAGGATTATAAAACTGCCTTGATTATTGCACCTGCATCGGCCAATAACACACCATGGATGAAGAAATTTGAGCCCTACAGCACAGCGGTGGCAAGCGGTTGGATGGCATTGAGAGGAGCCAGGCGCTGGCAGGCTGCTGATAAAGGTTTTGTGCTTAGCGATCATGCCGACTGGCCTTCACTAAATCGGGCAGT
>JBILGC010000020.1:0-32848 GCA_044351265.1 Bacteroidia bacterium
GAGCTAAAGTTAAATTTGCTCCCACCCATGAGCATCATAGCACCTGCTGCGGCAATAATTATCCCGCTTATTTTCATTACCGAAAGTTTTTCTTTGAGCATCAGCGCAGCAAATACCACTACAAATATGGGAGTATTCATCATCAGCACTGCACCATTAATTGGTGTAGTTATGCTTAATCCTTTAAAAAATAAAAGCATGTTGAACGCTACGCCAAACATTGCACTGATGAATAGTTTTTTGATATCGGCCCACTCGGTAATTTTCTCTTTTATAGTCACGGAGTGGAAAATAAAAATGCAACCTGCGGCAATAGAGACCCTGAGCAGAATGAAAGCAGCAGGCTTTACATAAAGTGGCATTACCTCTTTAGCGATGGTAAATGTTCCGGCATAAATTAGCGAAACAATAAACAAGGCCATATGCACTTTTAATTTGGTACTCATGCCTAGGTGCTTAGTTCTGAGTATTGTTTTCTTACTTCATTAATGAAGTCAAACCTTCTTGATTCCTTGATGAATCTGATGCTAAGCATAATGGCAGAAAAAGTGAGTCCGGCACTCAGGCCAAACCATATGCCATATAGGGATAAATGCAAATAGTTAGCCAGAAGCCAACCTCCCGGAATACCAATAATCCAGTAGGCAATAACAGTAATGATGGTGGGTGTGCGGGTATCGGAGATGCCTCGTAAAATGCCCAGACTTACGCATTGTACTCCATCACTCAACTGAAATAAGGCGGCAATTAAAAGCAAATAAGCTGCCATAGGTGCAACAAGGGTGTCTGTTGTATAAAAAGACACCAGCAAACGATTTCCCATAGCCAATATCAAAGCCATCACAGCCATAAAGCCAAACCCCATGATTAGAGAGGCCCGCCCTGCTTTCATCAGATCAGATTTGTCTTTTCTGCCCCAGGCATCTCCAACAAGAATTGATCCTGCGGCAGAAAAACCGGTTGCAACCATGTATGTAACAGATGCAATACTGATGGCAACCTGATGCGCAGCGAGCTGCTCCTTTCCAAACCAGCCAATCATAATTGCTGCTCCGGCAAATGCACCCACTTCAAAAAAATATTGCATACCTGAAGGGAAACCAATAACAAAAATTTCTTTAAAGAGTGGTACACCAAAACTTTTGTCTTTTACATGCAACCATGCATGATATAAAGGACTTTTAAGCACATAGCCTATCATACACGAAGCCATAAGTACACGGGTTAATGTGGTTGCAATACCTGCTCCAAACAAGCCCCATGCAGGGAAGCCAAATTTCCCGTAAATCAGAATCCAGTTCCATATGATATTAAACAACAATCCAGCCATGGTGATAATGGCAGAGGGTTTGGTAATAGAGAGTCCATCGCTGAACTGCTTGGCTGCAATAAATAAGAGCATAAAAACTGTTCCGGCATTAAGCGTATGCAGATAAGAGCGGGTTAATTCAGTAACACCTGCTTCTTGCCCAAACCAATGTAAATTGATGGTAAGCAGAAAAATTGCAGCACCGATAAAAATACTCAAAGCAATTGCAGCCCAAATTCCTTGCCTGAATAACAAGGCTGTTTCGTTTATATGCCCTGCACCTTTGGCTTTCGCGACCAGGGGAGAGACCGCAGTAAGCGTACCTATACCCAGAATGGTGATGAGAAAATAAACAGAATTGGCTAAACCTGCAGCTGCCAGATTGGTAGCATCCAGTTTACCTATCATTACTGTATCGGCAACGCCCATTAATACTATGCCTATTTGCCCAATGATAATAGGATAGCTCAGATGAATAATTTGCCTGAAATAGGGTTTGTATGCCTGAAACACTTATAAAAATTGAGGTGCAAAGATATGCAAAGATCACATACCTGCTGTTTTAATGCCTAAAGTGTCAATCTATATATTTTTTAAAAGCAGCTAGCCTAAAAAAAGACGCTATGGCAAACTTTTATTGTGGCAAAAAATGTTAAATTATTTCCAATATTTTAAATACTCCTTACTTAAATCAACATAAGCCTGGGCATTTCTTTTTACCTTCTCAATATGCTGCTCACTCAGTTTTTTTTTAATCTGAGCAGGAGAACCCATCACAATGGAATAGTCTGGTATAACCATTCCTTCAGTAACCAATGCGTTTGCACCAATAATGCAAAAATTTCCGATATGAGCACCATTTAAAATGGTAGCATGCATTCCTACTAAAACATGATTACCCAAAGTGGCACCATGCACTATGGCTCCATGACCAATAATGCAATCACTACCTATTTGAACCGGAAAACCGGGGTCTACATGCACCACTGCATTTTCCTGCACGTTGCTGCGATGGCCAAGCGAAATGGCATCCGCATCGCCTCGTAAAACAGCACCAAACCAAACAGAGCAATCATCTCCTAGGGCAACCCTGCCAAAAACGCGGGCTGTATCTGCAATCCACACATCCTTTCCTTTTTCAATCGGGGTCTGCAAAATTGATTTCATATCCTTTAAAAAATGATACGACATAATGTTATTTTTTAATGGTTACAATGGCCTCTCCACTTCCAAAAACACCTGCCGGATTTGGCTTGCTAATTTCAACGGTTAAGCTATCTGCATCCATGCTTTCTGATAATTCATCAAAAATAGCTTTAGCCACTGTTTCAATTAGCATTTGGGTTTGCTTCATGTGTTTTTCGGCTGTGGCAAACAGAAACTCATAGTTATATAGCTGTTCAAGATTCCTGAAGTCAATAGCCTCAGCATGCTTTCGCTGTGCCTCAATTGTGACGAAAAATTGGGCTCCAAGCGTGCGCTCTTCAGCATACACACCATGATAGGCGAAAAATGAAACCCTGTTTATACTGCAGCTGTAGTTCATTCAGGCAAATATGGAAATAAATACCATTCTTGCCAAGGTTAAGATCAGGCTGCTTTTAAAACCTTTAACATTGGGTATTTGAAGCGGTATATCAATCAAAGACTTGTGTAACTAAACCTAAACGCATTAATCATGAAAAAAAGTTATTTTCGCCTCCGTTAAAATAAACCAATCACATGAGTACAACAACTTCAAAAGAGCAGTTTTACCATAGCAATAAGCCAGATCAGTATACCCATCCTGACTATTATTTGATGGATGAACTGCTTACCGAAGAACATAAAATGATTCGCTCAATGGTGCGTGACTATGTAAAGAAAGAACTTTCACCCATTATTGAAGATGTGGCACAAAAAGCTGTTTTCCCATATCATATGGTTAAACAGTTGGGTGATTTGGGTTGCTATGGCCCGCAATTGCCTGTTGAGTATGGTTGCGGAGGTATGGATTATATTACCTACGGCATTATGATGATGGAATTGGAACGCTGCGATTCCGGAGTGCGCTCAACAGCATCTGTTCAGGGCTCTTTGGTAATGTATCCGATTTATAAGTTTGGCAGCGAAGAACAAAAGAAAAAATATTTACCAAAACTGGCTAAAGGTGAATGGTTAGGGTGCTTCGGTTTAACCGAGCCTAATCATGGTTCAAACCCTGCGGGCATGACCACCAATTTCCGCGATGCAGGCGATGGTAAACATGTTATACTAAACGGAGCAAAAATGTGGATTAGCAATTCTCCTTTTGCAGACGTTGCCGTAGTTTGGGCAAAAAATGAGCAGGGTAAAATAAAAGGCATTATTGTAGAGCGTGGCATGGATGGATTTACAACACCTGAAACACACAATAAGTGGAGCTTGCGTGCCAGTGCAACAGGTGAGTTGGTGTTTAATGATGTGAAAGTTCCTGTTGAAAATATTATGCCGGGAGTAGAAGGACTCAAAGGTCCGCTTACTTGTTTAAACAGCGCACGCTATGGCATTAGCTGGGGTGCTTTGGGTTCAGCAATGGATTGTTATGATACAGCTTTACGATATTCTAAAGAACGTATTCAGTTTGGCAAGCCCATAGCTGCATTTCAATTACAGCAGAAAAAATTGGCAGAAATGCTTACTGAGATTACCAAAGCACAATTGTTAACGTGGAGGTTGGGTGTGCTGATGAATGAAGCAAGAGCAACTCCCGCTCAAATCAGTATGGCTAAAAGAAACAATGTTGATCTGGCATTGAATGTTGCCCGCAACGCTCGTCAGATGCTAGGTGGCATGGGCATTACAGGGGAGTATCCGATTATGCGTCACATGATGAATTTAGAATCGGTTGTAACATATGAAGGTACGCATGATATTCACCTGCTCATAACAGGTATGGATATTACCGGTGAAAATGCATTTGCATAAGCTATCATTTTAGAAATAGAAAAGGAGCAGTGCTGAACTGCTCCTTTTTTTATACTGATTAATAAGCTTTATCTTAAAGCTATTTTGCTTTAACACCGTTCGAAAGCATGCACAAATTGGCAACTTTATACAAAAGGCGAGCACCCACATTTGCATCCCATTCGTCTTCTCCCGGACCTACTTCATTGATGTCAAAAGCTATGATTTGTTTTTTCGATAAAACAATTTGTTGTATTAAATAAACCACTTGTTCAAATTCAAAACCTCCAGGCACCGGTGTTCCTGTATTAGGGCACAGCTTAGGGTCAAGGCCGTCTATATCAATACTCAGGTAAATTTTATCCGGTAAGGTTATAATGACTTGGCTGCATATTTCTTTCCATGTTTCTCCTGCATATTGCCGGTGCTTAATATCTGCATCGAAAAACGTGTGAATACGTTTATCTGAATCAATCAGGTTGCGTTCATCTTCACAATAATCTCTTATACCTACCTGAACCAGATTTGTAATTTGATTTATTTTAAGCGCATTAAACATAATGGAAGCATGCGAGAAATCAAAACCTTCATAGGTATCACGCAAATCAGCGTGGGCATCAATTTGTAAGATTCCGAAGCTTTTATGTTTTTCTGAAAGAGCCTGTATCAAGCCCAGCGGAGTACTGTGATCACCTCCAAGCAGCGCAGGTATTTTCCCATTTTCTAATAGTTTCAGGGCTTCCTTTTTAACCCATTTATTCATTTCCCTGCAGCCTTCATTCACCTCTTTCTGAGTTTGCTTCATTTTGTTGTTTTTGAAGGTATTCTTACCCTGGGCATACAGGTCAATATATTGCTCGGCTTTTTTACGAAGTTTATTACTGGTTGATTTTAATTTTTTGCTAACAGGCAACATGGCCAATCCTAGCCTCCAGGCATCTTTTACATTGGGGTCAAACAAATCAACCTGATAGGAAGCATCATACACTGCCTCAGGTCCATTGGCTGTTCCTGCGCTGTATGATACGGTCACTTCCCAGGGAACAGGTATGATAACCAGAGAGGCTTCTTGAGGTGTAAATGGCAAGCCATAAATATTGTTATCGGCATTGCCAATATCATTTGGATTAAATGAGGCTATTTTCTTCTCTTTTGTCATTGATACTTATTTGCAGCGAAAATAGCAAAAGCAGTGATAGGATTATGAAATGAATTTCTAATTCTTAACGGAAATATTTCTGCTGTTTCAAAGCAAATTGCACCAGCAATATTAACACCGGAACTTCAATCAATGGACCTATAACAGCTGCAAAAGCGGCACCGGAGTGGATACCGAAAATAGCAATGGCCACAGCAATCCCCAGTTCAAAATTATTGCTGCCTGCGGTAAAAGCTAGCGTAGTGGTTTCTTTATATTTTCCTCCTAAAATTTTTAACAGGTAAAAAGTACTGAAGAACATAAACAGAAAAAAGATGGTGAGTGGAATGGCAATTTTTATCACATCTAAAGGTATCTGCACAATCATTTCTCCTTTAATGCTAAACATCATGACAATGGTAAATAATAATGCAACAAGTGTAATGGGACTAACAGCCGGTATGTATTTACGATTAAACCAATCATGTCCTTTCATATTTATCAGTATATAACGGGATATTAGGCCTGCAAAAAATGGAATGCCCAGATAGATGAGCACACTTTGTGCTATTTCTGCCATACTGATGTTTACTTCATAACCTTGTATGCCCATTATCTGAGGAAGATAAGTAATGTAAAACCAGGCGTATGTGCTGTAAAATAATATTTGTAAAACACTGTTTAGAGCCACCATGCCTGCACACAATTCATTGTCGCCTTTTGCTAAATCGTTCCACACCAAAACCATGGCTATACAGGGTGCAAGACCTATTAGAAGTAACCCTGCCATGTATTGCGGATTATCTTTCATGAATATATAAGCCAATACGAACATAAACAGTGGGCCAATAACCCAGCTTTGAAAAATACCTACAGCAAGTACCCTTGGATGTTTTACTATTTTACCTATCTCTTCATATTTAACTTTGGCAAGTGGCGGATACATCATCAATATTAGCCCAATGGCCAAAGGAATATTGGTTGAACCATTCTGAAAGTAATTTATATAGCCTACAAATGAAGGCATAAAGTAACCGATGCTTATCCCTCCAAGCATTGCTAAAAATATCCATAAGGTTAGAAATCGATCAAGAAACGATAATTTTTTATTCATGTGTTTGGTTATTTTTAACTGCCATTATTGTATTCATTTGATGGTTTAAATGCTATGTACAATCAGTCTTTTGATTACCCAACAGCTAGTGGCTCACTACCTACACTGCTATATCACCAACTTCTCTGCAAACTCTTTACAATATGCTTTTATCTCATTTCTAACCTTTGCAAAAACCTGCATCACCTCTTCTGTTGTTCCGATTGCTTTTGCCGGGTCAGTAAAATTCTGATGCACCCTTTGCGCTTTCCCTGGGAAATAAGGGCAGTTTTCATTTGCATTATCACAAACCGTAATAATGTAATCAAACGCAATGTGTAAATATTCTTTCAGATTATTGGAGGTATGGTGAGAGATGTCTATTCCATCTTCTTTCATCGTTGCGATGGCTTTTGGATTAACACCATGTGTTTCTATACCTGCGCTGTAAATAGTTGACTTTCCTTTGGTAAAGTACTCCAGATAACCATGCGCGATTTGGCTTCGGCAACTGTTGCCGGTGCATAAGATGAGTATGTTTTTCATGCCATCGTAAATATTTTCGAATGTATTAAAGTTATATTAAATTAATATTAATGAAATACTCAATATGTAAATGTATGCCTATTAACTTTGCAGAAATAGCAGAAACGTTTTATTTTGTGCCGCTAATCAACAAATATGTATCAGATAAAATTTGGAACAGACGGATGGCGTGGAATCATTGCAGCTGAGTTCAATGTAGAAAATGTGAAGCGTGTGGCTCAAGGCACTGCTGCGTATATTAAAACTAAGCATGCAGACAATTTAAACATTGTTTTGGGACATGATTGCCGTTTTGCAGGGCCTTTGTTTGTTCATACTGTTGCCCAAGTGATGTGTGCCAACGGAATTAAAGTTAAAATGGCTAAAGGATTTGTTTCAACACCTATGATTTCTTTGGGTGCGGTAAAACTTGGTGCAGCTTTGGGTGTAATCATCACTGCCAGCCACAACCCACCTGAATATAGTGGATACAAGCTGAAGGCTCATTACGGAGGCCCTTCCAGTCCGGCAGTAATTGATGACGTAGAGCAAGCCATACCTGAATCAGTTAACCTTAAACTGGATTCAATTGAAACGCTGGAAAAAAACAAGATGATTGAATACGTTGATTTGGAGACATTATATGTGAATGAAGTAGAAAGTAAGTTTGATTTAGCTGCCATTAAACACTCTGGGATGGAGTTTGCGTATGATGCCATGTATGGTGCCGGCCAAAATGCGATGCGCAGGCTATTTCCGGATATTACCTTATTGCACTGCGAGCTCAATCCAGGCTTTGATGGCCAAGCTCCTGAGCCCATTCATAAAAATCTAAAAGAGTTTAGTGAATTGATAAAGGTGAGTGAAGATATTGATTGCGGCTTAGTTACAGACGGTGATGCCGATAGAATAGGTTTGTATAACAAGAAAGGCGATTTTGTTGATTCACATCATATCATTCTTCTGCTTATTCATTATTTGCATAAGTATAAAGGCATGAGCGGAAAAGTGATTACCACATTCAGTGCAACCTCTAAAATTACTGCATTGGCTAAAGCTTATGGCCTGGATATTGAGATAACCAAAATTGGTTTTAAATACATCTGCGACAAAATGGTTACAGAAAATGTGCTGGTGGGTGGAGAAGAAAGTGGGGGTATAGCCATTAAAGGTTTTATTCCTGAACGTGACGGAATCTGGATTGGCCTTACTCTATGGGAATTTATGGCTACAACAGGTAAATCATTAGATGAACTCATACAAGAGGTATATCAAGTAGTGGGCAGCTTTGCCATGGGTCGTATTGATTTACATATTACCGAAGAAATAAAAATGAAAGTACTGGCTAATTGTAAAGCAGGTGCATACAAAACATTTGGTAACTATCAGATTGAAAAAACGGAAGACCTTGACGGATTCAAGTTTCATTTAGGCAATGGTGAATGGGTAATGATAAGGGCCAGCGGGACTGAGCCTGTACTAAGGGTTTACAGTGAATCGAGTGACAATGCTAAAGCAGAATTAATTCTTAATACAGTTAAACAGAGTATACTAGGAAATTGATGCTTCTTGTTTCAAAAACAATTATTCTTCATCATCGCCCGTAACATCTTCAAACTTATCAAGTGTGGGTTCGCCCAGAATGGCCAGCATCTCTTGCACTTCGTTAACCTTGGCTGATTTGTTTTGTTTTTCGTAGGCTACAACCAAATTGCGAAGCACGCGTTTGATGATATCAATATTATTGCACGGATCAAAATATTCCATGCGTGGTTCTATTTGAATTTGTCTTAAAAACTGTTCCAAATTAGCTCTTGAAAAAACCGAACCTTGATTGAATGCATTGATGTAAAACAATACTCGTCCATCTTCCTGAGTGGCTCGATTGGTCGTATTGAAATAATCTTCTTCAGGCAAATGGTGTTGTTCTTCTAAATAAGCCAACACAAAGTGTTGAGGCAGATTTACTCCGTAAATGGGAATATTTAAACGCTGCGCAATGAGCATATAAATAATGGCCAACATAATGGGATTTCCACGTTTATTCTCCAGAACAACATTGATAAAAGAGTTCTGCGGATCGTGATAATGATCGGTATTACCTTTAAATCCATGTACGTTGTAAAGAATCTGATTGATGATGCGTACTTTTTCAAAACCGGTTAGGTCATAATGCAGTTCAAGCCAGATGTCAAGTCTTATACGATCGATTTCATTAATGATAGCTTGCTTATCTAAATCAGGGTATCTGTATTGCGCCACAATTAAAATGCCTTCCAATAAATCCGGACGTACTTCTTTACTCCACACCCTAAGCTTATCAAGAATTTGCCTGAATTGAATTCGATGAATGATGTTTTCTACCCTTTGCTGATGCTCACTGCTTTGTAATTGCCCCCATTCGCTTTCCAGCATGGGCACAACTGCTAAACCCAAATCAAGTAATTTGCTTTCTACATGCTGCAACACTTCCTCGTCATCATCATCAAGCAATGCTACCAAGGATTTTACTTCATTATCATTCAGCATGCCCTGATTATTTCTTTTTCCCTGATTTTCTTGCAGCAGTCTTCTTTGCAGGCGCTTTTTTGGGCGCAGCTTTCTTAGCAGCTTTTTTTGCCGCAGGCTTTTTCTCTTCTGCTTTTGTTGGCTGTTGTTTGGCAGCAGGTTTTTTGTCTTTACTAATAATTTCAAGACAGGTTTCTAATTTAATGCTTGCTGCATCCGTACCTTTAGGCAACTTGTAATTGTTTTTACCTTGTGCCATATATGGCCCCCAACGGCCATTTAGTAAACGGATGGCATCTTCGCCCGCCACTTCAAATTCTTTGATAAGTTTATTGGCTTCAGCTTCGCGCTTATTCATAATAATCTCAACGGCTTTGCTTTCATCCACACTCCAAGCATCATCCGGTTTAGGTATGGAGTAAAATTTATTGTCATGCACAATATATGGGCCAAAGCGACCAACGCTTGCTTTCATGGGTTTGCCTTCAAACTCGCCTAAAACACGCGGCAGTTTAAACAACTCCAGTGCTTCCTCAAGCGTGATATTTTCAATTAATTGCCCGGGGCGTAATTTACCATATTGTGGCTTCTCATCTTCCGTACCTTCACCTAACTGAACAAACGGACCAAAACGCCCAACCTTTGCGTATACGGTTTTCCCTGTTCCAGGATCTGTGCCTAGGGTACGCTCTCCACTTTGTCTTTCGGCAGTTTCGGTGGTTTTTTCTACATCCTTATGAAAAGGCTTGTAAAATTGTTTAATCATTTTATTCCACTGCAACTGGCCTTGTGCTATTTCATCAAACTCCTTTTCTACCGTTGCGGTAAAATTATAATCCATGATATTATCGAAATGCTTCGATAAAAAATCAGTTACAATCATCCCGATATCACTTGGAAATAATTTTGATTTTTCAGCACCGTATTTTTCTGTTTTAACTTGTTGGGTTATTTTACCACTAGCAAGGGTTATAGTTTTAAAGTTTCTTTCTTTGCCTTCGCGGTCTTCACGTATCACATACCCTCTTTTTTGTATGGTAGAAATAGTAGGTGCATAGGTTGACGGCCTGCCAATACCAAGCTCCTCCAGTTTTTTAACCAAACTGGCCTCAGTATATCGCGCAGCTGGTTTGGCAAATCTTTCTGTTGCATCAAGATCTTTTAGTTCAAGCACCTCGCCAACCTTTAGCGGAGGCAACATACCTGCGTTGTCTTCATCCGACTCATCATCATTTGATTCCAGATAAACTTTGAGGAATCCTTCAAATTTAAGTACCTCTCCGGTTGCAGTAAGTTCTTCAGAAGTGGTTGAAATACCAATGGCAGCAATGGTTCTTTCTAATTGCGCATCGGCCATTTGAGAAGCAATGGCGCGTTTCCAGATGAGTTCATACAGGCGTTGCTCTTGCCTAGTTCCGTCTACAGCTGTATTTTCAAAATAGGTAGGTCTGATGGCTTCATGCGCTTCCTGTGCGCTGGCATTTTTAGTGGTATATTTTCTTGTATGGGAAAACTCCGGTCCGTATTGTTCAGCTATTTGTTTTTTAGCTGCACCAATGGCAAGATCTGATAAGTTAACGGAGTCAGTTCGCATATAGGTTATTAATCCTGATTCATATAATTTTTGAGCAACACTCATGGTTTGGCTAACAGAGAAACCCAACTTGCGACTGGCTTCTTGCTGCAACGTAGAAGTGGTAAAAGGAGGTGCAGGCGATTTTTTTGCAGGCTTTACCTCAAGATTTTTGATAGTAAATATTGCACCGTTGCATTGCTGCACAAATGCTTCTGCTTCTTTTTCAGTAGCAAATCTTTTAGGCAATTCGGCATTCATAATCTTGCCTCCAACCAAAAAGCGGGCAGTAATTTTAAAAGCCGAAGATGTGTTAAAATTATTGATCTCACGTTCACGTTCAACAATCAGTCTTACCGCAACTGATTGTACACGCCCGGCTGAAAGATTGCCTTTTATTTTTTTCCAAAGTACCGGAGAAAGTTCAAAGCCAACGAGCCTGTCAAGTACACGTCTGGCTTGCTGTGCATCAACAAGATTTTTATCAATCTTTCTCGGATTTTGAATTGCTTTTAAAATAGCTGGTTTGGTAATTTCATGAAAAACGATGCGTTTGGTTTTTTTATCTTCCAGCTGCAAAACCTCACTTAAGTGCCAGGAAATGGCTTCACCTTCACGGTCCTCATCGGATGCAAGCCATATGATTTCTGCTTGCTTCGATAATTTTTTCAACTCTGCCACCACAGCCTTCTTATCATCAGACACTTCGTATTGAGGATTGAAATTATTTTTAATGTCAATTGCACCATCACCCTTGGCAAGATCTCTGATATGCCCGTAGCAAGACTTAACGGTAAATTCACTACCCAAAAACTTCTCTATGGTTTTGGCCTTTGCAGGCGACTCCACAATCACTAGATTTTTTGCCATAATTACGCTTTCCTTATAAACACCAAAGTTGATTCCCGGTTAAAAGAATCAACTTTGGTACCCGATACCGGGCTTCAAAAATGAATCTTAATTCTTAATTTATCAATATTTTATGTGTAAACCGCTGTTGCCCTGCTTCAAACCTCAGGTAGTAAATGCCTGATTTCAATCCGCCTTTATGCAATTCTACCTGATTAAAGCCTGCCGGCAATGTGCTGTTTTCAACTTTTTTTACTTCTCTACCCACCACATCAGTTAATGTGATCTGAATATTTTTCTTTTCTTTCAAATCAAAGGTAATGAATGCATTTTCATTCATTGGGTTTGGCTGAAGGCTAAAATTTATTTCATTTTTTAAGGCATCATTCAATCCGGTTGAGCCATCTGAAATAGAAATCTGGTCGACAAAAACATTATTACCCTGCCTATTTACAAATTCAAAACGGAAACGAACATTTCTTTTGCGGTGCATTTTCCAAACTGATATAGAAACTTTTCTCCATTGTGTTTGCGTTGGGATAAAGTCTGAGTTTATGGGGTTTGCTGTTGCCAGTTCAGGACCGCGCTCACCAAAAATTCTTTCTTCGGTCATGCCAAAGTCAGAAGAAACAAGCACAATGAGGGAGTCGAAATTGGTAAATGTTTTTTGCGCCCATGCATAATAAAACTCTATAAAAGGAGAGTTTAAGTTAAGCAAATCAATTTCCGGTGTTTGAAAACCATCTCTGGTATTAAAGACCGCTCCCGGGTTAGAAAAATTAGGTAAATATAAACTTGAATTGCTGTTGTAGCCGGCAAGTTTTGTGTAGCGCCAGCCAAAGCTTGGGTTGTTAAAATTATTATAAGTAAATCCTTTGCTCAATAAAGGATCTCCGCTTTCAAAATCAAATGCTATGGGGGCTATGAATGTAGTTGTGGGTGGAGTTAAATAATTTCCGTTAGCATCTATACCTGCATAGCTAACATTATTGGCGTAAATTAATGAACGGTATTGCTGCATTTGTGTGTATGCATAAGATTTCTGCCCCTGTGTAAACAATTCAAGGCAATTTCCATCAGAGTAGTCCATATAATTTTCTACCATGTCTCTTTGGTTGGGCAAATCGTTATTACATGAGTTTCGGGTTTTGTCACAACCACTGCTGGCTGATGCGCACGGAGGGGTATCACCCACACCATCACCATTTCCTGTGCAGCCACCCTGAAAGGTGTGAAATAAGCCAATCCAATGGCCAACTTCATGAGTAAGTGTTCTACCTGCCTGAGACTTATCAGCTATGCCCAGCATGCCAATTTGGTCAGCTCTCACCACAATGCCGTCTGTAGTGGGTTGTGAACTGCGCTGAAAAGGAAATTGTGCATAGCCCAGCACTATACCTGAGGATCCAGAGATTGGTGAAATGGTATTCACTACCCAAATATTTAAATATTTCTCACTGTTCCAATAGCTCAATGCCTTTACAGCGTTGTTGGCATTATCGGTCTGATTACTGAATAATCGGTTAATGCCATCATGTTTATTACCGTTCGGGTCATATTGCGCCAATCTGAATTCAAATTCCATATCAGCCGCAACGCTGTAGGGACTTTTACCCCCATTTGTTCCCGGTTTTCTTCTAAAATCTTCATTGAGTATGCGAATCTGATCCATAATCTGGGCTTGTGAAATATTTTCCAAACCATTTTTATGAATAATATGAAACACCACCGGAATGTATCGGATTGTGCCAGCTTTTTGCATTGGTTGCTGCGATGCCTGCAATCCAATTTCGTTAGCTTGTTTCTCCAGTTTTTCTAATTCAGGGTATATCTTTTTTGAGAGGTTGAGATAATAATCGGTAATACATTTGGTATCCTGAGCCCGGGTTTGAAAAGCAAAAGCGAAACCCAGAAAAAGTATATAACGTTTAAGCATGTAAATGATTAATAATAAAATAAATACAAGGATGCAAGATAGGAAATTGACTTGACAATGAAAATAAAGGGCTATTGGAGACTCGTTTATTTACCTGAAGATTACACTTTTGCGCTACGGTTAAGCAGAATAAAATCAGCGATTACCAAAGCTGCCATTGCTTCTACAATAGGCACTGCACGGGGCAAAACGCATGGGTCGTGCCGACCAAATGCTTCTAATAAAATAGATTCTTCGCTTGTGCTAAGTGTATCTTGTTTTTTTTGAATGGTTGAAACAGGTTTAAATGCACATCTAAAGAAGATGTCTTCCCCATTTGTTAATCCACCCTGAATGCCTCCGCTGTTATTGGTTCGTGTTGTCACCTTATTATCTGTTTTCAAAAATGCGTCATTATGCTCACTTCCTTTCATGTTAGCAGAACTAAATCCGCTTCCAATTTCAAAGCCTTTACATGTTTGAATGCCTAACATGGCTTTTGCCAATTGTGCATTTATCTTATCAAAAACCGGTTCGCCTAATCCCGGAGGGCAACCTTTAATTACACAACAAATTACCCCGCCCACACTGTCTCCCTCAGCACGCGCTTGCTCAATGGTTGCTATCATTTTATCAGCAGTATCAGCATCAGGGCAGCGCACTGCATTGCCTTCTGTTTTGCTTAAATCAAGCTCGGTATAGGAGAGAGGTAATATGATGTGCTGAACTTGTGAGACATAGGCATGTATGCTTATACCTTCATGCCTGATGAATAGTTTGGCTATGGCACCTGCCATAACCCTTGCAGCAGTTTCTCTGGCAGAAGCTCTTCCACCTCCGCGGTAATCACGCAGGCCAAATTTCTTTTCCCAGGTATAGTCGGCATGTGATGGCCTATACAAATCCTTGAGGTGAGAATAATCGTTGCTCTGTTGGTTTTTGTTTCTAATAAACAATGCAATGGGGGCACCGGTTGTTTTGCCTTCAAAAATTCCACTCAGCCATTCCGGTTCATCATCTTCTTTTCTTGGTGAGGTAATGGTGGACTGACCGGGTTTTCTTCTGTTGAGTTCTTTCTGCACAAAACCTTTATCAATCTCTAGGCCTGCCGGGCATCCATCAATAACCACACCTATGCCTTCACCATGACTTTCGCCAAAAGTGCTAATTTTAAAAATACTGCCAAATGAGTTGCCTGCCATGATTCAAAAATAATTCAATTCATTCTGTTATACTAAATCCTGCAAGTTGCAGGTGTTTCCAGAAATCTGGATACGATTTCTCAACACATGAACCGTCATCTAGTTTTACACTTTCAAAACAAAGTGAAAGCGGTGCAAACGCCATAGCCATTCTGTGATCAGCAGATGTTTGCATGTCCAGAAGATCATTTGCCGTTGATGATGCAGGAGAAATCCGCATGGATTCAGCATCAGTAACTGAAATCATTACACCTGTTTTACTTAATTCTTTGCTTAATACAGCTATGCGGTCCGATTCTTTTAAAGCGAGTGTTTGAAGTCCGTACAGATTCGCTTTGATGCCTGCTGCGCAAATAGCGGCAGATACTGCAGGGGCAAGGTCAGGGTTGTGTTGCATATTAAGGTTAACCTCATTTTCAGTTGAGAATTGCTTAACTTTTGTAAGACGAATTCCATTATTTTCAAAGGTAGATTCTACACCAAAATATTTTTTCATCCAGTCTGCGATAACTGCATCTCCCTGCAGACTGTTTGGTGTTAAACCTTCTAAAAATACTTCGCAATATTCGCTTAATGCAGCAATCTCGTACCAGTAGGAAGCAGCACTCCAGTCTGCTTCAGTTGTTATCTTTATACCTTTGGGTTTTTGTGCTGGTGGAACTTCAATGGTTTCCTCTTCTAGTAAAACATCAATACCAACTTGCCTAAGCAAACCAATGGTCATTTGAATATAAGGGTACGATGCAATATGTGCTCCCAATTTAAGTTTGAGCCCATTTTGAAGCAATGGCGAAATAAGCAATAGTGCAGAAGCAAACTGACTACTTTGCGATACATCTACAGTAACTTCTCCACCTGTTAATTCTCGCGGTAATATTTCAATGGGTATACATCCGTTTTTTTCTAGGTAGTTTATTTCCGCACCCATTTTTCGCAAGGCATCAACCAACGGCTTAATGGGCCTTGCTTTCATACGTTCATCTCCGGTTATAATTTTATGTTTTCCGGAAGCGGCAAAATAGGCAGTTAAAAACCGCACACACGTACCTGCATTTTTAAGATGAATGAGATGCTCATCAGTTGTTAATGCATGCTGCATGAGAACTGTATCATCGGCACTTGATAATGTATTAATTGATATATCGGCCTGTATGGCTTGTAAAATAAGTAAGCGGTTACTTATACTTTTTGATGCGGGAAGCGAAACCTGAGCATGGATATGTCCTTTGGGAGCAATGATGCTAATTCTTTTCATAAACTGTCGTAGTAATTCAACGCAGCAGTAATCTGTGATTCTGAACAGGTGAAGTTAATACCAGCCTTTCCGATCTTTTTAAGCAAGGTAAAGTTAATGGCATCATCAATATTCTTTTTGTCTTGCTTCATGTATCTGATTACATCCGGAGATAATACACTCCTTAAGGAATATTTCGGGAAACATCCGCAAATTACTTCAGCTATCTGCTTCAGTTCTTTGTTAGATAAGTTTAGCTTCACCTTCGATAAGAATGCTTCCGTTATCAATCCGATAGCAATTGCCTCTCCGTGTTTTAATGGTTTTTTATCAATGGCTAAAGAGTAAGCCTCAATAGCATGGCCAATAGTATGGCCAAAGTTCAATATTTTTCTCAAAGATTTTTCATCCGGATCTTTTTTTACCACCTGCATTTTTAACTTAATTGAACCATTAATAAGCGGGCTGATTTTATTTGGTTCCAATTTTGAAATGCTAATGAGTTTATCCCAGTATTCTTTATCCAAAATCAATCCATGCTTCAGCATTTCAGCGTATCCGTTTAGCATTTCTTCTCTTGGTAATGTATTTAGAAAATCAGGATGAATAAAAACAAGGGATGGCTGCTTAATGGTACCCACAGCATTTTTTATTCCATTAAAGTCAATGGCTGTTTTGCCGCCAATTGCTGCATCAACCATGGCCAGCAAGGTGGTAGGAATATTTATAAAATCAATGCCTCTCTTGTATGTTGATGCACAAAAACCGCCAATATCGGCAACCATTCCACCACCCAAATTAATCAGAACAGCTTTTTTATCTGCTTCTTCTTGCTGTAAGAGGCTCCATACTTTTTCTGCCGTTCGCAGCGTTTTGTGTTGTTCTCCGCTTTCAATGGTTATAAGTCTGATGTCAAATAAATATTTATTGAGCAGGGGCAAACAATATTTTTCTGTTTGTGTATCAGCCAACACAAAAACTTTGGTATAAGATTTCTCAATAATGGTTTCCAGCAGAATGTCGAAAACATCATTGCCTGAATAAATACTGAAATCTTTGAAGTGGTATTCTTTCAAAATCTTACTTTTGCCCGAACAAATTTGAACTTTTACAGTTAATAACAAAAATTTAATATGCCTGTGGCAGCACCTACATCAGATATGCCTTTACAAAACCTTTCTTTTAATAATACCGAAACGGCCTTTCGTTCTAAATCAGATTCTGATTTACGTAGGTCTTACATATTGTTTAAGGCAATTGGCTATAACTGGCTGGTAAACGCAGGGCCTGTTTTGGTTAAAACAGCTTTTGCACTTAGCTTACCAATAAAAGGCCTTGTTAGAGCAACCGTTTTTAAGCAGTTTTGTGGTGGCGAAAGTATGAATGATTGTGATGCAACCATGAAGCATCTTTATCGTTACGGCATAGGCTCTATACTCGATTATTCCGTGGAAGGAAAAGAAGCAGAGCAGGAGTTTGATAACACCATGGAAGAAACCATTGCCACGGTACTAAAAGCTAAAGGGAATAATCAAATTCCTTTTTGTGTATTCAAATTGACCGGCCTGGCTCGTTTCGACCTCCTGGCTAAAGTTAATGTAGGCCAGTCTTTAAGCGAGGATGAGCGTAAAGAGTTTTTAAAAGTAGAGCAACGTATTGAGCGTATTTGTAAAACAGCTTATGAGAATAATGTACGCATTTTTATTGATGCGGAGGAAAGTTGGATTCAGGATTCCATTGACGGTCTGGCAGCAAAAATGATGGCTAAATTTAATGGGTCAAGAGCTATTGTATTTAATACCATTCAACTGTACCGACACGATAGGTTGGCTTACTTGAAAAATAGTTTTGCTGAAGCAAGAAGAAGTGGATATTTTTATGGAGTGAAGTTGGTGAGAGGGGCTTATATGGAAAAAGAAAGAGAGCGTGCTGCAAAAATGGGTTATCAAAGCCCCATACAACCCGATAAAGCCTCAAGTGATAGTGATTATGACGAAGCATTGCGTTTTTGTTTAGAGCACATTGATTTTATAAGTCTGTGTGCCGGAACTCATAATGAAAACAGCAGCTTGTTGCTTGCCAGTTTAATGGAGCAAAAAGGGTTGGCTAATAACGATGAACGAATTTATTTCTCACAATTGTTTGGTATGAGTGATCATATTAGTTATAACCTCTCTGCAGCCGGTTATAACGTGGCGAAATATTTACCTTATGGTCCCGTTGAAGCAGTTTTGCCATACCTTATCAGAAGAGCCCAGGAGAATACTTCGGCCAAGGGTCAGGCAGGGCGCGAGCTAACACTGATTACAAATGAATTAAAGAGGCGCAGGTTAAAACAGTAACTGATAAAAGATTAAGGGCGTAATTGACCTTTAAACAAGGTTTTTTGAAGCCGTTATTTTTGTGAAACGCTTACCCGTTGCGATGAACGTTTCACGTCAAGCAGAATTTTTTCATTTATTCTTAAGTTACTAATCAACAAGTGTTAAAGTAATCAACAACCCTGTTGATATAGCGTGTACAAGTACCCGTTTCTGTTCCATTTCTTTGATGGGGTAAAGCTAATAAAAGTATAGCCGCATTTAATTGCCGGCATTCTATCAAAACATGGGAAAAATAATTTCAATCGTTAATCAAAAAGGCGGGGTAGGTAAAACAACCACAGCCATTAATCTGGCAGCAAGCCTGGCAGTGCTCGAGTATAAAACACTGGTGGTGGATGCCGATCCTCAGGCCAATACCACTTCCGGATTGGGTTTCGACCCAAAAAATGTAAAAATCGGTTTGTACGAGGTAATGATAAATGATGCCCTAGCCAAGGATGCCATTTTTAAAACAGAATTTGAGTATCTGGATGTATTGCCTTCTAACATTGATTTGGTTGGTGCAGAAATCGAACTCATCAATATTCCTAACCGTGAACGCATCATGAAAGGAGCGATGGAAAAAATAAAGAAGAACTATGACTTCATCATCATCGATTGTTCGCCTTCGCTTGGCCTCATTACCACCAATGCATTAACTGCAAGTGATTCTGTTATTATACCTGTGCAATGCGAATATTTTGCGCTGGAAGGTTTAGGTAAGTTGCTAAATACCATCAAAATAGTTCAATCCAGCTTAAACCCTGAGTTGCAAATAGAAGGCTTGTTGCTTACCATGTATGACATGCGCTTGCGTTTGAGCAATCAGGTGGTAGAAGAGGTAAAAATGCATTTTCAGCAATTGGTTTTCGATACCATTATTCAGCGAAATACACGTTTGAGTGAAGCCCCAAGTTTTGGTAAGCCTGTAATTGCTCATGATGCCGAATGCAAGGGTACCATCAACTACTTGAATCTGGCTAAGGAGCTGCTTCAGAAAAACGGAATGACCAAACTAAACCAATTTGAACCACAAACCATTTAATTACCATGAACATTAAAAGAAACGCATTGGGTAGAGGCTTAAGTGCCTTGTTACAGGATGCTACAACCGATATCACTACAACCGCAAGTGAAACCTCACCGGTTAACGCAGTTAGTGAAATATTAATCAGCCAAATACAAGCAAATCCTTTTCAGCCAAGAACTGATTTTGAAGAAGAAGCGTTGAATGAACTTGCCGAGTCTATTAGGATTCATGGGGTTATTCAACCCATTACGGTTAGAAAAATGGGCTACGATTCTTATCAGATTATTTCAGGTGAGCGCAGAACACGTGCATCCCTCTTGGCAGGTTTAAGTAAAATTCCGGCTTACGTGCGTGTTGCAAATGATCAGGAAATGCTGGAGATGGCATTAATTGAAAACATTCAGCGCGAAGAGCTAAATCCAATAGAAATTGCCTTAAGCTACAAACGACTTATTGATGAGTGCAGCCTCAAGCAGGAAGAGGTTGCAGGCCGCGTAAGCAAAAACAGAACTACCGTTAGCAACTTTTTGCGTTTGCTCAAATTGCCGGATAATATCCAGCTTGCCTTGAAAGAAGGCAAGATTACAATGGGTCATGCACGTGCCATTATTAGTTTGGATGATCCGCAAAAACAGCAAGGCGTATTTGAATATATGCTTAATCATGATTTAAGCGTACGTGATGTGGAAGGATTGGTAAGAGACGCCAATGGCGAATCTGATAAGAAAAAGTTTCCGCTCATCCAGAAGAAATCAGCTAAAAGCACCTTGTTTTTGGATTTTCAAAAATCATTGAGTAAAAAGCTGGATGTAAAAATATCCATTAAAGCAGATGATAAGGGTAGAGGGGCAATAAAAATTCCTTTTCGTTCCCAAGCTGATTTGGAGCGGATTCTCCAATTACTCGACTAAATATTATTGAATACGCGGCTTAGGCCGCGTATTTTATACCCTCTGTTTTCCTTACATTTGTATCCTCACTCGTTTTTGAAATATCTGTTTATCATATTATTTGTGATTCTTCAGTTGGTTTGCAAGGCTCAAACCGATTCAGTGACTATTATAAACAGGCAAGCCACCGTAAAGCCCCAAAAACACTCCCCTAAAACAGCAACGTTGCTTTCTCTGGCTCTGCCCGGTGCTGGGCAAATTTATAACCGTAAAAACTGGTGGTGGAAAGTTCCTGTCATCTATGGAGGTGGAGTGGCCCTTGCCTATGGTGTTGGCTTTTATAATAGAAATTATAATGATTTCAGAGATGCTTATAAATATCGTATAGAGAATAATGTTGACCAAAATGGTGATCCCAAGTTTGACCGCTACCAAACCCCAACATTGCTAGCTATAAGGGAGAGTTACCGAGAGTCAAGAGACTTATTTGCCATATATATGGTAGCACTCTATGCGCTACAGGTTGTTGATGCAGCTGTTGAAGCACATTTTTTTGATTTTAATGTAACCGATGACTTATCTTTGAAAATACAACCTTCATTGAATCTTGGACCCTATGGATGGGCAGGACTTCAATTTAACCTTAAATTAAAATAACATTGAAAATTGCATTACTGGGTTATGGCAAAATGGGCAAGGCAATTGAAAAGATTGCTTTGGCTAAAAACCATGAGATTGTTTATAAGGTAAATCTAGAGAATGCAATGAACTTTATGCCCATCAGTCTGCAGAATGTGGATGTGGCTATTGATTTTAGCATGCCTTCTGCAGCGGTTGATAATATTTTAAAGTGTTTTGAGTCTCGTGTGCCAATAATTGTAGGAACTACCGGCTGGTATGATCAGTTTGATGAGATTAAGGATAAATGTATTAATGAAGGGCAGGCTATGGTATATAGCACCAACTTTAGTATTGGTGTGAATATATTTTATAAGATAAATAAAATACTGGCAAAGATGATGAACGATCATCCTGATTATGATGTGATGATAGAAGAGATACATCATACAGAGAAAAAAGATTATCCCAGCGGAACAGCCATTTCACTTGCCAAACAAATTATCGAGGAGAATAAGAACAAAAAGGAATTTAAAGGACGCCTCTTGTTTAATGAAAATATGCCTGCTCAAAGTATTAAGCCGAATGAATTATTGATTGAATCTAAGCGTTTGGGAGATGTTACCGGTGATCATATGGTAAAGTATGAATCACTGATTGATGAAATATCTATTTCGCATAAGGCCAAGTCGAGGTATGGATTTGCAAAGGGTGCATTGTTGGCCGCTGAGTGGATTCAGGGTAAAAAAGGCATCTATACCATGGAGGATATTCTTAATCTTTAGTTTATCATCAGATACGTCCTTTCATCACTATTATTTCAAGCAAATTAAAGTATAGCCGTTAATATAGTAGAACGTTTTATTTTATGACAGATCAAACAAAACCCGGAAACCCAATTACCAGATTCATTGATAAGCTGAGTAAACGTCAGCAAACAAACTTCTGGCTCATGAGTGGCATTAACCTGTTTTTTCTGCTGGTGATGACCATCTTCGGAGGTTCAAATTTGCTAACAGCTATTGGTCTATGGATCATTATTCAAGCGCTTATTATTGGCTATTATATTTTTATTAACCGCTATGAGCGCAAATCAAAAACCAGAGAATGGATAGATGCTCTTGCATTTGCAGTGGTGGCAGCAACCATCATCAGAACTTTCTTTATTGAGGCCTATACTATTCCAACACCTTCAATGGAGAAATCTTTATTGGTTGGTGATTTTCTTTTTGTGAGTAAAGTGAATTATGGGGCAAGGGCTCCAATGACTCCTGTTTCCGTTCCTTTTGCGCATAATACATTGCCTGTGGTTCAATCCAAATCTTATTTGGACTGGTTTAGCATGCCTTATCTTCGTTTTCCAGGCCTTCAACAAATTAAAAATAATGATGTAGTGGTATTTAATTATCCTTTTGAAGATGGCCGACCTATTGACAAAAAGGAAAATTATATTAAGCGCTGTTTAGCCATTTCAGGTGATTCAATTAAAATTATAAACCAGCAGGTTTTTGTAAATAACAAGGCAGCAGATAATCCACCTAAGATGCAATTTAAGTACTATGTTAAGCTAAACGGTCCGGGTTTGGATTTTAAAACCTTAAAAAAGTTGGATATTGCTTTAACCGATATACAGCAACTTTCTAATAATGGTGATTTGAACTTTGATTTAACCGCTGATGCCAAAAAAGGACTTTCAGCAAAATCTTATGTTGCTGCTATAGACTCAACCCTTCAGCCGGCAGGACTTTTTGTTGACTATATTTTTCCATACAGGAAAGAACTCTCATGGAACGTAGACAATTTCGGGCCACTATACGTGCCAAAAGTCGGAGATGAAATAATACTTGACAGCGTAAATTATTGGATATATGAACGTGCCATTAAGGTTTATGAAAACAATCCAGACTTTACCATGCTTGATGGGAAATTTTATATGAATGATAAGGAAATTAAAAGTTATACCTTTAAACAGAATTACTATTTTATGATGGGAGACAATCGGCATAATTCAGCCGATTCACGTTTCTGGGGTTTTGTGCCTGAAGATCATATTGTGGGCAAGGCGCTTTTTATCTGGCTTAGTTTAGACCCCAATCCGGAAAATATTTTCAGCAAGATTAGATGGAAACGTCTGTTTCGTGGTATTAACTAAGCGGGAAGCCTGAAATCAGCAAATAAACCGTCTATTACTTTAATTTCTCCGGTTTGCAACTTATTAAAGTTGGTTAGTGGTGCTTTTGCATAATGATGCAGCGGACCAAGTTGATCACTAGAGAATAGTCCTGATGCTTCTATCAATGCTTGTGCAATATTGTACTGAGGCAGCATTTTACCATCATCAATTTTAATACAAACCCCAACTTTCTGTTGAGTAAAACTCATGCAAAAAACACCTTCGGCACCGGTTTTCCCTATAATGTCCGGTGCAGTAATGCGCATCATATCTGTACAATATCTGCCAGTTCCTGCCACCATAAACGGATATGCTGAAATAGCATCAATCACCATTTGGCAAGCTTGGGCTGTTTTAGGTGTAAGTGTTTTTGTTGAAACCAAATTTTTATAAGCCAGTGCCTGATTGTATACAGGCACAGAAAAGATCGGGGCAGAGCAGCCATCAAGAGCAGTAACCATTTTGTTGGTATCGTATTCATAAAGCTTTGCACAGGTATCTTTAATAAGTTGTTGTATGGGATGTTCCGGTTTAAGATAATTCTCAGTAGAGTGGTTAAGTAACTTACATAAGGCAAGCATGCCTGCATGTTTACCACTACAATTGTTATGAATATGATGAGGCTTTGTGCCATTTTTAATCATTTCATCTGCAGCTTTTTTAGCTGTAGGATATTGTGGTCCACAGTACAACATTTCTTTGGTTGCTCCAATTTTGTAGAGTATACTTTCAACCACATGCAAATGCTCCGGTTCAGCATTATGTGAGCCACATATTACGGCAATCTCTTCCAAGGTAAAGTTAAAATGATCCTTGCCACCATGTTCCAATAGCGGTATTACTTGGAGTAATTTCATGGCACTGCGCGGATAGCAAATTTGGTTTGTATCTCCTGCAGAAAATATTATTTCACCTACATTATTTACTATGCAAATGCTGCCTCGGTGAAAACTCTCCAATACATCGGCTCTGTATATTTCTACTAAAATAGGATTCATTTATTCAATAATTATTCCTTTTCCTTGTCTGATAAGTATAGGCTCTTCATTGGTACAATCTATGATGGTTGATGGTTTATTGCCTCCTGCGCCTCCATCAATAACCATTGAAACCTGGTACTCCAATTTTTCATGTATTTCAACCGGATCGGTCATGTATTCTAAAATTCCATCTTCATGATGTATGGTGGTTACAACCAAAGGTACCCCACATTCCCGGATAATGGTTTGTGCAATAATATTATCAGGCACACGAATACCAATTGTTTTTTTGTTGCTGTTAAACCATTTGGTTACATTTTTATTGGCATCTAGAATAAAAGTAAATGGTCCCGGTAAATTGTTCTTCATTAATCTGAAAACACTTTTATTTAATGGTGCTGTATATTCAGATAGATGCGATAGGTCTGCACACAACAATGAGAAGTTTACCTTTTCAGGCTTTTTAGCAGCTACGCGGCACATCTGTTCTATTCCTTTTTTGCTATTCAGCCGACACCCCATCGCATAAATGGTATCGGTAGGCAAAATAATTACACCATCTTTGTCTAACACTTCTAGAATTTTTTTTACTTCACGTAAATTCGGGTTTTCGGTATGTAAATGAAGTAGCACGTTTATGATAACATTTCAAGAATCTCATCAATATCAATCGACTTGATAAAACTTTCTTCTGTGGTAATAATGGCGCTTGCCAGTTCCTTCTTTTTATGTTGCAATGCCAGAATTTTTTCTTCAACTGTATCTTTAGAAATGAACTTATAAGTAAATACAATTTTATCCTGGCCGATGCGGTGTGTGCGATCAATGGCTTGCTGCTCAACTGCTGGATTCCACCAAGGGTCAACAATAAACACATAATCTGCTGCAGTTAAATTCAGGCCAACACCTCCTGCTTTCAGCGATATGAGGAAAAACTGAATGCCTGATTCTTGCTGAAAAGCCTCAACAGCCTTTTGTCTTTGTTCATTGCTCATGCTCCCATCCAAATAACTGTAACTCCAGCCTCTCTTGTCAAATTCGGTTCGGTAAATATCCAACTGTTTTACAAACTGCGAAAAAAGTAACACCTTATGGCCCTCTGCCTTCGCGGTTTCTGCCATGCGCAATACTTCATCAAATTTTCCTGAAACACCTTCAAATGTTTCATTGGTAAGCTTGGGATGATTTGCAATCTGACGTAGCTTAGTTAATCCCTGCAGTAAGGCAAATTGCGATTTGTTTAAACCTATTTCTTTTATGGATTTAAGGATTTCATTTCTAAAGTACGATTTAACAGTTTCATAAGCATCTGCTTGTTCTTCACTCATGCTGCAATACACCACCTGTTCCATTTTTGGGGGTAATTCTTTTGCTACCTGATCCTTGGTTCTGCGCAATATAAAAGGTTTTATAATGGCCTTTAGTTGCTGCATTTTATGAGCATCATTTGCTTTTTCAATAGGAGTAACAAATCTTTCAGTAAACGACTGAAGGCTGCCAACTAAACCTGGGTTGATGAATGATAGTTGACTCCAAAGCTCCTGAATACTGTTTTCAATAGGTGTACCTGTTAATACCAACTTGTGCGCTGCACGCAGTTGTTTAATAGCTCTTGAAGATAAGGAGTTTGGGTTTTTTATACTCTGGCTTTCGTCAAGTATTACATAGTTAAAACTGAAGTCTTTTAGGATATCAACATCAACTCTTACTGTTCCGTAGGTGGTTATGATAAGGTCATACAATGCAAATAGCTTAGGATTCTTTTCCCGGTTAATGCCTGTATATACTAAGGTTTTAATTCCAGGTGTAAATTTTTTTGATTCTTTGTGCCAGTTGTAAACCAATGAATTTGGTACAACAATAAGCGATGTTTTGTTAAAAGATTTTTGCGTATCAACTGAGGATTGTACTTTTTCCGGGTTATAGTCTGTCGATGCATCAGACCTAAACAAGCTCAATTGTGATTTATCTTCATCACTTGTTTCTTCCAGCTTCTCAGATACATCTTGCTTCTTGCCTGATTGTTTAAAAAGTTCCTTTTCTTTTTGCAAAAGGGCCAGGGTTTGAATGGTTTTACCTAACCCCATATCATCGGCAAGACAACCGCCAAATCCATTTTCCTTTAAAAAATAAAACCAGTCAAATCCTGCTTTTTGATAAGGCCTAAGTTCTCCTTTGAACTGCTCAGGCATTGGCATTTCTTTTATTTCATCTCCATAGGCCTTTATCTTTTGCAGTTTATCACTTAATCTCAAATAACGGCCACCATCATTTGTTAACTCCTCAATAAGGCCCACGTGATGTTTTTCAAGGCGAATCTCTTCTTCTAAGCTTGAGAACTCAAGCATACCTGCAAGATTACCAAACCATTCATCCGGTATAACTGCAATTAAACCATTAGGCAAAATAAATTCACGCTTGCCTTTCAGGATATTCTCCTTTAACGCTAGAAATGGAAATGTAAATTCACCAAAAGTAACATTCGCCTTAATATCAAACCAGTCCTTCTGCTCCTTAACCTCCAGTTTAATTTCTCTATTTCCTATAAAGTATTTGTTAAACTCATCGCTTTGCTCAATTGAAATTCCTTTCTCAGTTAAAACATTCGCATAATCATTCATCCACTCCAGAAATTCATATTTATTGGTGGTTTCCAGAGGAATTAATTGTTCGGCTATTTGGGTAATAACTTTAGCATGCAAAGTGAAATAAGCCCCACTTAATTGCTTTAGTCCAAGTTTCTCTATTTGATTTTTTTGCTCTTCTTCAAATTTTCTATCTCTCCTGATTCGTCTAAATAGATAGTTATCTCCTTTTTTTTCAACAAGTGCACAAACGTTATCTTGGGTTCCATATTCAAAAACTGCATTATTGTAGTTGAATGTAAGTTTTAAAGAAACATTGTCTCCTTCATACGGCTGAACCTTTAAAACTGCTATACCGGTAGCTTTTTCAGTCATTATCTGAAACCCCTCTGAATACACATCATATTTCTCTACCAAATGAGCAACAAACTTATTGAAGTAATTTTCTTCTGCATTTTTAGCTATCTGAATAAAGCGTTTGTTCAAAAAGGGTTGTAGCTTTTTGCCGTCTATTTCCTTTTCAAAATCAAACAGAACCTGATTTAAAAGCATCCATGCCGGTTGATTACTTATAATCTGTGAGCCTTTGTACATAAACTCAACCCTTTCGCCTTTAAATTTAATTGTCGGGAAATAACGGGTTCCTTCCTCATTACGTCTGAAATGGAAAAGCACAGAGGCCTTTTCGTCAGCAACTGTAATGCTCTGCGATGTAGGATTATTATCGTTGCCCATTCTATAAATGGTTTTACCCCTAAGCAGATTCAGTGCCTTGTTCATTCGCTGTTCTATGTATGGCCTAATCTTGTCATTCAATAGTTCTTTCGAACAATATTTATCATTGGTAAAGAACTCAGCAGTTTTAATTTTCTTCTTGCCATCGGTATAAAATTTCCTGAAAACATGGTCATCATCCAACTCGTCCAGTATTTTAATAATTTCTTCATCTTGGACATCAATCATATTGCTGAAATAGGATGAGGTTTTTGAGAAAATTCGCTGGTGCGTAAGCGTAAATTTGCCCAGGCTGTTTTTTTGCACCACATGTGGTTCAATTATACATCCCAGATATGGGTGGTTTATAAGTGTATAAACCAAATCAAATGGTTGTGTATTTACAACAAGCAAAATTATCCCAAATAAATGGGAGTAAAGTTATTGATTTGGGTTATATAAAGAAAATTTTACAGAAAAAAATTAAAAGGAAATTTCCCCTTTAAATACAAATTCCGCAGGCCCCTCAAGCCATATATCTGTAAAGCATGCAGGTTTTTGGAGGTACCTAAAGGTAACTGCTAGTTTACCACCCGGAGTTTCTACCTCTATGCGATGGTTACCTTCTGAGAAATTATTAAATAGGGCAGAACACAATACAGCTGCGGTAACGCCTGTGCCACAGCTTAGTGTTTCATCTTCTATACCTCTCTCAAACGTGCGCATACTAATTTCATTGGGCTGTGTACAGTTAATGAAATTAACATTAATGCCTTCATTATTAAATTCAGAATTGTGCCTAATGCTTTTAGCCAATTTAATTAGGTCTAATTCAGCTACGGGGGTATTGGTGAATGAGACATAATGAGGGGAACCTGTATTTAGCACAAAATCATTTTCTTTTCTTGCCGAAACAGATTTTACATCCTGCATTTTAAGTTTAACAAGTGGAGGATGTATGATGGCTTCGTGCCAACCATCTGTAGCCATAAATCTCGTATTTGCTGAAACAATTTTCTCATGAAATGCGAACGCTGCAATGCAGCGACCTCCATTGCCACACATGCTACTTTCTCGGCCATCGCAATTAAAATACTTCATGAAAAAATCTCCATCTGTTTGAGGTTGAAGCAGTATGAAGCCATCGGCTCCTATGCCAAATCTTCTGTTACAAAGTCGAGCAATTAGAGATATATTGTTAGATGGAAACTGAAGGTTGCGGTCGTCAATGATGATGAAGTCATTACCTGCACCCTGGTATTTGTAAAACTCAGAAATCAAAATTTATGAAATTCGTTGTCTTTGATAAGCTTCGCTGAAAAGCCGTCATTGAGTTTGAGAGAGATTTCTTTCTTTTCTATGTATAAGCTTACGGCATATGGTTTATCAAAACCATACAGCACTAATTTTTTCCCATTAAAACTATATCCTTTATAGTTCACAGGTGATTTCCAAAATTCAACCAATACAGGATTATCTGTATGCAACTTGCCTTGAGAAATTCTTGAGTAGGTAAGATTGGTGATACTATCATTGTTCATTGAATCTGCTCTGCTCTTTACAACCTTGAAGCGTAACTCATATACTTCTTTTTCTATTGGGGCCAGAAAAGTATCGTGCAATATTATATCAGCTTTAATCTTATTGTTTGGAGCTGTTTTTTTATCGGTGGTATTCGAAGAAACGGATGCTACTTTATTGTTGTAACTAAGCAATGCATCTTCCAGTTCTATTTCTTCAGGTTGGGTAATGATGCTGCTTGATTGAGACCCATTGTTTGGTTTGTTGCCAAATACAGGTAGCTTATCCCATAACTTTCGCTCTTTTAGTTTATTATGTTTTTCAAGCGATTCGTTTGATAGCTTGAGCTTTTCGTTATTTATGTAGTAATTAACTGTAAGGGCAATACCTGTAATTGAAATCAGTAAATACATTGCAGAAAGAAGTTTTTTGTTTAATGAAGTTTCTTCACTAACGCCAACTGAATTTTTCAATTGGGCCACTCTGTTCTTTTTGTATTCATTAAAAGCACTTCTGAGGTTGGCATCCTCTGACAATTTTTCCACGAAACTATTTTTATCTGATTCAGACAATTCGTCTCTCAGATACTTTTCAAAATAATATTGATGTTTGTCGTGGCCCATGTAATTAACAAAGTTGCAGTATTTTTTTGAATCTACACAATTCCAGACCAGCTTTTTTCGTTTGGAGTTATATTATAAATCGAATTGGCTTGGAACAATTTTTGCCACTAAATCACAAAATTCGAGAAAAAGTATGTTGAAACGGTACATTACATTTTTTGCTGTTGCGGCTCTGGGTGGCCTAACAGCATTAGGAATCAGCAAATTATTCTCCGATTCGCAAGGAGCGGTATTGCAACAAGAAAGAATGGCACGATTTGCCGGTTTGAGTGAGTCTTCGGCACGTCCTGATTTTGTAGAAGTAGCTGATTTAGTGACACCTACGGTTGTTCACATCATCACTCAAGTTGAAGTAAAACAAGTTGAAAGTCAGCGTGAAATCAATCCTTTTGATTTTTTTAACGGCCCCGGTTTTAGATTTGAGATGCCAGAGTCTGGTCCCCGCTCAGGTTCCGGTTCCGGTGTAATAATAAGTCAGGATGGTTATGTGGTAACCAATAACCACGTCATTGAAGGGGCCAGTAAAATCAAAGTTATTTTAAATGATAAGCGCCAATATGATGCAGATTTAATAGGAAGAGACCCCAATACAGATTTAGCCCTTCTTAGAATAGATGAAAATAACCTGCCATACGCACTGGTAGGCAATTCTGATGATGTAAAAGTTGGGCAGTGGGTGCTTGCGGTTGGAAATCCTTTTAACCTCACCTCAACGGTTACCGCGGGCATTATAAGCGCAAAGGGACGAAACTTAAATTTGTTAAAAGACCCTAGAAGAGCAGAAACTCAATATTCAATTGAATCTTTTATTCAAACAGATGCAGCTGTTAATCCAGGCAATAGCGGAGGCGCTTTGGTAAGTTCAGATGGTAAGCTGGTTGGTATTAATACAGCCATTGCTTCTCAAACCGGTGCATATTCAGGTTACTCCTTTGCAGTCCCATCAAACCTTATGAAAAAAATTATTGAAGATCTTTTAAAATATGGCGAAGTTCAGCGTGGATTTTTAGGTGTACAGATTGCGGATGTGAATGCTGAATTGGCAGATAAAGAAGGCTTAAAAGAAGTTAGAGGCGTATTTATTGCAAAAGTTAACTCAAATAGCGCTGCTGAAGACGCAGGATTAAAGGATAAGGATGTTATTCTGAGCATTGATGATGTAAAAGTAAATTCTTCTTCAGAGCTGCAGGAACAAGTTGGAAAACGCAATCCGGGAGATAAGTTAAAACTGATAGTTTCAAGAGATGGTAAGGAGAAAATATTTTTTGTAACTCTTAAAAGCAGGGATGGTAAAACAACTTTAGATGTGGAAGAGAAAAAAGATTTTAACAAGTTACTTGATACCGAGTTTGAATCAATCAGTAGAGATGAGCGTTTGAAATTGAAGATCTCAGGTGGTGTTAAGGTTAAAAAAGTGGGATCAAAAAGTATTTTGAAAAAAGCCGGTATTCCTGATGGCTTTGTTCTAACCGCTATTGATAAAACACCAATAAGTACCACAACAGAGGTTAAAAAGTTATTGGAAGAAAAAAAGGGCGGTGTATTATTTGAGGGTATTAATCCCGATGGATCCCGCGGATATTTCGGATTTGGAATAGAGAAGTAGCTATTTGATTTCCTGACAAAGCTCTATCAATACCCCATTGGTTGATTTCGGATGAAGGAAGGCAATCAGTTTATTATCTGCTCCTTTTTTTGGATGCTCATTTATAAACTGAAAGCCTTCTTTTTTTAACCTTTCCATCTCTGTTGAAATATCATCGACTTCGTAAGCTATATGATGCATTCCTTCACCCTTGTTTTCAATAAATTTCGCAATCGCACAATCAGGGGATGTTGCCTCCAGTAATTCAATTTTATTAGGACCAATTTGATAGAAGATTGTTTTTACATGCTCACTCTCTACCACTTCTGTTTTATAAGGTTCAGTTTGGAATAATAAGTTAAAAAGTGTCACCGAATTTTTTGCATTTTTAACGGCAATACCTATATGTTCTATTTTATTAAACATAACACAAATGTAAAGAATGTGGGTTAACTAAAATAACAGACTATTTGTTTGCCATTTTTGCATCAAACCTTATCGGTGAAAACCAATACAACATCATAATGCGAGCGTAACGATAGGTGAGGGGAGAAGCAAGTATAAACGCAGGAATGATAATGGCCATGTACACCCAAAAATCCGGGTCATCAAGCAAAATTAGCGTGGCTCCGCCCAGTATTATTAAAATTGCACAGGATATGGCATAGCTTACATACATGGCACCCCAGTAAAAGCCGGGCTCAATTTCAAAGTGTAGTTTACAAACTGGACATTCATTAAACATTTCAGTAAATTTAGAGGAGAATGCAGGCTTTGAAAACATCTTACCACTTTGGCATCGCGGACATTTACCTTTAAACATGGCATGCCATTTACCAGGGGTGTACTTATCGCACATTTATAGAGAGGCTAATTTTTTTCTTTTCTGTATACGAGAGTTGCGATACCAAATAATGCCGAATATAGCTGCTATGGTGTATGGTAAAGCAAGTAAATACAAAATACCATTGTTAAGTGAACTTCCAACTGAAGAGCCATTATCTCTTGCACTGCTTAAAGCTGTTTTACACATTGGGCATTGTGCAAGTAAATCTTGGCTTAATAAAACCATGCATAAGATGGTGATTATTGTAATTGCCTTTTTCATATGAGCAAATATATGAGAGATTATAAAATACCTCAATGATTAAAGTCAGAAAGTATAGAATGGAGAAATCATGAGGTATACTACAACTCCGGTTACAGTAACATACAACCAAATAGGGAAGGTAAATCTTACTAATTTTTTATGTTTCTCTACATTCATATGTAAGCCATGATAGAATGACATGAGTACAAGTGGTAGAACCAATGCTGCCAGGATAATATGAGAGGTTAGTATTACAAGGTAGTAAGGCCTCCAAGGGCTATCAGCAGGATAGGTTGTATTATCTACAAAAAAATGAAATAGCACATAGCTCACCAGAAAAGTGCTAGAAAGTATGAACGTAACAATATTGATTGTTTTATGTGTGCTGATATTTTTTTGCTTAAT
>JBILGC010000055.1:0-12422 GCA_044351265.1 Bacteroidia bacterium
TTTCTCTAAAGCTTCGTTTAGTTTATTTACATAAGCTTGATGGTGCTTGGCATAATGCAATTGCATGGTTTGAGCATCAATAAAAGGCTCCAAAGCATCAAAAGCATAACCCAATGGTGGCAATTCAAACTTATCAGCCCCGGTTTGCTTTATAAAGCGGCTCATATTTTCTTCGGCAGCTGTTGTTTGTAAGGCAGTGCCAATGCCTACCAAAGCTGCTCCTTTAATAAAATTTCGTCTGTTGGTTTTCATTGTATTTTATAATTGGTATCGATCACCTTCGAAAGTAGTTAATTTGATTAATTTTGTTTCTCGATGTTGGAAAATATTAAAGAATTAAAAGTTGATGGCATGACCTGTGCCAATTGCGCACTAACCGTTGAAAAGCATCTGGAGAAAGAAGGCATGACGCATATTCAGGTTAATTTTGCAACCGGTGAGGTGAGTTTTGAAAACCCTAAACAGCTGGCTGACGAACAAATTGAAGCAGGAATTAACAACCTTGGTTATCATGTGTTGAATAAAGATGGCCTTCAGAACAAAACATGGCTACTGCACTCTTTAGAAAGTAAGTTCTATTTCTGCCTGTTTTTTTCCATTCCATTGCTCATGCACATGTTTGTTTCATGGCATTGGCTTCATCAGCCATTTAATCAATTGCTGCTTTCGTTGCCGGTTTATGCGGTGGGGCTTTCCTTTTTTGGCAATAGCGCCTGGCATTCCATCAAAAATAAAGTTCCCAATATGGATGTGCTAATCTTTACGGGAGCATTTTCTGCATTGGTTTATAGCCTTGCAGGTACAATCCTATATTCTGGCAGCGCTGAAGCACATCAATATCTTTTTTACGAAACCGGTACATCTATCATCACACTGGTATTGTTTGGCAATTTGCTAGAGAAATATGCTGTTAAACGCACCACCAAAGAAATCAGTGCACTTCAGCAACTCAAGGTATCAACCGCAAAGCTCATATTTGAAGTGAACGGCAAAGAGAAGATTTATGATATAGCCTATGAAGATATTAAAGCAGGCGATGTTTTGCTGGTGAATAGCGGTGAGCAAATACCGATTGATGGTGAAATAACACAAGGCCGAGGACATGTCAATGAAGCTATGATTACTGGAGAGAGCCTTCCAGTTGGTAAACAAAAAGGAGAACAGGTGATTGGCGGAACTTTGCTGCATGATGGCACTTTGTATATTATAGCAACTGCTACTCATAAAACTGCAGTGCTTGCCCAAATCATAACACTGGTAAAACAAGCGCAGGCAAACAAACCTTCCGTGCAAAAATTAGCCGACCGCATCAGTGCCATTTTTGTTCCTGTTGTATTGGCTATTGCATTGCTTACTTTTATTGTAAACATAACCATTACCCAAGCAGATATGCAACAATCACTAATGCGTGCTGTAGCAGTATTGGTTATATCCTGCCCTTGTGCAATGGGTTTAGCCACACCAACTGCAGTAATGGTGGGAATAGGCAAAGCAGCAAAAAACGGCATTCTCATAAAACAAGCTGCTGCACTTGAAATACTGGCTAAGAGCAAAAAAATATTCTTTGACAAAACCGGCACGCTCACCACCGGGCATTTCAATTTTAAGTTTAGCTTACATCACCAGGCTGATGAGAAAACAGTAAAAAACATGATTTACAACCTGGAGAAATACTCTGCGCATCCGATTGCAAAATCAATACTAAGAAAACATGACTGGTATAGAGAAAATATTACCTTTAAACACGTAACAGAGCTTAAAAGCAGAGGCCTGGAAGCGGTTACCCCAGAAGGCGATAAATACCTGCTTAGCACCACACGTGTGGCTGGAGGATTTCAGCTAATTGCAGGCGACTTATTTTTAATGAAAAACGATGTACTGCTAGCCACCATAACCATGCAGGATGAAGTAAAAAAAGGCGTAAAAGAAGAAATAGCTTATCTGCAGAAAAAGGGCATACATACCGCACTGCTTAGCGGAGATCATGAAGCAAAATGCAGTAATTTGGCCGATGAAACAGGAATTAATGAAGTATATGCAGGTAAATTACCGGCAGAAAAATTTAGCCTGATAGAACAAGCAGTTAGATACCAAACAACCGCAATGGTTGGTGATGGCATAAATGATGCACCTGCATTAAGCAAAGCCCACGCAGGTGTTTCATTTAGCAACGCCACTGATATTGCCAAACAATCGGCCCAGCTGATATTGATTAATGAAGACTTTGATACCTTTACTAAGGCACACATCATATCTACTCAAACATATCGCACCATTAAACAAAATTTATTTTGGGCATTTTTCTATAATGTATTGGCCATACCTTTGGCCGCTGCCGGTTTCCTGCACCCCATGATTGCTGCCGGCTCAATGGCCCTAAGTGATATTGTGGTAATTGGAAACTCCATACGTTTACGCTATACACGCATTAAGTAACCTATGCAGTTGGCATAATGGGCATAAAAGTGTTTTGATATTTGCAAGCCTTTGTAGTTATTTGAGGCAAACTCATGCCAGGCTTTTTAGAATCAAGATTAAACCGTTTCAACAGTTTGCAGACTTTTCAGTTTCTGCGATATGGGGCTATTTTACTTATTTCCGTTCTCCTGGCAAAAATTACCCATTATGCCTATGAAAGTCCGGGTTATGGGTTGCTCATCATAAGCAGGTATGAATTGTTGCTATTGGTTAGCTCCAGTCTTACTTTTTTCTGGGTTTCCAGCATCTGTAATACGCTTATTCCTTTTTATAACGGAAGTGATGAAGATCAGCAAAAGCGTATTTTGTTTAATGCCTTTGTTATTCTGGTAGTGCTCTCATCGGTTGGTGCAATTGCCATGTTTACTTTTGGCAGCATTAAATATAGCGAAAACGACCTTTTTCACACAAAAGATTTATTTCATACTTTTTCGCTGGTGGTGTTTTTAAATACCCCAACCTATATAGCCGATTATATTTTATATCTAAAGGGTAAATACAAATCCCTTATTATTTGGGGTGCGGTTACTTTTGGCTTACAGGTGGTATTGCTTTGCCTGCCTTTGCTTATGGGCCAAACGCTTAACCTGGCTATTAATTTATGGGTTATACTATCGCTGCTTAAGTTTAATTATACCATCATTTTACTGATGAAATATTCCATTATCAGTGTGCACACCAGGCTTATTCTTGACTTTATGAAAAGGGTTATGCCGTTTATGTTTTCTATCTTATTGGCAGGCAGCATGGAGTACATCAGCAGCTATATTGTTCAGCACTATTATACAGAAGCAGAGTTTGTAATTTTTCGATATGGTGCCAAAGAGTTGCCTGTATTTCTTATTCTGGCCAACTCACTTAGTAATGTATTTAGTGGTGAAGTTGCCAAGCTAAATCAAGAAGGTAAACTGGAAGAAGGATTGAGAAAACTGAAACACGCATCAACCAAGCTCATGCGCAGAACTTTTCCTGCCACCATGATTTTGATGTTTGTGAGCCCTTGGCTTTTCCGTTATATGTATAGCGAACAGTTTGTTGAAGGCTATAAGGTTTTTAATATTTATTTGCTGCTTATTATTTCCCGCATGATATTTCCGCAAACCGTTATTATGGGTATTATGAAAAACAGAATCTTTTATGTAATCTCTTTCAACTACATCATTATAAACGTGTTGCTTTCTTTCTGGTTTATGTATTTGTTTGGCATATATGGCATAGCCTACGCAACTGCAATTGCATTTTTGGCAGAGAAAATAATGTATGCCATTTATTGCAAAATGGAAGGCATTCGCTTCCGCGAATACACTGCACTTTATGAGCATTTGGTTTTTTCTATCCTAACCGTAATTGTTTATTTTGCCTCTATGTGGTTGTGGAATACCTATCCACTCGTTTCCTAATCCAAAATCTTTCTTACCTTCGCTTTTATGTGGTATAGCAATATTTTAGAAACCATAGGCAATACGCCAATGGTTAAATTAAATAAAATAACCAAAGATCTTCCGTGTGTGGTTTTAGCCAAAATTGAAACCATGAATCCGGGAAACTCTATTAAAGACCGTATGGCTTTGAAGATGATTGAAGATGCGGAAAAAGATGGCAGACTTAAGCCCGGTTACACCATTATTGAAGGCACAAGCGGCAACACAGGCATGGGGCTTGCCATTGCTGCTGTAATAAAAGGATATCGCTGTATTTTTACCACAACAGATAAGCAATCTCGCGAAAAAGTAGATGCATTAAAGGCATTTGGCGCAGAAGTAATTGTTTGCCCAACCGATGTTGATCCGGAAGATCCCCGCTCCTACTATTCCGTTTCTTCCAGGCTTGAAAAAGAAATTCCAAACTCATGGAAACCCAATCAGTATGATAACCTCTCCAACTCACTTGCTCATTACGAACAAACAGGTCCTGAAATTTGGAAACAAACCGATGGCAAAGTTACGCATCTGGTTGTTGGTGTTGGCACTGGCGGCACTATTTGCGGAACAGGCAAATACCTGAAAGAAAAAAATCCAAACATTAAAATACTTGGTATTGATACGTATGGTTCTGTATTTAAAAAATACAAGGAAACAGGTGTTTTTGATAAGGATGAAATTTACCCTTATATAACCGAAGGCATTGGCGAAGATTTTTTGCCTAAGAATGTAGATTTCTCTGTTATTGACCATTTTGAAAAAGTAACCGATAAAGATGCAGCCATTATGACCCGCAGAATTCCGCGTGAAGAAGGCATATTTGTTGGAAACTCCGCTGGTGCTGCAATGGCTGGCTTAATTCAAATGGGCCACATGTTTAAAAAAGACGATGTTGTGGTGGTTATTTTCCACGATCATGGCACACGCTATTTGGGTAAAATGTTTAATGACGACTGGATGCGCGACCGTGGATTTTTAATTAATGAACAACCAAAGGCTATTGATTTAATTGAGCGCCACAAACACTTAAAACTGGTTACAGCCAATATTAAAGACAATGTGCACGACACCGTTGTAAAAATGCGCAAATTCGATATTTCCCAAATACCGGTGGTAAACGATGCAGGTTCATTTGTTGGTTCATTAAATGACACACACCTGTTTAGTAAACTGATTGAGCAGCCCGATTTGAAGAATGAGTGTATTGAAAAGGTAGTACAGCCGCCTTTCCCATTTGTAAGAACAGATGCAACATTGGAAGAAGTATCCAAACTTATTACCAAAGAAAACAATGCCGTATTGCTTAAAACCCTTGGAGGCGATATCCACATCATTACCAAACAAGATATTATTGATGCACTTGGTTAATGCTGCATTGATGAATTGCATGTGCAGATAAAACAAAAAAGCCGCCCTGATTAGTCAGCGCGGCTTTTTTAATAATAGAATGCCTTACTTCACACGCTCTACATAATCTCCTGTGCGTGTATCAACTTTCACTTTGTCTCCCTGATTCACGAAAAGCGGAACCATTACTTCAGCACCATTATCAAGTGTGGCAGCTTTTAAGGTATTGGTTGCCGTATCACCTTTTACTCCGGGTTCGGTATAGCTTATTTCAAGTATTACAAATGTTGGAGGCTCTGCACCTATAGGTTCGTCCCCTTCAAAAGAAACTTTTACAATCATTTCTTCCTTTAAAAATTTAGCTGCATCGCCAAACATCACCTCGCTGATATAAACCTGATCAAACGTTTCCGGGTCCATCAATACCAGATTGGTGCCGTCTTTATAAAGGTATTGCATTTCCTTAAACTCTACGCGTACCATTTCCACGCTTTCTCCGGCTCTAAAACGGTGCTCCATTTGTTTGCCTGTTTTTACATTGCGCAACACCACCTGATAAAATGCACGTAAATTACCCGGTGTGCGGTGTTGGTATTCCATCACCTGGCATAACTCGCCATTGTATTTGATGAAACAACCTCTAAATAAATCTCCTGTATTTGCCATAAAATCAATTTTCTGAGGGCGCGAAAATGCAAAACCGCATCGACTTTAACAAACTTATGTTGCTATTTAGTAGATTGCCACAAATTATTGATACATGACAGAACCCGTTTATTCCGTTGCCTCGCGCCTAATGCGCTATGTGCAAATAGATACCACAGCCGACCCAAATTCTGAAACTACGCCCAGCAGCCTGAAACAAAAAAACCTTAGCGAACTGCTGGTAAAAGAACTGCTTGAAATGGGTGTAGCAGATGCACACATGGATGAGTATAGCTATGTGTATGCCAGCATTCCATCTAATACCACCAAACAAACACCGGTTATTTGCTTCTGCTCTCATGTAGATACAGCGCCCGATTGCAGCGGTACAGGCGTTAAACCTATTCTGCATAAAAACTGGGATGGAAGTGATATTGTGCTGCCGGATGATCCATCCGTTATCATATCAACCAAACAACATCCCTACCTAAAGGAGCGCATAGGTGATGATTTAATTACCGCATCGGGCAATACCCTGCTGGGCGCAGATGATAAAGCAGGCGTAGCCATTATTATGAACCTAGCCGAAATACTCATAAAAAATCCACAATTGAAGCATGGCACCATACGCATTCTGTTTACACCGGATGAAGAAATTGGACGTGGCGTAAATAAGGTGGATATGGAAAAACTGGGGGCCGATTTTGGCTATACGCTGGATGGTGGCGAACGCGGCACGCTGGAAGGAGAAAATTTTAGTGCCGATGCATGCACCGTTACCTTTTACGGCATAAGTGCTCATCCCGGATATGCCAAAGGCAAAATGGTGAATGCGCAAAAAGTGGCAGCCTATTTTATGAGCCTGCTGCCCCTAGATAATCTTTGTCCGGAAGCAACCGATGGCTATGAAGGCTTTGTGCACCCCGTGCACATGAGCGGTGAATTGGAACAAGCCAAAGTGCAGTTTATTATCAGAGATTTTGTAACGGCCCAATTGCCAACCCATGCGCGTATGCTGGAAGAACTGGCTCAAAAAGCAGTGGCAGCTTTTCCGGGTTCGCGTGCTGAAATTAACGTAACCGAGCAATACCGCAATATGAAAGAAATGCTGGATGCAAAACCACAAGTAATGCAAAATGCCATAGAAGCCTACCGCAGAGCCGGGCTAAATCCGGTGTTAATGAATATACGAGGTGGTACGGATGGCTCAAGGCTTTCTTATATGGGCATGCCCTGCCCCAATATTTTTACCGGAGAAATGGCCATACACAGTAAACAAGAATATGTAAGTGTGCAGGATATGCAAAAAGCCGTGGATGTATGCGTAGAACTGGTGCAAGTATGGGAACAGCAATCATCTAATGAATAAATAAACATGTATCCTACCCTATCTGATTTAATCCGTGATTTGTTTGGCCTGAACATACCCTTGCCCATTCAAACCTTTGGTTTTTTTATGGCACTTTCCTTTGCAGCTGCATATATTGCCACACAGGCCGAGCTTAAACGAAAAGAAGATAACGGACTGCTTAAGCCGCAGCGAAAAAAAGTAATTCAAAACAAACCTGTAACTTCTACCGATTTTGCACTGAGCATAATGTTGGGCGCTTTGATTGGCTATAAGCTGCTTGATATGGTGCTGCATTATGCCGATTTGGTTAACAATCCGCAGGCATTTATCCTTTCCGGAAGAGGCCATAATGCAGGCGCTGTTTTGGGGGCAGCCTTTGGCTGGTATAGTAAATATGATGAGCAGAAAAAACTGAAGGACAAAAAACCGCAAGAAATTGAAATCAATGAATACCCTCATGAGCTAATGGGCAATATATTGGCCATTGCAGCCATTACAGGTTTGCTGGGTGCCAAAATTTTTCATAACCTGGAGTATATCGGAGATTTTATGCAAAACCCGATAGAAGCTTTGCTATCCTTTAGCGGGCTTACCTTTTATGGCGGACTAATTGTAGCAGCTTTCTCTGTTTTGTATTACACGCGCAAAAACGGCATACCTGCCCTGCAAATGATAGATGCGGCTGCTCCAGGCCTTATGCTTGCTTATGGCATTGGTCGTATTGGCTGCCACCTAAGCGGTGATGGCGACTGGGGTATCGCGAATGTTGCAGCAAACCCCATTGATTTTTTGCCGGATTGGTTTTGGAGCTACAACTACCCCAACAATGTGGTGAATGAAGGCATACCTATGCCTAATTGTATTGGCAAGCATTGTTTTATGTTGCCTCAACCGGTTTACCCAACGCCCTTATATGAAGCCATAGCTGGTATTGCCTTGTTTTTATTGCTTTGGCAATTGCGCAAACGCATTACAATTGCCGGGGTGCTGTTTTGCATATACCTTGTGGTAAATGGTGCCGAGCGATTTTTAATTGAAAAAATAAGGGTAAACAGTACCTACGAAATTTTTGGTGCACACATTACACAAGCCGAGCTCATTTCTTCGTTATTCGTAATCATTGGTTCTTTAGGAATCTGGTGGTTAAATAAACGAAGTAACTCATACTAACTCATACGGTATAATTTGAAGTTTTACACATGAAACAAACCTTTGCCACACTGCTTATTTTGCTCATTACGCTTACTGTTGGCGCACAGCAAACCGATAGTATACCTGGCGATACCCTTAAAAAAGTATTGCTGCCGGAGTTTATTAAAGAAGCCCAGCGAGACCCTGAGTATCAAAAGCGCTATGAAAAACTGGTAAGAGATGTGAAAAAAGTATTACCTTATGCAAAGATGGCCGGATTTAGAATGCAGATGATGGAACAAAACCTGCAAATGCTGCCAACCGAAAAGGCAAAGAAAGAATACCTGAAACGCACCGAAGAATCCATTAAAGAGCAGTTTATGGATGATTTGGTGAATATGACAATTACACAGGGCAAATTGTTGATTAAGCTTATACACCGCGAAACAGGAAAAGATACCTACTCGTTGCTAAAGGATTACCGAGGTGGGTTCACAGCAGTATATTGGCAAACCCTTGCTAAGGTATTTACAGCCGACCTTAAAAACGAGTACAACCCTGTTGAAGATTGGCAGATAGAAAAAATTATAAAAGAGCTGGGGTTTGAATAAAAAAAGGCAAGCGCATGGTGCAAATATGCTCCAACAGGAAATGGCAATAACGAAGCAATTGGTTGTTGTTATTGCAGAAAAAAATAAATTTACCCAAGCTATCATGTAGCTCATATACAATATTTGGTTTATAAATAACCCTTTTAAAAGCTAAACTACTAACATTTTTTTGAAGAGGCAGGCATACTCTCCTACCCCCGGTTTTCAAGCCCGGGTCAATCATTTGCAAATCACTCATTCCTTCTCCGCATACGCATACTCTGCAAAACCCATTAAATCCCAAAATACACCTCCGGGCAAGTACCCTTTTTTTAGGGTCTCAGTAATGATCGTAATTGGTAAGGCTAAAATATACGGCCAATACCTGCGCGTGCCGGATTTGATAATTTTAAAGCCTTGTTTTTTCAGCAATGCTTCAATCTCTGTAACGCTATAAATACGCACATGTGTATCGTCATCATAAAAATTAAGCGTATCGCGCATGCTGGGCAGTTTGGTGCTGTGCAGTCCGGGAAATTCAATATAAATTTTACCGCCTTTTTTTAGTTTGGTACACAGACCTTCAATCACCTTGTCTCCATTATGTAAATGCTCAATCACGTGCGACATCATAACCACATCAAAAAAATCATTAGGAATGGCATCAAATTGCAATTGGGTTAAGTCCATCTCATAATAGGCCTTCATCAGCTTCATATCTTTATCGCTATTGCGATAGTTTGTGCGATCAATACCATAATAATGTACCTGCGGAAAAAACTGTGCTGTTTTATGCGGAGAGCCGCTGCCCGATCCTACATCCAGATAGTTGAATGCCTGATTTTTGAGCTGATGATAAAAAAATCGAAAACGCGGAGGCAGAGGTTTAAACATATCACAAATGAAAGCGATTTATGATGTTTTAGCAACTCGCCCCTTAAATCTGATTTTGCGGTATTGTTTAAAGAGGGTTGTTTCCTGAAAAGTTCTGATAAATTTAACCTTAAGCCAGATTAGCGGATACATGAGCTTGATGCGCATACTTACCCATGCAGGAAAATGAATGGCTGCAAAGCGCATATACTCTTTATAACCCGGCATGCGCTTGTGGTAAGAAGTGCCCTGCACATCATAGAATGATATAATACGCGGAATAAACAAGGCCTTGTTTCCGCATTGCTTAAAAAACCGCACAAACCATTCGGTGTCGGCAGCCAGCTTGTATGAAATATCATACCCGCCAATTTTATCAAATGCATTTTTACGTGTAAAAGTTGCCTGATGACAAATGGGGTAATGGGTATAAAAATCACTCAGCTTAACTGGTTTCCCATTGATATAATTGACACCTGTTGGCTCATTAATGGTTTCAACCTGCGCGTAAATAAAATCAACCTGCGATAAATCTTTGCTAAAAATATCTTGAAGTACATGAGCATCGTAAAGCCGATCGCCAACGTTTAAAAAGTATATCCACTCCCCTTTTGCTGCCTTTATTCCTTTATTCATGGCATCATAAATGCCTTTATCAGGCTCACTGATAATGGAACTTATCTTAGAAGAAAATGGCTTGGCTGCATTGAGTGTTCCATCAGTAGAGCCTCCATCAACTATAACCAACTCTATATTGGTGTATGATTGTTCAATTGCCGATTGCAGGGTTTCAGCAATCAGTTGCTCTCCATTGTAAACTACGGTAATTATACTAACTAAAGGCTGTTGCATTAAAATCCGTTGGGGCAATTACATTTTTTGCCTTTGGAAGAAGGCCTGCTGCTGCTGCAGGAAGAATTAGATACAACAACCAGCAAGACAATACCAATTAAAAAAATAGCTGTTAACTTTTTCAATACCGCAAAATTAGGGTTTTTGCGTAAACTTGCGCCAATATGATGGAATTCGTTCACTTTTTAATTGATTTACTAACGCATACCAAAGATGTTCTGCTGCAACTTTTTCAGCAATACGGAACGCTCATTTATGCTATTTTATTTTTAATCATTTTTATTGAAACCGGCTTGGTTATATTTCCGCTTTTGCCCGGAGACTCCTTGCTTTTTACCGCAGGTTTACTTTGCGCACAACCCGGAGGTTTAAATATTTGGATTTTGATACCTCTGCTCACGTTTGCTGCCATTTTGGGAGACAATATCAACTATTTTGTAGGTAAGTTTTTTAGTGCGCATGTTCTTTCCTGGAAAATTGCCGGTAAAGTATTGGTTAAAAAAGACTGGCTGGATAAAACCCATACTTTTTTTGAGAAGAACGGAACCAAAACCATCATTCTGGCAAGATTTGTTCCTATTGTTCGCACCATTACCCCGTTTGTTTCAGGTCTTGGCCGCATGAACTATAAGGTATTTTTACCTTATGATATTTTGGGTGGTATAATTTGGGTGGGTGGCGTTTCGTTGCTTGGTTATTTTTTGGGGCAAATACCCTTTGTAGAAAAAAACCTGGAGAAGTTTATTCTAGGTATAGTATTTCTATCTATTCTACCCATTATTATTGAATTTATTCGTAACCGTGTTGCCAAATACAATACGTAATATCGTTTTGCTTGGTTTACTTATAGCCTCTCAATTAAGAGCAGAGACTATAAACGGCAACTGCCAAATTTTGCAGCAACCTTTTGGAGATGAACTTTTTTCAGTTGGCCCCGGAACTGAAGTTGATTGCAGCCCAGCAAACAAAGGCTGGTGCTATATATACACCAAGGTTTGGGTGGAAAAGAAAATGGTATATGACGGACAACAAGTGCTGGCTAATGCAAAGCTCAGAAACAATGAAGGAAGATTACTAGGCAGGAGCAAAATTAACTTCACGCCAAACCAAACATTAGCTGAAAACGATACAGCGTTTTTACTAGAGCTAAGCGGATATGTGGAGGTATCGTGCATAGAAGATACCAGCGTGGTGGAGCATGATTTGGAAATGCTTATTGGCAACTTTGATAGTTTACCAGACCAAAACCTCTTAAACAAACACCTGAAAAGATTTTCTTATGAAGCCTGGGTAATGGCCAATGGCTTTCAATCATACCTGCTCCCTGACAAATCGTTTGGAGCCCAACCTGCAGGAATTCGCACAGCCATTATTTGCGAAAACAATAAAGTTATTGCCATTATGCATGGCAGGAAACTGCAACTTAAAAAATTCGAAAACCACCTGCAGGAAGCGCGCGTTGGCATTTATTTCTTGGCGGGAGGTAAAGAAGCCTATAAAAAACGCTTTCAGCTCACTTTTCAGGCAGAGATTGAAAAAGCCCTGAACAGGTAATTGAAAAGGTTGTATTTTTTTGCGCACCTGACCTTCATCATTTTTCATTACCCCAGAGGCACCTAGGTTTGCACAAAAATTAAGTATGGACGAACGTTTGAAAAACTTATTGTATATGGGAGTTGGCCTTGCCTCTACCAGTGCCAAAGCCAAACAATTGCTTGAAAAAATGAATGTGGA
>JBILGC010000037.1:0-20329 GCA_044351265.1 Bacteroidia bacterium
GGCTTACAGAGGAAGAAGGGAAACGCATTATTGATGAGTTATTTCAAAGCGGTAAAAACAGTGCAGACGAAATGAAAGAACAGGTAAGTCAATACTTAGCTGAAATGCTCAGCGAACTACAAACACCTTCGCAAAAAGCTTTTAATGACCTGGAAAAAAGAGTGGCTCAACTGGAAGCAAAATTAAACAGCAAGAAAAATGAAGTTTAAGCACCTGCGCAGATACCGTCAAGTTATAAGAGTTTTGTTTAAATACGGGCTTGACGATATGCTGGCACACTCCAACCTGCGTAAGGTTATGCCTCGCTTGCTGCTGCATAAAAAAATTCAAGGAGAATTATCTAAACAAACCTATACCCGTAGCGAACGCATAAGACTTGCAATAGAGGAACTGGGGCCAACCTTTATTAAATTTGGACAAATACTAAGCAATAGGCCCGATTTATTGCCTCAGGAAGTAATTGAGCAACTGGAAAGATTGCAAGATGCTGTACCCGGATTTTTATTCAGCGATGTTAAAGCCATAGTAGAGAAAGACCTCGAAGCAACATTGGAAGAGTGCTTTGCCTCTTTTGATGAAAAACCCTTGGCCTCTGCCTCTATTGCACAGGTGCATAGAGCAACCTTGCACAACGGAGAAAAAGTTGTTGTAAAAATACAAAGACCAGACATTGCAGACATCATTGATATTGACCTGCAAATTTTATCTGAGTTCGCGGAAATAGCAGAAAACAATTTTCCTCAGTTTGCACGTTTCGAACCGGTTGAACTGGTTCATTCCCTAAAAAAATCAATGCTGCGCGAGCTAAACTTTTTACTGGAAGCAAACAATATCATTCGCTTTCAGAATATGTTCAGAGAAGAACCGCGCATCTATATTCCAAAGGTATATACCCGCTACAGTACCCGCAGGGTAATATGTATGGAATATATAGAAGGCATTAAAATTAATCAGGTTGATGCATTAAGAAGCCATGCTTTTAACCTGGATGATATTGCTGAAAAAGGCTTGCATCTTTATTTTGAGCAAATTTTCAGACATGGTTTTTTTCATGCCGATCCGCATCCGGGTAATGTTTTGATTTTACCGGGTGAACGCATTTGCCTGATTGACTTTGGTATGGTTGGCATATTAAACCGCAAGGATAAAGAAGCCTTCAGGGATTTTATTGTAGCCATTACCAGAGGTAATTTTACGCAACTCACCGAGTCTATTGAAAAACTTACCAAACGTAAGCGCATTGCCAATAAAGAAGAACTGGAGTACGACCTCAATATTTTAATTGATGAATTTCCGCCTCATACCATAGATGAACGCAACATGACTGAGGTGGTTGACCGCTTGCAGGAAATTATTTACAAACACAAGCTGGTTTTCCCCAATGATTTTTTTCTGCTGCTAAGAACCTTGGTTATATTGGATGGCATCAGCCGCATCCTAAATCCTAAATTTAATACCCTTGAAAGAATACGCAAGCACTCGCTCCGTTTGTTTCAAGAAGGGTTTGAGCCACAAAATATGGTTCGCACCACTTTAGAAATGATTGTTGATGTTTGGGATTATGTGCGTGTAATTCCTTCTGACTTTAAACGAATCATAGAAAAACTGAAGGAAGGCAAGGTTAAAATAGAAATACAAGGACTTAATCCGCTTCTGCATACCCTTGATGTGGTATCCAACAGATTGGCAGCTGCAATTGTGATGGCAGCCATGATAATTGGTTCCTCACTGGTGGTGCTAAGCCATATTCCACCTCTCTGGCATGGCATACCCATTATTGGGTTAAGTGGCATTATCATCTCCGGCCTATTTGGTATATTTATGTTGATTTCAATTTTTAGAAAAGGCAAATATTAATTTTAATAATCATGAACACACAAACATTTGAAGAACAATTTAAAAACTGGATTTCTGAGTGGAAAACCCGTTTAGAGGAAATGCAATTACAATTTAGCTTAGGCAAAATGGATGCTGTTGAGGCATTTGAGAAGCAAAAGGACAATTTACGTAACCTTGTGCACATGCTCAAAGAGAATATTGACAAGAGCACGGATATGGCTGAAGAAGCTGCTACCAAAGTAAAAGCCAGTCTTGAAGAGTTGCAATTGCAATTAAATCTGGGTAAAGCTGATGGCAAAGATGCCTTTGAGGCGCAGCGTAAAAAAATTGAAGCAGCTCTGCATGAAGTGTATTTAGACAGTAAGGCAGCCTATGGCAATAACTTTAACTACATGATGAAACTTTTTGATAACAATGCACAGGCATTTAAAACAGGTCTTGAAATTGTGCAGCTTCAATTTACATTGCTTAAAATGGATGTAAAAGACGATAGCGAGAAATTGCGTAAGGAAATGCAACACAAAATGCATGATTTCTATAACTATGCCGAGAAAGCTCAACAAATAACAAAAGAAAACATTGAGCAGTGGAACAAACAATTGCATGAAGGTTATGACAAGATGCGTAACTGGATGAACGAGTTTAAACCTAAAAGCTAAGTTAATTTGCCCTTTCTGCACAGGTTGTTGAAATTCGGTTAACAGCCAACCTTGATAGCCTGCTATTTTCGCACCGTTATGTTGGAATCTGCTGGCTTTATATCTTTTTGTTTGTTGGCGCTGTTAGGACTAATGGTGCTCGTTCAATTATATTATATCTTCTGGGTATTTGGCAAAGTTGCATTTTATAAACCACACCCCTCTATAAAAAAAGAAACAGAGCCCGTATCTGTAATCATTGCTGCCCGCAACGAACTGGAGAATCTACAAAAAAATCTGGTATTGATACTGGAACAGGATTATCCGAACTTTGAAGTAATTGTGGTGAACCACTGCTCTTGGGATAGCAGCCAAGCATATTTGGAAGAGTTGCAAACTCAATACAAGCACCTCAAAGTTTCTCAGTTATTGGAACAGGAAAAATACCCAACCGGTAAAAAGTTTGCCCTCACCATTGGTATTAAGGCAGCAAAAAATGATTTGCTCATATTTACCGATGCTGATTGTATGCCGCATAGTAATCAGTGGTTACGACACATGCAAAGCAGGTTTACTTCCGGAAAAGATATTATATTGGGCTTCTCTCCTTATAAAAAGTACAAAGGCATTCTAAATCTTTATATCCGTTTTGAAACGCTCATGACAGCGTTATTTTATTTCAGTGCTGCACTTATGGGTAGGGCGTTTATGGGTGTGGGCAGAAACTTGGCATATAAAAAAGATCTATTTTTTAAGCACAAAGGGTTTGCAGGCCATCAGCATATTATGAGTGGTGATGATGATTTGTTTGTAAATGCTGCCGCAACCAGGCACAATGTGGCCATTGACATACATCCTGAAAGTTTTGTTTATTCAGAACCTAAGCGCAATTATACAGCATGGAGTCGCCAAAAAACAAGGCATATGACTACCGGAAAGTTTTATAAAAAATCGGACAAAAGATGGTTGGGATGGTACTATGCGAGTCATATGCTTTTTTATGCACTTATTGCATCAATACTTATTGGCTTTCCATTGCTTTGGCCTTTTGTTGTTGGTGTTTATGCCATCCGATTTGTTTCACAGGAAGTGGTTTTTTATATGGCTGCGCAAAAATTTAAATGCACCGGCATTCTTTGGTTCATTCCCCTACTCGATTTGATGTATGTATTTTATCTTCTCATCTTTGGAACAAAAGGTTTATTTACACGCAACAGCAGCAACTGGTAAAACAGATTGGATATTATAGAGAAATATTTCCCTGAACTTACAGCTGAACAATTCGGACAATTGGAGATGCTGCAACAGTTGTATGCCGAGTGGAATGAGAAAATCAACGTGATTTCCAGAAAGGATACAGATAATTTAATGGAAAGGCATGTGCTGCATTCTCTTGCCATTTCAAAGTTTATAACCTTTGCAAAAGGAACCATGGTATTGGATATTGGCACCGGAGGCGGTTTCCCGGGTATACCGCTGGCAATATTTTTTCCTGATACGGAATTTGTGCTATGCGACTCTATTGCTAAAAAAATACATGTGGCAGAAAGCATATCTGAAACCATTGGCTTGCGCAATACCGATTTTGTGGTAGGCCGTGCCGAACAGCTCAAAGAAAGATTTGACTTTATTGTGAGCCGTGCTGTAGCTCCTATGGAGCAGCTGTACCGGTGGTCGGCTAAACTGATTAAACCCAATTGCATCAATTCTAAATACAACGGATTTTTGCTGCTTAAAGGAGGAGACTTAGCAGCTGAAACCAAAACACTGAAGCAACTAAACAAGAAGTTGATTATTGAAGAAACCCCTTTGAATCAATGGTTTGATGAGCCTTTTTTTGAAACCAAAAAACTGATTTATATTTTTTAGTTGGATATTCCTTGTTTTTTTAGGATTGGCATTAAGAACTTTTTAACGCATTAAATAAATCAATATTATACCTTTGTGGTTTAGCCAATCCTTTAAACAAATTGCATTTCGTTCAATCAATTATTAATTCAATAAAATTATGAAGAAACTGTTTTCCACCAGCCTTATTGCAATAGCCTTATTATCCAGTTCATTTATATCGCCAAAAAATGAAGAACTAAAATGGATGGATTTTAATTCCGGATACGAATTGGCTAAGAAAAAAAATAAAATTATGCTGGTTGATGTTTATACCGATTGGTGCGGATGGTGCAAGGTTATGGATCGTGAAACTTATGCTAAACCTGAGGTAATAAAGATGATTAATGCAGATTTTGTTGCCATAAAATTTAATCCTGAAAAAAAGGATGTGGTTTATATGTTTGAAGGTAAGCAATACACCGGTGATCAGTTGGCCGGAGTAATAAGCAATAACCAACTAACAGGTTATCCTACCACCATTTTTATGTATCCCAAAGGCAAAAAAATGAATGTAGTGGGCGGCTATCAAAATGAAGCCAATTTCAAGAGCCTGCTCATCGGTATTAAATCAGAATTTAAAATAGGGGCAAAAAAATAGGTTCCGGTTAAACTTTACTAAGACCTGCAAATGAAATACGATTGCAGGCTTTTTTATTACTCAAACCTGATGGCCTTAACCGGGGTAATGCGCGATATAAAAGCAGAGGGCAAGAGTAAGACCAAGTAACAAACGATAAATGCGCCTGAATTAAGCAGCAGGATATCGCCAATTCCAAGCTGCACAGGAACCTCACTTAAATAATAAGATTCCTGCGAGAGTTTAATCCATCCCCAATACTTTTGAGACAAACAAAGCAGCAAGCCTATTGAATTGCCAAGAGCAAGACCTACTAAAACCAAATAGGAAGCCATGTAAATAAATGTTGAGGAAATGACACGGTTGGGTGCACCAAATGCCTTAAGTAATCCTACCATATTGCTTCTTTCCACAATCAGTATAAGCAGTGCTGTAATCATATTAATGCAGGCCACCACCAGCATGAGGATAATGATGATAATCGCATTCATGTCTAAGAAACCCAGCCACTCAAAAATTTGTGGCTGCAGCTCTTTGATAGTTAATACTTCCAGATGATATGGAATTAAAGGCATTAATGCCTCAGTAATATTATCCAATTTGGCAAAATCATCTATTTTAAGTTCATATCCGCTAATTTGATTTTCATTCCAGTTATTCAGTTTTTGAATTTGCTTTAAATCGGCAAATGCATACAACTCATCGAGCTCACCATATCCTGTTTTATAAATACCGGTAAGCTTAAACTTTCTTACCCTTGGCGGATCTTGAACAAAATACACCACCACTGCATCATTCAGTTTCAATTTTAATTTTGAAGCAGTTGCTGCAGAAAGAATCATCTCCTGTGATGAAGATGAATCATTAAAATGCGGTAGACTTCCCTCTTGCAGGTATTGCTGAATGAACCTCCAATCATAATTTTTATCCACACCTTTTATTACCACGCCCTGAAACTCTTCAGCGGTTTTAATAATTCCAGCCTTAATGCCAACAGGCTGCACAGCTGCAACTCCCTGCTGTTGCTTTATAAGCTTTACCAGCTGAGTATCGTTTTGAACCGGAATTGTTTCATAGGAATTATTTAAATCCAGTCGGCTAATTTGTATATGGCTGCCAAAGCCGGTAATTTTGTTACGAATTTCTAGTTGATAGCCTTTTACTATGGCAAAGGTGCAAATCATAACCGCTATACTTATTGCAACAGATGCAATGGCAATGCGCACAATAAGCCCGGTTGACCCTTTCCCTTTGCTAAATGACAGGCGTTTTGCTATGAAATAAGAAATTTTCAACCCAATAGAATAATGTTCGAATATAAGAAGCTATCAGCATTTTTAATTTTTTGTATTTGTGGCCTGCAATTAATCGGTCAGGTTATAACCGGTGCAGAGCAAACAAAGAAGTATATGCCTATGCTAAAAAATAAGCGAGTGGCACTGGTAGTAAATCAAACATCAGTTATAGGAAAAACACACCTGGTTGATTCACTAAAAAAACTGAAGGTAGATATACGCCTAATTTTTTCACCTGAGCATGGCTTCAGAGGTAACTACGGTGCAGGTATTGAAATAAAGAGCGGGAAAGATGCCAAAACAGGTTTAACTGTGATTAGCCTTTACGGGAAAAACAAAAAACCATCGGCAGCAGATATGGCAAAAATTGATGTGGTGATTTTTGACATACAGGATGTGGGTGCTAGATTCTACACCTATATTTCTACTTTGCATTATGTGATGGAAGCTTGCGCTGAACATAAAAAAATGCTTATTGTATTAGACCGGCCAAACCCTAATGGATTCTATGTTGACGGCCCTTTACTCGATACTGCTTTTCGCTCTTTTGTTGGAATGCATCCCGTACCTATTGTGCATGGAATGACCGTAGGCGAATATGCTAATATGATCAATGGAGAAAAATGGCTTGGTTTAGAAAAATCCTGCCTTCTGAGTATAATTACCATGAAAGGCTACGACCACAATACACGATACAACTTGCCTGTTAAGCCTTCGCCTAATTTACCAAGCATGAATGCCATTTATCTTTACCCGGGCTTATGCCTGTTTGAAGGCACCAATTACAGTATGGGCAGAGGCACAGACAAACCATTTGAATGCATTGGTAAACCGGGGTTGGCGCACGGCAATTATATATTTACACCAAAACCTATAAAAGGCGTAGCAGAGAATCCGCCTTATGCTGGCAAAGAATGCAGGGGCTATTTGCTAAGTGATTATGTTCAAAACGTTTTTATACATAAACCACAGCTTAATATTGGATGGATCATAGATATGTATGCGCAGGATACTGCCAAAAGCAGTTTCTTTAACGATTTTTTTACGCTACTTGCAGGAAGCAATCAACTGCAGAAACAAATTGAAAGCGGAATGAATGAATCTGATATCAGAAAAAGCTGGCAGCCGGGCTTGCAATCTTTCTATAAAATAAGAATGAAATATCTATTGTATAAGGAATTTAGCATGTTTAACAAATGAAAGCCGTTTTAGCTCTCATAAAAAAAGATCTTGTTATTGAGTGGAGACAACGCTATGCAGTAAATGGAATTCTACTGCATACCATTGCTTCCGTGTTTGTGGTTTTTCTTTCGGTTAAAGTATTGAATGCACCCACATGGAATGCTTTGTTTTGGTTGATTATGCTCTTTACATCCATTAGTGCAGTGGCTAAAAGTTTTATTGCGGAAAGCAAAGGGAGAAGCATGTACTACTTTGGTATTGCCACAGCAGCGCAGATAATTATATCAAAAATTATTTATAACAGCTTGCTTATGCTTGTGATTGCAATGGTTTGCTTTTCCATATATGGCATTGTTTTAGGGCAACCTGTTATCAATCTTCCTTTATTCTTACTGGCAATGTTTGCCGGATGTATTGGCTTTGCAGCTACGTTTACCTTCATCTCTTCCATTGCATCAAAAGCCGGCAATAGCAATGTATTGATGCCAGTGCTATCATTCCCGGTTATTTTGCCATTATTGCTTGTGCTGATAAAAGCTTCGAAAAAAGCAATGGATGGAATAGACAGTTCTCTCATTTTTCCTGATTTGATTGTGCTATGCTTAATCAATTTAATGATTGTAGCGCTTGCATACATGCTTTTTCCTTATTTGTGGAAGGAATAAATTAAAACAGTACTATTTTGAAAATCATTTATCTTGGGACTCCCGAATTTGCTGTTGCACCGCTTGAAGCTATTATTCAAGCAGGATTTGAAGTCGTTGCGGTGGTAACAGCACCTGATAAACCTGCAGGAAGAGGAATGCAAATTCAATACTCACATGTTAAAAAATTTGCCCTTACAAAGAATATACCTGTATTACAACCCCTAAAATTAAAAGATCCTGCATTTATTGAACAACTTGCTTCATTTAAAGCCGATATTCAGGTAGTTATTGCCTTTAGAATGTTGCCAGAAGTGGTTTGGAATATGCCCCCTAAAGGCACCATTAATCTTCATGCCTCGCTACTTCCAGATTACCGTGGAGCAGCACCAATTAATTGGGCAATTATTAATGGTGAGAAAGAAACCGGTGTAACCACATTTTTCCTAAAACATGAAGTTGATACAGGTGATATTTTAGGTTCAAAAAAAACCGGAATAACCACTGATATGACAGCCGGTGAATTGCATGATGTTTTGATGAAACTGGGAAGTGAACTCATTGTAGAAACGCTGCAGAAGGTTGCAGAAGACAACTACACTGCCTTACCTCAAGCAAACATTAGCATTAAAATTGCACCTAAAATCTTTACAAAAGATTGCCAAATCAACTGGAATCAGAAAGCTGAGCAAATCAGAAACCTAATAAGAGGCCTATCGCCTACACCCGGTGCCTTGACCTTTTATGATGGCAAGGTGCTTAAAATATTTTCTGCCGATGTTGAAAACTGCAGGCATGACTTAAAACCCGGATCTATTGAAACCGACAGAAAAAACTATTTTAAAATAGCTTGTCTTGATGGATTCTTGGCTATCAGCGCTTTGCAACCTGAAGGAAAGAAAAAGATGCCGATTAGAGATTTCTTAAATGGCCTACAGAATAAAGTCTAAAATAGTCGAAACTGATTGTTGTCAGTTAGTTGAATTAATTTGCTATTGATTTAATAAATATTAATTTTGTCGTGTTTATTAATATCTATGATAGAAAGATTTTTTATTACTCTTGTTTTATTCTTTGTACCTATAATTTCAGTTTTGGCACAAAGTTCTTTTCCCCCTTCATCTTTCGGGTCAATCAATGATTTGCCCATTAATCAGGGTATTGTTATGGCCTTGGCTTCCGGAGTTGCTTATGGTTTAAGAAAACTTAACAGCAGAAAAAAACATTAACAGGATTTTCAATTTGAAATCCACTCTTTCCGATAACGATAAAAATTTACTATTTTTTCTTGCTAAAATTGGCTCTCTATACCTTTTATGGTATGTAGCTTTCGAGTTTTTTATCAAGATTGATGGCAGGCTCGACCAAATCATTACACAAAATATATCTTTAGGAATTGTTTGGCTAATGCAGCACACCGGTATTGATATGTTCTATACACCGGCACGGAAAATTGGTGAAACTTATCTCTTTATTGTTGGCACTAGTAAACCTCTTGTAAGGATTGGAGCCTCCTGCAATGGCCTTGAACCACTTGTGCTATTTGCCATTTTTATTATTGCATATCCAGGTAAAACTCTGCATAAACTTTGGTTCATTCCTTCGGGCATCGTAATCATTCATTTAATTAATATTATAAGGAACTATGTACTTACTTTGATGGTTTATTTTAAGATGCCAAGTTTTGATTTCTTTCATCGCTATGTATTTGTTATTCTGGTTTACCTAATCATTTTTGGGTTTTGGATGCTTTGGGTAAATCATTTTAGCCTTAAAGGCCTTAAAAACAGCAAAAAATCTGAGTAATGCGCAATAGAATTAAAATTTTTGTAAGCCTTATTCTATTGGTTTTGTTAAGCCTTTTAAAGGATGATTTTACACCAGATTATTTGAACACTCCTGATGCATCCTTTTTAGCTCCTCAGAATCTTACGGGTTCTCGATTTTCAACTATTTTTACACAACCTTTTTTTTGGCTCTGTTCCATTCTATACTCAATTATTTTTATACTTATTCCTGTATATGTGCTTTATCTAAAGAATGAGCTAAAACTGGCTAAGTGGTGTGGCATTGCTATATCAATGGCAGCTGTTACAATTTATGCTTGTGTTTTCATAGAATCATCAGCAATAGATGTACATCTGATACCTAAAATAAACCGTTATTTTCATTCTCCTATCTTTACCTTATTTTTGGTTGCAGCTATAAAAATAAAAAGAAGGTAATGTCATTCTTTGACGATAACACCCGCGTTTCTGGCAAATCTTTGGCAATGTTCCGCATAGTTATGGGTACATTCCTGATGCTGCTTGTTCTAAGAATTATGCCGTATAGAGATATTTATTTCGATCAGGTAAAAGGAACTGCACCATACACCTTTCCCTCTAAGTTGCTGTTATTTGCCTGGTTAATTTCAGCATTTTTTCTTGCTATAGGTTTTAAAACGCGCATTAGTTCCATTCTTTGTTACGCATTTACCGTTATCGGGGCTACATTCTTTTCCATGACGGGCATTGGCAGCTTTAATGATGATGTTTTAAGGATTTCAACTCTGCTTCTCGCATTGCTCCCTTGCGCTGATCATTTTTCAGTTGATGCTCTATTGAGAAGAATGAGTGATCCGCTTCATAATACAACTAGTCAATGGCGCTTAAACTATAGGTTGGCAATCATATTAATCTTAGGCATATTATATGCAGGCTCTGCCATCAGTAAACTACTATCACCTTTATGGCAGCAGGGATTAGGTTTGTGGATTCCATATTCTGTGCCTGCAAGAAGGTGGCTTGAGTTTTCTCCATTTATCAATAACAAGGTGCTTATGCAATGCTTTGCATGGTCAACTATTGCATGGGAGCTGGCTTTCCCGTTTTTGTTTTTCAGAAGAAAATTTAGCCTATTCTTTGCAATATCAGGAATTGCGCTGCACATTTTAATTGGCCTCATATTCCCAATTTATTTTTTTTGCATTGGTCCAATTTTGGCCTATTCTCTTTTTATATCAGATAAATTTTGGGGTTGGCTTGAGCATAAATTTAAAGCAAACAGACAATATACCTTAACCTATAATCACGAAGTCCAAGCGCAGCGATACTTGGCGGGGTTTCTTACTTCAACTGATTGGTCCAAAACATTTCAGCTAAATAAAGGTGATTCACTTGCGCTAGATGGTGTAGGCTTTGCCAGTATTGAATCTGCTTTAAACGAACTTCGCAAATACAATCGCGCAATATGGCTACTAGCTGAATTAAATAGGTTTAAATCCATAAGATATCAGCTTGCCAACGCAGCTATACTGATTATGCCTCAGGCTTATAAGCCGGAATCACAAAAAGCGGAGGTAAAGCAGCAATTTTTTGTAAACATTTGCCTTTTCATTATTGGCCTTCAAACTGCCATACAAGCCTATGGTGTTTATGCCATGCTCACCAAGAATCCGGAACAACGATTTGCTTATCATCAGTCGGGCGTACAAAAGTTTGACCTTTCGCCTAATCCGGTTAGTGTGGCTCGAATATTTTTTGGCATTAATAAACGTGGATTATTTCTGGATGCAAGTGTAAGCGGCAGTTTTACGGCTGTCAATCTTTCGCTTTTAAATAATGGCACAGAAACACTACTTCCTCTATATAACAAAAATGGCTATTGCCTTGCATTAAACAGAGATTTCGGGTGGTCTATATTTGCTCACTATTACTTTCTTAAAGATAGCTATACGATTAATCCTGAAACCCTTAAAAAATTTACGACATTCTGGAACATTAAAAACGGGCTAAATCCCAAGGAAATATCGTATAAAGTATACACCAAGGTATATACTTATCCAGAGGTGTTTGAAATAGATTATTTGAGAAATCAGGAAGCACTACAGTGGGATTTTGCAGGCACTGCTGAATGGCAAGACAGCACCTTTGGATATTTCCCCGCTGTAAAAGATTCTGTTAAATAAGCAGTTATCCGCTAAAAAATTCAAAAAAAATGAGGTAAGTATTTAATTAATACTTATACTTGCGGGCTTTTTTAAGCGAAAGGAGAAATTAAAACTTGACACAAGAAAACACAAATTCAACACAAATCGCACCGGATGCCAGCTTTGACTGGAGTATGGACAAAGAAGGTTTCAGTCGTTATTCAACTGAAGAAAAGGCCAATCTCGAAAGCCTTTACGAAGCAACCCTGAGCACTATTGCCGAAAAAGAAATCGTAAAAGGAACCGTTGTAGGTTTCACAGAGAAAGAAGTTGTATTAAACATTGGTTTTAAGTCCGATGGATTAATTGCACGCACAGAATTCCGCGACATGCCCGAGCTTAAAGCAGGTGATGTTGTTGAGGTATTGCTTGAAAATAAAGAAGATCTGAATGGTCAGCTAGTGCTTTCTCGCAAAAAAGCAATCAGCGAAAGAGCATGGGAGAACATTATGAAATCTCATGAAAATGATGAAATCGTAAATGGCTATGTGAAAACCCGCACCAAAGGCGGACTGGTAGTTGATGTAATGGGTATCGACACGTTCCTTCCTGGATCTCAGATTGATACCAAACCAATCAAAGATTATGATGTATATGTCGGTCAAACCATGCCATTCAAGGTTGTAAAGGTTAACCATGCATTTAAAAATGTGGTAATATCTCACAAAGTATTAATTGAAGAGGATATTGAAGCTCAAAAATCTGATATCTTGTCTAAGCTAGAAAAGGGACAAGTATTGGAAGGAACCGTTAAAAATATGACATCTTTCGGGGTATTTATAGACCTTGGTGGCGTAGACGGATTGCTTCACATTACAGATATTTCATGGGGTCGTATTAACCATCCTGAAGAAGTATTGAAGATGGATCAGAAAATCAACGTGGTGGTACTGGATTTTGATGACGAGAAAAAACGTATCAGCCTTGGTTTGAAACAACTTTCAGCTCATCCTTGGGATAGTATGGCAGAAACCCTTCAGGTAGGCGCTAAAATAAAAGGTAAAATCGTAAATATTGCTGATTACGGTGCTTTCCTTGAAATAGCTCCTGGTGTAGAAGGCCTTATCCACGTTTCAGAAATGAGCTGGAGTCAGCATCTGAGAAACCCACAAGATTTTATGAAATTGGGTGACGAAGTAGAAGCAGTTGTATTAACTCTTGATAAAGACGAACGAAAAATGTCTTTAGGCATTAAGCAATTGCAGCCTGATCCATGGGTTAATATCAATGAAAGATACCCTGTTGGCTCTAAACATAAAGGTGTTGTTCGCAACATGACCAATTATGGTTTGTTTGTAGAGTTGGAAGAAGGTGTTGATGGCTTGGTACACGTTAGTGACTTAAGCTGGACAAAAAAAATTAAGCACCCTGCAGAGTTTGTGAAGAAAGACCAGGCATTAGATGTTATTGTATTGGAAGTTGATCTTGAAAACCGAAGATTAAGCTTAGGACACAAACAACTTGACGAAAACCCTTGGGATACTTTTGAAACAATTTTCACTTTAGGTTCAATTCATGAAGGAACCGTTCTTAAAGTTGAAGAAAAGAGCGCAACTATAGCACTTCCTTATGGTGTTGAGGGGTATGCTCCTATTAAACAATTGCAGAAAGAAGACAAGAAAACTGCTAAGGATGATGAAGTATTGCAATTTAAAGTAACCGAGTTCAATAAAGAGAATAAGCGTATTGTGGTTTCACATACTTCTGTTTGGAGAGGTGATGTAGAAGAAAAGAAGTTGAATGAGGAGAAGAAAAAAGAAGGTGAAAGAGATAAAGCTTCCAAAGCCGCCAAGAAGTTGAATGACTCTAATGAGAAATCAACTTTTGCAGATGTTGAAGGCCTAGCTGCACTTAAAGCTCAATTAGAAAAGAAGGACTAATATTCCTAATTCAAATACCAAAAGCCGCTTCTGAATAAGGAGCGGCTTTTTTTATGCTATGAACCCTAGCGTAAGCTTCATAGATGATAATGTTTATATTGCAATGCATGTTTCATAAAGAACAACTCTTCATTTTAATTCTTGTACTGCCTTTGTTCACCAATGCCCAAATTATGGTTACAGAGAGCAATGATACCCTAACACCTGCCAAAATAGTAAGAAACTATTTTATAGGAGAAGGCATCTCGGTTAGTAATATTGTTTTTAAAGGAGATCCAGATGCCTTGGCCGTTTTCACTGATTCCAGAGCACGCTTGGGTTTTAATGAAGGCATCATTCTCAGCACAGGTTTAGCAAGGCATGTTTGCGGTCCAAATACAAGGGATAATGCTGGAGCTAATTTTGGACGACACTCATTTATGGATGAAGACATGAAAACTAAAACCGATATGTGTGATGGTGCTGTGCTTGAATTTGATTTTGTGCCACAGAAAGACAGTATTTTATTTGACTTTGTATTTGGCTCTGAAGAATACCCTGAATTCGTTAACAAAGAGTTTAACGACATCTTTGCCTTTTATATTTACAAGAAAACACCTGCGCGAAGTAAGTCATACAATATGGGCAAACTACCAAATGGCAAAACAGTAATGATTAATAATGTAAATCAACTTACCAACAGTCAGTGGTATATTGCCAACAACCTGCCAACCATGCCTTTGTATGATTATATCGAATATGATGGCCTAACATCCATGCTTACGGCAGCCGCAAATGTTGAGCCATATAAAACCTATCATTTAAAAATCATAATTGCTGATTTAGGTGATTGCGAATATGACTCAGGTGTATTGCTTAGGTCACGCTCCATGAGCAGTATATATTCAGTTTCCAGGGCAGAAAAAATTCCTAAACCTATAAGCAAGCAGATTTATCTAAACTTTGCTCAGGACTCATACAACCTGCTTCCAAAAGAGCAATTCAAAGTAAGAAAACTAGCTGATTCACTCTCCATTTTCCAATTTGACAGTATTGTAGTAGTAGGCCATACCGATTCAATAGGAAAGGAATACTACAATATACAACTCTCTTTTAAAAGAGCGTTTACTGTTCAGCGTATACTATCTAAGCAGCTGAAAAAATCTGTTATAGTGAAAGCCTATGGTAAAGGTAGCCGCATACCCCTAAGACCCAATATAACAGAAGAACATAAATATATAAACAGAAGGGTTGAGTTGTTACTTTATCCACGTAAATCAGCAAAGTAAGGGATTAGGTGCAATTCTTACCCAATTGAATGTATAGGTATATTTTATAAATAAAATCCGATTTTTGAATAATATAATATATCATTGTTCATATTGTGATATAAAATTTCATAATAAATGGCTCCACATAAAGCACATATTCTGATAATTGACGATGATAAAGAATTGTCCGGATTAATCAAAAAACATCTCACGGATGAACAATATCAAGTTGACTGCATGAATAATGGAGCCAAGGGTGTGATGTTTTTTCAAACGGCTAAGATTAATCTTGTTTTGATTGATATTGTTATGCCGGAATTAAACGGTATAGAAGCAGCAAAAGCTATAAGACACCACAATCAAGATGTTCCTATCATCTTTCTTACCTCTCAAAGCGATATCCAAACCAAACTGGAGGGATTCAAGGCAGGTGCCGATGATTACTTGATTAAACCATTTAATATAGAAGAGTTGAAAATGCGCATTGGTGCTGTGCTTAGAAGAAAAACAGGGAGCATAAAAAAATCTGAACTACATGAAAACTTAACTCTTGGAATTTTCACCTTTAATTATCAAACCCGAGAGCTTAAATCGCCTGCCCAAACCAAATTGCTAAGCATAAAAGAAGCTGATCTGCTTAAGCTGCTATTTGATAATATAGGTGAACTAGTGAAGAGGGATACCATACTTACCTACGTTTGGGGAAAGGTAGATGATTATGCTGCCAATAGTATGGATGTTTATCTTTCAAGATTGAGAAAGTTACTAAAAGAAGACAGCCAAATCATGATAGAAAACCTGCACGGAACAGGATATAAGTTACATATTCACAATACTAAGTGAAGGTAGCCAAACGTAAAAAACAGAACCAACACCTACCTCACTCTCACACCACACTTTACCACCAAGTGATTTGCATAGTTTTTTTACAATATATAATCCCATTCCTGTTGAAGACTCACCTCCTGTTGGAACAGACTTTAGTCTCGAGAATTTGGTAAATAAGGCGGCCATGTCGGCTTTATCCATCCCTTGACCCTCATCTTTCATGCTAAGCAGTATTCCATCCCTTTCATCCGTTACACCAATTTGAATTTTTTTATCAAAGTTTGAGTACTTAATGGCGTTAGAAAGCAAGTTATCTGCGATCCGCCTGAATTTCTGAGCATCTGTTATAAACACAAATTCTGCCGTATTCACTTCCAGTTCTATGCTTAATCGTTTTCTATCTGCTGTATTCTTGAAACTGTCACAGAGCATAGATAATGACTCATATAAATCAATTTCAGATAGATTCAGATTCATTTTACGCTCTTCCAAATAAGTTACATCTAATAAATTCTGAATCATGTCGCTACTTTCCTGAACCAATTCCTGCATGTTTTTAAGAATAAATTTGTCATCTGAATTTATTTGCTTGGTCTGCAATTGTTGAATATGGGTATGCAACCGCGTAAATGGCGACTTTAAATCATGACTTAGCACTGCCATGATATTATTTTTCTCTGTGTTGAGTTTGGTAAGCCTTTGGTTAATTTTACTTTTTCTATAAAGCGTATAAGCAACAAATACTGCCATAATAAGCAGAAATACAACAATAATAATTGTTGTGCGCTGCTGTAGTTTTGCATTAAGTAAGTCTACTTCTTTCAATGCATTCTCTTTTTTGAGTATTGCATTTTCATTCTCCCTCCGTTCAGTCTGATAAATTGCATCAAGTTCATTAATACGATTGCTTTTTTTTATAGTTGCTGCTGAGTCTTCAAAAAGTTTTACACGTTCAAACACAAGCAGAGCCTCACGATATTTACCTGTTCTTTTATAAAATTCGCCCAAAACTTGAAAGACACCTAAGGTTAATTCAGGCTCCTGCAAACTATCAGCTAGATACTTAGCCTGCTTTAAATAACCTGACGCCCGTTTAAAATCTCCCCTATCCATATAAATCTGAGCCGCAGCAATAAATAAAGCGGCACTAGCACTTTTATCAGATAAGGTTCTTCTGATAGCAATAGATTTTTCAATGCATAAAACAGCTAAATCATATGCGCCAAACTGCCTGTGAACCTTAGATTTATTAGCTAATGAAATGGCTACTCCTTCGGCATCATTTTTATTCTCGGACATCTGTTGGGCCTTATTAAAATAATTTAATGCACTCACCAAATGACCCGACTCAAAACAGGCAGCTCCAATAAGGTTATATAGATTAATCTTACCAACACCATTACTGCCGACAGAAAGTTCAAGTTCATCCAATGCTCGTATAGCATATTTAAGAACCTGACGATAATCTTTCAGATTCATATGTATGATGGCAATATCATTGCAAACCATTGCCACATGAAAAGGGTCAGAAAGGGATTCATATTGCTTTAGAGCCACCATATATGTGGAGATAGCTTTATCATACCACGCCATCCTTCTATACACCCTTCCCAAAAGATTTAACGACTCAGCTTCACCCTTTTTATATCCAATTTCTTTAGACAAGCCAATAGATGTAAGAGCTACCTCACGAACATATTCATTATCCTGGTCGAGCATTTGATAGCAATTGGCAATAGCCTTATTCAGATATACGCTATCCGAAAGGTTTTTTACATGCAATCTTAAACTATCAATAGCAGTGTTTGCAATTACCGGGGCATAACTGCTTATCAAAAGAATTAAAAAACTTACTTTATTTGGAGTCTGTTTGAACATTAATTATCAAAAATACCGAAATGATTGAATTTGGACTCATAGGTTACCCTTTAAATAATACCTTTTCTAAAGATTTTTATGCTGAAAGGTTTAAAAAGCTTGGGTTAAGCAACCATGTATACAACAATTTTACGCTAAGAAGCGTACAGGATTTTGAGCCTATGCTGAAGCATTCAGATACTTTTAGGGGCTTTAATGTAACTATACCCTACAAGCAGTCAATAATAAGATATTTAAATACCTTGTCTGATGAGGCTATGGCCTGTAATGCGGTGAATTGCATAAAAGCTACATATAATTATGCGCACAAAAAATACTTTCTAAAAGGATACAATACCGATGTATACGGATTTGAGCAATCATTTACACCCTTGCTAAATGATTTGCATAAAAATAGTCAGGCTTTGATAATCGGATCAGGAGGGGCTGCGCAGGCGGTATCTTTCATTCTTAAAAAATTGGGCATTCGCTTTAAGATTTTAAGCCGCAAACCAAAAGCACCCGACCTTATACCATACTCTGCCTTAACCGAAGATATAATTGGAAATCATTTGATGATAATAAACTGTACGCCTCTGGGCATGTACCCTAATATTGAATCGAAACCGGATATACCGTATCAATTTATTAGCAAACATCACGTTTGTTATGACTTGGTTTATTTGCCTGAAAAAACAGCATTTCTAAATGCATGCAAGGATAGAAATGCCATTACCAAAAACGGACTTGAAATGCTTCAGTTACAAGCTGAAAAGAGCTTGGAAATTTGGTTAAGCAATGAATTTTAATATACACCTGTATAGTTGTGCGGAGTAATTCTTTTTAATTCAGCTTTTACCTTAGTGCTAACCTTTAATCCATTAATAAACTTGTGCATTTCCTTCTGAGTAAGGTGTTTGTTTGTGCGGGTTAGCGCTTTTAAAGTCTCATAAGGTTGCGGATATCCTTCCCTGCGCAAAACTGTTTGTATGGCTTCTGCCACTACTGCCCAGTTGGCTTCCAGATGCCTGTGCAATGCAGGTTCATTCAACAGTAACTTATCTAATCCTTTCATTAACGATTTCATAGCAATTAGGCTATGGGCCATTGGCACACCCAGGTTCCTTAGAACGGTTGAGTCTGTTAAATCACGTTGCAAACGAGAAATTGGCAACTTGGCTGCAAGGTGTTCATAAATAGCATTGGCCATTCCAAGGTTACCCTCTGCATTTTCAAAATCAATGGGATTAACTTTATGAGGCATGGCAGATGATCCTACTTCGCCTTTTTTGAGTTGTTGCTTAAAGTATTCCATTGAAATATACTGCCAAAAATCCCTGCTCAAGTCAATGAGAATGGTATTGATTCGCTTCCATGCATCACAAGTAGCGGCAAGGTTATCATAATGCTCAATCTGTGTGGTTAACTGCGAACGGGTAAGCCCGAGAGAGAATTGAAAAGCATTGGCAAATCTAGGCCAGTTAATTTTAGGATAGGCAATATGGTGTGCATTGAAATTACCTGTTGCACCTCCAAATTTTGCGCTGTATGGCACCTGCTTTAATTGATTTAACTGTACTTCCAAACGTTCCGCAAACACTCCTATTTCTTTACCAAGCTTTGTGGGTGATGCCGGCTGTCCGTGTGTGTGTGCCAGCATTGGAATATTTTTCCATGTTTTGGCTAAGGTATGAAGCTTTTTAAGCAAAGCATCAAGTTCAGGAAACATTACTTGCTTATGTGCATCCAACAGTGAAAGCGGAATAGCTGTATTGTTTATATCCTGAGAGGTGAGACCAAAATGAACGAACTCCTTTAATCCTCCCAAACCCATGATATCTAACTTTTCTTTAATAAAGTATTCAACTGCTTTAACATCATGATTGGTAGTTGCTTCTATTTGTTTAATCTGTAGTGCATCTGCCTCAGAAAAAGCAGTATAAACTTGCCTTAAATCCTTTTTGTGTTGAGCATTTACCTTACCTTTCATTTGCGGCAGCGGTATTTCAGCAATGGCTATAAAATATTCTATTTCTACCAGCACCCGGTATTGTATCAATGCAAATTCGCTAAAATAAGAGGCTAGTTTTTGGCTATGTATGCGGTAGCGCCCGTCAACCGGAGAAACTGCTGTTAAGGTAGATAGTTCCATATGGCACGAAAATACGGCCTAAGATATAATTTATTGGCATCACCGCTTAAATCTTTTTTTTAACCGAGAACTTACAATTCAAACCCACTATCATGATTACATATTAAATTATAAAACAAACTGCTTAATTTGCTTAATAATATTGTTGTATCATGAAACAGTTTTTTAAAATGCTGCTGGCATCCATTCTGGGTGTTATTATTTCTGGTTTTCTTCTGATTTTAATTCTTGTTGGCATTGCTGCATCCATAGCCGGTGGTGCTAAAGATGATGAATCAGCCATTAGTGAAAATAGCATACTTCAGCTTAACCTGAGTTATGATATTC
>JBILGC010000100.1:0-3728 GCA_044351265.1 Bacteroidia bacterium
AGGGGAGAATGTTCCCAGTGTCCCATCTGGCTGAGATTCTGTTCTAATTCTAATGTCACCAAAATCCATTGCTGTAAATGAAAGGCCCATTACATTGCCATTGCCAAAATTTTGACCAAAAGAGAAATTGTTATAAAAAATATCTGTTCCCTGCAGGTAAACTACTCTCGATAACTGCAATTCAGTACGTTCTACGTAAGCCAATCCACCAACATTAAAATGCATGGCTTCAACCCCACGCAAGTAGGCTGAATTTGCGCCCATCATACCGGCAGAACGTGCATAAGGATTTAGTAGCAGTTGCGTTCCGCCTGCACCACCTGCACGATCGGGGTTACCAGCCTGAAGAGAACCAGTATAAAATATACCTGCTATTGCTGCTATGTGTAGTATATATTTTTTCATAAATATTCTTTTTCTGTTTTTTATCCGGCAAGCATTTTACTGCTTGCCAGCTTTTTAAAGTCTTAGAATGAATCGTAATCTGCAGGTCTCATAATGCCAAACCACTTAACCATTTTTTCCCCTAAAACACCCGCATCAAAATGGAACAGATAAATTCCGCTTGTAACAGGCACCTGTGCATCATTCTTAAGATTCCATTCCAGATATGTAGTGCTGTTATCATCTTTCTTAATTGTTCTAACCAATACACCATCACTGGTATAGATTCTAATGGTACATTTTGGTGGCAGGTTAACAATACGAATTCTATTGTCTAACTGATTACCGGGATCCTCATAAGATGAATAAGCATAATAAGGGTTAGGAACCACAGCAATGTTATCAAGAGCCTTCTTACCTTCTTCATCGCTTCCCATGATTGGAGCAAATCCTTCGGTTGAGAAAGAGTAATAAGGCATACTGTCATTTAAGGAAGGAGCTGTTCCTTTTAAATATTTAGCATAAGGCTTCTTCACACGCAACTTATAAGTAACTTGAGATGGAATAACATCAGAGTATAAAGGATCACCCAACTTAGCTCCTCTAACCAAAACAGGCATTGTAGTCCAAATAGCCTGCGAATAAACCAAACGCTTCTTTAAAACAAAATCAGCAGAATTGTCTCTGGTTATTCTATTCAAATAACTCACACCGCAATCGTAAGAAGGCCCATTGAATATAATTGCACTTGAACCTGAGCCTAAGGCAAAACGCTTGGCTTTCATGATATAGATATAATGCTTACCACCAAATACTGGCCTTCCGTTTCTATCAAATAAGTTTGACGTTGGATTCCAGCGCATATCAGTACCATTCTCAGTAGGCAAGGATGAATCTTCACCAAACATGATATTCAAGCGCTCACCGGTTTCAACATCTATTGCATAGCCCGGGAACCAGCCTAGTCCATTCTCTGCTTTATAATTAGCGGCTTCAGGATCATTTGGATTATTTTTCCCTCCGTTAAAAATAGTTCGGCCAAATTTATCTACCGAAGGCGCGCTTCTTGCATCAAGCTTATCTACATTATTTTGATTAAAACGATAGTCTTCTCCGGTTTCAACAACCACACAGCGTGTCCATTTAGAACGATCAGGCGTAATAACCAAATCTACACCGTTCAAATCTTTTAACGGATTATCAGCCGAAGCACCACCGGTTGGACCTAGTAATGGTGCACCACCAAATAATCCCGGAATTCCTGCTCCTGCATCCCATGCCGGACCAAAAGTTGGCAACGTAGCGGATGAATTGGTTCTCCATCTTGCTGCCAAGGCATATGGTGACCATGTACCATCGATTATTTTAGAATAATTTCTTCTTGGATCCAGTGCATTTCCGCTCAGCGCAAAGTCATGAATCTGAGGATTACTAAAAGACTCTGATCCGCTTCCTCTTCCGTTGCTGCCGGATCTTATCCAATTAAACTGATTTGCATATCCCAGTTGAGTATAAATTGGGTCTTCATCAATAATATTGTCAAGCCATTTTTGACTTGCATTTGCCTGAATAATTTGGGCATCTAAATAACCATTACTTTGGTCGGTGATATTATTAACGTCACCAGGAATAATAGACTGGGTAATATTAACAGAAATCCCCCAATCATTAAACAATTGCTCATAAGGAGATTCAATTGTTTTTGCGCTCTTTCTAACCTCACCGGTATTGTTATTTCTGATATACCAGAAAGTTCGCTTAGCACTGAGTGAATCAAAACGGGCAGAATTTCTGTAGTTCCCTGCTGTATCTTCCCTTAACCAAACAGTAAACTGCGTATTTGCAGGTACCTTAAATGGATCTACCACTTTAACCTGTATTGGTCCTGCACCTGGTTTATAAACTCTCTGCTTCACATTACCAGAATCGGAGCGGAGTGCTTCATTAACGGTTTCTTCTGAAAGTTCGAGGAAAGTTCCTCCATTGCCAATACCTTCAACTGCAGTTATAGGTAAACCCGTTCCGTAATCGGCATTCAACTTTGTGCCACCATTGCGTGGCGCGGGGTCGTGAGGTGTAGCACTATAAACCGCCAAGGCTTCCTCACCTATGGTTTTTCTACCAGGCAAAAACTGCAAACGATCGGTAGCACAGTTTGTAGCTGCTGCATAAGATACAATGAGGTAATGATAATTTTTAAAGTTTACCAGGGTTTGATTGGTTCCGGTTTCAAAGAAATCTTTTGTTATTTCAAAAGTGTGCTGAATACCTTTATCTGCGCCATCAACCATTATTTTCTTAACATCTTCTTCAAGGTCAGGATCAAAGATGGCATTAACAATTTTGGCATTACCATCAGTTACATCAAATTGAGCAATGAGTTTTGCTTCTTCAGTATCGTAGAAATCGTTAGGAATACTTGGTATTTTAACTTGATAGATTAAATATCCCTGAAATTTATAAATAGTTTTCGCACCACAATTTCCTTGAAAAGAGTCAGTAAAGTTTTCAATACTTTCTGTACCAACCATTTTAAAAACAAGCTTATTTTTCAACTCTACAATTTCCAATTTTGGTGCTTCTGGACCCGATATGAGTTTAAAATTATTTTTGAATAATACAAAAGCCTTATCACTGGCCTGTTTAAGCAGGTTGAATGAGCCTGTTGCTCCACCGGAAGATGCACGAGCCCAAACCACACCTATGGTAACCCTATTAACAGCACCCGGCAAAAGACTAAAAGAACCAGCCGTTTGCAAGAAACGTCTGTCGCTTGGCGTGTTTTGTGAGTTTCTTTCATTCCATGTAGCACGACCTGCAGGGTCTGTATCACCTGGAAACATGAAGCTTGCAGTGTCTGAACCACCCTTACCATTTCCACCATATGTAATAGGAGAACCATCTTTCCAACGTCCGTTCAGGTATCCCCAGTAATGCTCAGGTCTACTTGGGTTTCCAGTTGGAGAAAAGTCATTGTTGTAGTAAACAAATTTAGTTAGTCCAATTTCACTGCTGTCAGGCCTTCTAGGTCCTTCAAAGAAAGTTACACCAACGCTTGGAGGATTTAAACCATAGCCTAGTTGACCTTCATCATTGTCATCACCATTATAACAGATCCCCAAATTTCTCTTCACATCACACTCAACATAATCATCTGCATAATTACCTAAATCAGGATCAACCCATTCTCCAAAAACGCAACTATCTATAATTTCATTGCTTCTGTTAAATATAGTAGTGCGATAGAATGTCATGTTATTTACCTCGTCATTTGTTGCATAACCAAAAGCCTGTGTATGCAATTCCAAACCAATCGGAATACCTTCACTCTCACTGTGTATATT
>JBILGC010000057.1:0-11972 GCA_044351265.1 Bacteroidia bacterium
AAGCTCAGTTGAAAACATGACGCGCACCGTTATTGAAGAGCGCCCCATGAACTTTAGGGAAATTGACGTTTTCTCCCGCCTTATGGCCGATCGTATTATTTTTCTGGGCATGCCCATAGATGATTATGTGGCCAATATTGTGCAAGCGCAATTGCTGTTTCTAGACAGTATGGATGCACGCAGAGATATTCAAATGTATATCAACTCACCGGGCGGATCAGTTTATGCAGGACTTGGTATTTATGATACCATGCAATGGGTGAACCCTGATGTTGCTACCATTTGCACAGGCCTTGCTGCTTCAATGGGTGCGGTTCTACAATGTGCTGGAGCAAAAGGTAAACGCACCGCCTTGCCTCATGCACGCATCATGATTCATCAGCCACTGGGTGGTGCACAAGGACAAGCTTCTGATATTGAAATTACAGCGCGAGAAATTCAGAAATTGAAAAAGGAACTGTACGTAATTATTTCCAACCACAGCGGACAGCCTTACGAAAAAGTAGAAATAGACAGTGACCGCGATTATTGGATGACTTCGCAGGAAGCAAAAGATTACGGTATGTTAGATGATGTTCTTACCAAACATAAACCAACCGATAAGAAATAATGGCTAAGGCTCCCAAAGAAGAAAACTGCTCGTTTTGCAGCCGTAGCAAAGCCGATACCGAATATCTAATTTCAGGCATATCAGCTTTTATCTGTGATCAATGCATCGATCAGGCCTTTAAACTGGTGCACGATGATTTGAAAAAAGATAAACCGGAAGGTAAAGGCAAACAATTAAGGTTGATGCGCCCCACTGAAATCAAAGCACATCTGGATGAGTATGTGATTGGACAGGATGAGGCAAAAAAAGTTTTGGCAGTTGCCGTATTCAACCATTTTAAGCGAATAATGCACAGGCATCCCAACAGTGAAGTGGAGCTTGAAAAGTCCAATATTCTTTTGGTTGGCGAAACAGGAACAGGTAAAACCTTACTGGCTAAAACGCTTGCAAAAATTCTAGAAGTTCCTTTTTGCATAGCAGATGCAACTGTGCTTACAGAAGCCGGTTATGTTGGTGAAGATGTAGAGAGCATTCTTTCTCGTTTATTGCAAGCTGCCAATTATGATGTAACCCAGGCAGAAAGAGGCATTGTATATATTGATGAAATGGACAAAATATCACGTAAGAGTGATAACCCAAGCATTACACGTGATGTAAGTGGCGAAGGTGTGCAGCAGGCTTTGCTTAAAATACTGGAAGGCACCATTGCCAATGTACCTCCGCAAGGCGGGCGTAAGCACCCGGAGCAAAAAATGGTGCAGATTAATACAGAAAATATTTTGTTTATATGCGGTGGTGCTTTTGAAGGTATCGATAAAATTATTGAACGCAGGCTGCAAACACAATCCATCGGTTTTAAATCAAAAGCAGAAGGACTGGAAAACGAAAGTAACTTTTTACAATATATCTCTCCTGCCGATTTGAGGAGTTATGGATTGATTCCTGAAATCATCGGGCGCATTCCGGTTCTTGCACATCTAAACCCGCTTGATAAATCAACCTTGCGCAGCATCTTAACCGAACCTAAAAATGCTTTAATTAAACAATACAGCAAGCTTTTTGAAATTGAAGGCATAAAACTCACCATAGAGGATGAGGTGATTGATATGATTGTTGACAAGGCTTTTGAGTTTAAACTGGGAGCCCGCGGCTTGCGAAGCATTTGCGAGGCCATTATGCTAGATTATATGTATGAAATACCAAGCCAGCGTGCAGTAAGCGAGTTGCGCATTTCATCTAAAATGGCTGCCCAAAAAATGGAAAAGCTTAAAATGAAAAGCTTGAAAGCGGCTTAAATTTTCAAATTATTATTCCAATGCGGCATGCTACCCTAACAAGTTAGCCTGCTTATTTTGATTTAATTTATTTGATGATTTAAAATTATTCCTAATTTGCCATATGATGAAAGCCGAACGAAACAACAAAAAAACCATATGGGCATGGACCATGTACGATTGGGCCAACTCTGTTTTTTCACTCACTATAGCCACAGCCATTTTTCCTCCTTATTACGAGAGTGTAACCAAGGCTGCTGCCATTGCAGGTGGCAACAACCCTGAAGGACCCTTTTATGTAAACATATTTGGATTTCAAGTGGTAAGCAGTGCACTTTATTCTTATGCGCTTTCAGCAGGTTTTTTACTCGTAACCCTGTTCTCCCCTATTCTCTCAGGTATTGCTGATGCCAGAGGTAATAAAAAGTTTTTTATGAAGATTTTTTGCTACCTAGGCTCTGCATCATGCATGCTCATGTATTTTTTTACTCCGCAAACCGTATCACTTGGTGTGGGGCTTTTTATTCTGAGTTTATTTGGATTTGGAGGAAGCATTGTATTTTACAATGCGTTCCTTCCAGAAATAGTTACTGAGGATCAGTTTGACCGTGTGAGTGCCCGCGGCTTTTCTATGGGCTATCTGGGTAGTGTTATTTTACTGGTCATAAACCTGGTTACCATCCTTATGCCTGATTTATTTTTCCCTGTTCAGCAGATGGCTGATGGCCTTATTGCCGCTGGAACAGATGCCACGCAAGCTATGTCAGATGCCAAAGATCATTATGTAGGTGTGGCCAGCAGATTATCATTTGTAAGTGTGGGTATTTGGTGGGCCGGATTTGCACAAATACCGTTTGCCATACTCAAAGAAACACCACGTGCCATTGATTCGGAAACAAATGTACTAAGCAAAGGCTGGCATGAACTAAAAAAGGTATTGAAGGAAATTCAGCAGCCGCATAACCATTTAATAAAACGCTACCTGTGGGGATTCTTTTTTGTAAGCATGGGTGTGCAAACCGTTATGTATGTAGCAAGTTTATTTGGTGCGGAAGAATTGCATCTGCCAACACAGGATTTAATTATTACTGTTCTTATTATACAAATTATTGCCGTGCTGGGAGCATGGTCGTTCTCTCGTATTTCAGAAAGAATTGGTAATATTTATAGCCTCATGATAATGATTGTAGTGTGGACCATCATCTGCGTGCTGGCCTATTTCATACAAACCGATGTGCAATTTTATATGCTGGGAGCACTGGTAGGTATGGTAATGGGAGGCATTCAAGCCATCCTGCGTTCTACCTACGCCAAACTTATTCCGGATGATTCGCCCGATCACGCCTCTTACTTTAGCTTTTATGATGTAACAGAAAAAATATCTATTGTGCTCGGAACTTTCAGCTATGGTTTTCTGCTTACCATCACAGGTAATATGAGATCTTCTGCGCTTGCACTGGTTATTTATTTTGCGTTTGGCATGTTCTTTATTTCACGCATTAAAAACTTTAAAACCTTTCATCCATAAATCATGAAAGTGGATATATTCATACCATGTTTTATTGATCAGCTAAGACCTGAAACCGCTCTGAACATGATTAAGGTCTTAGAAAAAGCAGGCTGCCAGGTAAATTATAATGCCGAACAAACCTGCTGTGGTCAGGCTGCCTTCAACGCAGGATTTTGGGATGATGCCCGCGAAGTAGGTGAAAAATTATTGCGTGAGGTTTCCAATAACAATATGGTTTGTCCGGGAGCATCTTGTGTGGGCATGATTCGTAACTCGTACGATTTACTTTTTCAGAATTCCTCATACCACAATAAATACAGGCAATTGCAAAAGCGCACCTTTGAGTTAAGCGAATTTTTGGTTGATGTGTTAAAGGTAACTCAGTTAGGCTCGATGCTTTTTGGCAAAGCAACGTATCATGATTCCTGTAGTGCATTAAATGAATGCAAAATCAAATCACAACCACGTGAGTTGCTTAAAAATGTGCAAGGCTTAGAATTAATAGAAATGAAAGATTGTGAAACCTGCTGCGGGTTTGGTGGTACTTTTACGGTTAAATACGAAAATATTTCGGTTGCAATGGCTGAGCAAAAAGTCGAAAATGCATTGGCTACAGGTGCAGAATATTTAATCAGCACAGATTATGCCTGCCTTATGCACATAGATGCTTATATTAAAAATAAAAATATTCCAATCAAGGCTCTTCATCTGGCAGATGTGCTTGCACAGGGCTTGTAAAATCTATTAAATAAACAAAATCATGGGACTTATTATTCTTGGAATCATTCTTGCGCTATTAGCAACATTGTTTTTTTCAAAAGTTGATGCGCTGAAAAAGTTTAGTGCTGGTATTAGGATTGCCGGTATTGCCTTTATTATTATTGGCATACTTACCTCATGCTTTAAGCAAATTGAAGCAGGTTATGTTGGAGTAAAAACATTATTCGGGCAGGTTCAATCAGGGGTATTATCAAGTGGATTAAACATCATAAACCCATTACTTGAAATAAAGGAATTTGATGTTCGTACACAAAATTATACCATGAGTGGTATACATGATGAAGGAGAAAAATCAGGTGATGATGCGATACGTGTGTTGACTGCAGATGGACTTGAAGTAACCATTGATTTATCTGTATTGTATCGTGTGGTGCCTGATGAAGCACCCAGAATACTGCAGGAAATTGGGATAGATTATCGAGATAAAATTGTGAGGCCTATTACCCGAACTAAAATAAGAGACAATGCGGTTTACTATGATGCGGTTGCTCTTTATTCTACAAAGAGAGATGAGTTTCAGACACGTATTTTTAATAGCATTGAAAAAGATTTTAAAAGTCGTGGGCTGGTGCTTGAGCAATTATTGGTAAGAAATATTACGTTGCCCCCATCGGTAAAAGCAAGCATTGAATCTAAAATTAATGCCGAGCAGGAAGCCCAAAAAATGCAATTTGTATTGCAAAAAGAAAAGCAGGAAGCAGAACGAAAACGCGTGGAAGCTCAAGGGATAGCCGATTATCAACGCATCATTAGCAGTGGTTTAACCGATAAGCAATTGCAATACGAAACCATCAAAGCCAATCTGGAATTAGCCAAATCGCCCAACAGTAAAGTTATTATCATGGGCAAAAACACGCCTTTGATTATTGACGGAAAGTAAAACAGCAGATGAAGTTTACCGAAGCACAACTAAAACTCTTCACCAAAAATATTTTTATTACATGCGGTATGCAGGAAGATGATGCTTCGCTTGCGGCAGATGTGCTGGTAATGGCAGATATGCGTGGCATTGACTCACATGGTGTGGCAAGGCTTAGCGGTTATGTGCGCCTGTGGCAGGCCAAACGTGCCAATATGAATCCTGTATGGAAAGTAATACATGAAACACCCTCAACTGCTACGATTGATGCAGACGAAGGTTTAGGTTTAACCATTGCACCTAAGGGAATGCAAATAGCTATAAGCAAAGCAAAAAATGTTGGAACCGGTTGGGTGGCCATACAAAACTCCAATCATTTTGGCATTGCGGCTTATCATGCCATGATGGCGCTTGAACATAATATGATTGGTATAGCCATGACCAATGCAAGCCCACTGGTGGCACCTACATTCAGCAAAGAAAGATTATTAGGAACCAACCCCATGTGTTATGTATTTCCTGCAGGAAAGCACAAACCTGTAGTGGTTGATATGGCAACCTCCAGTGCAGCAAACGGCAAGTTGGAAATTGCCCAACGCACAGGTAAACCTATACCGCTAGGATGGGTGCAGGACAAAGATGGCAATGATACCACCGACCCATTTGCACTTTCAAAAGGAGGAGCACTTTTACCTTTGGGCAGTGCGCATGATGCAGCCAGCCATAAAGGTTATGGTTTAGCTGCCGTGGTAGATATTTTTAGCGCGGTACTTTCCGGAGCAAATTACGGGCCTTGGGTTCCGCCATTTGTAGCCTTTCTTGATCCCATGAATAACTTACCCGGTAAAGGCATAGGTCATTTTGTTGGTGCCATGCGTGTGGATGCTTTCAGGCCTTATGAAGATTTTGTTACACATATGGACAACTGGATTGACCGATTTAAATCTGCAGCCTCAATAGAACAGAACAAACAAGTAATTATTCCGGGCGAACCTGAGTTTTGGGAATATGAGCAGAGAAAAAAAGAGGGTATTGAGCTAAACGAAAAAGTGTTAGCGGATTTGCTGAGGCTGGGCTCCGAATTGGGTGTGAACCTTGGAAATTAATTTCTGAGCGTGTGCATTTATAGTATTGATTCAGATAGAAAATAAATTAAAGTTACAAACTGCAATAAATTTTTCAGCATGCTTTGAAAGTATCCTTCACTTTTACACCTTTGGGACATGGAATCGTATTTTGAATTTAATATTACATGCAACGAAGATGTGCGGGAGCAATTGATTGCCGAACTGGCAGAAGAAGCCTATGAAGGTTTTATTGAAACAGAAAACGGTTTCTCTGCCTACGTGCCGGGCAGCGCTTTTAAACGTGAAGTTTTTGAGCAACTTTTGCAGAAGTATGAAATAAATCCTGATGTGGTGCCTCAGCGGATTATTGAGCAACAAAATTGGAATGCGCAGTGGGAAGCAGGTTATGAGCCAATTGTAATTAGCAATGAAGTAGTCATTAAAGCACCCTTTCATAAACTGGATAAATCATATGCATATGAACTGGTAATTCAACCCAAAAATACTTTTGGCACAGGTCACCATGAAACCACGCAGCTCATGATAAGGCTCATGTTTCAGCAGCAATTTGAAAATAAGCGTGTTTTTGATTACGGCTGCGGAACAGGGGTACTTGCTATCATGGCAGCAAAACTTAAAGCCAAAGAAATTTATGCAATAGATATTGATGAGTGGTGCACAGATAACGTTCCGGAAAATATGCGCTTAAACCATATTGAAAATATTGTGTTTGAGATAGGCACACTAGATGTTGTAAAAACACAACATTTTGATATCATCTTGGCCAATATCAATAAGAACATACTGCTGGCAAGTTTTGAGAAGTTAAGCACACTTCTTTTTACTAACGGTACTTTACTGATAAGTGGATTTTACGAAGCTGATTTGTCTGACCTCAAAACTGCTGCTGCCTTACACGGTTTATTTTTACATCAACATATTTCGTTAAACGATTGGTGTGGTGCTGAATTTCGTTTACAGCAAGCATAGTTTTTACACTTGATATGTTGCCCAAGTTTTTCATCTTTGCATCCTGAAAATTTAAACAACTATGTACGGAGGATTAAAAGCACATTTACAAAAAGAACTAGCCGAAATAGAATCTGCAGGATTATATAAAAAAGAACGCATCATTGTTTCAGAGCAGGGTGCAGAGATTATATTAAATACCGGACAAAAGGTTTTAAATTTTTGCGCAAACAACTACCTCGGACTCTCATCACACCCGCGAGTTAAGGAAGCTGCAAAAAAAGCACTTGACACGCATGGATTTGGGATGAGCTCGGTACGTTTTATCTGCGGAACGCAGGATATTCATAAGGAACTGGAGAAAGCAATTGCTGATTTCTATCAAACAGAAGATACCATTCTATATGCCGCTGCTTTTGATGCCAATGGTGGTGTATTTGAACCTTTATTTCAGGAAGCTGATGCCATCATCAGCGATGAGCTGAACCACGCCTCCATTATTGATGGGGTACGTTTGTGCAAAGCACAACGTTACCGCTACAAAAACAATGATATGGCTGATCTGGAAGCACAACTAAAAGCGGCTAATGAAAAAGGAGCACGCTTTAAAATTATTGTAACAGATGGTGTATTTAGCATGGACGGATACGTAGCTCAGTTGGATAAAATTTGCGCCTTGGCTGACAAATATGATGCACTGGTTATGAGTGATGAATGCCACAGCGCAGGCTTTATTGGCAAAACCGGTCGTGGTGTGCCCGAGTTATGCAACGTGATGGGAAAGGTAGATATTGTTACGGGCACACTTGGTAAAGCTTTGGGTGGTGCAATGGGAGGCTATACCACCGGCAAAAAAGAAATTATAGATATGCTGCGTCAGCGCTCCCGACCCTATTTGTTTTCCAATTCACTTTCTCCAGTAATTGTTGGAGCCAGTTTGGAAGTGTTTAAATTATTAAACGAAAGCACAGCATTAAGAGACAAGCTGGAACAAAACGTAAAACAATTTAAAGCTGGCATACAGGCGGCAGGATTTGATACCCGCGGAGGTGAATCCGCCATTGTTCCGGTAATGTTGTATGATGCTAAACTATCTCAAACCTTTGCAAATAAATTATTAGACGAGGGTATTTATGTAATTGGATTCTTTTATCCGGTGGTGCCTAAAGATTTGGCGCGTATACGTGTTCAACTATCAGCAGCACATGAACCGGAGCATATTGAAAAAGCCATTGCTGCATTTGCTAAGGTGGGCAAACAATTAGGGGTTATTAAGTAGTGTTAAGTTTCAGAGTACCGTACTTCTTGCCACTCCTTAACATTGGCTTAACAAACAATTGATATTGCATTAACCTAACATTAACTTTGGGGTAACTGCTGCTAGGTGCTGCGGGATTAGCTTTGTTCCCGATTCTAAATAAAGCACTATGTACAAATTTTTTCTTAAAACCCTAATCCTTACTGCGGTTTCCATTTTAATGAGTTTCACGGATATATGGGCTCAAAATAATGGGAAAATAAGCGGCAAAATTACCGATAAAAAAACCGGAGAAGAATTAATTGGTGTGGCAATACAAGTTGAAGGCACCTCGTTTGGAACTGTAACCGACTATGAAGGTAAATTTAATCTAAGCATAGCACCCGGCACTTATAATTTAATATTCAGTTATATTTCTTACAGTAAAAAAATAGTAAAGGGTATAGAGGTAAAGAGCAAGGATGTTACTACCATTAACGTTACCCTTGAGCAATCTACCCAAGAATTAAATGAAGTGGTAATACAAGCCGAAGCCAGAAAAGAAACAGCCAGTGCATTGTTGATTCAACAAAAGAAAAGCGTAGCCATATCAGATGGTGTTTCGGCAGATTTAATTAAGAGAACGCCTGATGCCACCACAAGCGATGTGATGAAACGTGTAAGCGGTACTTCCATTCAGGATAACAAATTTGCAGTAATCAGGGGATTGAATGACCGATACAATACTGCCTATATCAATGGCGCTCCGCTTCCCAGCACAGAATCTGACAGAAAAGCTTTTTCATTTGATATTTTTCCATCAAACATGATTGATAATATGGTAATCACCAAAACTGCTTCGCCTGATCTTCCTGGTGATTTTGCAGGCGGTGTTATCACCATTAACACAAAAGATATACCTGAAAAGAAGTTTATTTCCTTTGGCATAAGCAGCAGCATACACAGCATAACAACATTTAATGAAGGCTACCGTGCAAACAGAGGTGGCAATGATTGGATTGGCTTGGATGATGGAACAAGAGCATTGCCTTCAGGCATCCCTGCTCGATTAGCTTTTGAACAAAGCTCACCTACAGAAAAGTATAATAGCAGCTTTAAATTCAATGACCAATGGCAAGCTGAAAATATTCCTGCTATACCTGTGAATACATCTATAAATTTCTCTGCCGGAAGTAATTTTAAAATTAAGGAAAAACAGGAACTAGGCTTCATTTTATCCCTTTCACGTTCTGAAAGCTTCCGTAACATACCTGTTGAACGAAACAAGTTTAACAAACCAATGAATGTTGAGGAGAATCAGCTTCGTTCACAAAACTTTGATAGTATTTACAAAAGGGAAGTGCTGGTAGGTAGCATGTTTAACGTTGGCTGGAAAGCCGGCAAAAATCATAAGATCAGTTTTAAAAACGCCTACACCATTAATACAGAAGATCAAACCATTTTCAGGTCGGGTTTAGATGACCTTCTGGATGCAGAAGGTTTACCACAAATTAGAAATCGTTATTACATCTATCAGCAAAATACCTTACTAAGCAATCAGTTAATTGGTGAACACTATATTGTTCCTCTGAAACTGAAAGCAAAATGGGTGCTAAATAATAACCAAATTTCAAGACAGATGCCTGATTTTAGAAGGGCATCTTATAGGTCTACTTTTGACGGCTTCACCGGTGAATATAGCCCTTACACTTTGCAAGTTGGACCCAATATCGATATTACCCAAACTGGTAGATTTTATTCTGATTTGAAAGAGAGCATTCAAAGTGCAGGTGTTGATTTCCAATTACCTTTAGAGTTCCTAACGACCAAACACATAAAAACAGACCTTAAAGTAGGTGGATTTATGCAGAAAAGAGAAAGGGATTTCCAGGTTAGGGTTTTTGGCTACAAACTGCGTCAAATCGTAAAACCCGGCAACAAATATAATTATCAGGATTTTATCACGCAGGATATAGACCAGGTTTTCTCTAAATCAAATCTTGCTGAAGATACTTTCTTTATGGATGAAAGAATTAATCCGCAGGACGTATACAAAGCAAACTCAACACTAAAAGCGGGATATATTATGTTAGATCAGCGATTCTTCTCCAGATTCAGAGCAGCTTATGGTGTGCGTATAGAAAGTTATAACCAACAAATGAATTCTTTGGGAAGTGCAGGAGAACCCGTTAACGTTGATACTACTTTTATAGATTTACTTCCTTCTGCAAACCTCACCTATGAACTGACAGAAAAAATTAACCTTCGCCTCTCAGGTAGCAGAACATTAGCAAGACCTGAATTCAGAGAATTAGCTCCATTTGCTTTTTATGATTTTAATATCAACTCTATGGTTGTAGGCAATCCTAATCTGAACAGAACTAGAATACAGAATTATGATTTCCGATTTGAATACTATATGGGAGAGTCTCAACTTATTTCTGGATCATTATTCTATAAAAGGTTTGAAAACGCAATTGAGCAAGTGTATGAGTTTACAGGCAGTGATGCTACACTTGGTTATGTAAGTGATGCCAAAGCACAAAATTCCGGAATAGAATTGGAACTAAGAAAGAATTTTGCTTTCATTGATTCATGGTTAGGCTCCAACTTTGCCCGAAACTTTGCGGTGAATATTAACTATGCCTACATACTATCAGAAGTTATTTTAGATGAGAGTATCAGTCAATCACAGTTTGGCAAAAGGCCTCTTCAGGGACAATCGCCTTATATCCTGAATGCAAGTTTGCAGTACTTTAATCCAAAGACCAATTTATCTGCAGCATTTTTTGTAAACCGTATAGGAAGACGAATTGCTTTTGTTAGGGAAAAGAACGGACTTGTACCGGATTTATGGGAAAACCCGAGAACCGTGCTTGATTTTTCTATTTCTAAACTATTCTACAAACACATTGAAGTTAAATTTACCCTAAGCGATTTGCTGGCTCAAGATCTGGTATTCTATCAAGACAATAACAACAACGGAAAATGGGATGAAGTGAGCACCAATCTGAATCCTAACGCAGGACCAATTTCTCCTTATGTTGACCCTGCAGTTCCAATTGCCCAAAAGGCGACATATGATAATGTAATTTTCCGATATAAAATGGGCATGCAAATTGGCCTTGGTATTGGATTCAAATTCTAATTTGTACTAAACGGTTTTTTAGAAAAGCACAACTTAAAAGGTTGTGCTTTTTTTTAGCAGCAATCATAACATAGATTTAACATTTCATTAACCTTTCCCTTACTGAGTGTGCATACGTTTGCTCAATCAATTTTAATTCGATGAAAAAACTATCCTACCTCTTTACTTTTTTGCTCCTTTCCTTTGTAGGAGCGCATGCTCAAAAAGCAAGAACTATCGCAGCTGGCGATATTACAGCTAACACCACTTGGTTTAGTGACACCATTTACACGCTTGATGGTTATGTGTATGTAAAAAACAATGCTACATTAACTATTCAGCCTGGTACCCTTATAAAGGGAGGTGATCCATCCAAGAAATCTACTTTAATAATTACCAGAACAGGCAAACTGGTAGCAAACGGAACTCCCAACCAACCTATTGTATTTACCTCTTCCAAAAATGTAGGCAGCCGTGCTCCTGGTGATTGGGGTGGTATCGTAATCTTAGGTCAGGCACCTATAAACAGACCTACCGATTGCTCTACTTGTCCGGGTGCTTCTGTTGCGGCTACTTTACCGGGTATTCAAAATAATATC
>JBILGC010000021.1:0-32159 GCA_044351265.1 Bacteroidia bacterium
TAAACGATGCACGGCAAATTGGTTAATGTTATGCCAAGATGATTTAACATAGTGCTTATTATCCTTAATGTCTGAAGTTTTACAATTCGCTACCCAAAAAACGGCAAGAATATTTTGATGCGTAAGTTGATGTTTGCATTCATAAGTGCGTTTTAAGGATAGATTATTAATATTCTTAAAGACATCTAATAACTCGACACTCTCCGGAGCCAAACTATTGCTTATTATTTCCTTTGTTTCAATACAAGGAGGTTCATATAAGTTTTGCCATATTCCTTTGCCAGTTCGTTTCTGCAAAAGGGTTAATTTGCCGGTATCTACCACAATAAAATTTAAAAATCGGCTAATTGCCTTTTTCTTTTGCATTTTTACTGGCAATTGGCTCTGCCTTCCGGATTTGTAGGCTCTGCATTGCAAACGCAACGGACACTCCAGGCAATCTGGTTTTTTGGGCTTGCAAACCATAGCACCCAGCTCCATCATGGCTTGGTTGTGCAAAGCAGGATCGGTTTTATCCAGAATATTGGCTGCAATATCAGAAAATAGTTTCTTGCCATGTTGGCTGTTAATGGGTTCTTCAATTTCAAAGAGTCTGGAAAGCACCCGGTAAACATTACCATCAACCACTGCATGAGCCTCATTTGCTGCAAATGAGGAAACAGCTGCTGCAGTATATGGCCCAATCCCTTTAAGTTGTATCAGACTGTTATAGTCGGACGGAAATTTGCCTTTATAATGAGATAAAATAAGTTTGGCTGTATGATGCATATTTGCTGCCCTGCTGTAGTACCCTAACCCTTGCCACATTTTCATTATTTTTTTTTCGGGCGCTTTGGCCAACTGAGTAATACTTGTAAAAGTTTGGCTAAACTCCAGATAGTAAGGCAAACCCTGATCAACTCTTGTTTGCTGCAAAATAACCTCTGAAAGCCATATTAGATAAGGATCTTTGGTATGGCGCCAAGGCAAATCTCTTTTATGCTTATTATACCATTTGTATAAGGGGGTAAAGGCGGTCATTTTCTGGTTGCAAGTTAATCTATGTCGAAAAAATTACACTTATGCGTGCATTTTGTTTTGAAATTCATACATTTGCAACCCTGTTTGTAAAAAAGCAAGCAGATACTTAAACAATTGAGAATAAATTCATAACAATTAATTTTTATTAAAACAATGACAAAAGCAGAAGTAATTGCAGAAATTTCAACCAAAACAGGTATTGACAAAGCCCAAGTTCAAGAAGCCGTTGAATCATTTTTCAAAGTGGTTAGAACTTCAATGGTTGAAGGTAAGAATGTATATTTCCGTGGATTCGGAAGTTTTGTGATTAAAAAGAGAGCGAAGAAAATTGCTCGTAACATTTCTAAGAATACCGCTATGGTTATTGATGAGCATTATATTCCTAGTTTCAAGCCGGCTAAAACTTTCGTTGATAAAATTAAGAAAAGCGAAACAGTAAAAGCCAAAGCAGCTAAACTTACTGCTTAATTAAGAATGAGAAAAAATCAGCTATTCCTTTTGCTATCTGTTGCAGCACTTGTTGGTTTCCTGTTTTACAAGGGTTACAAAACACCAACAGCAACAATTGCAAATACCAGCACAGAATTTAAGGAATTTGATTTTAATGATTACTTGAATACAGCTTCGCAGAAGCTGGATTCTGTTTCTAAAATTAAGCTGGAAGCCATTGGTAATAATGAAAAAGATACCTTGGCTCTTCAGCGCAAAATTGTTCTTTGGGATTCTGCAGGTTATCCATTTATAGCAGCTCATTACCTACATGATTTAGCTGAAATTATGCAAGATGAGCGCACCTGGTTCGCTGCCGGAAGCAAATTTTACATGCTGGCCGCTTCTGAGTCAGATTCGCTTATTGCAACTCGAGCAGCTATGGAAGCTAAACATGCCCTAGAAGAGGTGATTAAAATAAATGGCGGTAACTTGGATGCAAAAAATGCACTTGCAGCTTGTTACATTGAGGTTGATCAGGATGTGATGAAAGGCGTGAGCTTGCTTAAAGAGGTTGTTGAAAAAGACTCCAATAATGTTCAAGCCATATACACCTTGGGAATGCTTTCGGTTCAATCTAATCAGCTCGAAAAAGCAAAGGAAAGGTTTGAGAAACTCATACGCCTACAACCATTCAATGCAGAGTATTATTTCTATTTGGCAGAAATATATGCTAAAATAGGAGATACCCCAACGGCCATCAAAACTTTCGAGAAATGTAAAACTTTGCTAACCGACAAGGAAGCAAAAAAAGAAGTAGATACCATTATTAAAAAATTAAAAAACATTTAACAACTATGCCAAGCGGTAAGAAAAGAAAAAGACATAAAATAGCCACTCACAAGCGCAAAAAACGTTTGAGGAAGAACAGGCATAAGAAAAAATAATTCGTTTTGAAGTTAATCTGTATGGGTAATTCCGTTAGGCTAATAATAAAGCCAAGCGGCATTGCCTCTAGTAATGTTGTTGTTTAGTGAGTCACGAATTAATCATAAATACACATCCGGGTGGTGGCGTTGAAATAGCGCTTGTCCGCGATAGGAAACTGATCGAGCTCCATCATGAAAAGGCGGATAGTAATTTTGCTGTTGGTGATGTTTATCTTGGTACAGTTAATAAACTTATGCCCGGTTTAAATGCCGCATTTGTAGATGTTGGGCATGAGAAAGATGCTTTCTTACATTATCTTGATTTGGGTCCGCAAATCAAATCATTTATTCGCCATACCCGTCTCTTATTAAGCAATAAACAAGCATCTGTTTGGCCTAAAAAGCGCGATAATGAACCGGATATCGTTAAATCCGGGAAAATAGGACAAGTATTATCCAGAAATCAGCAGGTTGTGGTTCAGGTCGCCAAAGAACCCATTTCAAATAAAGGACCTCGATTAACCTCGCAGCTTTCCTTTGCTGGTCGCTATTTGGTTCTTATACCATTTGACGATACTGTTTCTATTTCTAAAAAAATTGTAAAAAACGAGGAGCGTTCTCGTCTTAAAAAACTTGTTTTAGGCATCAGGCCTGAAAATTTTGGTGTAATAGTTAGAACTGTTGCCGAGGGTCAAGATTCAGCCGATCTTGAAACCGATTTAAGAGATTTGCTGAAACGTTGGGAGAACATGTGTGAGCAACTTAAAAATGCAACGCCACCTCAACGTATTTTAGGAGAAAGCGACAGAACGCTAACTTTAATCAGAGATTTAGTAAACGATGATTTTATTGGTATACATGTAAATGACCAGTACTTGTATAATCAAATTAGAAATTACATGAAGGCGAAAGCTCCTGAATTGGAGAAAATTGTAAGACTCTATCAAAGCACCAAGCAAAATATATTTGAGCACTTTAGTATTGATAAACAAATTAAATCAGCTTTTGGGAAACAGGTTAATTTTCTTGGCGGCAGTTATTTAGTAATAGAGCATACGGAAGCGTTACATGTTATTGATGTAAATAGCGGTAATATTGCCGGTAAAGAAATAAATCAGGAAGAGAATGCACTCAAGGTAAACCTTGAAGCGGCTGATGAAATTGCACGTCAACTTCGCTTAAGGGATATGGGTGGTATCATTGTGGTAGATTTTATAGATCAGAAAACAGCCGGTAACCGCAAACTAGTATATGAACGCTTAAAGGTGGAGATGAAAAGCGACCGTGCCAAACATAAAATTCTTCCAATGAGCCCTTTCGGTTTGGTTCAGATTACCAGACAACGCGTAAGGCCCGAAATGGCAATTGTAACGGCTGAAAAATGCCCAACTTGTAAAGGTACTGGAGAAATATCTGCAAGTGTAGTTATTCTGGATGAAATAGAGAATCGGGTGAAGTACTTGCTGCAGAATATGAATATGTCGGGCATTAGTTTACATGTGCATCCTTATATCGCTGCATTCCTCACAAAAGGTTATTTCAAGTCCCCAAGATTTAGGTGGTTTTTTAAATACAAGCGCTTTATAAGAATTAATCCTATACAGTCGTTTCAGTTTGGAGAATATCGTTTCTTTAATGCATCAGGAGAGGAAATTGCTGTTTAGTTTATTGGTTTTTAAAACATTCTCTTATATTTGGCATAAACCAGCCAATTGAAATGAAGCCAAGGTTAATCTCTTTATTTATTATTTCACTATTGCTCTCATCTTGCGTATCCCAGCGAAAGTATAATGATATGTATGCACTTTGGGTATTTGCCGATGGGCAGTATCAGCTAATGAAACAAAAAGTAGCTGCCAATAATAAAAATTGTGATCAACTGGTGGTAGATGCTATTGTGTTAAAACAGGAAGTTATTCGTCTCAAGCGTGATTCCATTATTGTTGATTCTGCATTTAGATACTATGTGGACACGACAGAGAAAGTTAAAGCTAGTTTAACTCAGGTAATTCAAGGTCAAACTTCACGTTTAAGTCAATCTACAGCGAAGGTATTTGAACTTGAAAATTTGCTTCGAAGGAAAGATTCGATTATGAATAGTACGAGAGAGCGACTCGCTGCAGCATTAATTGGATTTAAAGATAAAGGTATCAGCGTGCAAACCATTGGCGGCAAAGTTTATATTTCACTTGATGAGCGACTTCTGTTTCAATCTGGGCAAATAGATGTGAACCCTGCCGGTCGGCAGGCATTGCTTGAAGTAGCTGTAGCCTTAAATTTAGACACATCGACCATTCTTACGGTTGAAGGCCATACCGATGATGTCGTATACAAAGGGAAAAACAAGCTAATTAAGGATAATTGGGATATCAGTGTTTTAAGAGCGACATCAGTAGTAAGGCTGCTTCAGCATAGTGGCAATGTTAAACCTACACGTTTTATAGCAGCAGGAAGAGCTGAGTACTACCCGGTAGATCCTGCAAAAACTCCTGAAGCCAGAAGAAAAAACCGCAGAATAGAGATAATACTCACTCCAGATTTGGATGAGATTCTCAAACTTCTCCAAGTTAGATAAATGAAAAAGCCGACTAATCTAAATCAGTCGGCTTTTGTTTTTTATCAATGAAAAAAGTATTACCCAATATTTAGTTAAAACTGTGCCACTTTTTGTTACCTCACCAGGGTATTTGATAAATAGTTGATAAATAGCAGGATAAATCCGCATTTCTACCTTAAGTTATCTATTCCTCGCGGAATTGCACTAATTTTCATACACTTGTACACTATAAATAGACACTCAAAAGAATGGAAACGTTAAATGATATTCAAAAAACTGTAAATCAGTGGATTAATACTACCGGAGTCAGGTATTTTAATGAACTTACTAATACAGCCATACTTATGGAAGAAGTTGGTGAAGTGGCCCGTATCATGGCAAGAAAATATGGGGAACAATCATTTAAGGCATCGGATAAAGAGGTGGATTTAGCTGATGAAATGGCCGATGTATTATTTGTTTTGGTTTGCCTGGCCAACCAAACAGGTATCGATTTAACTGCTGCTATGAAAAAAAATATCTTAAAAAAGACAACTCGTGATGCTGACAGACATTTGAATAATGAGAAGTTGAAATAAAACAAGTGAAACATTAACTAGCTAGTAAATAGCTAATTCATCTCATCTTTAAAGATGACCAATATCAGATTGATGAAATTGGTTTAGTGGTAATTTTGTGTACCATTAATTCAATAACTTTATGAAAACAGAATCTAAAATGGCCGTTTTTATCGACCATGCAAAAGCCCAATTCATTTCCTGTGAAAATGGTATTGCCAAATTTGATGAAAGCATAGAAAGCGGAAAAGAAACTCATCCCAGAGAACGCGGCCAAGGCAGCAATCAAGCGCGTTTTAGCTCAGATCCTTATCAGGGCTCAAACAACGAGTATAGTAAAAACATGCAGAGTCGTGAATTAATTAAAGTCTATTTTCATCAAATAAAAAATAAACTTACACCATACCAAGATATTCTATTGTTTGGTGCGGGGCAGGCTAAGAAGGAATTGCATAATTATTTAGTTGAATATAGTGCATTCAGAGATAAGAACATCAATCTTCAAAACAGCGATTATTTAACAGATAACCAATTGCTGGAAAACGTGCGTAATTATTTTTCCGAATAGCTATTGCTTTTAGTTAGCAGCAACAGCTTTTTTTCGGTTTATCTCTTCAAGAATTCCATCCCAAAGGGCAATGCGCTTTTGTAACGAGATGACCGTTACTTCTTCTGCCTCTTGCCAATATTCGGTCTTAAATTCGCAAAGATTCGATGTCATTTGTAATGCTAGGTGACTGTGATGATCGCCATCTATTTCAATATGCCTGTCTAGGTAATATTTAAATATGGAAATGCTTCCCGGAAGTTTTTGATGCATATCACTTACGATAGAATGAAACATGGATGGAATCAGGTCTTCTCTGCCAAAAGTAAAAATGGCTGATTGCAAATAGGGTTTAGAACTTTCAATAATATCGAATGTAAAACTTACGAATTCTTTTGCTGCAAGCGGGGTTCTGGCTTCTTTGAACGCGACATTTAAATCACCGGATTTTTGCATAGTCCTTATAAATGTATTGATGCTTTGGTAATCAGCACCGCATTGTTTCATTGCATCTAGATATAATTCAAAATGGCTTTTTCTCTTTCCGTTTAAATCTATATCCGATTCTTCTCCAACAACGATTTCATTGATAAGATAACGGGTATCTGCGTTACCTTTAGGGAACCAAGGTACACTTGTGCAGGTTAAATTATTCTGAAGGGTTTTTAATAATGACATAAAATCCCAAACGGCATATACATGGTATTGCATAAACAGTTTTAGATCATCTAAATTCTTGATTGACTGATAGACTTTGTGTTGTATAATTTCTTGCCTGAGTGGTTCTATCCTTTTACGTATTTTAGCTACAGCTTCGTTCATGAGTTTTGATTTGTATAACACAAACAAAAAAATGTGTAGATAGTTTGAAATACACCTACTGCCTATGTAAGATCATTAATTCACGCATGAGCAGTTCTTAAAAATTCGCCATCAAACAAAAATAAGCCGTTATTGATACATTCAATTACTGTGTGGTCCAAGCTCCATCTACTGCAATAGCCTGCCCTGTAATAAATGAAGCTGCTTCTGAGCAAAGGAATACAACTGTTTCTGCGATTTCATGCGGTTCACCAACTCTCCCAATTGGCTCACCGGCTGCCAGCTGTTCCAGTTTCTGTGGGTCGCCTGCCGCATATCTATCAATCATGGGTGTATGAATAATACCCGGACAAACTGCATTTATTCTAATATTTTGTTTAGCGAAATCGAGAGCAGCATTTTTAGTTAAGCCAACTACGGCATGTTTGGAGGCAACATAGGCTGGAGCTCCTGCAAAACCAACAAGTCCCGCAATAGATGCATTGTTTACAATAGCACCGCCTCCGGTTTTTAAAATTTCAGGAATCTGATATTTCATGCACCACCAAACACCTCTCAGGTTCACATTCATCGTTTTATCCCAACTTTCATTGGTGCAGGTATTCACCATTGCAGGGGTTCCTTCTACTCCAGCGTTATTAAAAGCAAAATCCAATCGCCCATAGGTGGAAATGGTTTTGGAAACCAAATTCTTGATATCCAATTCCTTTGTTACATCACATAAAACAAAGATTGCTTCTCCGCCATCATCTTTAATGGCATTTTCAGTTGTTTGGTCGGCAATCATATCTGCCAGAACTACTTTTGCGCCTCTCTTGGCAAATGCTAATGCTGTAGCTCGGCCAATGCCAAATGCACTGCCTGTTACAATGACCACTTTATCAGTAAAATAAGATTGCATGGATTGATATTTAAGTTAAGATTCTTTTACGTTTTATGGCTGTAAATTTATCTTTAGTCATCTAGATATTTTATGAGCGAAATCAGCCTCAGTTGTAAAACGGTTAAAGTTGATAATTGCTTTATAACAATTAGCGTTTGCCCGTTGTATCTATTAAATCAGTATAGTTTGCTCCCTGTCTGGTCCCACTGAAATAACACTCATCTTCTGGCCAACCTGCTGTGAAACATAATCCATGTAAAATCTGAAGGTTTCAGGTAAATCGTTATAGTTTTTTATTCCGGTTAAATCTTCACTCCATCCTTTGAAAGTTCTGTAATTTGGTTTAATAGGTGCATCTTGTATGCTATAAGGGATTTCTGACGTAAGTTTTCCATTCATTTCATATGCATCACAAACAGGAACTTCTGCAAATCCACTTAATACATCGCTTTTGGTGCAGATTAAATCGGTTACTCCGTTGAGCATAATGGAGTAGCGCAGAGTAGGTAAATCCAGCCAGCCTGTTCTGCGTGGTCTTCCTGTTGTTGCTCCAAACTCAAATCCTTTCTGACGCAATAGCTCACCGGTTTCATTATTCAGCTCGGTTGGGAAAGGGCCGCTGCCTACGCGTGTGCAATATGCTTTAAAAATACCAAATACTTTTTTAATGTGTTGCGGAGCAACACCCAATCCGGAGCAAGCACCACCTGTTATGGTGTTTGATGAAGTAACAAATGGATAGGTTCCAAAATCTATATCAAGCAAGGTGCCTTGTGCTCCTTCGGCCAATACTTTTTTGCCTTTACCAATAAGGTTATTGATGAAATATTCAGTAGATACTATTTGAAATTGCTTTAAAAATTCAATGGCTTCAAAAAATGCAGGTTCATAATCGGCCAGATTGTATGCAAAAGAGAATCTATCCAGCAACTCACGGTGGTGTGAAACAACTGTATCATATTTTGATTTAAAATTTGGGCTGATGATATCACCAATACGCAAACCGCTGCGACCAATTTTATCTTGATAGGTTGGGCTAATACCGCGTAAAGTAGAACCGATTTTATGTTCGCCTTTTTTTGCTTCGCTGGCTGCATCAACCAATCTGTGCGTTGGTAAAATGAGGTGCGCTTTTTCAGATATGTACAGGTTCTTTTTTGGATTAGCTCCTGCAGCAGAAATTTTTTCAATTTCTTTTTTAAGTGTTACCGGGTCAATAACCACACCATTCCCAATGATATTAATGCAATGCTCATGAAAAATGCCCGAGGGTATGGTATTTAATACATGCTTTTGCCCATTAAATTCAAGCGAGTGGCCTGCATTGGGCCCTCCCTGAAAACGCGCGACCACGTCATACTGAGGAGTCAATACATCAACAATTTTTCCTTTTCCTTCGTCTCCCCACTGAAGACCCAAAACAACATCTATCATGTTACGTTATATTTAATTCTGTTATGATTGCTTTATTTTTTTATTTCCTTTTTGCAGGTGAGGCATTTATTCTTTTCATCAACCTTAGGTGCACCAAATAAATGCAGTGAATGATTTTCAATATCAAATTGAAGTAAATCGCCCATAGTACTTCTGATTTGCTGAATCCGAGGATCACAAAATTCTAGTATTTTGTTACAGTTATTGCATATCAGATGGTCGTGCTGCCTGTAACCATAAGCTTTTTCATAGAGTGCCAGATTTTTACCAAATTGATGTTTTACGACAAGTCCTGCATCCAACAGTAAATCCAAAGTATTGTAAACGGTTGCCCTACTCACTCTATAGTTACGATTTTTCATATGCACAAAAAGTGTTTCCACGTCAAAGTGCTCCTTGTTGGAGTAAATTTCATCCAGGATATGAAATCGTTCAGGAGTTTTACGCTGCTGGTTTTTCTCCAAATACGCAATAAACAGCTGCTTCACTTCTTCTTTTGCAGAATTCACTTTTGGTTATTTAAAGGGGCAAATTAAAACACAAAAACGGGTTTATAAAACTTTGATGCAATAAGTTATGAGCAAGTTATAAGCATCAGATGAACATTAATTTATGCACATTTTTTGCTGCTGCTATATTATGTGCCGCTTTTGTATCTTGCACCACATGCGATTAGCTTTATTTATTTTGGCTGTTATATGGATAATTGATTGCCATGCTCAGCGCATATATTCTTTCGAACCGGATAGCATAGGTAATACCGGTTGGCAAAAGTTGGGAGGTAGATGCGGTATAAACAACCTGAAAATGGTTGGCTTAATTCCTTTTACTGCAACTGCAGGTAATTATTTTATGGCTATTGAGAATGATTCTTCTGCCTCTTTGCCCAAAGGCAGTATCTCAGCCACTTTTGCGCTTACTGAAATTCCGCAAAGTTTAAGTTATGATTATTTTTATTTGCCTGCAGTGGCAAAACAATTAGGCCTGTTGCAATTTCATTTTTATATAAATGGTACAGAAGCAGCAGCCGGTTTTGACAGCATCAGACCTGTATTGTCTGGAATAGATACCATTCAGTTAAAGTGGCAAAAGCGTCAACTTAACTTACCACCACTCACACAATTGCCCGATAGCTGCAAGCTGCAGTGGTGGGCAGATGAAACAACTCCCTATTCCGGTAAACCCCTCTTGCTACTGGATAATTTGCAATGGAGTAAATGGAAGGTTGGTGTAGTTAAAGTTAAAGAAAATATCTTGGAGATTTTTCCTAATCCTGCCAATACATCTTTTAAAATTAATATACCTGGTAGGGATTTGATTACAATTTGCATTAGAAATCTTTCAGGTCAGCTCATAGCCTGTTGGGAAAACCCTGAACCCGGCAATCAATTAGACATCGAAACGCTAAGCTCAGGTATGTATATTATTGAATGTTCTACTGCAAATAATTTATTTCTTACACAAAAGCTTGTGGTATGCAAATAATTGTATCTGATGAGTTGTACCTAAGTCCTTTTACGGCTGATGATATACCCGGATTACTAGATTGCCTAAACAGGCCTGAGATTATTGATAATCTGTTAACACTGCCTTTCCCGTATACCGTAAATGATGCTGAAATATTTTTGGCACATAATGCACAATTATTTGAAAAACATGGCCTGCACTTAAATTATGCCATACGCCTTGCGGAAAATAACTTAATGATTGGCAGCATTGGCTTACAATTGTATAACGAAATGCACCGCAAGCACAGGGCAAAGGTTGGTTATTACCTGCTACCTCCATATCAAGGCAAAGGGATTATGCCCCGTTGCCTTAACACCTTTACTCTATGGGCTTTGCACACATTTAAACCTGCACGTATTTCAGCAACGATTTTTATGCATAATATTGCAAGTGAAAAGGTGGCCTTGAAATGTGGTTATCACTTAGAGGCTACGCTGTTAAAATACTATTTAAAAAATGGCAAGTACATCGAAACAAAACTCTACACCATCATCAATGAATAAGAGAGAACAATTAACCAGCAAGCGCGAGCAGGCGCTTGAAGGAGGCGGCTCGGCCCGCATAGAAGCGCAGCATAAAAAAGGAAAACTTACCGCGCGTGAGCGTATTCATTTTTTGGTAGATGAAGGCTCTTTCGAGGAAATTGGCGCATTTGTTACCCATCGAAGTAAGGATTTTGGAATGGAAAAACAGCAAATTTTGGGCGATGGTGTGGTTACCGGTTATGGCACAATAAACGGCAGGCTGGCATATGTATTTTCTCAGGATTTTACTGTATTTGGAGGCTCGCTAAGTGAAACCCATGCCGAAAAGATTTGTAAACTCATGGAACTTGCCATGAAAAATGGAGCACCGCTTGTTGGCCTAAACGACTCAGGTGGTGCACGCATTCAGGAAGGCGTTGTTTCATTAGGCGGTTATGCCGATATATTCTACCGAAATACATTGGCAAGTGGTGTGGTGCCTCAAATTTCTGCTATTATGGGCCCATGCGCAGGCGGTGCAGTTTACAGTCCAGCCATTACCGATTTTATTATGATGGTTGAAAATACTTCTTACATGTTTGTTACCGGTCCGAATGTTGTTAAAACCGTAACGCATGAAGAGGTAACTTCAGAACAATTGGGCGGTGCTTCCGTGCACTCAACAAAAAGCGGTGTTGCTCATTTTACAGCAGCAAATGAGATAGATTGTATAAACCAATTAAAGAAACTGCTTAGCTACATCCCTCAGAATTGCGAAGAACAAACTCCCTCTTTTGCCTATGAAAGTGCCAATGAAATAAGGGAAGGTTTGAAAAGTATTGTGCCTGAAAATCCTAACCAGCCTTATGATATGCGCGAGGTAATTGAACAGATTGCTGATGAGGGCTCGTTTTATGAAGTGCATAAAAACTTTGCAGAAAACATCGTGGTAGGTTTTGCCCGTCTTGCCGGTAGAAGCATCGGTATTGTTGGCAATCAGCCTTCACAGTTGGCCGGATGTTTGGATATACATGCCTCTCAAAAAGCTGCAAGATTTGTTCGCTTTTGCGACTCTTTCAATATTCCGTTGTTGGTATTTGAAGATGTTCCCGGATTTTTACCCGGAACAGATCAGGAGTGGAATGCCATCATCACCAATGGGGCCAAGTTGTTGTATGCGTTTTGCGAGGCTACTGTACCACGAGTAACCATTATTACCCGCAAAGCATATGGTGGCGCATATGATGTGATGAATAGCAAGCATATCGGAGCTGACATGAATTTTGCATGGCCAACAGCAGAAATTGCAGTAATGGGCGCTAAAGGTGCTGCTGAAATTATTTTCAGAAAGGAAATTGACAGTGCCGCTGATCATGCAGCAGAACTTGCAAAAAAGGAAAAAGAATATGGGGATTTATTTGCCAACCCTTATCGCGCGGCAGAGCGCGGTTTTGTTGATGAGGTAATATTTCCGGAAGAATCCCGTTTAAAGCTAATCAAAGCTTTTAAAATGCTTGAGAATAAAGTTGCTAACCTACCTAGAAAAAAACATGGAAACATCCCTCTCTAATAGATATCTCAATCCAATATTATTGCTCATTTCATGTTGCTGTATGAGCAATATCCTGAATGCCGCAGAGCCGGAGCAACGTATTAATTCAAACATTACCAATGTTACGGTTTTTATTAACCAAGCTCAAATTACACGTAGTGCAAAAATTAATTTAGCTGCCGGAGTCACGCAATTGGTTTTCGACCGTATTTCACCATACATGAATCTCAATAGCCTTCAGGTGAAAACAGAAAGTAATGTTAGTTTATTATCGGTTTCACAACGCAATAATTTTCTGAAGGATGAAGAGAAGCCCAAACTCATGATTGATTTGGGAGATTCACTCCAGGTTATTAAGCAACAACTTGAGACGGTAAGAATCAAGAAAGAAGCACTTTCTTTAGAAAAAGAAGTGCTCATCAGCAATAAGCAAATTGGTGGTGTGAACAGCGGAGTTAAGGTTGAAGACCTGGAAGACGCACTTGCACTTTTCAGAAAACGCAGTATTGAAATTGGAGAAGAATTACTAAAACACATCAATAACGAGAATAGGCTTAAGTCAATACACCAGAAACTTCAGGCCCAATGGGATGAATATAACAATGGAAATAATATTATAGAAGTAGTTGTTACAGTTAAAACACTTGCTGCAGTTAATAATTCAAGAATAGAGCTAACGTATTTAACAAGTAATGCAGCATGGAAACCTTTTTATGATATACGTGTAAAAGATACTAAAAGTCCCCTTCAGCTGGTTAGTAAAGCATATATAACTCAGGCAACAGGCGAGGATTGGAATAATGTTATTCTTAAGCTAAGCACCAATAATCCAAACGAGGGTAGCACTAAACCGGAGTTGAATACGCTTTACATCAGAACGCAATCGCCTATTGTTTATCAAAGACGAGAAATTATGGATGCGCCTCAGCGCAAAGCAGCGCAGATTGAATCGGTTGCAGGAGCAGATACAAGGGCATCAGATATACCGGCATTGGTTTATTCACAAGGGAATGCGGTAGTATTGCAAAGTGAGGCCAATATTGAATTCAATGTTACATCAGCGTATAGTATTCCTTCAGATAATAATCCGCATCAGGTTGATTTAACTATGAATAATATGAACGCAGTTTATGCCTACGGTGCAGTACCCAAAGCAGATAAAGATGCTTTTGTTACAGCTAAAGTGTCCGGTAATGATTTAGTTAATCAAATTAGTGGTGAGGCCAATGTTTATTTTGATGGTACGTATACCGGTAAAACATTTATCAACGGCACATCAAGTGATTCAATTTTACTTTCGTTGGGGCGAGATAAGCGCATTCAAATTCAACGTACTTTGTTAAGAGATTTCAGCAGCAAATCTTTTTCAGGAGGCACAAGAAAGGAACTTAGCACCTGGGAAATCAGTATCAGGAATACCCGAAAAGAACCAATAAGCATTATGGTAGAAGACCAAGTTCCTATTTCAACGGAAAAGGAAATTGAAGCTAAATTATTGTCTAATGGAGGCGCTTCCTATGATGAAACAACAGGAAAACTAACTTGGAACCTAATGTTAGAAGGAGAAAAATCTCAATCTGTTAGATTTAGCTTTGAAGTTAAGTATCCGAAAGAAAAGCTAATAAATCCATATTAAGTTCAATACTATTAATAAATTCGAAGGCGCATTATTTGCGCCTTTTTTTATGGGAATAAAATCATTACTAGCCATTCCATTTGCTCAATTTATTTACAAAAAGGTAAAGCAAGATGCTGCACGTGCCGAGTTTACCCAAAGGCAAATACTGAATGAGCTGCTTAAAAAAGCTGCAAATACCTTATTTGGTAAGGACCATAACTTTGCAGTTATAAATTCTTATGATGCATTTAAGAAACAAGTTCCGGTTAGAGATTATGAGGCACTGAGGCCATACTTTGACAGACTCACACAAGGTGAAGAAAATATTTTATGGCCGGGTAAACCGCTCTATTTTGCAAAAACCAGCGGAACAACTTCCGGAGTAAAGTATATTCCTATAACCAGAGATGCTATACCTTACCACATCAACTCAGCACGCAATGCCTTGCTGTGTTATATTGCTCAAACAGGTAATGCTTCTTTTGTTGATGGCAAACTTATTTTTCTTTCAGGAAGCCCGGTTTTAGATACAAAAGGAGGTGTGCTCACTGGAAGGTTAAGCGGCATTGTCAATCATCATGTGCCGGCTTATCTCCGTAAAAATCAGATGCCTTCTTACAAAACAAACTGTATTGATGATTGGGAGGAAAAAGTGGAGAAAATAGTAGAGGAAACTTTTACTCAAAATATGACATTAATAAGTGGTATTCCTCCGTGGGTGCAAATGTATTTTGACAAGCTGAGCATTAAGGCGGGTGGCAAAACCATCAAACAGATTTTTCCAAAACTTCAACTGTTTGTATACGGTGGGGTAAATTATGAGCCTTATCGTGCAAAAATTGAGCAAAGTATCGGGTCTCAAATTGATACCATCGAAACATACCCCGCCAGTGAAGGTTTTATTGCCTTCCAGGATTCGCAAAACGAGGAAGGTTTATTATTACTTACAAACAATGGAATGTTTTATGAATTTATTCCTACTGAAACCTATTTTGATGATAACCCCATCAGGTTAAGTATAGAGGAGGTTGAGTTGAATAAAAATTATGCTTTAGTCCTCAATACCAATGCCGGTTTATTTGGTTATAGCATAGGCGATACCATTAAATTCATCAGTAGAAATCCATATCGAATTTTGGTTACCGGTCGCATCAAACACTTCATCTCAGCGTTTGGTGAGCATGTAATTGGAGAAGAGGTAGATTACGCACTTACCTATGCCGCAAGTAAACATGGAATTAACGTTATTGAGTTTACCGTTGCCCCGCAGGTTAATCCTCCGGAGGGAGGATTGCCATATCACCAATGGTTTATTGAGTTTGAAAATCTACCAGACAATTTAAATGCTTTTGCTACTGATGTAGATACTGCCCTTCAGCAGAAAAATATTTATTACAAAGACTTAATTTCAGGAGGTATTCTTTCTTCATTGGTTATATCCTCTATGAGAAAAAATAGTTTCATTCATTATATGAAGAGTGAAGGTAAACTCGGGGGGCAGAATAAAGTTCCTCGCTTAAGCAACAACAGAGCGATTGCAGATAAGTTAATTCCTTATATTGCATAAACTATTCATCACAAAAGATTTGTTAAGGCAGTTTAAATTTAAATCAGGTATATGTTTCATCATAAAGATAATAAAAGGAAAATTGCTATTTTAGGAAGCACTGGGTCAATTGGCACACAGGCACTCGATATCGTAAGAGCTCATGAGGAGTATTTGGAGGTGGAGGTGCTTACAGGCAATAGCAATGCAGAATTGCTTGTTGAGCAGGCCTTAGAGTTTAAGCCCAACCATGTAGTGATTGCTGATGAAAGAAAGTATGTTCAGGTAAAACATGCATTGGCTAATGAGGACATAAAGGTTTTTGCTGGAAGCAAGGCAATCACTGAGATAATGGATATCACTTCTGCAGATACCGTTTTAACGGCAATGGTTGGTTATAGCGGTTTACTGCCAACCATAAGGGCAATTAAGAACAGGAAGCATATTGCTTTGGCGAACAAGGAAACGCTGGTTGTGGCAGGCGAATTGATTACCCGATTATGCGAAGAAAATGGAGTAAGTCTTATACCGGTTGATTCCGAACATTCGGCTATTTTTCAATGCCTCGTTGGTGAAGATTTAAATACAATTGATAAAATAATTTTAACTGCCAGTGGTGGGCCCTTTAGAGGAAAAAGAAGATCCGATTTGGCTGAAGTAACAAAAGCTCAGGCTTTAAAGCACCCCAACTGGAACATGGGTACAAAAATCACAATCGACTCTGCCACACTTATGAATAAGGGCCTTGAGGTTATAGAAGCCAAATGGTTATTTGGATTAAAGCCGGAGCAGATTGAAGCCGTTATTCATCCGCAAAGTATCATACACAGCATGGTTGAGTTTAATGATGGAAGTATTAAAGCTCAGATGGGTTTGCCTGATATGAAGCTTCCCATTCATTATGCCTTTTTTTATCCTTACAGAGTTTCCTCTTCATTTAAGCGTATGAGTTTTACAGAGGTGAATAACTTAACATTTGAGGTGCCCGATTTAGATACCTTTAGAAACTTGGCACTTGCCTATGAAGCAATGAATGCAGGTGGCAACATGGCTTGCATACTAAATGCAGCAAATGAAATTGCTGTAGATGCTTTCTTAAAAGACAAAATTAAATTTCTACAGATTGCTGATTTGAATGAAGCATGCATGACAAAGGTTAAGCATGTAAAAGAACCTACGCTGGATGATTATGTTCAAACAGACAAGGAAACAAGGGAAGTGGCAATGTCTTTAATTTAGAAAAAACCGCTTGTTTCGTATTTATCCGTATTTTCGCAAAACTTTTTAAAACAGAATAAATGCAAGGACTTATTATGGCTGCCCAGCTTATTGCGGGCATTTCTATTTTGGTTATTTTACATGAACTAGGCCACTACTGGGCTGCAAAGGCTTTTGGTATAAAGGTTGAAAAGTTTTATCTCTTCTTTGATGCTTGGGGTATAAAACTTTTCAGTTTCAAACGTGGCGAAACCGAATGGGGTATTGGTTGGTTGCCACTTGGTGGTTATGTTAAAATAGCAGGCATGATTGATGAGAGTATGGATAAAGAGGCCATGAAACAACCTGCACAACCTTGGGAGTTTAGAAGCAAACCTGCTTGGCAGCGCATAATTGTGATGATTGGTGGCGTAGTAATGAATATTATTGCAGGTATTTTCATTTTTGCCATGATGTCCTATCACTATGGCGAGAGATATACCCTCAATGGTTCACTTACGCATGGGATTGTGGCTTCTGATTTGGCTGAAAAGGTTGGCTTTAAAGATGGTGATAAAATTAAAAGTGTAAACGGTAAAGAGATTATTTATTTTGAAAACGCATTGAGTTCATCAGAGATATTGGGTGAGAATACAGCCTACACATTAGAAAGAAATGGAATTGATACAAGCATCTTGCTGCCTGCAACCTTCGCAAAGGAATATGCAGAGTCAGAAAAACTTGATTTCCTCTCACCCCGTTTTGAGTTTACCATTGCAGAAACCGTAAGCGGTTTACCTGCAGATAATGCTGGTTTAAAACCGGGAGACCGTATTCTTACGGTCAATAACATCCCTGTGCCTTATTTCGATTTGTTGCAGTCTGAACTGAAAGAATTGGCGGGAAAGCATGCGACATTTTCTTTATTGCGAAATACGGATACAATTATTACAGAAATAGAGGTAACTCCTGAGGGCAAAATTGGAATTTCACCAAATCCAGAAGCATTACGCTATGATACAATTCAGCCTACATTCTTGGCCGCATTCCCTATTGGGGTTAAAAAGGCTGTTGAAACTATATCTGCACAGGTAAAAGGGTGGGGCAGGATTATAAATGGTGATATACCGCCAAATAAGGCTGTGCAAGGCCCAATTGGTATTGCGAAATTTTATGGTGGTGAATGGATTTGGAGCAGATTTTGGTTATTCACTGCGCTCATCTCATTGGGTCTTGCATTCATGAATATCCTTCCTATTCCTGCTTTGGATGGTGGCCATGTTGTCTTGCTCATCATTGAAATGATTATTGGTAGGCCCCTTAATGATAAGGCCATGGAGCGAATCCAAACAGTTGGAATGATAATTCTGCTTACCCTAATGGTACTGATTTTTGGAAACGACATTTGGCAACTTATTGCCAAATAGTTGTGGATTACTAACCCAAATCAACGCTTAAATTTGTTTATACTTAAATATATAAACAAATGCTAAGACTATGGCCTATCTTGTTGTTGTGCATCACTGCCGTACATGCCCAAACAAATATGCTTTCAACTTCCACAACTGACTCTACCGGAACTACATCAAAAATATTACTTGTGCCTTTTCAGCCCATGATGTACTTCAGTGACGCAGATCAGGATATTTCAAGATATTCAAAAATGGGTGAGCCTCAAATAAGGAACCAGCTAAGAAATCAATTAGATTTGAATATTTATCATCAACTGCTTTCAGCTTTTGATGTGGTAAATTTATTGCGATCAAATAGCCTGGATGGTGAAAAGGATCTTAATCGTATCTATGCATGCACTCGTTATACGCTTTATAGCAGTAAGCAGAAAATAGAATATATGAAAGAAAAAGGAAGTGAAGAGAGTAGTAAAGAGAAGTTATTTCTGGAAAAGTATTCAAGGAAATCAAAAGATCAGACCTTCTGGATTTGTGATTCTGCGGTTATGCTAGGCATGTTAACAGAACGCGATATTTTTCCATACCTCTTTAGAAAGTATAACCATCAGTATATTCTCTTTATTACCCAATTCGAAATAGGTACTACCAATAAAAACACAATAGAATGGTTAAAACAGGATTATAAGAGAGAATTTACCATACATTATAATTTATTAGATAAAACAGGTGACCTGCTGCGTGCGGAAACATTAACAATAAAAGCCGGTCCAGAGAATAACGTAAATCAGATAGCTGAATTATATCTTAGAGCACTTGGAGCACGTTTGAAAGAAATACTGATGGTAGCAGGGAAATGAGCAGAGTGAGTCTTGGAGATAAAGTTAGGTTTGTAAATGAAAACATACAGGGTGTGGTAACTCGTCTTGAAGGTATTACAGCAGGAGTAACAATTGAAGATGATTTTGAAATACCAGTTCTGGTTTCAGAATTAGTGAGAATAGATGATGTATTTATCAGACCACAGGAAGTTAAAGCGGCTACACAAAAACCACATTTCGTAAAACTACATTATGGTATTCATATAGCATTTGATAAGCAAACGGATATGGAGTACGATTTTTACCTACATAACTCAGAAACAGACTGGATTCATGTAGTAGTTTATCGTTACAAGGATAAGAAATATCACCTTGAATGGAAGGGTGAAGCAGAGCTTGAGCAAACAATCAAATTAGCCCGCTTGAATATTCAGGATTTTCAAGAGTGGAGTCATCTTTTTTTTCAGATAAGTTTCCTGTCCCTTGCGCATGATGGAATAATAAAACAACCTCTCTGCAAGCAATTCAAAATATCACAAAAGGAATTCTTTGCTGCTTTTAAAACATGTTACTTCCTAAATAAACAAGCGATATGCTTAAGAATTGACGATCCACTGTCTACGGCCGATATTGCCAAACTTAAAAACCATGATTTCTCGGCATCAGCTGCCGTTAATCCAACAAATATTATTACCAAAGGCTCAGTTGATAACGTAATTGATTTACATGCTGAAAAACTAATTCAAGATTTTAAAGGACTTTCGGCATCAGATATTGTATCCATTCAGATGCAGACTGCAGAGAAAGCGCTTGAGTACTCTTTCGTGCTTAAAAAACAGAAGATTATTTTCATACATGGTGTAGGTAATCATTTTCTAAAGAATAAGATTAAAAATCTTCTAAGTGCAAGCAAATCTTTGGTAAAGGAGTTTAAAGATGCTGATCCTTTAATATATGGAGGAGGTGCCACCGAGGTTTGGCTAAAATAGGATTTGGCAGTATTTTTGGATAATTTTAACCATATGAAGACTATTAAATTAATTCTTGTAGCTTGTGCCATAACCCTTATTGCCTGCAACACTGCCAAAAACGCTGGGGAAGAGAAAAAAAGACAGCAAAAGAAAATGGATCAAATGGAAAAAGACAAAGAAGACTTCAAGCGTAAAAATGAGAAAGACCTGAATTAATTTGGATTATTTCTCGTGTAATAGTAGCTTTTTTCTCAATAAAAATCTAGCTAATCATTGGAGCGCATAAGCTTTTCGTTCAAAACCCCTTGTTTATGCCTTCTACATATAACTTTTTGGCGTTACTAATGGTCGTAATTAATTCTTCTTCATGCGATAGTTTACTCAGCTCTTCACCATAAATTCGGATAAGCCATTTCAGAAAACGGAATATTACACCTTAAACTGTAACTGGTTTGCAATTTATATGTGTTAAAAACACTTAAATAAGATAGTTTATTACCTTTGCTCATTCAAAAAATCTCAATAAAATGAAAAAAGTATTCTATGCTTTAATGGCATTCTTACTTCTGCTTTTGCTTATAGCAGTTGTAGCTCCCATTTTGTTTAAAGGAAAAATTTTAGACCTTGCAAGGAAAACAGCCAACGAAAATGTAAATGCCAAAATTAATTTTAGTGATGATATCACATTAAACCTCTTTTCTAACTTCCCTGATTTTACCTTAGGTCTTAATAACTTAAGCATTATTGGAATAAATGAATTTGAAAATGACACTTTGTTATATCTGAAGGAGTTTTCTGCCTCACTGGATTTAATGTCTGTAATCAAAGGAGATCAGATTAAAATACGCAAAGTTTATTTGAATCAACCTTATATTAATGCCATTGTTCTTAAAGATGGTAAAGCAAATTGGGATATAGCCAAATCCGGTTCTGATTCTGCAGCTCAAGAACCTGTGGATACTTCAGCAGGTCAATTCCACATAGCACTCAAAAAACTAGAAGTAAAGAATGCAGTTATTAAATATAATGATTTAGCGGCAAATACATCTGCTGAACTGGTGAATTTGAATTATACGCTAGAAGGAGATATCACTCGTGATCAGGTTGAAATGAATATGTTGCTCGGAATAGAACAAACAACAATAGCTCAGTCGGGTATTACCTATCTCAATAACGTTAATACTGCATTTAAAGCAGCAATTGATGCCGACAATAAAAATTTTAAATATACTTTTAAGAATAATGAAATTGGATTAAATGAATTAGTATTTTCATTTGATGGTTACGTGCAATTGGTAAATGATGATATTAAGCTTGATTTAACATATGCCGCATCAAAAGCAGATTTTAAGAGCTTTCTTTCTCTGGTTCCAGGAATATACACCAAAGATTTTGCCACTGTACAAACATCCGGCAAGCTTGGTTTCAATGGTTTTGCTAAAGGTACCTATAATCAGAATAAGCTACCTGCCTTTTCTTTTAATTTATTGGTTGAAAATGCCATGTTCAAGTATCCATCTCTTCCGGCTGACGCGAAAAATATTCAAATAAATTTGGCTGTGACCAACCCAGACGGGGATATCAACAATACAAAAATTGATTTATCAAAATTTCATCTTGAACTGGCAGGAGATCCTTTTGATGCAAATTTATTAGTTACCAATCCTATTGATCCTACTATCGATGCGACACTGCAAGGTCAGATTAACTTGGCAAACATGTCTAAAATAGTACCATTGCAGCAAGGTACAGACTTAACTGGTTTAATCAATGCCAACCTAAAAGCTAAAGTATCCACTGTGCAGCAAGGCAACTATGAGAATTTTGATGCCTCTGGTGCATTAATAATGAGTAACCTTATTGTTAACTCTACAGATTTGCCCGGCAAATTGAGTATTTCCAAAGCTGAACTGCAGTTTAGCCCAAAGGTGGTAAAATTGGCTTCGTTTAATGCATATATTGGCAACTCAGACATTGGTTTATCTGGAGATTTGACCAATTTCTTTCCTTATTTTCTGGGTAAAGGTACCTTAACAGGCACATTGTATTTTAATTCTGAATTATTAGATGCAAATCAGTTTATGAGTTCAGAACCTCAGGTTAAAGAGAATAAGACACCTGATACAAGTTCTATTTCTGCACCTGTAATACCCGCCAATATTAACTTTACCCTCAACAGCAGCATTAAGAAGATGATATATACCAATATGGAAATTTCAGACTTCAAAGGTCAGGTTAATGTTGCCGACCAGAAGCTGGCCTTTAATGAAATTCAACTAAAAACATTAGGGTCCGATATTTCTATTGATGGGTATTATGAGACACCTAATCCCAAAAAACCATCAGTTTCAATGAATTTTGGCATCAGAAATCTTGATGTTCAAAAAGCTTTTTCAACTTTTAATACCGTTAAACAAATAGCTCCAATTGCCGAACATACAAAAGGTAGTATGTCTGCTTCTTTCAAATTGGTTACTGAGCTAAATCAAAAGTTGAATCCCGATTATCAATCACTCTTTGCAGAAGGTCTCCTAACAATTCCCCATGCAGATATAGAAGGAGTTAAAGTGTTTGAAAAAATTGGTGAATTATTGAAAAATGAACAACTTAAAAAACCTTCATTAACCAATATCAATATAAAGTTTAAGGTTGAAAAGGGACGGGTTTATACCCAACCGTTTGATTTAAGCATGGCTGGTCACAAACTAACCTTGAGCGGAAGCACCGGATTAGATCAAACTATTGACTATACTGTTACTACTCCTGTAGCACGCAAAGAATTAGGCAGTACTAACGCAGCTTTAGAAAATATGTTGTCTGCTGCAAATAAGAAGGCCGGTTCAAACATAAATATGTCAGGCTCAGTTAATGTGGGGATTAAAATAGGTGGCACATTCACCAACCCATCTGTTTCAACTAATCTTGAAGATATTGCAAAACAAGAAGCTGGTAATTTAAAAGACCAGCTAAGTGCAGAGGTAGATAAAAAGAAAAAAGAATTGGAAGCAAAGGCTAAAGCAGAGGCTGATAGAGTTAGAAAAGAAGCGGAAACTAAGGCACGCGCTGAGGTAGATAGATTAAAAGCAGAAGCTGAAAAAGCAAGAAGGGAAGCAGAAGAAAAAGCTAAAGCTGAGTCGGAAAAAGCAAAAAAGAAAGTAGAAGAGGAGGCCAAGAAAAAACTTAAAGGGTTAATTCCGCGTTAATCAGATATCTTAAAATATTCAATTCATGAAAAAACTACTTATCATTTCAGCATTCGCTTTGGCTTTAGTTAGCTGTGGCGGTGGCAATCAACAGGCAAAAACAGGAAGCACTGGTTCAGAACAGCAGTCAACACCTCAAACCTATGAATTTACTATCAACGCCATAGGCAATACCATGGCAGAGATGAGTTATGATACCAAAGAGTTAAAAGTAAAGGCCGGGTCTAAGGTTAAGGTAAATCTTACCAACAAAGGAAGTGATGCTGCCATGCTTCATAATATTGTTTTTGTAAAGCAAGGAACCGAAAAAGATGTCGCTATGGAAGGTCTTAACCTTAAAGATCAAAACTATTTTAATGCATCCAATCCTAGCGTAATAGCTGGTTCCGCTGTTAGCCAGCCTAGCACCACTGTAACTGTGGAGTTTACAGCACCTGAGCCTGGCACTTACACCTATATCTGCACATATCCCGGCCATTGGATGGCTATGCAAGGCACATTAATCGTGGAATAAATTCAAATAATATTTATAAAAGCCTCTTTATGAGGCTTTTTTTGTTTTATTTAAAGTTCATTTCGGTTTCATTACTTTTGGAACAGGATTTGTATTAAATACCCTAAATCTAAAAAGTTATGATACGTAAATTAATAATTGCGCCAGCAATTGCATCAATTATGCTCTTTGCGTCATGTGCCAACAGAAAGGTAACTAGAATTGACCCAAATCAGCAAACCGATATCAGTGGTCGCTGGAACGATACTGATTCTAAATTGGTGGCAAATGAAATGATTACTGATGTGCTTACCCGCCCTTGGCGCTCTGAATTCGAGCAGAAGTACAGTAAAAAACCAACTGTAATCGTGGGTAGTGTAAAAAACAAATCCTCGGAGCACATTGAGTCATTGACCTTCATAAAAGATCTTGAGAAGGCATTTATTAACTCTGGGACAGTATCGGTAGTGCAATCTGCCGATGAAAGAAATCAGGTAAGAGAAGAACGAAATGATCAACAAACATTTGCTTCAGAAGAAACTCGCAAAAAATGGGGTAAAGAAAAAGGAGCAGATTTTATGCTAAATGGTGTGATTACATCAATAATCGACCAATATAAAAACCAGAAAACGGTAGCTTATCAAATTAATTTAGAACTTACCAATCTTGAAACCAATGAAAAGGTATGGATTGGTGAGAAAAAGATTAAGAAGTACATTAAAAACTAAGCTGTCAATATTCCTTTCGTGAAATCCTTCAAAAGAAACAGTATTTTCTACTGCCTTCTTGCTTCTACTTTTTTTATTGTCTCATGTGCAACATACTATCAGAAGAATGAAGTACTGATGCAGGCAGTTTATAGAGGCGATTTGGAGTCTGCAGAGAAGCTTTTGGATAATAATAGCATACAAAAAAAGAAGGATATTCTTCTTTATTATTTTAATCGAGGTACAGTACTTTGGATGAATAATAAGCCAGAAGAGAGCAATAAATATTTCAGACTGGCCGACTATTATATAGAAGATTATCAGAAGAATATTGCGGCAAAAGCTGTTTCTTTTATTACTAATCCCAAGGTTGAGCCTTACCCCGGTGAATTTTTCGAGCAAATTCTGCTGCATTACTATACTGCTGTCAACTATGCCCAAATGGGTTACTTAGATGAAGCTTTAGTAGAAGCAAAACGCATGCTTATCAAAATGCAAAGAATAACGGATTATACAAAAGGTAAAAATAAATATAAGCGTGATGCCTTTGCCCATAATTTGCTTGGCATAATCTATGATGCGCAGCGTGATTATAACAATGCTTTCATTGCTTACAGAAACGCTTATCAGGTATATAAGGAAGATTATCAGTTGCAGCTTGCAACACCTGTCCCACTTCAATTGAAGAAAGACTTGATTAGAACCGCCCATTTAAGCGGCTTCTATGATGATCAAAGCAAATTCGAAGCTGATTTTAAACTTAATTATATCCCTGAAGATCCTTCTTCTGGTAATTTAATATTCTTTTGGAATAATGGTTTCGGGCCTATCAAGGATGAGGCAAGTATTAATTTTTCAATTTCTCCTGCAGGTGGCGGATGGGTTAATTTTGTTAATCATGATTTGGGCCTTAATTTCCCTTATTATGTTGGTGATTCCGAGCAAAGCAATAGCCTCTCTAGGCTTAAAATAATACGTGTAGCATTCCCAAGATACATCAGCAGACAGCCATATTATAACAAAGCCATTTTGTTAAATGATTCTCTTAATATAACCGCCCCTCTTGAAATGGGCGAAAATGTAGATGCTATCGCATATAAATCTCTCGAAGATAGGATGGTTAAAGAGTTAAGTGAAGCATTAATTAGGTTGGCATTAAAGCAAGTTGCTGAGGAAATGGTAAGAAAAGAAAATCAGGGTTTAGGAGCAGCCCTAAGTATTGTAAATGCTATTACTGAACAGGCTGACACCAGAAACTGGCAATTGCTTCCAAACTCCATCAACTACACTCGCGTAATTATGCCTCAAGGTAAACATCAGTTAACACTAAAAACTACAGGTACAGCAAATGAGTCAGACCAAACCACTTTCACTTTTCACATAGGAAGCAGACAAACAACATTTGGCGTATTTCATTCTATCCAGTTTAAAGGTTACCAAGCTTACTAGTATAATATACCAGTGTGCCTTCTGGCAAAAATCGCCACTCTGTTATGCGTATCTGTTACCTACCCAAACAAATCTCTTTGAAATAAATTCTGTATTTGTAAAACTTGCATTTCCAGCAGCATTTCCTCCGGTTACGTGGTAATCACTAAATGCTGCATGAGAATTAATGAAGGCCGCTCCGGTAAAGTTAAAAGATACAGGAGTGAATACGCTGTTCATCGTGTCTGCTATCATATCCATCATAGCGATATCTGTGCTGTAGGCTCCGCAGGTAATTGCACCTTTTGTTGCTGCAAGCTTTCTTGCACATTCAAGTGAATCCGCGGTCGATTCAGTCTTTATAATAAATACAATCGGACCAAAACATTCCTGCGAATAAGTGGCTTCGTCTAACTTGTCTAATGCAATAACAACCGGTGTGGCAATGCGAGCATCAGGGAATTCTTCATTCTTAATAGCTTTACTTTCGAGTAGTATTTTACCTTTATAACTTGACGAATTCTTCACTCTGCTTAAGGTTAACTCAGATTGAACAGCACCTAAGGTGGCTGGACCTGCTTTGGGATTATCAACTAATCCGCTTATAGCTTCACATAGCTGTTTAGCTGCCTCTTCAAATGAAATTATACCATCATGGGTCTTAACGCCCTCAGCAGGTATGAATATATTTTGAGGAGCAGTGCACATTTGACCGGTATAAAGGGAGGCGCTAAAGGCGATATTTTGTGCTACTGATTTAAAATCATTCACTGAATCAAGTATAATTGAATTAACTCCTGCCTTTTCCGTAAATGACATTTTACCTAAGCTTTCAATATAGTTACCAAATTCACTACCACCGGTATAATCAATAAGCTTTACGGCTTCGTTGGAAGCCAAATCTTTCGTTATCGGATGCTCAAGTGTATCACATGCCAATTGAATGAGTTTTGGATCAATACCGACCTCTTTAAATAGTTTTTGAATTTCACCAATAACTATAGCAATTGGAAGCACAGCTCTTGGATGTGGCTTAATAATTACTGGATTTCCTGTCATCAAACTGGCATAAACTCCGGGTAGAGTATTCCAGATTGGAAAAGTGGAACAACTTATTACGAGAGATAATCCCCTCGGTACCGGCTTCCATGTTTTATGGATTTTTAATTCAAACTTACCCATGGGTTTAATCCAGTCTGTTTCTCTTACATGCTTTGTTAATTCAGAATGCGCAACACAAATTGCTTCAAGCGCCCTATCATTAGAGTGTGGGCCCGATGCCTGAAACGACATCATAAAAGATTGACCGGTAGTATGCATAGTTGCGTAAGCAATATCAAAAAATCTAAGCTTAATGCGTTCAAGCGATTCAACTAAGATGCCTGCACGCTCATCCACTGAAACATTTTTCCAGATACCCCAAGCTTGCAGAGCAAGGTTTATGTAGCTTGTCGTAGCACACTGAGGATATTTTACTCCAATACCAAGTTGAAGATAAGGAGATATCTCCTCACCTGCAAAACCTATCTCAGCATCCTGCATTAACTCAGAAAAGTTCTCATTCATTATCGAACTTATGTAGGCCATCGCTTTAGAATCTCCGTCCTCTCCATAGAATTTGGGTAATTCAGGATATGGGGTATAATAATTCCTATTTATTAATGCATTTTTCGCTTCAATTAGTAAATTCTTGTGTTTCTCAAAGTAAATCATATAATAACGTGTTAAATAATAAGTTGCGAAAATATAGCCATCTTGGCAATTATACCAGCAGAAATGATTGTTTTAAAAAGCACCTTTTTTTACCCCTGTAAAACAAGCTAGTATAAAGTTTTTTTAAAATAAATTAGCAGATAACAAATATCCACTTACCTTTGCCGTCCCGTTATTAAAACGGGCTTCAGCAAAAGTTCTATTTTTATTAGGTTTATATTATTCTTATATTGAATGAATAAAATCAAGCGTCAAAAAATATTTTAAAAAATATCTTGACAAAATATAAATAACGCTTACCTTTGCAACCCCCTTTCAGAAATGAACGGGATTTAAAAATGAAATATCAGCCGCAAGGCACTTGATATAATGTTCTTTGAAGTGATGAAATAGCGGACCCTTGTAATAACATATTACAAGAGTTTCAAATCTATAAGTCAGACAATCAAATAATCTTTTACTACGGAGAGTTTGATCCTGGCTCAGGATTAACGCTAGCGGCAGGCATAATACATGCAAGTTGAACGGGATCAGTTGTAGCAATACGACTGTGAGAGTGGCGCACGGGTGCGTAACACGTATGCAACCTACCTTAAACTGGGGAATAGCCCCTCGAAAGAGGGATTAATACCGCATAACGAGGCGTGTAGGCATCTACACTCCTCTAAAACTCCGGTGGTTTAAGATGGGCATGCGGCTGATTAGCTAGTTGGTGAGGTAATGGCTCACCAAGGCTACGATCAGTAGGGGGTCTGAGAGGATGTCCCCCCACACTGGTACTGAGACACGGACCAGACTCCTACGGGAGGCAGCAGTAGGGAATATTGGACAATGGGGGAAACCCTGATCCAGCCATGCCGCGTGCAGGATGACTGCCCTATGGGTTGTAAACTGCTTTTGTACGGGAAGAAACCACATTACGTGTAATGTGTTGACGGTACCGTGAGAATAAGGATCGGCTAACTTCGTGCCAGCAGCCGCGGTAATACGAAGGATCCTAGCGTTGTCCGGATTTACTGGGTTTAAAGGGTGCGTAGGCGGACTTTTAAGTCAGTGGTGAAAGCCTGCAGCTTAACTGTAGAATTGCCATTGAAACTGAAAGTCTCGAGTGTGGTTGAGGTAGCTGGAATGTATCATGTAGCGGTGAAATGCTTAGATATGATACAGAACTCCAATTGCGAAGGCAGGCTACTAAACCATAACTGACGCTGAGGCACGAAAGCGTGGGGATCAAACAGGATTAGATACCCTGGTAGTCCACGCCCTAAACGTTGCATACTCGGTTTTGGCGATATACAGTCAGGACCCAAGCGAAAGCGTTAAGTATGCCACCTGGGAAGTACGATCGCAAGATTGAAACTCAAAGGAATTGACGGGGGCCCGCACAAGCGGAGGAGCATGTGGTTTAATTCGATGATACGCGAGGAACCTTACCTGGGCTTGAATGTGAGTGACCGCTGCCGAAAGGTGGCTTCCCCGCAAGGGGCACAAAACAAGGTGCTGCATGGCTGTCGTCAGCTCGTGCCGTGAGGTGTTGGGTTAAGTCCCGCAACGAGCGCAACCCCTATCTTTAGTTGCCATCAGGTTATGCTGGGGACTCTAAAGAGACTGCCTGTGTAAACAGTGAGGAAGGTGGGGATGACGTCAAGTCATCATGGCCCTTACGTCCAGGGCTACACACGTGCTACAATGGGCGGTACAATGAGTCGCAACATGGCAACATGAAGCTAATCTCAAAAAACCGTTCTCAGTTCGGATTGAGGTCTGCAACTCGACCTCATGAAGTTGGATTCGCTAGTAATCGGATATCAGCAACGATCCGGTGAATACGTTCCCGGGCCTTGTACACACCGCCCGTCAAGCCATGGGAGTTGGGAGTGCCTGAAGTCCATAACCGCAAGGAATGGCCTAGGGCAAAACCGATGACTGGGGCTAAGTCGTAACAAGGTAACCGTACCGGAAGGTGTGGTTGGACCACCTCCTTTCTAGAGTTTAGGATTTCGAAACTATGTCTGCTATTTCACTCATCTTCAAATTTGTTCTTTAAACTTGGTAAAGCCTCAGTGCAACCAATAGCTAAATCAGGAGGTACTAACCTTCCGAGTATGCTTGATTAATCACATAGTCTCGTAGCTCAGTTGGTTAGAGCGCTACACTGATAATGTAGAGGTCCCCAGTTCAAATCTGGGCGGGACTACAACATCATTTGCTATTGGGGAATTAGCTCAGCTGGCTAGAGCACCTGCCTTGCACGCAGGGGGTCAACGGTTCGAATCCGTTATTCTCCACCATTCAGCTAGAAATTGTTCTGCTGGAAAAGTTCTTTGACATATTGAAAGAAAACACAATTTTACATAAGAGTAAGAGTAACCTCAAATTTTAGGATATTAAATAATCTTAAGTTACTAAGGGCGTATGGGGGATGCCTTGGCTCTCAGAGGCGATGAAGGACGTGCCAAGCTGCGAAAAGCTACGGGGAACTGCTGAGAAGTTTTGATCCGTAGATGTCCGAATGGGGAAACCCGTCAGTATAACTGACTTAAAGCCAACCCGCTGAACTGAAACATCTAAGTAAGCGGAGGAATAGAAAACAATTTAGTGATTCCCTAAGTAGTGGCGAGCGAACAGGGAACAGCCCAAACCAGTAATGTTTCGGCATTGCTGGGGTTGTAGGACTGCAACATGGAATATATAAATGAAGTTGAATTACCTGGAAAGGTAAGCAATATAGGGTGATAGCCCCGTAAACGTAAGTTTATATTACCTAGCAGTATCCTGAGTAGCGCGGGGTCGGAGACGCCTTGCGTGAATCTGCCAGCACCATCTGGTAAGGCTAAATACTACTGAGAGACCGATAGCGAACTAGTACTGTGAAGGAAAGGTGAAAAGAATCCCGAACAGGGAAGTGAAAAGAATCTGAAACCATACGCTTACAAGCGGTCAGAGCTCCTTCGTGGAGTGATGGCGTGCCTTTTGCATAATGAGCCTACGAGTTAGTCTTTACTGGCAAGGTTAAGGTCCTATGGACCGCAGCCGAAGCGAAAGCAAGTCTGAATAGGGCGCTTAGTCAGTAGAGCTAGACGCGAAACCTGAGTGATCTACCCATGACCAGGATGAAGTGACGGTAACACGTCATGGAGGTCCGAACTCATTAGCGTTGAAAAGCTACGGGATGAGTTGTGGGTAGGGGTGAAAGGCTAATCAAACTGGGAGATAGCTCGTACTCCCCGAAATGTTTTTTGGAACAGCCTCGAGTAAGAGTGTCACAGAGGTAGAGCTACCAATTGGGTGAGGGGGTGTCAAAACCTACCGAGCTCAGATGAACTCCGAATACTGATGACATGTTTCTCGGGAGTGAGCCCTTGGGTGCTAAGGTCCGAGGGCGAGAGGGAAAGAACCCAGACCATCGGCTAAGGTCTCCAAATCTAAACTAAGTTGAACTAACGTGGTCCAATCGCTAAGACAGCTAGGATGTTTGCTTGGAAGCAGCCATTCATTTAAAGAGTGCGTAACAGCTCACTAGTCGAGCGATCGGGCGTGGATAATAAACGGGCATCAAGTTTAGTACCGAAGCTGTGGACTTCGTAAGAAGTGGTAGGGGAGCATTCTACAGGCGCTGAAGGTGAAACGTGAGTTTTGCTGGAGCGTGTAGAAAAGCCAATGTAGGCATAAGTAACGATAAGAAAGGTGAGAAACCTTTCCACCGATAGACTAAGGTTTCCTGATCAACGTTAATCGGATCAGGGTTAGTCAGGACCTAAGGTTAAGCAAATAAGCAATACCGATGGACATCAGGTTAATATTCCTGAACCATTTGCAGTGCGATGTGGTGACGCAGGAGTGAAAAATCCGCGAACTGACGGAATAGTTCGTTAAAGCTTGTAGATATATTCGTTGTAGGCAAATCCGCAATGAATGTCGAAAGTGATAGTACCGCAAGTCTTCGGACAAGTGGATAGTGATTCTAATCCGACTGCCAAGAAAAACCGCTAGCTTAAGCTGCAAGTGCCTGTACCACAAACCGACACAGGTAGTCTAGGAGAAAATCCTGAGGTGCTCGAGTGATCCACGGTTAAGGAACTCGGCAAATTAACCCTGTAACTTCGGAATAAAGGGTGCCCCTCTCGGGGGGCCGCAGTGAAATGGCCCAGGCGACTGTTTATCAAAAACACATGGCTATGCTAAATCGAAAGATTATGTATATGGCCTGACACCTGCCCGGTGCTGGAAGGTTAAGAGGGGATGTCAGCGTAAGCGAAGCATTGAATCGAAGCCCCAGTAAACGGCGGCCGTAACTATAACGGTCCTAAGGTAGCGAAATTCCTTGTCGGGTAAGTTCCGACCTGCACG
>JBILGC010000022.1:0-32057 GCA_044351265.1 Bacteroidia bacterium
GAAATAATCGGATAAATAATCAAAATCCGCTGCTTCAAGTTTTATTATTCAATCATTTAATTATTTAACACATGCCAAAAGTTAAAGTACCTCGTAAAAGCACAACGGTAGACATGACGGCCATGACAGACGTGGCTTTCCTCCTGCTTACCTTTTTTATGCTTGCTACGAAGTTCAAACCGGACGAGCCTGTTATTGTAGATACCCCCTCTTCCATTTCTGAAATTAAATTGCCCGAGTCGAATGTCATTTTAATAACCATTGATAAAAACGACCGCGTATTTTTTGGTGTAGATGGACAGCCTACCAGAGAAAAGGTATTGAGAAGCATGGCTGAAAAATATAAGATCTCTTTCACCGAAAAGCAGATTAAGGAATTCTCCCTAATGTCTACTTTCGGGGTGCCTATTGCCCAATTGCCGCAGTTATTGGATATGAAATCAGAAGAAAGGCTCAAGGTAACCCAATCGGGTATTCCTTGCGATTCATTAAACAATGAACTTTCTGATTGGATATGGCAAACGCGTCTTGCAAATAATGTTGTACGCATTGCTGTAAAAGGTGACAGAGAAACAAACTATCCGGTAGTGAAAAAAGTTATTGCAACACTACAGGAAAGAAAAGTAAACCGTTTCAACTTTATTACAAGTATGGAACGCCCTGAGTAATTTAACCTATTAAACGAAAGAAGTAAAATGGCTGAAATAGAAGGCGGTGGCGGTGGTGGTAAACACAAAGGCGGTAAGAAACGAGGCAAAAAACTTTCTACCAGGGTAGATTTTACCCCAATGGTGGATTTGGGATTCCTCCTCATTACCTTCTTCATGCTCACCACCAGCATGAATAAGCCGCAAACCATGGAAATTAATATGCCTGATAAGGATGTGAAAACCGAGGAAGAAAAAACCAAGGTAAAAGCATCGCAGGCAGTTACACTGCTGCTTACCAAAGATGATAAAGTGGTATATTATTTTATACAACAAAACGGTGAGCCTGGCACACCAATGATTACAGATTACTCTCCGGGTGGCATACGCGCAACCTTAATTAAGGAAAACAAGGCCCGCAACCCAAATATTGACTCAATTGCCATCTATAAGCAGCAACTCAATATGGGGCAAATAGATGAGCCAACCTACAAAGCGCATGCAAGCCAGATAAAAAGTTTTAAAGATGGGCTTATAGTGGTAATAAAAGCCACCGATAAATCCAAATATAAAAACATGATTGACATTTTGGACGAAATGCTGATTTGCAATATTGGTCGCTACGCAGTCGTTGATATCAGTGATATTGAAATGGAAATGCTTAAAACCGTTAACCTCGAATAATTATGGCACTTGGTAAAATAAACATATTTGACGGAAACTGGGTTGATCTGGTTTTTAAAGGCCGTAACCAAAATTATGGAGCCTATGTGCTTAGAAAAAAGAGTAACGAGTACACCAACAAAGGCGTTCTCTTTGCCATTGTTTTTTTTACACTGGCTATATCAGCGCCAATGATTGTAAATTATATCAAAGGGCTTGTTCCTAAAGATTTGGAAGATGTGAAAGTTGTTGAAGTAAATACACTGGAAGAACCACCACCGGTTGATAAAGATCAACCGCCTCCACCTCCGGTAGAGCCACCTCCACCATTAAAATCTACAGTTAAATTTACCCCTCCTGAAATTAAGCCTGATGAAGAGGTTCCGGATGAGCCACCACCAACACAGGACGATATGAAAGATAAAGATGCTGGCAATAAAACGGTTGAGGGCGACCCTGAAGGTGTGGATGCTAGTTTGCTTGAATCAGGAGATGGATTGACAGGTGAAGAAGCTACTGAGATTGTAACCTTCGCAGAACAAATGCCTGAATTTCCGGGAGGGCAGGAAGCCATGATGGCGTTCTTAAGTAAAAATATACAATACCCGCCAATGGCCCGTGAGAATGGCATTGAAGGCCGCGTGGTATTGCAGTTTGTGGTTGATAAAGATGGTAACATTTCTAATATAGAAATTGTAAAAAAACTAGGCTGGGGACTTGAAGAAGAAGCCACACGAGTAGTTAAAACAATGCCTGCATGGAAACCTGCCAAACAAAATGGCAAGCCCGTTGTATTACGCATGATTTTACCTATCGTATTTAAGTTGCAGTAATGCATTTTGAATAAAGAAATCAATAGCGATAAAAAACACCGTAAAATAGCCGGATTACTGAAATATTTCAGACTAATCATGGCTATTTTTTATTTTGTAATGGGTGTAAGCATCTTGTTTTTGCCTTTATTTGCAAATATTTCATTAAGCACGCGCTATGCACTAGGATTGATGCTTTTGGGATATGGAATTTTCAGATTTTACCGTCAAATTAAAAGTAATGATGAAGAGGCAAATTAACATTTTAATGCTTGCTATGGGTATATTGACACTTGCATCATGCGGTGGCAATTCTACGCAAAACAAAGGCGAAGATACCGCCACAAGCGGCACCATAACGGTATCTGCAGATGAAAGCCTGAAACCAATTATAGAAGCTGAAGAGGCGGTATTTGAATCCATTTACCCCAATGCACATCTTAATATTGTTTATACCAATGAGTATGATGCCATTGATATGGTGATGAAGGACTCGGCAAGGATAGCTATTGTTACCAGAGAAATGCTTCCGGAAGAAAAAGCTGCATTGGATGCGGCAAAAATAACCCCGCGCTACTCACCTTTTGCCTATGATGCAATTGCGATTATTTTAAATCATGAGAATAAGGATACGGTGTTTACAATTGAACAGGTAAAGCAAATACTTAATGGCACTTACACCTCATGGAATCAACTCAATCCAAAATCAACTTTAGGTAAATTGCAGGTAGTATTTGATAGCCCTAAATCAGGAGCAGTTAGACATCTTACGGATTCTGTTCTTCAAGGCGAAAAACTTGCACCACATTGTTTTGCTGTTCAATCAAACCCCGAAGTAATTGGACATGTGGAGCAAAATAAAAATGCCATAGGAATTATTGGTGTAAACTGGATAAGTGATAAGGACGATAGCCTAATGCGTGGTTTTTTATCAAAAATTAAAGTTGCAGAACTAGTTCCCTTATATCCGGATAAGGCTGAAGCCCGCACCATGAAACCATGGCAGGCCTATATTAGCCTTAAACAATATCCGCTTTGGCGCAAGGTTCAAATACTAAGTAGAGAGGCTCGTGTTGGTTTAGGCACAGGATTTGCCTCATTCATTGCCAGCGATAAGGGCCAGCGTATTGTGCTTAAGTCGGGCTTGGTTCCGGCTACAGCACCTATTAGAATTATAGAAGTAAATAACGAAGGATTATAACAACACATGATGATTGCCAATTATATGAAAAGAAGAAGCCTATCGGGAGCATTAATACTGCTTACCGGAGTAACGTTTGCACAAACAGCTGATGATGGAATACGTGCACTTGATTTTGACCGTTACGAATATGCACGTAACGTGTTTACCAATTTAACCCAAACAGAACCAACAAAGGGCGCCAATTATTTTTACTTAGGCCAGTCATATCTAAATTTATTTAAACCCGATTCTGCTTTATGGGCATATAACACGGGCTTGCAAGCCGAACCCAATAATTTTATGAATTATGTTGGTTTGGGTGAGTTGATGTTGGAAGATAACAAAACCAATGAAGCCGCAGGTTATTTTGATAAAGCCCTCTCGTTTAGCAAAGGCAGAGATGGCAAATCAAAAGACGTAAATGCCTTGAGGCTTGTAGCACAGGCTATGATATCGCCTGAAGAAAACAAAATGATTGATGCGGCACATGGGCATATTACCCGTGCTTTGGAATTGGATAAAAACAATTATGAAGCCATCATTACCGCAGGCGATGTAAGCTTACTTAAAAATCCAGGGCAAGCAGGAGGTGCAGCTGATTTGTATGAAAGAGCTATTTCATTAAATCCAAAAAATCCTAAAGCATATACCCGAATTTCATATATATGGTTAAGCGTTAAGAATGCAGAGGCTACCAATGATGCACTTCAGCGTGCACTGGCTGTTGATGCAAACTATGCTCCAGCTTTAAAGAATTTATCGGAATATTATTACCAAACACGTCAGTTTGCAAAAGCGAAAGAAACCTATGTGAAGTACTTGGAAAACTCAGAGCCCAGTTTAGGTAACAAGAAACGTTTTGCCAGAATCCTATTCCGAAATAAAGAATATGAGGAAGCTTTAAATGAAATCAATAGCATCATGCAAGCCGACCAAAGTGATATTTTTCTTTATAGGCTGATGGGTTATAGCTGCTATGAAGTTGCCGAGGCTAAGAAAGATACAACAAAGTATAAACTGGGACTTGATGCAATGGAAAATTTTCTTGCAAAGGTAAATGAGAGCAAAATTATCATAAGTGACTATGAGTATCTTGCCAGACTAAATGCAAAAATCATTGGCAATGAGGCAGCTGCTATTAATGCGTTTAACAAAGCAATTTCTATGGAAGGCAGTAAAATTGAAACCATCGTTGAAGCTGCACAGGTAACGTCTAAACTTAAGAAATACAAGGAGTCAAGCGATTTCTATACCTTATATTTTTCAAAAACAACAAAAAATGACTTACCTAATCTGGTTCGCTTCGGCATTGTTTGCATGAATTCCAAACAGCTAATAAAAGCTGATTCAATATTTAATAAAATAATTGAGATTAAGCCAGATTATTCAGAGTCTTACTTTTATAAAGGAAACATCAACTCCACTTTCAGTGAACCGGAGAAATTGCAATTAGCCAAAGAAAGTTATGATATATTCATCTTGTTGGTAGAGGCAACTCCTGATAAGTTTAAATCGAAACTGATAACTGCTTATTCATATCTAAGATATTTCTATATCCAAAAAGAAGAAAAGGCCAATATAAAGCTATACAACGATAAGATACTGGCGCTTGACGCAGAGAATAAAGAGGCGCTTGATATTAAGAAAGCACTTTCAGCTCCACCACCACCGGCAAAGGGTGGTAAAAAATAGTAATAAGGCTGCCCTGAGTGAGGCAGCCTTTTTCTTTCAGTATAGTACTCGTGCTCTGCTAAGTTGAGCAATTATCGTATATTTGTAGCACGGCTTTGTAGTACAATGGATAGTACGTGAGTCTCCGGAACTCAAGATCCAGGTTCGATTCCCGGCAAAGCCACTTTTTTACATTTCTTAATCCTTTTTTTTCTTACCTTGGCACTCCGTGATACCTCAATCTAAAATAGATGAAATTATTGATGCTGCCCGTGTTGAAGAGGTAGTTGGCGATTATGTTTCGTTGAAAAAACGTGGCGCTAATTTGCTTGGCCTCTGCCCTTTTCATCAGGAAAAAACGCCTTCATTTACTGTTTCGCCTGCCAAAGGTATTTACAAATGCTTTGGTTGCGGCAAAGCCGGTAATTCGGTTAATTTCATTATGGAATATGAGCACCTCGATTATATTCCTGCACTTAAGTTTATAGCCGAAAAATATCAGATAGAATGGCCCGAGGTTCAGATATCGGATGAGGCATTAGCAGAAGAAAAAAGAAAGCAGCGTGAAAAAGAAAGCCTTCAAATCATCAACAACTTTGCTGAGCAATATTTTGCAGCCAATCTTCAGCAGGATGAAGAAGGTATAGCCATAGGTCTCTCCTACTTTGAAGAGCGTGGGTTTAGGCCTGAAATTATTGAGAAATTTAAGCTTGGCTATGCAAAAGACAATTGGGATCATTTTACCCAAACAGCTCTTGCAGCAGGATACAATCAGGAGTTGCTCATTAAATCAGGATTAATCAAACAAAGTGAACAAGGTAAGCTTTATGACGCTTATCGTGGAAGGGTAATGTTTACCATACATGGCTTAAACGGCAAACCCATTGCATTTGCCGGCAGGTTTCTAAAACCTGATCCAAAAAGTCCAAAATATGTTAACTCTCCTGAAACAGAACTATACCATAAGAGCAATGAACTTTATGGATTATACTTTGCCCGCAATGCCATAAACAAAGCAGGCTATGTTTATTTGGTAGAAGGTTATACAGATGTGATACAAATGCATCAAGCGGGAGTTGAAAATGTGGTGGCCTCTTCGGGTACTTCACTCACCGAAAATCAAATCAGACTCCTTAAGCGATTCACAGATAATGTGTGTGTGCTATATGATGGTGATGCTGCAGGTATCAAGGCATCATTACGTGGTATAGATATGTTATTGGAAGCCGGACTAAACGTTAAAGTAATGCTTTTCCCTGACGGAGAAGATCCGGATAGCTTTTGCAGAAAGCAAGGTCCGCTTGGATTTTCGGCCTATCTGGATGAAAACAAACAGGATTTTATACGATTCAAAACATCTCTCCTTTCTGCTGATGCCGGCACTGACCCTATTAAGAATGCAGAACTTATTAAGGAAGTGGTACAAAGCATTGCTAAAGTTCCGGATGCATTTAAACGCGCAGGCTTCATTAAAGAAACATCTTTAGCATTAAAGGTTGAAGAACAGCTGCTCATTACTGAAATAAACCGCCTGCTCAGAAATAAATTATCACAACAGGCACACACCACAATTCCTGAGCCAGAAGAGCAGCCGCTAAATTACGAGCAGGAAATTAAGCAATTGATTGATGTACAAGCGCAGGATTATCAAGAAAAAGATATGGTGCGATTGCTTATTAATTTTGGCCACCTGCCATTTGATGGATATCAGAATGTAGCTCATTTTATTATTTCTGAAATAGCACAGGATGATATTGAAATTGAAAATCAGTTGGTGCACGAAGTTCTTAATGAAACCCATAAACAGCTGGAGTTAGGTGAACCTGACGTTAAAAAACTTGTTAATCACATGAATCCCGAGGTGAGCAAGTTTATTGCTGAAATTCTCTCTTTGCAATATGATATTAGTCCGAATTGGGAGCATAAGTATGATATTATTATAGATAAACTGGAAGATAAGTATCTCGAAGATATAGAATCAGCTATGAACAGACTGAAACTTAAGAACACCGAGAAACTGATTAAACTGAATAAAGAAGAAATGCTAAAGGCGGAACAGGAAGATGATATTGAGTTCCTGAATGACTGCATGAAGGTGCACCAGCATTTATTAACACAAAAATCTAAATTATCAGCTAAGCCCGGAACTGTGATTTTATAGTTTTTTTTGCATCTAAATAAGGAATAGAAGCTCTATTTATGACTATAAAATTGAATCATGAAACTTTCCTATATTTGACCTGTGCGAAACCCAAATTTAGATCCGGAAGAGGAAAACTTATCCGGCACGGAAAAAGAACTTGAACGCGTGCTCAGGCCGCGCACATTTGATGATTTTACTGGTCAGGATAAAATAATTGAAAATCTGAAGGTATTTGTACGTGCTGCTAGTCAGAGAGAAGAAGCACTTGATCACGTTTTGCTGCATGGTCCTCCGGGATTAGGCAAAACCACCCTTTCATACATTATTGCTCAAGAGCTTAATGCAAATATAAAAACAACTTCCGGCCCTGTGCTCGAGAAACCCGGAGATCTAGCAGGCCTATTAACAAACCTTGAAAAAGGTGATGTACTTTTTATTGATGAAATTCATCGATTAAGTCCGGTTGTGGAAGAGTTCCTGTATTCAGCCATGGAAGATTATCGCATTGACATCATGATTGACTCAGGTCCTAATGCCAGAAGCATACAGTTGGATATCCATCCGTTTACACTCATTGGTGCCACTACCCGTTCAGGATTGCTTACCTCTCCCCTACGTGCGCGCTTTGGCATCAATGCACGCTTGGAGTATTATGATAAAGCGTTGATGAAACAAATAATCAAAAGATCTGCTACCATCATACAAACTCCCATTCAGGATGCCGCAGCAGAAGAAATAGCACGAAGAAGTCGAGGTACGCCTCGTATTGGAAATGCCTTATTGCGAAGAACACGAGACTTTGCGCAGATTAAAGGTGATGGAACAATAACTCTTGAAGTAGCAAAGTTTGCATTGAACGCTCTGAACGTTGATGCCGAAGGGCTGGATGAAATGGATAATAAAATTCTAAAAACCATTATTGAAAAGTTTAAGGGGGGGCCGGTTGGCATCAGCACCATTGCAACGGCAATAGGAGAAGAAGGCGGAACCATTGAAGAGGTTTATGAACCCTACTTGATTCAGGAAGGTTTTTTAACACGCACACCCAGAGGACGCGAAGTAACCGAGAAAGCATTTAAACATTTTGGCATGTTGCCACATTATAAAAACCGTTTATTTTAGAGTTGAACAGGCGTATTGCATTTATTGGTGCAGGCACCATCATTGAAATGTTTTATATACCCCAGCTTAAAAACATGGGTTTTAGAGACTTTTGGGTGTACGATAGTAATAGCAACCGAACCAAATTTCTTTCTAAGAAATACAGTATTCATGCAGGCACTTTTGAACAATGCGCTGCAGCAGACGTGATTATATTGGGCATTCCACCAGGTAAAAAATTTGATTTATTGTACTCCCTAATTGCACCCGGCAAAACCATTATTTGTGAAAAACCTTTTGTTCATCATTTCAATCAGGCGAAGCAATTAGTAAATAAAGCCAATCTAGCCAAGTGCACATTGTTGGTTGCACATATCAGACGTTTATTTAGTGGCATTGACCTTGCGCATGCACATCTGAAAAATAACAAATATGGAAAACTGGTTAAAGTTCAAATAATGGAAGGTAATCGTTATCAATATAAAACCCAATCCAATTATATCAGCAATAACCCTATGGGTGGCGTGCTGCTCGATACAGGCTCACATGCGCTTGATGCATTTCTTTATGTTACAAATCTGCATATGCTAAACAATTTGAATGTTCAAATACAGGAGGCCAAGAGAGAAAAGGCTGAACCTTCGCATGAGAATCATTTTCAATTTACATTGAATGATATTGAAGTTAACCTTCATTTGTCGAGATACGAAACATTGGCCAATAAGATGAATCTGTATTTTGAGCATGCCTTGGTTGAGGTTCCGCTTTTACTTAAGCCTTCCATACGTATTACACCCAATGAAAAAGAAAGCTTTGTTGTGCAAGCAGAAACATCGGTAAACTATATGAGTGAGGCTTTTCGTTTGCAGCTCTATCAAATGCTTATAAAAAAAGATGCTTCATTGTTTGATGCAAACTCGTTTATTGCTTTATCAGGCATACTTCAACAGCTACTGGCAGCATGATAAATTTGGCAATCATAGGAGCAAACGGATACGTAGGATCAAATCTTACTTCAGCTCTTGCACACACTTATAATGTTACTGCAATCACAAGAGGAATTGACAGCTTAAGCAGATCGGTGAGCGGAGTTCAATACAAAACCGCTTCAGAAGATTTGCCAATTTTTGATGTGGTAATAAATACCGCATATGCGTTGGATAAGAATCATGCAAATTGTGCTTCAGCAAATAATGAAATGATTAAACTGCTTAATCGCATCTGCAATAAGCAAACTAAAATTATTCATCTCAGCTCATTAGCCGTTTTTGGTTTTGAACTTGATAAGGAATTAAAGGCTGATGCCATTGCTACAAGAAATGATTATACATATGTGTTTTCCAAGCTTGACATGGAAAATAAATTGATTAAGCATTTTGGCAATAAACGTGTATCCATAATACGACTCGGAAATGTATGGGGGCCGGGCAACACTTCCTATACCCAACCGGTTATTGATTCCTTGTTGTGGGAGCTGCCACTCCTGCCCGATAAACCCGGGATGTGCAACCTAACCCATATTGATAATATAGTTTCCTATATTACCCACACCATTGGTTGCACACAACACCTCACTTTTCATCACTTGGCAGAATGGAGTAGCATAAATTGGAAACGAGTTATTGATGATATAGCAAGAATAATGGGTGTTAAACCCGTTTCCTTAATAAACCGACCTTATTATCCATTAAGCTTTCGAGAAGAAGTACTGTATGCTTTTAGAAAAAAGCCATTAGAGGTAATTAAGACCTTGCGTAACGGTAGATTTACTTCTGCATACTTTCCTGAGCGATTGTTTAGCTATGTTCTACTAAAGCATGCGCCCATGCGATATCCGAAACAACCTCGATTAGGAAACTATGCCATACCGGATACTTCTATATGGGTACTGAATTGCCAAAAAGCATTTACCAATGTATGGCTTGCCAACTGGCATCCTATGCTAAGTTGGGAAGAATCCTTAAAGACACTTGCTTATTGGATGAAGGAAAGTGGGTATTGTATTAAAGAGCAAAATTCCTGATACGACCCATTGTTTCATTAATTAAGTCTTTTCTAATTAAGCCCAACGGCAAGGAAATCATTAAATACAAACCAAATAAGATTGCAGCTTTAATCAATAAGAGTATCAAATTTTCAGCAAACATTTCTCTTGATAAGTAAACCAACACAAATGCTATTAAAAATGATAGCAAAGGTTTAATAATAGGTAAATCATAACGAAGGTGGTGGTGCGTATACCAAGCACCAATAATAACGGAGATAATCATAACGGCAGACTTCGTAAGGGCAGCTCCTATCAGACCAAACCACGGAATAGCAAAGCCCAAACCTGTAATAAATAAAAGAGCGCAAAGGCTATCCTGAATAAACAAGAAACGTGCCTTACCTAAACCGGTGTGCATATTCATAAAAACATAGCCACAAATGCCTGGAATAAAACCTATCAGTAAATAACGTGCATACTCAGCTGCTGCTGCATATTTATCAGTATAGAACAATACTACCATATCATCCATATGCGTATAGACAAAAGAACCGCAGAAGGAAACCAGCCAAACAAAATGAATAAAAAAATCGGAGAACTTTGCTGATGCTTCTTCCTGTTGATACTTAATTCCTGAAAAGAAATACAACAATCCGCTTGGAATTAGTTTTAATGGCTCTGCAAATAAAGAAACCAAGGTAAACGCAATGGCATAAACAGCCAGCTGATCAAAATTATAGTAGTGTTTAAGTAAAGAAAGTTCAAACCGCTGCCAGAGGATGCCTGCAAGTATTGCAGATATTGCAAAGTATGCAGAAGTCTTTAACCAATTGTTTGCAGGAGGTATTTCTTCATGGCCCGACTCAGTTTCGTCTTTTATTGTATACAAAAATTTGGAGAGCAGAAGGCAATAACCTATAGACAGAAATAGGTTCACAATGATAAAACAATAAAGATAAGCCAACTGCTGCAGGTGAGAGAACGCTATGAGTAAGAAACCCAAGCCCAGTAAACAAGCAACTAAATTAAGATAAAATGATTGCTTATAGCGGTAAGTGGCCTGCATAAAAACGGTAGTAACAGACAGGGCAATATTACTAAAAGTCCAGAGCATCAAATGAACAAAGGGAATATGGATAATAACAATTTGATATATGATGATTACAAATATTATATGGGCAATAATAGAAATACATGCAGTTAAAAATGCCCTTTTAAGCAGCTGGAGAATTAGCTTACCATTATGCTTTAGAACTGCGGAAGGCCAAAACTTAGCCAGCATACCGGGTAAACCAAAATTAAGACCCATCCAACTAAGTCCCACCAGAAAAGAAAGAAACTGAACTTCGCCAAAAGCATGACTGGTAAGTTTACGGGAGCTGATGATACCGACTGCAAAAACAAACAGATAAAATACAATTTTAGAAAGGAAATTAAGCAGGGTAATATTAAAAAGCCGAATATGTGGTGCTTGACTCATGTAATGTTATGAAGCGTGAATGTACATATTTTTTTATTAAGCTGTTGGTTCTTTAGAGCCTGTGGCACATTTTATTTAGGTATAAGAACGAATTTGCAAAAACCGGAATTGCCCGGTCTGATCAATTTATAAGCAAGAAAGGCACTTCGCAAACACCCTTGAACGGTTAGGAATAATTCCACTACCATTACTTAGAAACACTAAGAATATCCAACAAAAACAAGCACACCACAAATAGCTGCTACCAAACTCATGAGCAATACCGCACCTGCGGCAACATCTTTTATAAAAGCTGCCTTTGCATCTTGTTGAGGGAAAATAGCATCGGTTAATTTTTCAATAGCTGTATTAAACAACTCTGCTGCAAATACCCCTACTATGCAGAGCAACAATATGCACCATTCCGTAGCAGAAACCCTAAAGTAAAATGCAAAACCAATAACCAGCAAAGCAACCAAAGTATGCAGCATCAAATTGCGTTCGACTTTCAAAGCTGCTTTTAAACCTCTCCAGGCATATACAAACATCATCAGGTTTTTCATGGTAATGTTTAAGATAAATCCTTTATACCAACAAGTGTTTTTCTGCGTATTCCCTTATCAGTTTGCTCAACAGTGCATGCTTCATACAGAGGGTCGTGCTCAAAAAATAAAATTATTTTATCATCAACTGCTGCTTCAGCAAGTACAGCAGTTTTTTCACTCATGGTATCCAACGGGCGTACGTCATACCCCATTACATAAGGCACCGGAATATGCGCCTGTGTTGGTATCATATCAGCCATGTATAAAATTTTATACCCTTTGTAATGTATAAGCGGATGCATCATTCCTTGGGTATGTCCATTGGAAAAACGCAGTTCCATATGCTCATAAATACAATCACCGGGATTAACCAGTTTTAATTGTCCACTTTCCTGAATAGGTAAAATATTCTCTTTAAGAAAAGATGCTTTTTCTCTGGGGTTTGGTTTCATGGCATCATTCCAATGTTCTGCTCCTATCCAATATGTGGCATTTGGAAAGGCAGTGCGATAAGCGGTACGGTCGGAATTCCATTCAATGCTACCTCCGCAATGGTCGAAATGCAAATGGGTAAGCACCATATCTGTAATGTCATCTTTTGAAAAGCCGGCAGATTTTAGCGAATCATCCAATGTGGCCTGACCATGAAGGTAGTAATAGGAAAAGAACTTTGCATCTTGCTTACTACCTATGCCGTTATCAATTAAAATAAGTCGTTTGCCATCTTCAATGAGCAGGCAGCGCATGGCAAGGCTAATCATATTGTTTTCATCGGCCGGATTAAGCTTGTTCCAAAGGGATTTGGGCACAACGCCAAACATGGCTCCCCCATCCAGTTTAAAATGACCCGTTTCTATAGTGTGCAGTTTCACTAAATATGCATGTTGATTCCTTTCAAATTTAATAAAACTATAAGTAATAACAGCTGAGTATGCGCCTCAATCCACAATGTTTATAATTTATTTGCCTACCTTAATTAAGCATTACCCAAATTGCATGCAAATACAATTTCATGCACATACATTTTATTTCTATTGGCGGAGCGGTAATGCACAATATGGCCATTGCCCTGTATAAAAAAGGTTTTAAGGTAACAGGCAGCGATGATGAAATTTATGAGCCAGCCAAATCTCGTTTAGAGAAATATGGGCTGCTACCCAAACAAACGGGGTGGTTTGCAGAGCACATTAAAACTGATATTGATGCCATTGTATTGGGTATGCATGCGCGCAAAGACAATCCGGAGATGCTGCGGGCGCAAGAACTGGGAATAAAAATTTACTCGTTCCCGGAGTACATGTATGAGCAAACCAAAAACAAAAAACGAATTGTTATTGGTGGCAGCCACGGCAAAACCAGCACCACTGCCATGATTATGTTTGCACTCAACTACCACGGTCTTGCGTTTGATTACCTGGTGGGCTCTATAATTGAAGGTTTTGAAACCATGGTAGGTCTAAGTGATGAAAGTAAAATAGCCGTTTTTGAAGGTGATGAGTACCTGACCTCTGCGCTAGATTTAAGACCAAAATTTCATGTGTACAAGGCCCATGTGGGCATTATTACCGGCATAGCTTGGGATCATATCAATGTGTTTCCAAACTATGAAAACTATGTAGAGCAATTTGAAATTTTTATAAAAGACCTGCCTGAAGGTGGTGCATTAATTTATTGTGCAGACGACCCTGAGGTAGAACGTGTATGCGAGCACACACAAACAGCGGCACGCAAAATACCTTACCACACGCCTGAACATGTTGTTAAGAGTGGCATCACTTATTTAACTGGGAATAATAAACAGCTAGCACTAAAAGTATTTGGTAAACACAACCTGCAAAACCTTATGGCTGCTAAATATGCATGCATGGAAGCAGGACTTACAGAACCACAATTTTATGAAGCCATTGCCTTATTTAAAGGCACAGCCAAACGACTGGAAACGTTAAAGGAAACGGCAGAAAGCATGATTTATCGTGACTTTGCGCATGCGCCATCTAAACTTAAAGCTACTATTAATGCAGTAAAAAATCTTTACCCGGAGCGAAAACTGATTGCAGCGTATGAGTTGCACACCTACAGTTCGCTGAATAAGGCTTTTTTGCCGCAATACCATAACAGCATGCAGGAGGCAGATGTAAAGGCGGTTTTATTTAGCAAACATGCCCTTGAAATGAAAAAGATGCCCATGCTGGATGAGCAAGAGGTGGCCATGCATTTTGGCGAAGGTGTAGAGGTATTTACCGATAAAATCGAATTGCATACCTATTTGCAAAGCCATTATACGAACAAAGAGAATATGCTGCTGATGAGTTCAGGCACGTTTGATGGCATGCCACTTGATTTTTGATTGATTAACACAACAACTACTTAAACGAAAACAGCCACCCTTTTGAGGCGGCTGTTTTTTGATAAAAGGTTATGGCAACTTTATTCTGCTGCTACTTCCAAACCAATGTTTACAGAAACATCGCGGTGTAGGTTAAGGGTAGCTTCATAAGTGCCAACAGTTTTGATATCGCTTACTTCAATTTTGCGTCTGTCAATATCATATCCTTGATTTTTGAGCACCTGCGACACCTGAAGTGGAGTTACCGAACCAAAGATTTTACCATTGGCACCGGCTTTAACACCGATATTGATGGTTAATCCTTGCAGTTTCTCTGCTAAGGTGCTAGCATCAGCTTTCATTTTTTCGCGCTTAAGTGCGCCCTGACGGTTATTCTCTTCAAGTATTTTAATGTTTGAAGAAGTAGCCATTACTGCCAATCCGCGTGGAAAAAGGAAGTTGTTGGCATAACCATCTTTTACGTTTACAATATCACCTTGTGCTCCAAGGTTTTTCATGTTTTCTTTTAAAATAATTTTCATCTCTGATTTCCTCCTTATTGAATTACTTTAATTGATCACCTACATAAGGCAAAATTGAAAGATGACGGGCTCTTTTAACAGCCTGCGCAATTTTACGCTGATACTTTAATGAAGTACCGGTAAGTCTGCGTGGTAGAATTTTACCCTGGTCATTTACAAACTTCAAAAGGAAGTTACCGTCTTTGTAGTCGATGTACTTAATACCGTTTTTTCTAAAACGGCAATACTTCTTCTTTTGTGGGGCCTCAGGTGTTGTATTAAACACCATTGCCGGATTAATTTGTGCGTTTGGTCTGCTCATAATTACTTAGCCTCCTGCTTTTCTTTTTTGTTTTGGTTAAACTCACCATTGCGTTTGCGTTGGTTGTAGATAAGCGCATGCTTGTCGAGCGCTGTGGTAAGGAATCGCATAATCCTTTCATCGCGTCTGAAGGCCAGTTCAAATTTAGAAATGAAGTCACCGCTAGCTTTATACTCATAAATATGGTAAAATCCGGTCGTTTTTTTGTTGATCGGATAAGCCAGCTTAGTTAAACCCCAGTTTTCCTCATGAACCAGCTCTCCACCTTCTTCTTTGATCAGATTGCGGTACTTGGATACAGCATCTTTCAGCTGCTCCTCGGAGAGTACGGGTGTGAAAATAATCACAGATTCATAATTGTTTAAGACAACGTTGACTTTAGTTGTCTTTGTTTTTGCTGCCATTTATTTATTTTGGGTTTAAAATAAGGACGGCAAAAGTAGGCTATTTTTCTGAAAAGCCAAATAATTAGCGCCCAAATTGGGCCTCTACACAATAATTAACTTATTGTGGTACAGTAAAATTGTATTCGGCTTGCATTTCGGCTGCAGTTTTTTGCAACACTTTTACCTGCATTTTTATATCAGTGAGTGGCCTGTTGCTGCTTGTGTTGCGGGGCTGAACCACAGCAGAATCTGCCACCTGCAATCCTTTAATTACCTGACCAAAAACCGTATACTCATTATCAAGATGACTATTGTTTACCACATTGATATAAAACTGACAACCGCTGGATGCTTTTTGCGGATTAACTGAATTACCCAACCTTGCGGCAGCTACCGTACCTCTGGTGTTTTTGTATTTTGCCATTATTTCTGCAGGAATGGTGTAACCCGGCCCGCCTGAACCATCGTTATTTGGGTCGGAATCCTTGCTGTTGGGGTCGCCTCCCTGAATCATAAAACCGGGAATAATGCGGTGAAAGGTTGTATTGTTGTAAAAGCCGCTATCGGCCAGTTTTATAAAATTATCGCGGTGTTTAGGTGTATCTTTATATAACCAAATATAAATGGAGCCATAGGAGGTGCTGATTTCTATAACTTTTTCCCTTTGAACCGTATCGATTGGGTTTTGGTTAATGGGTGGCGTATCGTCCTCCTCTTTTTTACAATAAGCCATAAATATGGTAAGTGCAAGGCAAGCAAAAAGTAGCTTTTTCATTATTATGGTATTTATTTCAAATGTATCAGCAATAATGAATAAAAAAAACGGGCCCACCAATGAAGGTGAAGCCCGCTTTATAACCCAACTATGAAAATATGTAAGTTATTTAATGGTGATGGTGGCTTTGTTTTCCTTCACCTCAGCCTTTGGAAGTTCAATTTTTAATACCCCATCGGTAAGTTCAGCACTGATGGCTGTTTTATCAATGTTTTCAGGCAGATTAAAACTGCGTGAGAATTTGCCGTAAAAGCTTTCAACCATATGGTATTTGGCTTCGTTTTGCTCATTCTTTAGCTTGCGTTCACCGCTTATATTCAGCATATCGCCTGCTATTTCAATTTCAATTTCTTCTTTTTTCATGCCCGGTAAGGTTATATGCACTTCAAAAGCTTTAGTTGTTTCTGCTACATCAACCCTTGGGGTAAAAAATACGTTGCGCTCGAATTTGGCTGCATTTTCATTAAAGAAGTTATCAAACATGCTCATAACGGAAGCAGGAATCATTGAATCCCTCAACAATTCTCTGGTGGTGCTTGGTTTAAATTTTATCAGTGTCATACGTGTTTAAATGATTTGATGAGTTGTTATTTTTCAATCATCATACCGAATGAAATTTTAAGCCATTTTGACTTAAAATTTAATAAAAAGAGTAATTTGATGAGCTTATTGCAGCCAAAATGGCCTTATTTAAGCCAGGGAGATATTTTTTTAAGGACGATTGCGACAGCTTCAGTCTGCAATACTTTGGTTAAATCGGCTGAGGTTAGCAACGCCCTGTTGCTGTTATAAAAACGTTCGCGCCACTCCTGATCCGGAGGGGGCATTTGATTATCTTTAGGCAGGTGCTCATACAAATTATTTATTTTGCCATTATACACGTAGGCATGCTTTGTATCTGATTTTTCCAGCTCGAGCGTCTCTTCTGTAAGTAAGCTGCTGCTCTGTAAATCCAATAGTATGAATCGAATGCGACATGCTACTTTTTTATACTCCCGAGAATCGAGATAAGTGATTTTTTTAAATTTGCTGATATAGGTATACATACCCGTATATGGGTTGGGCACATTCTCGGTTACGGCTTCATAAGCGGTACGTTCTTCCTTTTGTGTTTGTCCGCTGGTATCGGTAAAATGAAGTATTTCTAAATGCAGGGCATACCTCAATGAAATACTTTTAGCGGCCTGCCACACGGTGGTATCAGTTTTTAATGAAGTAAATCCGCGTTTCTCCAGAACAGGTTTCAGCGCATCGGCACCCATGATATGTAAAAATGAGGAGCCCGGTTTTATTCGCTGAGACAATATTTGATCAAAGCCGGATTCAATACCTGTGTATCGAGTATGGTTTTGTGCAGGCAGTAAACCAAACTTAGTGGTAGCCTTAGCCGAAGCCTCTTCCCTGCGCTGCTTTACATCTTTAAACCCGTCATCAATATCACACAGGCGGCTAAATGTGCGAAAAGCATCTTCAAATCTGGCAGTGGCCAGTTGCTTAAGGCCTTTTTCATACAAAGGCTCTAGTACAGTATGCAGCCGCAAAACCGATAAACCGCTGTAGGTACTGTCGTAATATGCCATGCGTTCAAATTGCTTTTCAGCCAAATCATACTTTTTATTGTTCATGAGTTGCAGCGCCTCATTAAAAAGAGTTTCCAGGTATTCCTGCTTAATTTCCTCATACACCTCATCATACTCATATGCCCATGATAGTTTAACACCGGCACCCTCTGCATTAGCAGCATATTTTCCGGCATAGTCATACTGCCTCATAGCTTCTTCTATTTTTTGCTCCAGAACCAAGCGGCTAAAAGCGGCAAACTTTTCATTGAGCACCAATTGTCCGTTGCTTCTTAAGCCAAGCTGTGCATGGCTGTTACGTGGTTTTTTTAAGAGTGCATTGTAATAATAAGTAGCAGCCTCATCATAATTGCCTTTAGCTGCAAAGGCATCGGCCATGCGCAATAATTTACCTGTGTTATTGCATGCCTGCAACAACACAGCGCAGCAAAAAAATAAGCATATGATACGAGCTGATTTCATTACATCCTTTCAGGCACCTGAATACCTAAAATGGCAAATGCCGATTTTATGACGTGCGCAGTTAGCGTGCACAACATGATACGAAACAAACGCTGGTGTGCATTGCTTTCTTTTAATATGGAAAGCTCATGGTAAAAATGATTGTATGCTTTGGCTACTTCGTAGGCATAATTGGCAAGAACACCCGGACTCATTTGCTGGCCGGCATCTGTAATTGCAGCAGGATAGCGGTACAATAATTCCAATAATTTTTTTTCTGGTTCATGAAGGTTCACTTCCTCCATATCCAAGTCATCGGCATTAACCTGCCCTGCATTGCGCAGCACCGAACGGATGCGGGCATGGGTATATTGAATGAATGGGCCGGTATTGCCATGAAAATCGATTGACTCCTGTGGATTAAATAGCATCTTTTTGCGGGGATCAACCTTTAGTATAAAATATTTAAGCGCACCCAGGGCAATAGTTTCATTGAGCTGTTTTAATTCTGTTTCCGTTAATCCCTCTGTTTTACCCAATGCAGCCGTGGTTTCTGTTGCTGTAGCAATCATTTCATCTATCAGGTCGTCTGCATCAACCACAGTACCTTCCCTACTTTTCATTTTTCCATGAGGCAACTCCACCATACCATAACTTAAATGGTAAATACCCGGTGCATAAGGTTTACCCAATTTTTGCATAACCAGTTGCAATACCTTAAAATGGTAATCTTGCTCATTGCCCACCACATAAATACTTTTACTGCATGTAAATTCTTTATACTTAAGCTCAGCCGTGCCAATATCTTGTGTGATGTAAACCGAAGTACCATCGGCCCTGAGCAGCAATTTCTGATCCAGACCATCTGCAGTTAAATCAACCCAAACAGAACCGTTTTCCTTGGTGAAAAATACACCTTTATCCAGACCTTCCTTTACCATATCCTTGCCCAACAAATAGGTTTCCGATTCGTAATAATATTTATCAAACGATACACCCAATTTTTTGTATGTAACATCAAAACCATCATAAACCCAGCCATTCATTTTCTTCCAGATGCTGATAGTTTCCGCATCGCCTGCCTCCCATTTTCTTAGCAAATCCTGTGCTTCCAGCATTGATGGTGCATTCTTCTCTGCCTCTTCTTGGGCCATGCCATTTTCTATCAATGCTTTTATTTCAGCCTTGTATTGTTTATCGAACGCTACGTAAAAATCGCCTACCAGTTTATCTCCTTTTTTGCCTGTATTTTCCGGAGTATCTTTCATACCTGCTTTCATCCAGGCCAGCATGCTTTTGCAAATGTGTATGCCACGATCATTAATAAGATTACAAGTAAACACGTTATGTCCGTTGGCTTTGAGCAACTCGGCAACAGAATATCCCAGCAAGTTATTTCTGATATGCCCCAAGTGAAGCGGCTTGTTGGTGTTGGGTGAAGAATACTCCACCAACACACGTGATGAGCCATCAGCCGGAGTAAAACCAAAGGTATTGAGGTTGTGGTTGTGAATTAAAAAATCGAACCAAAAGCGGCCGGATAATTCTATGTTTAAAAATCCTTTAATTACGTTGTATCCGGAAACAACAGAAAACTCCTTCAACAGATATTCACCAATATCGGTTGCGGTTTGCTCAGGGCCTTTCTTGCTTTGTTTTAAAAAAGGGAAAACCACAAAGGTGAAATCGCCTTTAAAATCAGACTTGGTAGGCTCTACAGCCAGCTCCTCAGGCAAGATATGTTGCCCATAAAGGTTATTAATGGCAAATGCAATATGCTTTTTTAATTCCGAATCTATCATGAAAAACCAATAGTAGGTAAAGGCGCAAAGATAAGTGTTAAACCCAAAAACCGTTATTTAAGTATGGGCAAAATACGGCCACGTTTATCTATAAAAAGGCTAATATCCTTGTACAACACATCCGCAATACCATCATGAAAAGCACCTGCAGCATCAAAATTATATTGAATAACCGTTTGACCAGTTGCATCAATATAACCCCATTTTCTTTTATACAACACGGCACAAAGCCCCTGCGCAAACATGCCTGCCTCATCAAATACATTTCGGATTATCCAATTGCCTTTGGCATCAATAAATCCCCATTTTCCATCTTTTTTGGCAGCAGCTTTTCCTTCTGAAAAGGGTTTAATGGCATCAAAAACAGGCTGCACTTTTACCTCTCCTGATGCATCAATAAATCCATATTTGCCTTTTTGCCAAAAACCTGCCAGCCCTTGACTGAATGGATATATAAACTCAAACTTGGGCTTAATAATCTCTTCGGCTTTTTCATTAATTACGCCATAAGAGCCACCGGCATCAACCACGGCAAGACCTTCACTAAAAATACCAATATTGTTATACTGAGGCTTTAGTACTTCCTCTCCTTTTGTATTAACTAAACCAAATTTAACACCCTTCTTCATGCGTGAAAGGCCATTTTGCATGTCATCTGCATCATCATAAACGAATCCGGTGAGCATTTTTCCGGTTTTGTCGATATACCCAAACAAGTAACCAAAAGTTGCAATGTCTCTACCGAACTTTGTTTCATGAATATCGGTAGCTTTAGATACAACGGCTACACCGTTATAAAAAGGTCTGGCTTCATATACTTCTGTGGCTAACTCTATAATGATGTTGCCTGAGGTGTTTACATAAAAGCGTTTCCATTGATAATCTGTAACGGCCGCAAGGCCCTCCGATACCCGACCAATATTCTGATACAAACCGGTATCCACCACCCTTTTTGCCTGCAAATCAATAATGCAAGGCATGCGGTTAAGTGCAACCACGGCAAATCCTTCATTAAAATCATCGGCATAATCAAACTGAGCAGGAATACACATTTTACCTAGACTATCCATGTAGCCCCACTTCCCATTAATTTCAATTGGAAAAAGTTTGCCTTGTGCAGTAACCGTAAAACAATGGCTGCAAAAAAGCGAGAACACGATGAAGTATATTGTTTTCATATTCACACGCAAATTAAATTGTTCCGTTATGCTTGTTTATAAATAATATCAACATCGGGTGAAGCAGTGTGCAATAAGTTTTTTCAAAACCATGTATTATTGTTTCTGCATTTATTACATGAGTTATCTTAAAACATCCATTGAATATCTAAAAGGTGTTGGATCGACAAGGGCCGAGTTGCTTAAAAAAGAACTTGGCATTTTTACGTTTGCCGATTTGCTTTTCCATTTCCCATACCGCCACGTAGATCGTTCGCAGGTATACGCAATAAAGGATATTCAGGCTGATTTACCATACATTCAACTCAAAGGCAAGATTACGAATCTACACACGGTTGGTCAAAAAAGAGGTCAGCGTTTGGTTGGATATCTCACTGATGATTCCGGCTCAATTGAACTGGTTTGGTTTCAGGGTGCAAAGTGGATTAAAGAAAGCATTAAGGAAGGAAAAACCTATTTGGTATTTGGCAAACCATCTGAGTTTAACGGGTCGATAAATATGGTGCATCCAACCATTGATGATGCAGATGCTGCGGATAATAAAAAATACCTGCACATTATGCCTTTTTACAGTGTAACGGAGCGGATGCGAACCAAGGGACTGGATTCAAAAGTGCTGGTTAAACTTACCAATAATCTGCTAACCGATCCAAAATTTAGCATTGAAGAAAATTTACCCAATGAGGTTATTGGTGCGCATAAACTGATGCCACGCAAAGAGGCTTTTTTGCAAATACACTTCCCTCTAAATGCTTCTGCCTTAGCTGCTGCAGAGCACAGGCTTAAGTTTGAGGAATTATTTTTTATTCAACTGCGTTTGCTTAGATTTAAAATTAAGCGCAAACAAATTTATAATGGTATTAAGCTCGAGCAAATAGGCGATAGCTTTAATACATTTTACAAGTCCTATTTACCATTTGAATTAACCGGTGCACAAAAAAGAGTGATAAAAGAAATACGTGCTGATGTAAAATCCGGTGTGCAGATGAATCGTTTGCTTCAGGGTGATGTAGGCAGTGGCAAAACGGTTGTGGCCTTGCTTAGCATGCTCATGGCACTAGACAATGGGTACCAAGCTTGCCTGATGGCGCCAACGGAAATACTTGCGCAGCAACATTATCAAACAATTTACAGCCTTTTGCAAAACATGCATGTGGGCGTGCGCCTGCTAACCGGAAGTACCAAAACAAAAGATAGAAAAGAAATTCTAGACGGACTTTTAACAGGCGAGGTTCAAATACTAATTGGCACCCATGCATTAATTGAAGAAGTGGTTCAATTTAAAAATCTTGGTCTCGCAGTAATTGATGAGCAACACAGATTTGGTGTGGAGCAGCGTGCCAGGCTTTGGAAGAAAAACCAATTTCCTCCGCATGTATTGGTTATGACAGCAACGCCTATTCCGCGAACTCTGGCCATGACTTTATACGGTGATTTGGACACCTCTGTAATAGATGAGCTGCCTGCTGGCAGAAAACCTATTAAAACATTGCATCAGTTTGATTCCAATCGATTGCGGTTATATGGTTTTATGAAGGAAGAAATTGCTAAAGGCAGGCAAGTTTATGTGGTATATCCGCTAATACAAGAGAGTGAGAAAATGGATTACATGAATCTGCAGCATGGATATGATGAAATCATTAAGCATTTTGAGCACCCAACTTATCAGGTGTGTATGGTACACGGCAAAATGAAAGCGGCAGACAAGGACAGGGAAATGAACCGATTTGTTAAAGCGGAGGCTCATATCATGGTTGCCACAACTGTTATAGAAGTTGGTGTGAATGTACCCAATGCCAGTATTATGGTAATTGAAAGTGCCGAGCGTTTTGGCTTGTCGCAGCTCCATCAATTACGCGGCCGCGTTGGGCGTGGTGCTGAGCAGTCGTACTGCATTCTGATGACCGACTACAAATTGAGTACAGATGCTAAATTGCGTTTAAAAACTATGTGTGAAACCAATAACGGATTTGAAATTTCAGAAGTGGATTTAAGATTACGTGGCCCGGGAGAACTGGAAGGAACAGCTCAAAGCGGAGTGCTGGATTTAAAAATTGCCGACCTTGCAAAAGACCAGCTTTTGCTGCAGCAGGCAAGAAATTCGGCACAGGATTTATTGGATAAAGACCCTGAATTAAAAAAACCTGAAAATCTTCAACTGATGCATTACTTTGCTGAATATAGCCGAAATGCCCGCTGGGGAAGAATTTCTTAACCAAACATGATATGAGCAATAAAAATAAAAACAGAGACGGGGTGGTTTACTCAACAGACAGTTCTTACAACTACCAATTAAATGAAGGTGCAGCTGAATCAACCTTGCCTAATAAACAACAGCAGCTTAAAATTTACCTTGACAGAAAAGGCGGAGGCAAATTGGTTTCAAGAATTAGCGGCTTTGTTGGTAATGATTCAGATTTGGATAAACTCGGTTCTTTGCTAAAAAAACATTGCGGTGGTGGCGGTTCGGTTAAAGATGGTGAAATACTCATTCAGGGTGATCACAGGGAGAAAATATTAAAGTGGTTAACCGACAATCATTATACATGCAAAAAGGCAGGTGGTTAAGCATTTCAAATTCAAGAACAGCTGCATCAAATTGGTTTCAAATATCCATTAAATAATCATACTAAAACATTGAAAAGGCTGTCCATCGGGCAGCCTTTTTTATTGGTATCAAATGATTTTACTTTCTTTGCAGGGCTTTTGCAAATACCTTTAACTGTATGCAAGTACTGCTTACCACACTAAACGCAAAATATATACACCTGAATCTGGCTATCCGGATTTTATATGAGATGAATAAATCTTATGAGGGTTTGGCATGGAAAGAATTTACCATTAAAGAAGATACAGATAAAATTGCCGATGCCTGCAAAGATTACGATGTGGTTGCTTTTAGCTGCTATATATGGAATATTACCCCTACCCTTCGGGTTGCCGAAAAGCTGAAACAACTCAACCCATCTATCAAAATTTTATTGGGTGGGCCGGAAGTGAGTTATGATTGGCAGGATGTAATTAATAAAACCTACGTTGACTATATTATCATTGGTGAAGGTGAAATTCCTTTTGAAACTTTTCTAAAACATAATGGAAGGCCTGAGCATGTGGCGGGATTGGTTTGGAAAGAGGAAAACCATATTCATCAAAACCCAATGCCACCTGCGTTTGACTTAAAACGATTTGAAGGCTTTAATCCTTATGTGAACGATGATGCAGGTACACTTGAAAATAAAGTGTTGTACATTGAAACATCAAGAGGTTGTCCTTACAAATGTGAATTCTGTTTGGCTAGTTTGGATAACAAGGTACGCTACCTGCCTGATGAAACCATCAAGAATCAGTTGAGCTACCTAATGCAGAACGGACGTGTAATTAAATTTCTTGACCGCACCTTTAATGTGAAGAAAGATTTTACCATTGCTATGTTTGAATATATTTTACAACACCGCAAGCCAGGTAATATTTTTCAGTTTGAGATAACGGCAGATATTGTGCATCCGGATATTATCCAATACATACAAGATAAAGTTCCGGCAGGCTTGTTCCGCTTTGAAATTGGCATACAAACCGTAAACCAAAAAGCAAACCTGGAAGTGAGCCGCAAGCAAAATTTCGAAAAAACAAGTAAGGTTATTAAGCAATTACAGGATAAGGTAGAAATGCATCTTGACTTAATTGTTGGTTTGCCTCTTGACTACCTTGCCGATATTGAGCACAGCATTGAAGAGGTTTTTAAACTTCATCCACCGGAATTGCAATTGGGCTTTTTAAAATTCCTGAAAGGAACACCCATCAGAGAGCGCTACACGCAATATGGTTATGAATTTGATGCATTTCCACCCTATCAGTTAATCAGAAGCCATTTTCTTTCGGAGGAGGAACTCAATCATATAACCAAACTGGAAGAGGCGCTTGAGATTTACTGGAACAAGAAAAGAGCCTGCCTCACACTGATGTATGCGGGAGAAACCTATGGCATAGCCAAATTTCTGGGAGGACTTGGCACTTATTTTCATACGCATTATCATTTCCATAAGCACTCCTTGCATGATGTGTATGATGCCTTGCATCAATACATTCAACTCCATTATGCAGATGATGCGGTATTGCATGAACTGCTTACAGCCGATTATTATTTGTATCACCGTATGAAGCCACAAGAGCGCTTTGGCATAGAACCGGTATCAAAATTAAAGTATGCATTACTGGAAAAGAAAGGCCTTAACTATCATAAGAACAGATACATTGTATTGGAAAGCACTTTCAATTTAGAGAAATGGATAAGCAGCAATCAATACGAATTAGGCAGATTCTACAATATTTTTGCCTATAACGGAAAAGATGCTGCACAGGTGCAAACCACCGAAGCAGCCATACTTGCCTAAGGCTTGATTAAAGATTTTTAAGCAATTGCTTAACTGCTGCATTGCCAGGATTGAGCGCAACTATGCGTTGCAATAATTTTCTGGCTTCAGCCTTCTGCCCTTTTGCATTGAGCACGGCAGCCTTGTTTAGCAAAGCCTGTTCATCATCCGGTGAAAGGGCAAGTGCCTCATCATAACAACGCAGTCCTTTTTGTATATCACCAGACGCTACATAAGCAAAACCCAGGTTGGTTAATGCATCTGACTGCTTAGGATTTTTTTGTAAGGATCGGTTTAGCACCTCCATGCCTTCCTGCAGCTTTTGCTCCTGAATCAATACTTCGCCCAACTTGTTGATGAAAGAAAGATTTTGCGGTGCCAGTGTAAGTGCGCGTCTGTACCAAAACTCGGCACGTATCCACTCATTGTTGTTTTGATACGCTTGCCCAATGCGGTAGCATGTCCATGGTTCGTTAACAGATGAAGGTTTAACTGCAGAGGTCAGCTGCATTATTTCGGTTTCTTTTTTTGCCAAAAAGAGGTAATGCACACGCATATCAAACACAGCCGGAGCGCTGGTACCAGCCTCATTGGTATACCACACTCCGGAATCAATGGAAATGCTTTCGCCATCAAACTTCTCTGCGTAGGCCAGATACGCTTTGGCTTTTGCATCGTTTGCTGAACCCGGATTGTTTACACAATAAATTCCCGCAAAATCTTTTACGGCTGATTTAACTTTTTGCGGAGCAGGTTTCCTGATATAATGGTCGTGAACCGTAACGTGCGGAATATCTATGGTGCCCGATAAAGGCATGTGGCAGCCTACACAATTATCGCTGACAGCTGTGCGCTTAATGGTGGTTTCTTTGCAAGCTGTTTTTGTATCGTGGCATTGGGCGCATGCCTGATTAAAAACCTGTTTACCAGTTACCTTTACACTTACATGCGGGTTATGGCAACTGATACACGTTAACTTATTTTGGGCGGATGCCTGGCCTTTGGATGATTGAATGAAACATTTGCTCATTTGTAAGCGCTGTGCGTGCGATGCCATAATAAATTCATCATCTCGGTCTTTATATTTGGGCATATACACCTCAATAAAATCACTCAGTTTCATTCCGGGTCTGAAATCCGTAAACGACTTGCCTTCTTTTAAAACAGCATTGCCCTGCAAATGGCAGCGTTGGCAAATATCAGTTTGCAACTCCCACGATAACTTCTTTGGGTTAACAATGGTATAATCTATTTGTGTGGCGGTATCAACCCAATTGCCTGCAGCCTTTTCTTTTACGTGCAATGCTCCGGGACCGTGGCAACGCTCGCAATCAATACCATTGGGTATTTGTGTAAATAAATTTTGTGAGTTGGTTTCAAATGTTGGCATGGCATTGTGGCAACTCATGCACTCCAATCCGATCTCGCGGCTAAATCGCATGTTTTTTCCGTTTTCAAAGCCCGGTGGCAAATCCCATTTTTTCTTTTGGGCATACCATGTTAATGGTAACTGATAAACGTAGCCGTTTATGCTCATTAAATGTGAATTGGTATGCTGACCCGAACCAACAATATAATCTACCTTTTCAACACGTTTGTAAATGGTGTCTTTGCCTTGCAGTCTAAACTCCATTATATACAAATTGTTATTGCGCCAAAACGGATGATACCAAAGATCAAGGTGCTTATCATACACCACATGGTGTTTTGAAAAATCGGCTGCACTTTTTTCAGGTGTGGCCGGAGCAAAGGATTGCCCCATGCCTGTTTGAATAAAGCTGTTATAAATTTCATTGTGGCAACCGCGACATGTTTGTATGCCAACGTATTTAACCGAATCGCTGTGGTTAAGGTAGGTTGCCGGTGTTTGCTGTGCGGTATTGTGCGAACAGTGCAGATTGGTAATGCCCACAAGGGCAAGCAACAATCCGGATATGAGGACTACTGATTTCCGCATGCGAATAAGCAGGAACTAAACTAACTGCTGTATTGTTCCCTCCAGGCAAGCATGCCTCCCAGCAGGTTTCTTACCTTGGTAAAACCCAGTTCCTGTAAATAAAGTTTGGCGTTGCCACTGCGTGCCCCTGAACGGCAATGCAAAATAATTTCTTCATTTTTTAACTCCTCCATTCCGGCAGCTGCATCAGGCAAGGTGCCCAGCGGAATCAGTTTTGCGCCAATATTAAATTCTTCGTACTCATGTGGCTCACGCACATCAACAATATACAAAGACTCGCCTTTGTCCATTCTTTCTTTTAGTTCTTCAATGGTTATATCGGTCATGGTTCTATTTGTTTAAAATTATTTTTCTGGTTGTTGTGGCACCTGTTGCCGTATTGGTTAGTTTAATGAAATAAAAACCGGCCGACAAGATATCCAATAAAATCAAATCTCCGTTATTTACCTCTTGCTGCAATAGCAATTTGCCACCAAGGTCATACAATTCAGCGCTCACCTTTATCTCTTGTGCCACGTTTATGCGCACAAAACCCGAAGACGGATTTGGATATATATTGGCATCCAGCGAAGGTACAGACCATTCTTCTTTGCATCCAACAGGTGGCGTTAGCCATTTGCCAAAAATGGGTCGCATCATCAATGCGCCCGTAAGAATGGTTTTATCCCATAGTCCATCTATTCTGTACCACATATCCGGATTTACACCGGGCGCATCATTAATGGAATAATTTTCATCAATGCCTACATTGAGCTCAAACATCTGATCCTGCTCCCAGCCTATATAAAATTTACCAGGCGGAAGCACCAATGGTGCATCAAAGCGGTAATAAAAAAATCCATTAATGGCATTGCTATGCACCGGACCATTCAGCAAAACTTTTTTGAGCACAATCTCTCCTGTGGCATTGCCATTGGTACTCACTGCCTGCCAAACCAGGAGGCTAAATGATTTTCCTGTAACATCAGAACTCCCTCTGTTAAAAAACATGGATATGCCGTACAAGGTATCCTGTACAGCAAGTTCATAACCAAGAGCTACCGCACCTGTTGTGTTTCTGATGGCATAACCCGCTTCTGCCGAACCATCATCATAAGCAAAATAATTGCTAAGTATGGTTTGTGAAGCAGCTGTATCATTGCTATAAATATTATCGCTACCCGACCCGGAAATAGAATAACGTGCTGTAAATACCAATGAATCGCCTGAATAATTTTGTGCAGGCAAGTTGGTAAGTTTATTGATGCTAATTTGCATGGCTCCAAGTGCAGGCAAGTTTGGATTGATATTGCCGAAACTGTCAAGCCTTGCAAAATCAGGTGCAAAAACCTCACGTGAAAAATTGACCGAGTACCCGATATTGTTATTGTTGCGCATACCCAACTTTTGTGTGGTTACAAGGTGCTGCGAAGGGTTGGCCAAAAAATGTTTTACGGGCAAAGATTGATAGGTTTTAAACATAGATGAAGGCACAGAAGTAATAGCTACATCCTGATAAAAATCGGAAACACCCCTACCCTTGTCAAGCCTAATATAATCTACGTGCCAGTGATTAAGGTTGCCCGTACGGCTGCCAATATTTACTATCAGAAACTGAAAATCATCATGCAGGTAAGCCTCTTTTACCACAGGCAATCTGATTTCAATAAAGCTATCCTTCTTTAAAAAAGCCGGTGAAATATTGCGCACCGTTTCAAAGTCATATCCGTTTGCTGCACTGTTTCTAAATTGTATAACCAGCGAATCTCCTGCGTTGGGCGATTCTCCCCAGCCCATTGGCTGAATCCAAAAGGTGAGGAAAAGTGAATCGGAAGGTTTAAAGCCGTGCAGATTCAATGACCGACTTAGCAAGGTATCGCAGTAGCCTCGGCCCACACCGTATGGATTTCCTCTATAATCGAGTCCGTCAAATGTAGCTACATTTCTGCTGGGATGATTTTTTGGAAAATGGTTATTTATATACACATGCTTTGAGGTGAAACGTTGGGCTGATGGGTAAACAACCGATGCAGAAAAATCATCTAAAAACGGAATAAAAATCTTTTTGCCAATATGGAAACCGCTAACGGCAAATACAGCAGTATCATCTAAACCATGTGTGCCAATATTGATGAGCCTAAACTGAAAATTGGGATGACGAAAACGACCGATATTGATTTGCCTGATAAAGGTATCGGTTTCATTCATAGCACTTGCCGCTTGCTGCCAAACCTGCTGCCAAATGCCCAAGTTGTTTTTATACTGCAAGATTAAGGTATCAGCCGATGAAGCTGCAGGCAAGGCACTGTAAAAAAAACGGAGATAAACCGAATCGGCAACCTCAAAGGTTTGCACATTGATTAGGTTTGAAAGTAATGTATCGCAAGCACCTGCGCTGCCCGTATATAAGGTATTGTTTCTGCTGTATGCATCAAATACAGCCACATTACCTCCCGGATAATTCATTACGTTGCCTGAATAAACCTTTGCTGATGAAGCTGTCCAGAAGAGTTGGTCGGGAGTAGAATCTATAAGATAATTGCTGAAGTTATGATGGGCAGGCAGTTTCCAGCGATCGGTTAGCGAAACGTGGTGCAATACAAACGTCTCAGTATTGGCTGCGCTTCGGCCGGTATACAACATAAACCTAAAGTTGAAATTTAGTTGATTGGTTGCATACGCCAGAGGCAGCACCACTTCTGTGAATGTATTGGATGTTTGAGGCGCAACCCACAGTTGCTGGTATGAACCAGATTGCGTGAGCCCTTCCACCACCAGCGAGTCGGTGCTTTGCCATGTGGCACCTGTGCTATAGGTGAAACTCAGGTAGCACAAGCCATTGGATAAGGTTAGGTTTATAGGAACCGACAATAGCGTATCGGCCATGCCAAATGTATTATTGCCTGTTGCATAGGCTGCACCCCCTGCGTTGAGTGCATTAAAAACCAGCAGCCCGCCTTTTTTCTGCACGCCACTTGGTTTCCATCGGTTTAGGTTTAGGGTGTCTGCGTCTTCATTCAGCAATTCTATAAGCGGATAAACACCTGCATTTTTGTATAAACCCTGCCCGGTTTTTATTTCAATAGGCTCAGAATGCGCATCTGCATAAGCTTTGAGCACGGGGTTGCCCTGCAAAGGCAGTTTTACTTCACCACGCTGTGCAAAGGCAAAAAGGTGAAGCAAGGATAACAGAAGTAATGCGCTGTTTCTGATCATTGTTTCAAAAAGAGATCTATCGGTTGGCCCGATGTTACAGTAGCAGAAGCCGAATATGGCGGTTGCTGCCTGAAAACCTTGGCCTGTGAGCTGTCTTTAATTACACCCTGATAAACAACCGCACCTAGGTTTAACGTTGAGCTTTGCAATAAATTACCTGCTTCTTCCAAACTCAGTCCTGTTAAATCAGGAATGGGCACCGCCTCGCCTTCCAAACCGCTGCCCAATACCAAATCTATAGCTGTGCCTTTGGCAATTTTATCTCCGGCTGCAACAATTTGGCCGTTTACTTGCTGCTCCAGCACCACGTTTTGGGCAATATCAGGTTTATAAATAAGCTGACCGGTTTTTAAGCCTGCTGCCAACAACATGGCCTGGGCCTGCCTTAAAGAAACATCAATGAGGTTGGGTATAGCAACTTTAGGTGCAGCATCGCTATTTATGGTTAAATAAATAATGCGACCTTCTTTAACTTTGGATTGCGGTTGCGGATTTTGCTCCAGTATGCTCAGTTTGGGCTTATCATCAAAATACAATGAATCAATTACCTCATACCTGAGTCTTTTTTGCTCAAGAATAGTAATGGCATCTTTGATGTGTATGCCTTTAATATCAGGTACGGTAAGCGATTCGCCATGACGGGTATAGGAATTAAGCACCAAGGAAATGATGGTGAAAATCAAAACGATTAGCACTACAATGGCAAACAGGTTTGCGCCTAAAATTTTAACAAACTTCATTTGGTTCCTTAAACGCCAAATATCTGATTTTAGTTGTAAAGAATAAAATAAAAGAATGCATAATTCATTCGCCTCAACAGGCATAAAAAAAACCACCCTAAGGTGGTTTGGTATCAGTTGAAATATTCTCTCATCCGATCAAAAAAGCTTTTATCATTTTTGCCGGGTTGCGGTTTAAAATTTTCGGCCTCACGCATTTTTTCCAGCATGGCCTTTTCATCAGGGGTTAACTTTTGCGGTGTCCAAATATTGA
>JBILGC010000066.1:0-9526 GCA_044351265.1 Bacteroidia bacterium
CCTTGCAATAAAGTAATATCAAAACCTGCTGTGTGAAGCACCCAAGCCATAATTTTACTACGTAAGCCACCTTTAAAACAATGCAGTAATAATTTTTTCTCAGGGAACTGCTCAAATGCTTGCTCTATAAATAGCTTAAATTTTGGACCTGCAAGTTCATATCCAAGTAAAACAGCCGCATCGTGGCCCTTTTGCTTGTAGCAGGTGCCCACTAGTGCTCGCTCCTCATTGTTTAGAATAGGAAAACTAATTGCCCCTGTAATATGGCCCTGTTTGTATTCAGCTTCACTGCGTGCATCCAGAATCGGATGCATTTTGGCAAGGGCCAGAAAGGTAGTAACATCGGTGGTTTGAATATTGGGCATAATTAAACTCACTTCAAATTAAGGTAATGCCGTTCAATTTTCTCAAATTCGCATCTTTAATTATGGAAGAAAAAGTACTCATCGTTGATTTCGGCTCTCAATATACACAGCTAATAGCCCGTAGGCTGCGTGAGTTAAACGTGTATTCTGAAATTCACCCCTGCACGCATTTGCCGCCTATTGATGCACAAACAAAAGCAGTAATCCTTTCCGGTAGTCCTTATTCCGTAAATGATGGCTTACTTCCCGCAATAGATTTATCAAACATCAGGGGCAAGTTGCCATTACTGGGTGTTTGCTATGGTGCACAATACTTGGCTTCATGCAATGGAGGTAAAGTTACCCCTTCTAAAATCAGGGAGTATGGCCGCGCACATCTATCACACATTACAGATTCGCTTCTTTTCCAAAATATTGATAAAGGCTCACAGGTTTGGATGAGTCATGGAGATACTATTACATCAATACCTGATCATTTTGAAATTATTGCCAGCACAGATGATGTGAAAGTGGCTGCATTTAAAATAAAAAATGAACCTACCTATGCCATTCAATTTCATCCTGAGGTTACCCATAGCACCGATGGTAAAATATTGCTGCATAATTTTATCGTTAATGTTGCCGGCCTTAGCCAAAATTGGACACCGGCCCATTTTATTGAATCTATTACAGCTGAATTAAAGCAAAAGCTTGGAAATGATAAGGTAATTATTGGCTTATCAGGCGGTGTGGATTCTTCTGTTGCTGCCATTTTATTAAAGCATGCCATTGGCGATAACCTAACAGGTATTTTTATAGATAATGGTTTGCTTAGAAAGGATGAATATGCGCAGGTGTTGCACGCTTATCAGAACATGGGTTTAAATGTGATTGGTGTTGATGCAAAGAATCGTTTTCTGAGCGAGCTCAAGGGTAAAATAGACCCGGAAGATAAACGTAAAACCATTGGAAGGGTATTTATTGAGGTTTTTGAGGAAGAAGCAAGAAAACTAGATGATGTTAAATGGCTGGCACAAGGTACCATTTATCCTGATGTGATTGAGAGTGTAAGTGTGAAGGGACCTTCGGCAACCATTAAATCTCATCACAATGTAGGTGGATTGCCTGAAAAGATGCACTTAAAAATTGTTGAGCCACTGCGCATGTTGTTTAAAGATGAGGTTCGTGCGGTTGGAACAGCCCTTGGAATTGATTCGATTATTTTGGGTCGCCATCCATTCCCTGGACCGGGTTTGGCCATTCGAATATTAGGCGAGGTAACGGATGAAAAGGTTGCTATATTGCAGGAAGCCGATGCCATATTTATAAACGGATTGCGTGAGCATGGATTATATGCTTCGGTTTGGCAGGCAGGAGCCATTTTTCTGCCTGTGCAATCAGTTGGTGTGATGGGTGATGAAAGAACCTATCAGCATGTTATTTGCCTGCGCGCGGTAACATCTGTTGATGGCATGACTGCAGACTGGAGTCATTTGCCATATGATTTCCTTGGTGAAATATCCAATAAAATCATTAACCGTGTAAAAGGCATAAACCGCGTAGTTTTTGATATTAGTTCAAAACCCCCTGCTACCATTGAGTGGGAGTAATAGGAATGCCAATAATTTATCATGCAAAACCGTATGATTAAATACATTTTGTTATTCTGTATCGGTTTGTTTCGCCTAACTGTAAACGGGCAACTGCAGGTAAAAATCAATAAGATTTCATTGGTATTGCCCTTTTGTGCATCTAAAATTTTGGCCGACCCAAACCATGCTGAAACTGAATTGGGCAATATTTCCAGAGAATATTATCAGGGTGCATTAATTGCGTTGGATAGCTTTGAGAGAGCCCACATACCAATCAGGCTGTACCTTTTTGATACAAATAATGATAGCCTTACCATGTATCGCATCATGCAAAAAACTTCATTTAAAGAGTCAGACCTGATTATTGGCCCAATATTGCAGGGAGGGAATAAAATGCTTACACCATTTTGCAAGGAAAAAGGAATTTTTCATGTTTCTCCTCTGATGACATTTTCCAAAACCAGACTTAATGACCCATTTTGGATTTCATCTAATCCCGACCTTCCCGGATACGCCCAAATTCTATTTCAGTATTTTGTTTCCATCAAAAAAGATTCAGCCAATATCATCGTAATCAGTGATAAGTCGCCAATGGACAATAATATCTCTTCAGGCTTTAGGCAAATTCAGGTTCCGGCAGGCAAATCCGTTAAAATACGTGTGATTGATTACAATGCGACATTGGATATTCATTCCCTTTTCTCGGCAACTTTACCAAACTATGTGGTAATTCCGTCATCTAAAGAACCAATGGTAAATAGGCTGCTATACCAGCTAAAAGATTCAAGTGCATTTGCAGAAGTATCCTGCTATGGATTTCAGCAGTGGTATGATTTTAAATCGGTTGATTTTGACTTGTGGCAAAAAAAGAACGTACATATTGTTACTCCTTATTATGTGAATTATGATGAAGCGGAGGTGAAGCAATTTGTTTTGGCTTACCGGGAAAGATACCTAACCGAGCCAACAGATGCTGCCATTAAGGGATATGATCAGATGCTTTTATATGGTGATGCTTTACAGCGATTTGGACGCAACTTTATGGAGAAAATGAGTGAAAACGACTATAAAGCCTGCCACACCCTTTACCGGTTTAAGAAGCAGAAAGAGGGATTTTACCAAAATTCATATCTTAATATCATTCGTTTGCAGGATGACAGGCCCATAAAGGTTAATTAGCCTGCTTGATTTATCGCTTCTTAATGCTTATCTTGTTTACTTATTTAAATATTACAACATGATTAGGGTATTATTTGTATGCTTGGGTAATATTTGCAGGTCTCCGCTTGCCGAAGGTATTTTTGATGCGCTGGTGCAAGAAGAGGAATTAAGCCATCATTTTCTAATTGATTCTGCAGGCACGGCCTCTTATCATATTGGCTCATTGCCGGATGATCGCACACGCAAAGTTGCCGAAGAAAGAGGAGTGATACTTACCCATAAAGCACGCGCTTTTAAAACAGAAGACTTTTATCAGTTTGATTTTATCATTGCAATGGATGAATCTAACCTAAGTAATGTGCTGAGATTAATGCCTGAAGACAACCTTGCACGCATACATCTGATGAGGGAATTTGACTCAATTGGCAAGGGGCAAGCCGTGCCAGACCCCTATTATGGAGATTTAAACGATTTTGAAAAAGTACATGATATTCTCGACCGAAGTTGTATGCATTTTCTCGATTACATTAAATCTTCACACCTTAAACTTAATGAAAAATGAAACACCTTAACTTTTGGGTTAGCGGAAGGGTCCAGGGTGTATTCTACAGGAAATTTATTTTATAAAAGGCTTTACAGCTTGGAATAAAGGGCATGGTTAAGAACTTAAATGATGGTCGCGTTCATATAGAGGCAAAAGGAAACGAGGCTCAACTAAAAGCATTACATGCTTTTTGCTGTGAAGGTCCACCAGCTGCAAAGGTTGCAAACGTAGAGAGTGAAGAGGCTGAACCTATGAACTACCAGTCGTTTCTGATATCTCGATAATAATTATATCAAACAATGCACGCTTAGCGCTGTTTAGTTTTAACACATGATAAAAATAGAAAAAATAAAAACCCTCGGGCAACTTAAGAAAGCAGGTTATCGTTCACGCAGCATCAAGCATGAAATGCGTGATAACTTAATTGCTATGCTCTCTGAAGGGAATAATCCATTTGAGGATATTAAAGGTTTTGAAGATACGGTTTTGCCTCAATTGCAAACAGCTATTCTTTCCAGGCATCACATCATATTACTTGGTTTACGTGGCCAGGCCAAAACACGCATTGCACGAGCTATGGTAAGGCTGCTAGATGAATACATGCCTGTGGTATCAGGTTCGGAAATTCAGGACGATCCGCTTCAGCCGCTTTCCAGATTTGCCCATGATTTAATTAAGGCCGAAGGGGATTTGACACCGATAGAGTGGGTTCACCGCGATGAACGATATACAGAAAAACTGGCAACCCCTGATGTTAGCGTTGCTGATTTAATTGGCGACCTTGATCCAATTAAGGCTGCAACTATGAAACTCAATTATGCCGATGAAAGGGTTATTCATTTTGGTTTGATTCCCCGTTCACATCGAAGTATTTTTGTTATTAATGAATTACCGGATTTGCAGGCTCGCATTCAGGTATCGCTCTTCAATATTTTACAAGAAGGCGATTTGCAGATAAGAGGATTTAAACTGCGCCTACCACTGGATATTCAGTTTGTGTTTACTGCAAACCCCGAAGATTACACCAACCGTGGTTCAATTGTTACTCCGCTTAAAGATCGCATAGACAGTCAAATAATCACACATTATCCCAAAACCATTGCAGTTTCTAAAGCCATTACGCAACAGGAGGCGCTTGTTTTGCCTGAACAGAAAAATCAAATCACCATTCATGATGCCTTGCTTGATTTGGTTGAGCGAATTGCCTTCGAAGCCAGAAGTAGCGAATTTGTTGATCAGAAAAGCGGAGTGTCTGCACGACTAACCATTAGTACGCTTGAAAATTTATACAGCCATGCAGAAAGGCGGATGCTCCTGTGCAAGGAAGATAAAGCAATTGGACGCATTACGGATTTATATGGTGCTTTGCCCTCAGTAACCGGTAAAATTGAGTTGGTTTATGAAGGTGAGTTGGAAGGAGCTGCTAATGTAGCCTATATGCTCATCGGAAAATCCATCAGATCACTGTTTGGCGCATTGTTTCCCGACCCTGAAAAAAGCAAAAAGGCTAAACAGGTAAATCCTTATGCAGAAATAATTAGCTGGTTTAATGAAGGCAATGCTGTTGAGCTTCATGCGCTATGTAATCAGATTCAATACCAGCAAAGTTTAGCAAAAGTGGAAGGCCTTTCACAGTTGGTTGAAAAGGTTTTAGGTAAGCTTGATCCTGCATCAAAATTTCTGATGATGGAGCTTGTGCTGCATGGGCTTGCAGAATATAGCCAATTAAGCAAACACCAAATAGATAAAGGAATAGCCTTTAAAGACCTGATGAGTGGCATGTTCGATCTAAAGCAAAATAGGGAAGAAGACTAAATTTTATTTTTAAAAAGACGACTAAACAGGGTCAACATCACAGTAATAGTAAACTTTATTGAAGGCTTTTTGTGATAACAACTCTGTTGCTTGTTCTTGAATAAATTGTTTGATTGTTGCAAGGTGTTTACTGTCGCGTTCAATTTTAATAAGGAACTCTTTTATGTGTAAATTTTTAATTCTGGATACATAAGGACTTTCAGGCCCTATAATTTTATCGCCAAGTCTTTTATATAGCAAATGGCGCAATGCTAATGCGGCCTCATGTACCTGTTTATAGTCTTTATGCCTAAGCACAACTTTTATGAGTCTTTGAAAAGGGGGATATTGAAATTGCTTTCTATCTGTCATCTCATTTGCATAAAAAAGATCAAAACGCTGGTGAATTACTTCTTGCACTACGTGATGATCTGGGAGAGAAGTTTGAATGATAACTTTGCCCTGTTTATGTTTTCGACCGGCCCTACCGCTAACCTGTGTTAGCAGCTGGTAGGCTCTTTCATGCGCCCTAAACTCCGGAAAAAAGAGCAGTGTATCCGCATTGATTATCCCTACAACACTTACATGTTCAAAGTCCAATCCTTTACTAACCATTTGTGTGCCTACCAAAATATCAGCATCTCTTTGCTCAAATGATGCTATAATCTTTTCATGTCCGTGCTTTGTTTTAGCGGCATCCTGATCTAGTCTTTCTACCCTAGCTTCAGGAAAATATATTTTAATTTCATCCTCAACTTTTTCTGTTCCGAGTCCTTTAAACTCAAGCTCATGAGATTGACAGGCAGTGCAGGTTTTAGGGAGTTTTTGCTGATACCCGCAATAATGACACTTTAGTATATCGTTGTATTTATGGTAGGTAAGGCTAATGTCGCAATGTATGCAGGTGGGCACCCAATGGCATTTTCTGCATTCATACAATGGTGCAAAGCCTCTTCTGTTTTGAAATAAAATAACCTGTTCATTTTGTTTTAAAGCTGTCTCTATGGCACGCATTAGTGTAGAAGTAAAGCTGCCTCTTATTGTTCTCGTTCTTTTTTCTTCAGCAATATCTGCAGTTAACAATTTTGGCATTTCAATTTCGCCAAAACGTTGATGAAGTTTCACCAAACCATAACGGCCCTGGTTTACATTGTAGTAACTTTCAAAAGAAGGGGTTGCTGATCCAAGAAGTACTTTGCATTGCCAAAGGTGGGCCAGATAAATGGCAGCATCTCTTGCATGATAGCGGGGTGAAGGGTCTTGCTGCTTGTATGATTGTTCATGCTCTTCATCAACAATAATTAACCCGAGTGCTTGAAAGGGCATGAATATAGCCGAGCGTGCACCAATAATAACCTGTGCTTCGCCCGAGCTTATCTTTTTCCAGATTTCAACTCTTTCATGCTGGTTGTATTTTGAATGAAAGGCAACGGCCCTATTGCCAAAATACTTTTTTAAACGGCTTATTACCTGAGATGTAAGTGCAATTTCAGGTAACAAATACAAAACCTGCTGATGGTTTGAGATAGCTTCTTCAATGAGTTTTACGTAGATATGTGTTTTGCCACTAGAGGTAACTCCATGCAGCAGGCATACATCCTTATCCTTAAATTGATGCTGTATGTTTTGTAAACATTGCTCTTGCAATGGGTTAAGATTAAACTCATGCTGCAATGTTTCTTCCTTTGCCAAACGATCAATATGCAGCGGATATAGCTCCATGATCTCATTCTTGATGAGTGTTTTGAGAGAGCTTTCACTAATATCTCCTCGGTTAAGTAGGCGACTCTTTTCTATATGCTCAGACTCTTGTTTTAATTGAAGATAGGCCAGTAGCACATTGAGTTGTTTTTCGTTTTTCCCCAATTTGCTGAATAGTGCTTCGAGCGCATCCTCATTGCTGTATACTTCAGCCAGTCTTACACAGTTTACAATCTTTGGCTTATAGGTTTCTGTAATTTCCTCTATAAACAGAAGCAGACCCTTTATGTGCAAGCTTTTCAGTAAAGGAAAAACATTTTTTGAATGCGTTATTTCTGAAATTTGATCTATGCTTAATTCTTTTTGTATGGTAAGCGCTTCTGTTATTAAAAATTCTTTATCACTTAATTCAATTGTTAAGTCAGCATCCGGATTAAGCATCACGCGTGTATTGCTTTCTAGTCTGAAGGCTGCCGGCAATGCGGCATTCATTACCTCACCGGGCGTGCACATATAATAGGAGGCCAGCCAATCCCAGAACTTAATGGTGTTTGCAGAGATTAAAGGCTCATCATCGAGTATACTTACAATATATTTTGCTTCATAGCCTGCAGGAGGATGGTGCTGTATATCGTGCACTATGGCAGCATAAAGCTTTCGTTTGCCAAATTGCACCACCACACGTTTGCCGGCCATGATTTGATTAGCCAATTCAATTGGCACCCTGTAGGTATATAATTTTTGGAGAGGTACAGGGATTATAACATTAACAAAAGTGGCAAACTTCTCTTCAGACACAACAGCAGTTTTCTTACGAATTAACCAATTAAATCAAGTGCTTGCAAGCACTGTGGATAAACAAATAATCTTATCAGGAAGTGGGTTTCTTGGGAAAATCAAGCCAAATTAACTCACCACTTTTTTCAGAAATCTGCTTCCATGTTTGCACAGGAAATGCAATGGTGGCGATACCTGCCGTTGGAAGGTTTTCTATGGGTGTATGCGTTAAATAACTAATAAGTCCGGTGAAGGCAGGGTTATGACCAAACAGCATGGCACTTCTGTTCTCATCATCAATATTTCTGATTACATGTAATAAATCTTGAATGGAGGCTTCATAAATATCGTATTCAAGACAAATATCAGATTCATTTATTCCTAAACTGGATGCAATATGTTTTGCTGTTTTAAAGGCTCGTTTGGCAGGGCTTGAGATTAGTACAGCCGGCTTAATATAATTTTTTAACAATCGTTTACCCATCTCTTCTGCATCAGATTTACCGCGTTCGTTTAACGGTCTGTCAAAATCCGTAAGGCTTAAATCATCATGACTTGATTTGGCATGCCTCATCAGCATTAAGGTTTTCATAGGGTTGGGAGATTAATATCGGTCGTCAGCACCTGCATCTTCTCCTCTTGCTTCGCCTTGTTCATCATCAAACAGCCCAAACTCATCTGCCTCGTCATCTGATATTTCTCCGGGTATTTCTTCTGATTTGTCTAGATAATTTTTGGTTATCTCGTCAAACTCATTGTCATCTACTAGGCCAAAGCGCTGCACTTTATCATATTGTTTTGGAGCAAGCCCTGATGTTTTGCTGCAAAAAGGATATTTCTGGCCTGATTTTTCTTTCACGTCAATGCCTGTTAATTCAATGAACAGGGTCCATATCTCAAGAAAATCATATACATAAATGATTTTTTGGTGAGGATCATTTATATAATCACAAAGCTTGGATTTGGCCATTACCGGAATTTTATTCTCCGGTTCATCCTCCTCATCAGTCATATCTTCAAGCGTTATTTCCTGACCTTTTTTCCAGCTATCTGTGCTCATGTAAAAGGAGGCCAATTGCTTCTGATCAAAGCCAATGGCATCCAAAATGGCTTTATGTAAATCAAGAAAAGTTTGGGTTGATTTAATCTCGATTATACGAAAGATATCATCGTAATCTTCAAAGGTTATTTTAAATTTATAAACGGCCATTGGTTTTAGGTGTTTCGGGCAAAAATAAATATTTACCCGAAACATACACCATCTACTTTATAGTAGTAAAATTTCCTATTTGTGTGTGGGTTGAGTCATCCCAGCCGGTGTAGGTTACAAGGTATACAAAAACGTCTGAGGTAGCAGGTTCGCTGTTATAAATATCCTTGTAAGTTTCGTATTTGTTATTGGTGCTGAAAATGAGTTTTCCCCAGCGGTCGTAAATTTTCAGGTCATAATCCTTAACAAATACTGGCCTAATATTCAGTTCCTCATTTAACCCATCATTATTGGGCGTAAAAGCATTGGGCACGTAAAGCAGAGGGCTCTGAATTAATTCAATACTATTTGATCGACTTGTATAGCCATTACCTGTAATCCCTTCTATGGCATCAATGGTGTA
>JBILGC010000031.1:0-22495 GCA_044351265.1 Bacteroidia bacterium
AATATAACCCGTTATCCGGATTGAGTTTATCGTCATTAAAGCCTGTTAGTTTTTCTGAAGTAGTGCCAATTCGCACCGGACTTTGATCAGGCTCTTGTTTGATGATGTCGTACTCTTTTACTCCGGCAGCCCAATATTTGTATGGACTCCATTGTAATACGTGCTCAAATGGGTTGGAAATACCCTTCAGTAAAATGGTGCAGGCTTCCTCGCCAAGCAATGTTTCCAGTCCGCAATCATTTACCTGCTTAACGGTATAGCAATAGGAGCCTTTTTGAACTTCAACATCTTTATCAAGATAAACACTGTCTGATACATTGTTAAATGAACCAATGGCTGCATACGTTGCATTGGGTTCATTGTTTTTCTTATAAAGATTATATAGTGTAAATGCACTGTCAGTGCTTGGTTTCCAGAAAACGCCAACGTGTTGGTTTTGCGCAACCGTTACTGTGTAGAATGTAACTGCCTCAGGGTAATCTTCCGGTTTTCTAATGGTGCATGTCCACGCGCCTGTATCACCCGAAAACTGACAGGTGTTAACAGCATAGGCCGCGTAACAAAAATTGCTGTTTAGATTATCCGGAGCATCGTTGTCTGTAAAATTGAAATCGGTTGAGTTATACACCTTAGCCAATTCTTTAAAGCTGCCGTCCGGATTTTTTCTGATAAGAACAAAGTGAGAAAAATATTTATTTACGGTAGTAGCCTTCCATCTAACACCTGTACTATTATCTCCAAGTCTGCGCACGCAGGGTAAAATTGGTGGTAAGCCTGCAGGAGGCACAATCACCTTCAACCTTATTTTTCCTAGTATATTTCTGGGTTGCGGACACTGGTTATCCTGCACATAAACATTCAAAACAAGATTATTATTGCTTACATCAGCACAGTTGGCGTAATAAGAAAACTTAACACGTGCAATTGAAAGTGAGTCTGTTTTATTCAGGTTAAAAAGACGATTGTTATTTAGCAAGGCACCTGAAAGCTGCGTAAATACTGAATCTTTATTATCCGTATCGGTTATTTTATAAGAGATATGAGCCGTATCTCCAGCTATGATTTCTATAACAGTATCTTTACTCAGATAAAAACCCGGCACCAGGTTTGTATCTTCTTTAAACAGCGAGCAAACAGTGCGCGAGGTGTCGATATGCGAATTGCAGATATTGCTGTAGGTAATGAAATAACAATAATTATTAAGCAGGTGGTTTTTGGCTTTGTTATCGGTAATACTATTTTTTGGTGGCCTGAAAGAGTCAACTTCTAGTTGACTTAATCCGTTAAAAGTTTTAAAAATACTATATTTCCTAAGGTATTTATTTGCCGCTGCAGGTGCACTCCATTTCAACTCTAGTGTGCTGTCATTTAAGGGTTTTAGGCACTCCGGAAAAGGACTCTGTGCAGCAGGTATAGGGTTTACCAAAACTTTAATCTTGGCAAGCGTAGTTTTGAAATCAGGACACCCATTATCACGCGCTTCTATATCAATTACCAGCGTATCGGTTGAGAAGTCGTTGCACAATGTTCTCCACCTAAGTTGGGCGTTAATTGTATTTACGTTTCTTGTAAACGTAATGGCAGCAGGGTTAAAGGGTTTCGAAAATAAATTACTGCTGTAGTTTGCTATCACCGAATCTCCATCAGGGTCAGTTATGGTAAACGAATAAATAAGTGAATCGGTTGCTGTTATTTTTAGCAACGTATCTTTTACAATGGGGGCAAATTCCGAAACATTCAGGTTAATTTTAATTAGTGCATTGTTACAACCACCCTGAGTTGGATCATTAGGTCTTACTCCCTTATTAATGTTGCTCCATGCTCCATTTGTGGTAGGAAAATCCGAGTAGCCACCGCAACCAGCGCACACGGATTGATATACGACTGATTTTTTATCAAAGCGGCTTGTACCACCATCAACATGATCACCACTGCCCAACATACCTCCTATAAATGTAGCATATGATATGGTTTTAATATCAGGAGAGAACACAATGAGATAAAAGTCTGAACCATCAGTATTGCGCTGAATAGCATTTGTGGTAGTTGGCAAACCTGTGGTAGTTCCGGTAATCTGATTAAAGTTTTGGTTAACTAAACCGCCCCAGCCTGATACGTAAACCCTGTTGCAAATATCTACTAGAAATGCAGAAGGAGAGATGTTGGGTCCCTGCGCACCGGCAGTACCAAATGTGGAAGAAAGAATAATGCTATCCAAGTTTCGGTTAAATGTGGTTATAAACTGCTTGCCTCCTGGAGCATTGTATACGTTTCCTTTCACAGGAAAGGTATTGCTTTGTGTTTGGCCTGTTATATACACATTTCCTTTGCTATCGCCCTGCACAAAATAAGCTTGGTCATAATTATTGGTACCTATAAAAAGTAGTTTCATTAACGATGAACCATTTGCAGCAATTCGGGCAATATAGGCATCCACGCCACCATGATGTGCATACGGACCTGAAGCGGGCCCAATAGACGCACTGGTTGATCCCCCGCACACATAAATATTTTTAAACACATCCAGTCCAATACCAAAACCGGCATCGTGTCCGCTACCGCCTAGGTAGGTTGAAAAATCAAGATTGCTCAGGGCTGCATTAAATTTAAGCACACAGGCATCCTGCGCCCCGCCAAAAGTTGTTTGAAAACCATTTACAATAGGAAAACCATTGGCAACGCTTGAGCGGGTAGAGGTGGCCACATAAACTGCGCCTGTGAGTGTATCTATAATAATTTCACCCCTGTAATTGTCGCCATAATTATAGGCCAGCGGAAAATTGATTGCATTGTAATCAAAAGATCCTAGAGAGCCGTTGATACCATCATCTGCGCTTCCGCCAAAATAAGTGCTGGCCTGAAGACTTTGTCCGTTAGATGAAAGCCGACTGATAACAATATCAATACCCTGATTGTAGGATTGGTCAAATGCTCCTGCAGTTGTGGGATAATCAGCAGAGCCTGTTGTTCCCATAATATACAATTCATCATTGCTGTTGCAAATTAAACTATGGGGTTGCTCGTTTCCGCTACCTCCCAAGTATGTGCAATACAAGAGGTTTTTGCCGTCCGGACTAAATTTTAATATTCCAATATCTCGTGCGGGGCCGAATGTATTATTTCCCCCTGCAAAATTAACCTGATACGCGCCTGTTGTGGTGGGAAAGCCTGTGCTGTATACGGCACCTCCTGCATAGCCGTTTCCATCCTTATCGAACGTAGCCGTGAATCCGAAATTATCTGCAACAGAGCCAGAAAACGTTCCGAAAATAATGTTGGGGTCAATAATGAGTGCTTTGTTATGTGCATAATTACCAATTCTATAACCAATGGTTTGCTTATTTAATTCATATGCGCTTGCAACGGACATCTGCTCTCCATCAATCAACTGAAAGCTAATGGGTTTTTCTTCCTTTATGAGTGTCACACTGGTTTTTACCTCCAATGCACCATTGCGCAACTCCATTGCATCGGCCCCTGTATAGTTAATCTTAATTTGATTAGGATTTGCAAAGGGCTTTACAATAAAGTTAATTTTAAGGTAATCGCCTTTTGCTATCAGCTCCATGTCTATGCCCGGATATAGGTTTTCTAGAATTACCTTTTCATAAGCCAGGCAACGAGCAGCCCATTGGGCAGGTTTTGAACCCTGAAAGAAATTATAATACTCTGTTGATGGATTTTCTTTTTTTACGGTAGGGTTGAGGTTTGCCTGTACAAAATCAGCTTTATAAACATGCCCCTTAATAATTGGATTTCTGTTTTTCCCATGCGTAAAATCATGCACAGCTTTTTCATCAAATAAGGAATAAACCAAACCTTTGCGGGTAGCAAACACATATCCGCCAGGTATGGCAGCCCTAAACAAGACAGTTGCCGGCCACTGTCCCTTGTTTTCAATCAGCTTAATTTTTTGCGACCAAATATGATCTGGAATATTGGGTTTATGCGCATAAAGCAATGAGGCGCAGGTAAGCCACGCAAAACAAAATATGTAAGATAGTTTTTTCAGTATAACAAATTTATGAATTAACTCATGAAAAGACGCATTATGGCATAAAACCATAACTGATGCTATTATTCAATAAATCAAAGTTAGCTTTTGTTTTTGCATGTGTACCTTCATTTTTGTAAAATTATAATGAGAAAGCATGGCAAAGCAAAAACTTGTAATACTTACCGGATCAGGCATTAGCAGAGAGAGCGGACTGCAAACTTTTAGGGATGGTGACGGATTGTGGGAGGGGCATAATGTTTATGATGTAGCCACTCTTGAGGCATGGCGCAAAAATCCGCAACTGGTGCAGGACTTTTATAATATGCGTAGAAAGGAAGTAATAGAGGCAGATCCCAATAAAGCGCATTATTTATTGGCAGAATTGGAAACTGATTATGAGGTGCATATCATCACTCAGAATATAGATAACTTGCATGAGCGTGCAGGTTCGTCAAGCGTTTTGCACTTGCATGGGGAAATTACCAAATCCCAAAGTACCCGCAACCCTGAATTGGTTTATGATATTGATGGTTGGGAACTAAAGATGGGAGCTACCTGTGATTTAGGCTCACAGCTGCGGCCATTTATTGTTTGGTTTGGTGAGGCCGTGCCTAAAATGGAAGAAGCTGTTTCGCTGGTTGCACAAGCCGATTTATTTGCTGTTATTGGCACTTCACTGGTGGTTTATCCTGCTGCAGGGCTTGTAAATTTGGTGCCGGAAGAAGCACTTGTATTTGTGGTTGATCCCGGGACACCTGAAATGCCATCAGCCATTGAGCATGTGTTTATTAAAGAGCCCGCAACAATAGGGGTTCAAAAGCTTATAAACACCTATCTGCTTAAATAATCTGATTACTACGGCATCATTGGCTGCCCTAAATAGCATTTTGGGTATTACCTTGCGGCCGTGAATTATCTTAGAGCAGAAAATATTGCCAAAAGTTATGGAGACAGAACCCTTTTTAAAGACTTAACCATCAGCATAGAAAAAGGCCAGCGCATTGCGCTTATTGCCAAAAACGGAACAGGCAAAACCAATCTCTTAAATATTTTGGCTCAAAAGGATCAGTCGGATGCAGGAACAGTGCTGGTTAGCAAGGATATTAAAACTGCTTACCTGGAACAAGAGCCCTTTATTCCTGAAAATTTAACGGTGTACGAAGCCTTGTTTAACAGCAATAATGAGTTGCTGCAGGCGGTAGCATCCTATGAAAAAGCACTTGAACATTCTGAAACCAATTATGATGTTGTCGCAATGACCGGCTTGCAGCGCTGCATGGAAGAAATGGACCGTTTGCAGGCCTGGGATTATGAATCGCGCATTAGGCAAATACTTACAAAACTGGCCATTCACCAATATGATCAGCCGGCAGGTTCCTTAAGCGGTGGTCAAAAGAAACGATTGGCCCTAGCACGGTTGCTTATTAATACTCCTGATTTATTAATTATGGATGAGCCAACCAATCATCTTGATATTGATATGATTGAATGGCTGGAAGGTTATCTGAAAAGCGTGGATACCACCTTATTACTTGTAACGCACGACCGATATTTTTTAGATAATGTGTGTAACCAGATTATTGAGCTGGATCAGGGCAAACTTTTTACTTATAAAGGCAATTATGCCTACTATTTGGAGAAAAAGGCCGAGCGGGAATTTAGGGAAGAAAGGGAAACGGAAAAGGCAAGAAACCTGATGCGCAAGGAGTTAGAATGGATTAGGAGGCAGCCCAAAGCAAGGGGAACCAAATCTAAATCCAGGATTGATGCTTTTTATGAACTAAAGGAAAAAGCTACAGGAAAAGCAGAGGATAAAAAGGTGGAACTGGATTTGAAAATGCAAAGGTTGGGTGGCAAAATATTGGAGTTGCATAAGGTTAATAAGGCTTTTGGTGCTAAAAAGCTAATTTCTGATTTTTCATATATCCTAAAACCAGGTGAGCGTATTGGCATAGTGGGCCGAAATGGGGTAGGAAAATCTACCTTTTTAAATATGTTAATGGGCCTTGAAACAGCCGATAGTGGACACTTAACCAGAGGAGATACAGTTGTTTACGGATATTATGCCCAAACAGGCCTTCTATTAAAGGAAGACAAAAGGGTACTGGATGTGGTGAAAGATATTGCAGAATACGTAACGCTAAATAAGGGCGAAAAAATTACAGCATCTCAGCTTTGTAAGCGTTTTCTGTTTGATGATAAAATGCAGCATACCTTTGTATCCAAACTCAGTGGAGGAGAGAAGAGACGTCTTTTTTTGTTAACTGTGCTTATCAAAAATCCAAATTTTCTTATTTTGGATGAACCTACCAACGACTTAGATATCCCAACTCTTAATGTGCTGGAGGAGTTCCTGGAAACCTACAAAGGTTGCCTCCTTATTGTTACCCACGACCGATATTTTATGGATAAATTGGTTGATCACCTGTTGATTTTTGAAGGAGAAGGTCAAATCAGGGATTTTAATGGCAATTATCAAGACTATTTAAATGAACTGGAGGAGCTCAAATCAAAAAAAGAGATTTCTACAACTTCACCGCAGCCAAGTGCTGCAGCCAAACAGCCTGTGGTAGAATTCTCTGAAATGTCATTAAAAAAGAAATTGAGCTATAAGGAGCAAAGAGAGTACGAGCAATTAGAGAAAGAAATATCGGAATTGGAAACCAGGAAAGCCGATTTGGAAGCCAAACTGGTTTTAGGCGGTGATAACCATGAGGAATTATTAATGTGGAGCAGGGAAGTGGAGGAGGTAAACCTTCTGCTTGAAGAAAAAGGAATGCGCTGGCTTGAATTAAGCGAATAATCCGATCTGCACACATTTTGTCAGTTTATGTTAAGGCTTGCCGCAGGCAAGCCTTTTTTATGCCTTTTTACAGCTGTAAATATCTTTACACATAAATAATAAATAAATGTGTCAATAACCTATTTATCAATAATTTATTATTTATAATATAAAGTTAAGGTTCAGGCTTGAATTTTACAATTGTAATTGCTGTTTATAACTTTTGTAAAGCCATATTTACGTTTGTAAACCTATTTATTTACATTTGTTTTAAGTATTTGATATAATGAACATTAAATAGATTTACAGCAATGGATGCCCTAAATACAAGAATTATTCAGGTAATGGATGCAAGTGGACTAACCAAGTCATCTTTTGCTGCAAAGCTGGGTGTTTCCTTGCCGCTAATTGCACATATATGCAGTGGCCGTAATAAACCTGGCATTGAATTGATACAGAAGGTAATGCAGACTTTCCCTGATGTAAACCCCTTCTGGCTGCTATTGGGGCAGGGTCAAATGGTTAATCAGGTTGCTCCCAAAGCGGATTTAACCGGCATACTATCACAACTAAATGATTTAAAATCACTTATAGGTAAACCAAAAGCTGTATTTCAGACTATTTCGGCTTATCATAAGATATTGCTAGACGAGGTTATGCATTTAAAGGAAATGGGGTCTAATATTGCCCAGGGAGAGCAAATTTTAGATAAATTAGCTCGGCAGTTGGATGCCTTGGAAGATGAGATACTATCTAAATTAAAAGATTAAGTATTATATTTTAAATCATTGATATTTAGTAAATAGAAATTTAATAAGTAGAATAAAAATCAGGACAATATTATAGTCCATTATCTACCTATCAGCCAAGGTGGCAGTATTATAAAAGGGATAGGATTATTGCAATCCGGCAAGTTCCTCAAAAATCACCTCATACCTTTTTTCAGTTTGTTCAAGCAGATGCTTATTTTGCTCATAAACTGCTCTTAGGTTATCAAGGGCATTTTTATTTCCCAATATTTCCGGTGAGCCAAAATCCAGCTCATTTGCTGAAATTTCATTTTTTAACCGGTTCATTTCCTTTTCAAGTTCATCAAATTCCTTCTGAAGCTTTAGAATTTGGTTATTCGAAACACTTTTAGGCTTTTCTTCTTGTTTTACTTCGGCTTTGGGTGCCGGAGGCTGGGTTATTTTAGGCTGATTTTTAGTTTGTTTAAGAGCTTCTTCTTCCTGTTTGGTCCTCCAATATTCATATTCCTCATACGTGCCTGGATATTCCTTTAGCGTTTCGTTTTCAATCCACCAGATTTTATTGGCTATCTGTGAAACGAAATAACGATCGTGTGAAACCACTATAAACGTTCCTTCATATTGCTGCAGTGCCTGTACCAATATGTTTATGGAGCGCATGTCAAGGTGGTTGGTAGGTTCATCCAGCAATAGGAAGTTTGCCTCTTGCATAAGTGTTTTAGCCAATGCCACTCGGGCTTTTTCACCTCCAGATAGTACCTTAATTCGTTTAAACACCTCATCACCGGCAAATAAGAAGCAGCCCAGCAGGGTTCGCACCTCATTTTCAGTTCGCTCACCGGCATGGTGCATCATTTCATCCAGTATTTCATTATTAATATTCAGGGATTCTAACTGATGTTGGGCGTAAAATGCAGGATTTACGTTGTAGCCAATATTAATTTTGCCATCAAAGCTTTCCGTTCTTGCAATCATGCGGAGCAGGGTAGATTTGCCCTTGCCATTGGCACCAATCAGGGCTATTTTGTCTCCTCGTACTATTTCTCCGTTGCTTTTTTTAACAATGTTCACATCAGGAAACGCCTTAGAAATATCCTGTAGCTCGGCCACCACTTTACCTGATTGTTGCGCCATTCTAAACTGGATATTTATTTCCCTATTATCTTCTTCCGGGGCTTCTATCTTCTCAATCCGGTCCAACATTTTCATCCGGCTTTGGGCCATGCTGGCTTTTGAAGCCTTTGCCTTAAAGCGGTTTATGAGCCTTTCCTGATCTCTGATAAACTGCTGTTGGTTATCATAGGCACGCTGTTGCAGTTCTGAGCGTCCGGCTTTGGTAATTAGGTAATTGCTGTAATTACCGGGGTACTCAGTTATCTTTTGCATGCTTACTTCTACAATTTTTGTAACCATACGATCCAGAAATTCACGGTCATGCGATACCACAATCACCGTTCCATCATAAGATTGCAGGTATTCTTCCAGCCATTGAATGGTGGGTAAATCCAAGTGGTTGGTAGGCTCATCCAGCATCAGCAGGTTGGGGTTTTGCAAAAGCAGCTTTGCAAGCATCACCCTCATGCGCCATCCACCTGAGAATTTTTTATAGGGTTGAGTTAGTTGTGCAGTAGTAAATCCTAATCCTTCAAGCACTTTCTCGCATTTATGATGGATATTGTAACCGTCCAGAGCATCAAATTCATGCTGCAAATCGCTTAGGCGGTTTATTACCTCATCTGAATGGTCGGTTTCAAGCAGTTTTAGAACTTCTTCTATTTGCTTCTCTAGCTCAAGTGCGCGGGCAAAGGCCATCATGGCTACGTTGATTATGGAATCATCCGTTTCAAAAGAAAGCTGATCTTGATTTAGAAACCCAATGGTTAAATCTCTTGGCTTAGAAATATTGCCATCAGATAACTGATACTCGCCATTTATAACACGCAGCAGGGTAGATTTACCTGTTCCATTCATGCCTACCAGCCCTATGCGTTCGCCAGGTTTTATATGCCAATTGGCATCTTTATACAAGTATCTGCCACCAAAATCAAATGAAATATTATTAAGTGCTATCATAAATGAAGGCGCGAAGATAATACCACGCCACAAATAAATAAGCGGTTGGATTTTGTTATTACATAAGTTGGTTTTGCGAAACAATGCATGCTCCCCGAGGCATAAAATTCTGTAAAAAAGACGTTTATCATATTTACAATGAAATGTGGATGAGGAATGCCTTCAATAGCTTATTTTGCTTCCCGAATAAATTTGATACGCGCAGTGGAATTTCAAGGAAACATTACATCTAAACTACCCAAAACAGGAACAACAATATTTACCATTATGTCAGCACTTGCTGCAGAGCATGGTTCAATCAATCTGGCTCAGGGCTTTCCTGACTTCACTTGCTCTCCTAAACTTATTGACTTAGTTACGCATTATATGCAAAAAGGGTTTAACCAATATGCACCCATGCCTGGACTCATTAAGTTAAGAGAAAAGATTTCAGCCAAAACACAGGAACTTTATAGTGCTACTTATCATCCAGATACAGAAATAACCATTACACCGGGAGGCACACATGCCTTGTATGCTGCTATTTCGACTTTTGTAAAAGAAGGTGATGAGGTAATTGTAATCGAGCCTTGTTACGATTCATACGTTCCGGCAATTCAAATAAATGGCGGGAGGCCGATTTTTGCCGAATTGAAATACCCGGATTATCGTATTGACTGGAATCAGGTGAAAAAGTTGGTTAATTACCGCACGCGTATGATTATCATCAATACTCCGCATAATCCATCCGGTATTACATTAAGCGCACAGGATATGCAGAAGTTGGAGAATATGGTGAAGAATACCGAGATTTTGATTTTGAGTGATGAGGTTTATGAGCATATTATTTTTGATGGACTTGAGCACCAAAGTGTGGCACGCTACCCCAACCTTGCCGAAAGAAGTATCATTGTTTCATCTTTTGGAAAAACATACCATACCACCGGCTGGAAAATGGGCTATGTAATGGCGCCTGCCAATATTATGGCGGAGTTTAGAAAGGTACACCAGTTTATGTGTTTTAGTGCCAATACTCCTATACAATATGCCATAGCCGACTATATGGATGATAAAGATGCATATCTGCAGCTTTCTGCATTCTATCAGGAAAAGAGAGATTATTTTTTGAAGCTTATCAAAGGATCAAGGTTCAAGCCTATGCATTGTGAGGGTTCATATTTCCAGTTGCTAAATTATGGTAAAATAACACAGGAAAAGGATGTGGATTTTGCCGTAAGATTAACCAAAGAAAATAAGGTAGCAAGTATCCCTACCTCCGTTTTCTATAACAAGAAAAACGATAATCAGGTGTTGCGTTTTTGTTTTGCCAAGCAAAATGAAACCTTGGAGCTGGCAGCCGAAAAACTACACAAGTTATGAGTAAACTGCAGCTAATACTGGTGCAAGCCAATCTGATTTGGGAAAATAAGGAGGCTAACCGCAGGCAGCTGGATAACCTGGTTTCCGGTATAGCAATGTCTAATGAGCTAATTGTTTTTCCTGAAATGTTTACCACCGGTTTTAGTATGCGTCCTGAGCTGTTTGCAGAGAAAGATGGCAATGAAACACTCGCCTGGTTAAAAGATCTTAGTTCAAAGAAGAATATGGTTGTTTGCGGAAGCCTGATGTTTGAAGAAAACGGAGCCTATTATAACCGCTTTGTTTGGATGCAGCCCAATGGCATGTATTCGCATTACAATAAAAGTCATTTGTTTAGCATAGGCGAGGAAAACAAACATTACTCATCAGGTGGGCATAAAACCATTATTCAACACCATGGCTGGCGCATTATGCCTGTGGTTTGTTATGACCTTCGTTTTCCAGTATGGTTGCGCAGAACGGCTAATGAGGACTATGACCTGATGTTGGTAGTGGCCAATTGGCCCGATCGCAGAATACAACATTGGAAGGCTTTGCTTATTGCGCGTGCCATTGAAAATCAGTGTTATGTAGTGGGTGTTAATCGTGTTGGTATGGACGGTAATGGTGTAAATCATTCAGGTGATTCAATGGTAATTAATCCCAAAGGTGAAATAATTTTGCATTTGAAAGAGCAAGAACAAGCAACGCAGGTTACCTTAAATTTACAGGAGGTAAAGGCATGGAGAGAGGCGTTCCCTGCCTGGAAAGATGCTGATGGTTTTAGCATTAACAGGTAGGTTTTGCAACCAAAAACAGATTTGTTTAGTCAACTTTAATAATTGAACAAAATATGCATATAGGCGTTTTGACTATAATTAGCCTGATATTGACAGCGCAGGCAGGATTTGCACAGCAGAAAAAACAAAACCAGTCTTCCTCCGTGTATAAGGAAACCAAATTACCTAAAAAGGGTGCGGCTTTTTTTATGAATGCCAATTATGATTTTGGTTCGATACAGGAGGAAAGAGGGCTTGCCAAGGCCCGTTTTTATTTTAAAAATATTGGTGCGGGTGCGGTTTCCATACGCAATATTGATGTAAGTTGCGGATGCACAGCCACGGAGTGGTCAACCAAATTAGTTGGAGCAGGAGAGGAGTCTGAAATTCTGGTAACCTACGATCCAAAAGGTCGTCCTGGAGATTTTAATAAGCTGGTTACGGTGCATTTTAACAATGCTGAGCCTGATAAAATATATCTTAGCATTAAGGGTACCGTTGTAAGTGAAAGTGAGGAAACCATCAAGGCATACCCATTTGTTCAGGGCAATATGCGCCTCAGTACCATTAATCCTATATTGAAAGAAATTCCTGAAAACGCAGCCGATTCATTCTCTATTGCCGTTATCAATACTTCCGGAAAACGTTTAAGCATCAACGGATTCAAAACGCCTTCGCATATACAGGCAAGCAGCTATCATAAATTATTGCTTCCGGGTGCTGCTACCTATGTATTGGTAAAATATGATGCAGCAAAGGCCAAAGATATTGGGGAGCGTATTGATGAGGTTGTTATAGCAACCGATGATGACTCAGTGCCATTAAAGCGATTTATTATTAAATCAACCATTATAAATAATTACAAAAGCCTGCCTTTAGAGGTGAAAAACAATCCGCCTAAAACTTTTCTTCCTAAAACAGAGCATAATTTTGGTGTGATGTACCTAGGTGAAAAAGCTACATATGGGTTTGAAGTAATGAATAAAGGTAAAAGCGATTTGGTAATTAAAAAGGCGATTGGCACTTGCGGCTGCACCATAACCAACGTAAAAGAACCAATTATCATTGGTAAAAAGAAGAAAGGTAAAATTGCTGTTTCTTTTGATAGTGCAAACCTCAGAGGGGTGCAGGAAAAATGGCTAACTGTTTATACCAATGATCCAGCGCAACCCATTTTTAATTTACGTATTAAAGCCAAAGTAATTATACCCGGAGAAGATTCATTGGACAAATAAAAAAGGGGTACTTGACGTTATTAAGCAGTGCTATTAAATTTGCACTGCTTTTTAATTTAATATAAAATAGACGTATGAAGAAAACAGCAATCGTTATAATCATTGCACTTGTTAGCGGTTTAGCAGGAGCATTTGCCTTTCATATGCTTATTCCGCGCCATGTGGTGCTGCAAACTGCAACCAATACTCCGGAAATATCCCAACCAAATGCCAGCAATGTTTCTATGAGCACAGCAGTGGCATCATCAGATGAAATGGTAAAGGCCAGTCAGGTTGCTACACCAACAGTAGTATTTATTAAAACATTAAGCCAGCAACAAAACTATGTAGATCCATTTCTTGATTTCTGGAGTAATATGGATTTCTTTGGTCGCAGGGGTCCTGTTACCAGTTCAGGGTCAGGTGTTATTATCTCACAGGATGGATATATTGTAACCAATTTGCATGTAGTAAAAGATGCTGATGTAATTGAAGTAATTACCAATAACAATAAACAATCATACAAAGCCAAACTGGTAGGCACCGATGGTTCAACGGATCTTGCCGTGCTAAAGGTTGAAGCCAAAGGACTGCCGCATATTGCTTTAGGAAATTCTGATGAGGTAAAAATAGGCGAGTGGGTTTTGGCAGTAGGCAATCCTTTTAATCTTACCTCAACCGTAACGGCAGGAATTGTAAGTGCAAAGGGCCGTAATATTAATATTGTAAACAATCGATTCCCTATTGAATCATTTATTCAAACCGATGCAGCCATAAATCCAGGAAATAGCGGTGGAGCGCTTGTAAATACAAGAGGAGAACTCATTGGTATTAATACAGCTATTGCTTCAAATACAGGCAGCTACAATGGCTATGGATTTGCCATACCGGTAAACATGGTGAGCAAAATTGTAAAAGACCTGATAGAGTTTAATGAGGTGCAAAGGGGCTTTACAGGAATGGATGTTAAGGATATTGATGCAACGCTTGCTTCTAAGTTAAGTATTAATGATAACCTAGGTGTATACGTGCAATATGTTTTGCCCACAGGTCCTAGCGATGAAGCCGGTGTAAAGACCGGTGATGTAATTATAAAAGTAAATGAGAAGGAGATAGACAGCAAATCTATTTTTGATGAGCATATCAGCTATTTCCGTCCGGGAGATAGGGTGAAGTTGAGTTTAATCAGAAGTGGCAAAGTATTGGATGTGTATATTAAACTAATCAACCGTGAGGGTAATACTTCCATCCTTAAGAAACAAAGCGTTACGTCTACCACACTGGGAGCCGATTTTCAGGTAATTTCTAAAGTTGAGGCAGAGAAGTATGGTATACGCACCGGAATTAAGATTGTAAATCTTCGTAATGGCCGCATTCGTAATATGGGAATACCCGAGGAATTTATTATCACCTCCCTTAACAAAAAAGAGTATAGCAGTGCAGAGGAACTGATTAAAGACCTAGAGAAAGTGCGTGGACAGATACTGATTGAAGGCTTATACAGCAACGGAAGTCGTGGGTATTATTCGTTCTATAGCTACTGATATTTTGAAATTACGCTACACGCATTGTTAATAGATATAGAAAAAAGCCACTCAACGTGGCTTTTTTCTGTTATGAATATTGTTTTATATATGCATTCTTGTTTTCTTAGCAAGCAGCACATCTTGGCTTTCTACATTGTCAGGGTCAGGTACACAGCAGTCTACCGGACAAACGGCAGCACATTGCGGCTCCTCATGAAAACCCACGCACTCGGTGCATTTGCCAGTAACAATATAGTATGTATCGTCTGATTTAGGAGCAAAACGCTTAGATACGTCTATTTGCTCACCATTTATTTCAATGGTTCCACTCAGGGTATTTCCATCTGCCCATGCCCATTCAGCACCGGCTTCGTAAATTGCGTTATTCGGACATTCAGGTTCGCATGCACCACAATTGATGCATTCGTCAGTAATCATAATTGCCATATCAAAAGAATTATTGTTTTAATGTTTAACAGATGCAAAATAAGTTTTGTTGCTTTGCATCTCAAAATTTAATGATTCTAAATAGAAGATGAATTTTCAACAACGTGTGGACGCATTGGTGCAATTTTCAAATAAAATGGCGGCTCTGGCTTCGGATGAGGCCTTGCTGCAACAAGCCTATCATCAGAACCACTGGTTTACTGCCGAGGAGGTAAAGCGTGCTTTAATGGCCTGGCAAAGTCAGATTACAGAAAAAAAATTACTCAACTGGCTTAAGCCGTATTCCATTTCTGATGAGCAAATTGCTAGCAAAACAGCTATTATTATGGCAGGTAATATTCCACTAGTGGGCTTGCATGACTTGCTATGTGTGCTTGTTAGTGGAGGGAATGCATTGGTAAAACTATCAACTGATGATGGTGTATGGATGAAAAAAGCCATTGAGCTTCTTCAGGATTGTGGTTTTAAAGAGCAAATAAGTATCAGTGAAGAGCGCATACCCAAGGATTTTGATAAGGTAATTGCAACGGGCAGCAACAATACAAATAGGTATTTTGCCCATTACTTTAAAGATAAACCATCCTTATTGCGCAAAAATCGAAACAGCGTGGCTGTGCTTTCCGGTAACGAAACGCTTGATGATTATGCAAAACTGGGCTTGGATATTTTTAGTTATTTCGGATTGGGCTGCCGCAATGTTTCCAAGCTATATGTGCCGCAAGGTTTTAACTTTGTGCCTTTCTTTGAAGGTATTGAGTCTTATAACCCCATTATTCATCATCATAAATATGCCAATAACTACAATTATCATAAGGCTATTTTTTTAATGAATCTCACCAAGCACTATGATAACGGGTTTTTGCTTGTGAAACAAGATAATCGTACGGCTTCCCCTTTGGGTTGCTTATTTTATGAGGAATATGGAAATATGGAATGGTTAGAAAAAGAAATAAGCAATAAGGCCAATGAGATACAGTGCGTAGTTAGCAACATAATAAATGAGAAGTGGCTTCCTTTGGGTGCAGCTCAGCAGCCTGAATTATGGGATTATGCCGATGGGGTAGATACCATTGCTTTTCTACTTACTTAGAAAAAAACCTTTTTTATTAATGATGCAATCACTTCTTGCATGGGCTTCTCTGCATCAAGTGTTGGATTAATTTCTGTTATCTCCAACCCAAGCAAACGCTCATCTGACCCAAAGGCGTTTAAGAGGTAGGCTGCTTGCTCCAAGCTAAGTCCATTTGCTTCCGGTGTTCCGGTGCCTGAAGAAATGGATGAATCAAGACTGTCTACATCAAATGATACATAAATGCAATCACAGTTGCGCAAATGATGCAAGGCTTGCTGTGCCACCTGCTCAATGCCAAGGGCCGCAATCTCCGTTGGCCTAAAGGTTTTAATTTCTTCTTTGGTAATAATTCGTTCTTCTTCGGTTTCGGTACTTCTCAAAGCAATAAACACAATATCTCTTCCCTGTATTTTAGGCGTTATACGCCTTCGGCCCAGTTTTTTCAGCACTTCCCATAACTGCTTGGTAATTTCCTTAGGCTGGTTTTTACCCATTTCTTTGTGGTCCTGACCCATGAGCGCGGCAATTGGCATTCCGTGTATGTTTCCTGAGGGAGTGGTATAAGGACTATGCAAATCGGCATGGGCATCAATCCAAACTACACCCACGCGGCTATTAGCTTGGTAATCTTTAATGCCTGAAATAAGCGCATTGGCACTGCTATGATCACCGGAAATAATAAAAGGAACCTTTCCCAGCTTTAGTATATCCTGGATATACAATACAATCTTCTCCTGAAAATTTTTGATATTTTCAATGTTCTTGCCAAAAGGGGTATCTGTTGTAGTAGGCAATTCCTCCGGCACCAATCGGTTGTAATTAAATACATCAAAAGCCTTGAATCCTGATTTCTGTAAACTGCTTAAGAGTGCCTGTGGACCTAATGCAGCGCCTTTTTTTCCTGCGCCAAAATCACTTTCAACTGTTATTACTTTAAATCGCTCACCGCGCATACAAACATAAATGGTACTGATACAAATCTAATCAAAAGAGACAAATTGCCCTTTTTAGGCTGTTGATATCTGTATGTAAGATCATTCCTTTACCTTGCAACATTACTTATGGCAAAGGAAAAACAAAATACCTCGCATATCATGATGATTGCTCCTGTTAATTTTGGATACAATGCCCAAACAGCCGAAAGCAATGCTTTTCAGAAAGCTACGCAACAACATACAGTACAAGAACAGGCTCTGCAAGAGTTTAACGCATTGGTAGATTTATTAAGAGCCAATGGTATACAGGTTTGGGTGGTAGAGGATACAGCAGCACCGCACACCCCTGATTCTATTTTTCCGAATAACTGGTTTTCTACCCATAGCAACTCCAAGGTAGCTATTTATCCGATGCAGGCAGAAAACCGCAGGCAGGAAAGGAGGGCAGATATCATATCCAATTTGGCAGAGATATTTTCAATAGTTGATATTGCCGATTACACGTTGGCTGAGCGCGAAGGAAAATATCTGGAAGGAACCGGCAGCATGGTGCTCGACAGGGAAAATAAAATCTGCTATGCCAGTATTTCGCTCAGAACAGATACCGATTTGGTGAACCAGTTTTGCAGTGATTTTGACTACAGGCCTGTTTTGTTTGATGCAATTGACCAAAATGGCAAACCTATATACCACACCAACGTAGTGATGAGCGTGGGTCATAATTTTATGGTCATTTGCCTTGCATGTATTGCCAATCCTGTGCAGCAGCAACAAATTAAAGAAATAGCAGGTAAAGAAATCATAGAAATTAGCATTGATCAGATGGAAGCATTTGCAGGTAATATGCTTGAGATGCAAAATGAAGATGGCAAGCACCTGCTCATTATGAGCAGTCGTGCCTATCAGTGCTTACTGCCTGCCCAAATAGAGCAATTAAGCCGCCACGCTGTCTTGCTTAATAGTCCGCTTAATACAATTGAAGATAATGGAGGTGGCAGTGCCCGCTGCATGATGGCTGAAATTTTTCTTCCTAAAAAATAGGTATTTTCATGCCTAGAAAAAACCAATTAAAATCACAAAAAAAGTTCACAATTTGTTCATGTGTATTTTCTATCATTGCATCGGTTTTTTATTACCCATCATTTAAATAATAAGCAAAACAAACATTGGCAGCTTTACCCGTAAAAAACAAATACATTGATCTGATTAATCAGACCTTTTATTTCCCGCGTCATGGCTTTGAGGTGCGTAACAACAATCTTTATTTTCACGACATTAACTTAATGGAAGTGATTAAGGAATATGGCACGCCACTTAAGTTTACGTATTTGCCAAAAATCGGGTCTCAGATAAATAAAGCTAGAACCTTGTTTAATCAGGCTATTGAGAAGTATGATTATAGAGGCAATTATAATTATTGCTATTGCACCAAAAGTTCACACTTTAGTTTTATACTTAATGAGGTGCTTAAGAACAATGCCGATATTGAAACCTCTTCAGCTTTTGATTTAGATTTGATTCAAAACCTGCATGAGCAGGGTAAGTTTGGGAAGGAAAAATATATTATCTGCAACGGATATAAAACAGAGCAATACGCCAAAAATATGGCTGCATTTGTATCCAAGGGATTTGAGAATCTGATTTGCGTGATGGATAATCCGGAGGAGTTGGATGTGATTGAAAAGCATATAAAAGGCCCCGTTAAGCTGGGTATGCGCATTGCCACAGAGGAAGAGCCGGGCTTTTTGGTTTATACCTCAAGGTTGGGCATGAGCTATAAAGGTGTGATCGATTTGTATAATCAGCGCATCAAAAACAATCCGGCTTTTAGCCTAAAAATGATGCACTTTTTTGTAAACTCAGGCATTAAAGATACCACCTACTACTGGAGTGAACTAACCCGATTGGTTAATGTTTATTGCGATCTGAAAGAAGTATGTTCTGAGCTTGATACCATTGATATTGGTGGCGGTATGCCAATTTATACATCCTTGGGTGTAGAGCATGATTATCCATACATGATAGATCAGATTGTTTACTACATTAAAACCATTTGCGAATCCAGAGGTGTACCAGAACCGAATATCATTACCGAGTTTGGCTCATTTACCGTAGGGGAGAGTGGTGGCATTTTGTATTCCATTATAGGACAAAAGCAGCAAAACGATAAGGAATTGTGGTATATGATAGATAGCTCATTCATAACCACCTTACCTGATACTTGGGGCATAGGTCAGAAATTTATTTTACTGGCTATTAATAATTGGGATAAAGAGTTTCAGCGCATTAATTTAGGAGGCCTAACCTGCGATAGTCAGGATTTTTATAATAGTGATACGCATACCAATCAGGTATTTCTGCCAAAACTCAATGGTGAACCATTATACATGGGATTCTTCCATACCGGAGCCTATCAGGAGTCGCTGGGTGGGTATGGCGGAATTCAGCATTGCCTGGTGCCCGCCCCGAAACACGTAATTATTGATAAAAAAGAGGATGGAACCCTTACCTATCAAGTGTTTGCGCAGGAACAGGGTGCAAATGCCATGATGAAAATTTTGGGATATTGAGGCTAAATATTTGCCATTGTAAAAAAATGTTTTTACCTTCGCCACCCATTAAAGTAGATAACTATGTTTACCCGTTACAAAAGAAAAGACAGATTAAATAAAACAGTATCTCGTCAACGCAAGCAATTGCTTAAAAAGAATAGCAAGCTGGTTAACTCCAAATCACCAAACACTGAAAAAGTCGTTATCGTAGAAGATTAATTCTTTTACCAAGCCCATACTAACAGAAAAGGAGCCTATCGGCTCCTTTTTTTATGGTCAGCAGTGTTATTTCCCTGCCAATTCTTTTAGTTTTTCCTGCAGTTTAAATTCATCACCTTCTACATATCCGTTGTGTGACCATACAACTGTTCCTGTTTTGTCAAGAACAATGGTGTATGGAACATTTTGGCCGTTGAGGGCTCTCAGTAAGTCTCTGTTAACATCAAGCAGAACTTCATACTCCCAACCCTGACCTGCAACATAAGGTTTTACCTTTAGCACATTCCTGGAGTCGTCTATGGAAACGGCAACCAACTCTATATTGTACTCGTTTTTCCAGGTTTCATAAAGCGTTTCATGAATATTGTTCAGCTCTTTTTTGCACGGGGTGCACCACGTAGCCCAAAAGTTTATGATAATAATTTTGCCGGTTTTAGAGTATTCAGAAGTGTTTTTATTTTTTCCGTTTATGTCTTTAAGAACAACTTCGGGCATGGTTTGGCCATTTTGTGCAAATGATCCTATTGCCAGACAGAAAAATAGAATGATTGCAGCTGTTTTTTTCATATCTTAATTTATTTCAGGCGTGAATATAGTAGATAAAATTGTTTAAAAACTGATTAAATTTAAGTTACTTAAAAATAGCTATATCACGAAATAAGGTTTGGATCTAAATTATTGATTTAAACAGGCACAGCTTCATGCTTGCGTACTTTTAAAACAATAAATTTACTGGTTGGTGTATTGCTTTTTTCTGCCACACTGTTAATAGGAACCAAAACATTGGTTTCAGGGAAATACGTTGCTGTACATTGCTCTGGTATATTAAAAGCAACCACTATAAATTTACGTGCAACACGTTCTATGCCATCATGGTAATTGTGAAGGTCTACAATATCTCCGGCTTGTAAATCATGGCGCACCATATCTTTCTCATTCATTAAAATTACCCTACGCTCATTAAAAACACCTCTGTAGCGGTCGTTTAAGCCATAAATAGTTGTATTAAACTGGTCATGGCTTCGCACCGTCATCATCATTAACTCATCAGGCTCGAGGTGATTGGTGGTAAGGTTGGCCACATTAAGCATGGCTTTTCCGGAAAATGTGTTGAATCGACCGTTTCGTGCAGCATTGGGCAAATAAAATCCACCGGGTTCAAGCACTCTCTTGTTGTAGTTTGTAAATCCCAGGATAGTTTGCTCAATATCATCTCGTATGTGATTATAATGCTGCATGTATTTATTCCAGTTTACCTTGCTTCGGTTACCCAGCGTGGCCTTGGCAAGGTTACATACAATCAGGCTTTCACTCATCAGTTCATTGCTAACAGGCCTTAAATTACCCTTACTCATTTGAATAACACCCATTGAATTTTCGCAACTGATAAATTGTTCTTCTCCATTGTGTATATCTTTATCACTTCGGCCATAGGTTGGTAAAATCAATGCCTCCTCACCGGTGATGAGGTGGCTTCTGTTTAATTTGGTGCTTACTTGTACTGTGAGTTTGCAACGTTGCAGCGCCTCAGCTGTATATTTGGTATCAGGTGTGGCTGAAAGGAAATTGCCTCCCATTGCAAAAAAAACTTTTCCTTTGCCCTCGTGCATAGCCTTTATACAATCTACAACATCATAACCGTGGTGCTGCGGAGGTTTAAAACCAAATACCCGTTCAATGCTATCTAGGAAAGTTTGTGGTGGTTTTTCATAAATACCCATAGTTCGGTCACCCTGAACATTGCTATGCCCGCGCACTGGGCAGGTTCCGGCACCGGGTTTGCCAATGCTGCCTTTTACAAGAAGCATGTTTACCACCTCTTTAATGGTATCTACCGCATTTTTATGTTGGGTTAATCCCATTGCCCAACATGCAATAATTTTCTTTTTATGCATGATGGCTTGGGTCGTTTGCCTAATTTGTTCAAGACTTATTCCAGAGTTGATGCATAATTCATCTAAGGAATATCGATCTATATTTTCAACCAGTGCATCATAACCAAGGGTGTGCTCCTTAATAAAATCGTGGTCAAAAACGGTACCCGGATTTTTTATTTCTTCCTCCAGCATCAGCTTCATGATGGCTTTCAGCAAAGCCATATCGCCATTTATTTTAACCTGAAGAAAAATATCAGTTAATCGTGCTTTAATTCCCAATGCGCCTTTCACGGTTTGCGGATTGCTAAATGCAACAAGACCTGTTTCCGGTAATGGGTTAACAGAAATAATGGTGCAGCCGTTTTCCTTTGCTTTTTGCAATGCGCTTAGCATGCGTGGATGATTGGTGCCCGGGTTTTGCCCAAGAATAATGATTACTTCAGCTTCGTAGAAATCTTCCAGTGTTACAGAACCCTTGCCAATACCAACGGTTTCATTTAATGCAACACCACTGCTTTCATGGCACATATTGGAGCAATCGGGTAAGTTATTGGTTCCATACTCGCGCACAAAAAGTTGGTATAAAAAGGCAGCTTCGTTACTGGTGCGTCCGGATGTATAAAAAATGGCTTCATCCGGAGATGATAAATTATTCAGATGTTTTGCAATAAGAGCAAACGCATTATCCCAGGTTATGGGTTGATAATGTGTGCCACCTTTGGGTAGATACATGGGCTGTGCCACACGACCTTTTTTACCAATTCGGTAATCATCCAATTCAGATAAATCAGCAATACTGTTTTCGGCAAAAAAATGCGGCCATAGGGCTTTGGTTGTTGCCTCCTCTGCAATAGCTTTTGCTCCGTTCTCACAATATTCAGCAATAGGGGAGCGCTCATCGTCCGGATCTGGCCACGCACAGCCGGGGCAATCAA
>JBILGC010000101.1:0-3642 GCA_044351265.1 Bacteroidia bacterium
AATTAACCCTTGCCTCATAAACTCCCTTTGGTAGTTGCTTTGCCTTCTTTAAAAAAAAGCGGCTAATTCCGGTTTGTTTAATTTTCTCGTTTAGCGTCATTAGTTGGTTGCCGACCTCATCATAAAATACAATAGTAATTTTTTGCGGCTTAGTGGCGTAAACCGTTATATGTAATTCCTTATCATCCAACCAACGCATGTCTATGCAGTCATCTGCTTTTATTTGTTGGGCCAAAAGCATGCGGTAGGCAAGAAAAAAGTCAGGAATACCGTAACCCAAAAATTTATCTGGGCGAAAATATTGATGAGCAGATAAACGAATGGAGGAAATAATTGATGCAGGATTTGATTCATTGCTTGCCTGTAATAAACAAGCTGCACCTGCAGCAACCATAGGACTGGCATAAGAGGTTCCGTTTCCTTGATATAAATTACCACTTGAGGAAACCAGATAAGCCTCCTGCCCCATTGCCACTACATCAGGTTTTATTCTATTATCGGCACTTGGACCGATAGAGCTAAACGAAGAATGATTTTTATTCCTATCAACTGAACCAACAGTTAGTACTCCGTTAGCATCAGCAGGGAAAGCAATTTGTTTCCATTTGGTATCACCTTCATTGCCTGCACTATTTATTATGAGAATACCTTTACTTGAAGCAATGGAAGCAGCCCTACTAATAATGGTACTCTTGCCATCCAGTTGTTTTGATTTATGATTCATCTGCTTTTCATCAAAAGCATAATAGCCCAAGGATGAGTTAATCACATCTACTCCCACACTATCAGCAAACTCTGCAGCCTCTGTCCATAGAGCCTCCTCCAGCAGTTGCTCAGTTGATGCATTTTCGCTGCGAAGCAGCCAATAAGAAGCAAGTGGCGAAATACCGACATACTCATAAGGCTTATGTGCGGCCATGCATGAAAAAACAGCACCGCCATGATCATCATCATCAAATACATTGTATTGCTTGTCTACAAAATCATAGCTACCCAGGAGTTGTCCACTATCCATAATATGGCGAAAAAACGGAACTGCAGGTACATTTTTAAAACCAGCATCAATTAAGGCTATTTGAATACCTTTGCCTTTATAACCTAATTTATGCAGAGGTGATATATTTATGATTTCATTTTGCAAAAACGCTTTACCGTAGTATGAAGTATCGATGCTTTTTTTACGGAGACTTTCCGTTCTAATCTCCAGATTGCTGAGTAAATCCTTTATGTCCTGCTCTTTTCTGAAAATAGAGGCTTCATTGATCTTACCTAAATAAATGCACTCCTTTATAAATGGTAATTTGACAATAGAATCATGCAAAGTTTTAAACTTTGATAAAATGGTAATGGCATTGAGCCATCTGCTCATGCTGTAAATAGCATAACCTCTATCTAAAAAATATTTTCTGTGATAGTGGTCAACAGGTAGGTCAGTTACGTCTACGGCTATATCGTATTTATTTCTCCTGCTTATTGCACGATCCCCCAAAAAAAGCTGAGGTTTATGCAGCATATGTAAACTGCTGTCTTTATCCTTAAACGTAATCCAGTAGGCATACCGTTCATTTGGGGCAGGAGTTTGTGCAAATAGCGCTGCAGAAGAAATCGCAATAAATAGTAATACTAGAAAACGCATCAGGGCTTAAATGTTTGAAGGGTAAAGCGAAGTCGGTATCCACGGGTACCTTTAACCTGCGTATTAAGAGAGTCTGATACTTTATAAACCAAACCTACGTTACGGGCAAAAACTTCCTCGCGCGTTATTTCTTCTACCAGGTTCTTCTCTTTAAACTGCTCAACCTTGCAGGTTTGCTCATAAGATGCGTATGGTGCATCCATCCAAATTATTGAATAGTTTTCCCGGTTACGACTATTGGCCATATTGCCATTCCATTGTTTACCGGAGGTAAGGGGAAACAACAATTTAATGAATGAAATATTTTCTTCAATTTTTTCTACACGCGTATTGCTTTGTAAAATCCGCCAGCTGTTAGCCTGATTCCATTCGGCAGAATCTGAATACCTGAAAAAGCGGTTTATTAAAAAGGTGTGCTCTGTTTCATCTGTGTTGGTAAATAGTTTTTGAGCAATAACTTCTTTATACCAATAGTTAAACGTATCAATGTTGGTAGACCCGGAATTATCATCATAAGCAAAGGAGTCTACCTTATAAAGCCATTCTGCACCTACCTGCAATGGCTGGTAATTATATCCCAAATCAATTTCTTGCTCATCTGTATTTCCATCTTTGCAGGATAGGAACAATGACAAAGCAACCAAAAGGTATAGGCTAAAATATTTCATTAAAAACCCTTTTGAAGAGGTAACGCAAATATAAGAGATGAATTGTTTTATGCTGTAACAACATCGAAAGCTGACTGAATCCAGCCACCTGCCACTACATCATTTCCTTCATAAAATACAGCAGACTGGCCGGGGGCAATTGCCTTAACTGAGTTATTAAAAATAGCTTCCATGCGATTTCCATGCTGCTTGATGGTTGCCATCTGCCCTGCATCTTTATATCTGATTTTAGCAACAACCTCCATTGGCTCAGCTAATGAAGCATATTTACCCATATTCAAACCTTGAACCCACATGCCTTTTCGCTGCAGGTCTTCTTCTCTTCCGAGTACAACCTTATTGTGTTCAGGATCAATTTCTACCACATACATTGGCTCGCCTAAAGCAATCTCTAACCCTTTTCTTTGACCCACCGTATAAAACGGGTAGCCTCTGTGCTTACCCAACACTTTACCATCTTTGGTAACAAAATCACCACCATCTACCCTTTGCTCTAAGCCAGACACCCTTCTTTTTAAAAAACCACGATAATCGTTATCAGGCACAAAACAAATCTCATAACTTTCACTTTTTTTGGCCAACTCTTCGTACCCCATGTCCAATGCCATTTGCCTTATTTCCGTTTTCCTGAATTTCCCAAGCGGAAAGCGTGTCTGAGCTAAACTAGCCTGGGTTAAACCCCACAAAACGTAAGACTGATCTTTATTGTCGTCAAGCCCTTTAGACACAACATATCTGTTATTTTCTTCGCGCACCTGGGCATAGTGTCCGGTAGCAATAAACTCACAATCAAGCTGGTTTGCCCTATTAAGCAGTGCTTCCCATTTGATATGCGTATTGCACAACACACAAGGATTGGGTGTGCGACCGGCAAGGTATTCATCTACAAAATTATCAATTACAAAATCACCAAACTCGTCCCTTATATCCAATATCATGTGATGTATACCATGCTTCACTGCAATGGAGCGGGCATCGTTTATAGAGTCGAGGCTGCAGCAGCCTGTTTCTTTCTTACTGCCACCGGATGAACTGTAATCCCACGTTTTCATTGTAATGCCTACTACTTCATAGCCCTGCTCAGCAAGCATCACTGCTGTTACTGTACTATCCAAACCGCCACTCATGGCCACCAGTATTTTTCCGTTTTTACTCATATAAAAGCAAACAAAGGTAATGCAGAAAAGTTGTTTGACGAAAAGTATCCTAACAACATCCTGAATCGACCCCTGTAATCAAATCAAGCAGGAAAATTCATACATCACCGAAAACACAGGCCTATTCGGATATATTTATTATACACGCAAGCAATACACACTAGCCTATAAATGCTTTGAA
>JBILGC010000024.1:0-31700 GCA_044351265.1 Bacteroidia bacterium
TAAATTGAAATAAACGTTCTTTGACCAAAAGAATATTATGCCAATTAATAAGGAAAAAGGACTTCGATTCGATATTACTGAACGATTATTGAAAAAGAGTAAAGGGATAACTGTGAATGAAATTTGTAAACATGTTAATGATGTACTTGAAGGTAAGGGAATAAAGAGTATAACCCCAAGAACAATTTATAACGATATAGAGGAACTAAAATCGGATTACGGTATTGATATAATCAAGGAAGGCAATAGACATAGATATGCAAATACCTCTGTTAGTTATAAAAAACCGGAAATTAATAGCGAGGAACACGATGCAGTAGATTTAGGTATGGCGGTTATTGCCAGTATGAAAAGGGTTAATCTGATTAATAAGTTTAGTGATGTTGTTAATCGATTTATGGCTGGAAATATTTTTGATAGTCTTGATGATGAAGAAAAGCCACGAATTATCCAAATTGGCGAATCATACAATGATATTGGTTATCAATACATTGAAAAGGTTTACCAAGCCATCAAAAATAAAACAGCTATTCGTGTGTTCTACACCAATAATACTGGTGAAACAAAGTGGCGTACCATATCACCTTACTTGTTAAAAGAATACCGAAATCAGTGGTACATGGTCGGATTTACTCCAGATAGCAGTGGTGGTCCATCAAGCAGGGTATTTAATTTGTCAAAAATAGATTCGTTAAGATTTTTGGATCATCAGTCATACATTATAGATGCTAACTTTAATGCGGATGAGTACTTTAAATATTGTTTAGGCGTGTTTCATAATCTTTATGAACCACCAATTGTTGTAAAGTTAAAGTTTATTGGTAAATACTACTTACAACTGTTTAGTTATTACAAGTTACACTCTACCATGCAAGTTGTTTCTAAAACGGAAAATGAAGTAGTAGTGACGATTGAGGTATATAATGAACGAGAGTTAAAAGAACTTATTTTGGGATATCAAAATAACGTTGAAGTTTTGGAACCCGAAGCACTTCGGGAGGAGATAAAGGCTATTATAGGAGAAATGGCTTCCATTTATAAATAGTCAATATTTCGGATAACTAGTACTTCAGCAATACTCCATCTATCATTGGCTCAGGGAAAACATGCCTCAGTTAATGAAAATAAAAGCTGCATTCTGCTAACTTTTCTTGCTTTGCAAACATAAAAGAGAAGTTTATCCCGATGCGCTGAGGTAAAGGGTTTTGGAAGAATCGGGAATCCCAAGTGGGCCCATCCCGATTGAGTGTTTGTGCGAAGTATGAGAATACAAATACAGAATTGAAGAACCCTGATAGTCCAAACAAAAATCAACTCTTCACTTTTTTTATTTTATTTGAGGAATGTCAGCTATCTCAACAGTAATTTTTGATTTGGGAGGTGTTATCCTGAATCTTAATCAGGATCTAACCCTAAAGGCCTTTGAACAGTTGGGAGCAGATTTACATAAAGTAAATTTCCAGTCGCCTGTTTTTACCGATTTCGAAACCGGCAAAATTGGTGCGCAAGAATTCAGAAACCAAATCAGAACTTTTTTAAAACAAGAAGTAACTGACGCAGCCATTGATGAGGTATGGAATGCCATGCTGCTTGATATACCTGAGCACAGAATCAAAGCCATTGAGCAACTTAGAAAAACGCATAGGATATATTTACTGAGCAATACCAATAGCATTCATATCGATGCTTTTAACACTTACTTTAAACAACAATTTGAACCTGAAAGGTGGGTTCAATTATTTGATAAGATTTATTATTCTTATGAAATAGGTCTGCGTAAACCCAATACCGATATATATGAATACGTAACAGCCGATATTCAAATGCAACCTGAACATTGTTTGTTTATTGACGATAGTTTAGCAAATATCAATGGAGCGGCTGATGCAGGTTTAAAAACAATACACGCCTATGAGCCTCTTAACGAAAATCTTTGGCAGCAAATAAAAGCAGCCGTCTTTCCTCTTTAACGAAACTTCTAAAATGCCTAGCTCACCTCACTTCTTCTTGTTCAAGTCATTCAAGACTTGAAATGCCCTATGCGTTGCATCTACTAGTAAAAAATTTGTTCTTTTCCCAGCTAAAATTTGAATTGTATTTCAACGCACTGAAAACCACATTTATTAATAATTCTCCACATGCACTATTGCAGGAAATATAGGGTGTGAAAAACGCAATGGCAATGAAATTGATGCTTTCAGCCATTGTGCATGAAAAGGTTTTAATTGGACACCACATGGTATTTAATTTTGTGCCTCGTTTTAAATCATGAATACTTCGCAAGAATTTATATCCATACAAAGACAGGTTTTAAGCACCTTAATTCAGTACCCTCATTTATTTGGGCGGTATGCAGAAAAACTGCGTTCAGTATATTTTACTGAGCCTGCTTTTGAGAAATTGCTCTCGGCCATGCGTTCTTTAAATCAAGCCCATGCAACATTCGATCTTCACCTGCTGCGAAATGAATTGAAGAAAGAATCGGAAGAAGTAAATCTCGTCTTGGTTGCTGAAATGGCTAATGAGATTGCGGAGCCGGCAGATTTAGAACGTAAGTTAAATACATTAAAAGAGTATACCACACGAAGGATGTTTTATGAGTTGGGCGAAACACTTGTTAATAAAAGCATGGAATCTGATATACCTGTTTCTGATTTGCATACGACCCTATCTAATTACATGCGATCATTATCGGGTATGCAACCCGTTGGCACTACCGAAAGCCTGAAAGAAATTTTGAGACGTATTAAAATTTCTTCTGAATCAGATGTGTCTTATACCTGGTTCGACTCCAATCTGCAGGCGTATTTGGGAAGTATTGAGCCGGGAGAATTAATCGTAATTGGTGCTCGACCCGGTATTGGCAAAACGGCATTCCTTCATACACAACTGCTTCATTTGGCATCTCATCATCAAGCCCCTGTCGGATATATCAATATTATAGAAAACGAACGCACACTCATTGCAAAATTACTCAAGGCTTCAGGTGCAGATTTAAAGGATGCGGAAAACGAGAATTTTTTTCTAAACGGCAAAACATGGCCTATTTATCTCTGCAGCAACTTAGGCGGAACTCAATTAAAAAATATAAAAGATGCAGCATATTTTCTTAAGTATAAATATGATGTAAAAGTGCTGGCAATTGACTGCTTTCAGCAAATTACCTATCAGTCTAAAATGAATTATCGTGATTATGAATTAGGCTTGGTTGTTCAGGAATTGAAAAAAATAGCCAAAGAACTAGATGTAGCCATTTTACTAACCTCGCAGCTGAGCAGATCAGCCGAACGAAGAGGCTTTGTAGCAAATCCAATGCTTTACGACCTGAAAGAAACCGGTTATTTAGAAGAAGTTGCAGATAAGGTTTTGCTGCTAAACCGATATGCCTGTTATGGTATAAATGTATATGAAGATGGTACACCTACCGGTAATGATAGTAAAGTGATTATAGCTAAAAATAAGTATGGGGAAATTGGAGAAGTAGTGTTGAGTTTTGATGGATTAAAGGGTGTTTTCTCATCAAAGAAAAAGCCTCCGCCTTTTAAATTTGATTTCCCGGCAGGCAGGCTAGCTGAATTGGAGTAAACGAATTCGGTGCGCCATTACATGAATACAATGAAGACATGCTAAAGTCTTTTGACTGTTGCTTCTGCAGTTGATTTAAAAATAGCAGTTGGTAGCAACGAACAAGTTCCACTCCGTTTCACTTGTTCGTTGTGTCTAGGGGTAAATATAGATTGTATTTTTTGTAATGTGCGCCCGATTTTTTTAATGATGTAAATATGGCACGACAAATGTTGGAAGAATTAATAAAAACAGCCGGTGTTACACCGCATATATTTTACGGATTACTTGCCAATCCGGAGTATAGGGCTTACCAAATACCTAAGAAAAATGGCGGTTTCCGAAATATTGTTGCGCCTCAACACGCTCTTGCCAATGCACAATCATGTCTGGCTAAATACCTCCAACATATATATGCTTATCACAGATTATCCTGTGTTCATGGTTTTGTTCAATCCATTGGTAATCATCAATACGGTGTGTTATCCAATGCGTCACCGCATGTAGGTAAACCATTTGTGTTGAATATGGATATCAGTAATTTTTTTGAGAGCATATCCGCAAAACAGGTAAACGAAACACTTCGCTCGTGGCCATTTTATTTCGGAGACCAAGAAGCTAAGGCCATTGCTTTGTTGTGCACCTATCAAAAAAAATTGCCTGTAGGGGCACCCTCTTCTCCTGTGCTATCAAATATGGTTTTTTCTAAAATAGATATTGCCTTGATGCAATTGGTAGAAAAAATCAATAATATGATAAATGAAGATGAGGTGGCAGTAACCTATACACGATATGCAGATGATTTAACCTTTTCAGGTTCTAGAAATTTGGTTTTACAATTCAAGAAACAAATTGTACAAATCCTAAACGAAGCAGGCTTTGTAGTGAATGTCAAAAAAACAAGAGGACAAAATATTTATGGCCCTCAGTGGGTAACCGGAATTAAGGTTAACGAGAAGCTGAATATAAGCAGGTATTATATCAGAAACGTAAGAGCAGTATTACATCAGATGCGTACAAAGCCGACAGCTGAAGTTGTACGCAGATATTTGCAGCTGCCGGTATCTATTGGTATTGATGAAATGCACGTGCAAAAAATGCTTAACAGTGTGCAATCTAAAATTGGCTGGATTGGATGCGTTAGAGGGAATACCGATAACTTGTATCTACGTTTAAAGCAACAATACAATGAAGCCCGCTTATTAATGAAGGTGGGTGGTTTTTAAGGTTTTATGTATTGGGCGATTTGCTGAAAAAACAATTGATCTATCAATCTTCTAATTAGTTAATCTCCTAATCTTTTAATCTTTCAGTCGTTAATATACTTTGCCATTTCATCAGCCAATTTTTTGGCTTCGGCTGCAGCTGCTTCGGCAAAATCTTTACCGGATGAAGCATAGATGATGCTGCGGGAGGCATTGATAAGCAATCCGCAATCGGTATTCATACCATATTTTACCACATTGTCCAGGCTGCCTCCTTGTGCACCCACACCGGGTATCAATAGAAAATGCTCAGGTATGAGTTTACGAATTTGTGCCAACTCTTCTGCTTTGGTTGCACCCACCACAAACATCAGATTACCGGCATGCCCAATTTGGCTGGTTGTTTTAATTACATGCTCGTATAATTTTTGGTTACCAATAAGCTGCTGCTCATAGTCGGCACTGCCTGGATTAGAGGTAAGAGCAAGCACAATGCCCCATTTATTTTCGTATGCAAAGAATGGTTCAAGCGAATCTTTACCCATGTATGGTGCCAGTGTTACGGAATGAAAAGGCAAGGTTTCAAAAAATGCACGTGCATACATATCGCTGGTATTGCCAATATCTCCTCGTTTGGCATCAGCTATGGTGAAAATATTTTCAGGAATATGAAAAAGAGTTCGTTCCATGCTCTCCCATCCTTTTACGCCATTGGCTTCATAAAATGCTGTATTGATTTTGTATGAAACACAATAGTCTTTGGTAGCATCAATAATGGCTTTGTTAAACTCAAATACAGGATCATCCAGGTGCAATAAGTGGGCGGGTACTTTTTTAATATCTGTATCGAGGCCCACACATAAAAAACTTTTTTTAAGTTTAATCTGCCGTATCAGTTCTTTTCTGTTCATGTTGTTTAAAAAATAAAGCTGAATTCAAAAGCCAAATGTCGAAGGTTTTTATTCTGATTAACCGGACCGATAGCAGGCAAGAGACCTGTATTGGCATCCAGCAAGCCATATTTTACAGCCATTTGAAATCCTACAAAAGGAGTATGAAACTGTGCTCCTGCTATGAGCATTACATCATGCTTATTTAATGCAGGCGATTGAGACTCCTGCACCAGTGAGTTTGTTTTAAACATGATGGAGTTTAGCAGGTTTGAGTATTGAGCTCCAGCAAAAAGATTACTTGTATTTTTTTCATTGAGCCCGTACATCAGCAAAATGGGGACATCAGCAAAATAGGTACGTATGGTTCCGTATTCATCTACCTTATTATCAAACTTACCTCCTCTGATGCTGATATTGGTCTCAGTTTGTAATGCCCAGTGTTTGTTAAACCGATAGCGCAAATAGCCTCCACCTGTCAAACCAAAAATAGGATATGGATTATTTGCTTCTTCGCCACCCATCATAAAAAGGCCACAACCTAATTTAACACCCAGTTTTATTTTTTCATTAATAGGAGGTATAACCAAAACACCCGGATCGTCTTCTTCATTGGCCAAGCTATCTGCTTCCTGAGCAAAGACCGGCTGCAGCAGAAATAAATATCCGATTAATGCAAACAAGTATTTCATCACAAGCAAAACTAATTAAAAAAAAGAAGTGTCAACTTAATGTTATGTTAAAAACCCGGAAACATTTCTTCTGCATCATCATCCTCACTTCCATTTTTGTTTACCTTAAATGTATTGCGGATATTGTTTAGTGCAGGAAGCCAGATAATACCGGCCTGAATCAGAACAGTTGGATTTGTGTCGGCACGGTAATACGTTTCACCGCTTTTGTTTCCGTCTTCGGAAAAGGTAATTCGTTGTTTTGTTATCAGGAAAATACCGGCTTGCAGTCGCAAATTATTTTTTGCCTTATAAACGCCCATCATACCCGTTTGAAAAGAGCGAAGCCTATGAACTGCAAGGTTTGCATCCGTATTGGCAAAGTAATTTCTGTTTTCAAAACGGTTGATTCCGCCATTGGGTCGCATCATAAAAATCAAACTCCATTGTTTATTTAATAACTGCCTGTAGGAAAGTTGCATAGGCAACAAAACCGAAACACGTGAGCCTCCGGCAAATTGATAACGCGCACCCAGCAAGGGCAAAGCCAGTCCTTCACCAAATTGAAAAGTATATGTTAATCCGGCTTGTGTGAGTAAACGGGGCGACCATTTGTAGGAGTAAATAAAGACCGAACTAAAACGCATTACAGGGTTTGAAATGGTGAATTCATCTTCATTCCATTGAGGTCTGATTTGTGCCAGCAGCAGATGTTTATTTCCAAAGCCTGCATAGGCACCACATCCTGCTCCTGCATTAATAAATAAACGCGACTGCTGCACAATGCTGATATCCGCCTTACTTAACTGCAGCATGGGGTTTAAAAAGAAACCAAAGTTGCTTGCATTTGCTGCGCCTGTTACTTTAGACCATATAGGCAAAAATGCGCTGAGTTGAAGTGTTTGGTAGGCAAATGTTTGCTCCACGCTATCTTTTGCAGCTGCAATGCTGCGGTTGCCATATTCCAATTGGAGTCGTGTAAAGGTAAATCTGCCGGTTTCCCTGTTTTGAGCGATTAGAGAACCAAATAATGCTGTTTGAAAAATGATTATTGAGAAAAATTTAAGCATTTTAGTGTTAATGCATGCGAATATTAAAAAATATATTTATTAAATTCGATTAATTAATACCCATGTACTACTATGAAAAACACATTACTCTTACTACTGTTCATTATTGCAGGAATAAATGTTGCCGATGCTCAGGTTCAAGTTACGCCTGTTCAAATTATTAATAATCTCAATCACCAGCGGGTTTGGAACCAGACCGGTGGAGCATTTGGTAAAACCAGCAACTGCGGACCAGATACAGTCAATTACACCTTTAATAAAACCACTCAGTTCAATGCTATTGCGCTTAATAATACAACAAGTGGAAACACATTTTACCAGTGGTATCCGGCACCTCAATCTTTAACCATCAATGGTTTTGATTTTTATGCCTGGCAATCGGCCAATACCAACGCTGTAGTGCCTGTTACGTGCCGCATATACAGTGCAAGTATCATTGACTCTTTGCCGGCATATTCAGGAATACCCCCCACAACTAATCCTCCTTTAGCTACGGTTATTGTAAATGTTGATTCTACTTTTGGTGGAGGTTTATTATCTAATATGCGTAGAAGAGCAGTGTTTAGTGTACCTGTAACAGTAACCGGTCCGTATATCATCTCTATTGAAAATAGCAGTGCCACCAACGTTTCCGTTATTACAAACAGCTGGACAGCAGGAAACGGTGCAAGCGAGTGGCTAAGCTCGGTTAAAATAGGAACCAATATTATCAGAAGTTATAATGTAAACGTAGGCGGCCCGGTTTTCAATGCCGATTTTATTTTCTGTCCTTATACCAGCTATCAACTCACTTCTGATTTTACGATATCACCTTTATGTAACCTGGGTGGCAATCTCATGACATATACCAATACGTCTTCATCAATTAATTTTAATAGGTTTTATAGCGTAAGGGCATTTCAAAATTTACCTCAATTTATGTTTACCTGGGATTATGGTGATTCATCAGGAACTTTTTTTGCAGTAAACGGTTCTCGCACGTATAACTATCGTGTGCCATACACTGTAAGTTTAAAAGACTCGATTATCGGCTGGACAAGGGGCTGTGTTGATACAAGAACTCAATTAATAAATCCTGCTCCTTCAACACCAAATGCCAATAATAATGGTCCTTTATGCCAGGGGGCAACGCTACTGCTTTCTGCTGATTCTATACCTGGTGCTACATACTACTGGACCGGGCCGAATAATTTTGTATCAACGTTACGCAACCCGAGTATCTCGGGTGTTAATGCCATACATGTTGGAACCTATAATGTTAGAGCCATATCCGGACAGTGCTCCTCTATGGTGGCCAGTACCAATTTTAATATCATAGCAACACCAAATGTGCAAAGCAACTCTCCGCTTTGTGTTGGCCAAACGCTTAATCTATCAGCTACTGCCATTACCGGTGCTGTTTATGCATGGAGTGGTCCCAATGGTTTTAGCTCGTCTCTCTCAAATCCTACCAGAGCAAATATGCAACGTTCCGATACCGGTACTTATAGTGTTACCATGACAGTTCCCGGTTGTGGTACAATTGGTCCGTATACGGCTTATGTTACTGTTAATCCGGTTCCGCCAGCACCAACAGCATCAAATAATGGTCCGCTGTGCGCAGGAGACAACCTAAATCTAACCGCAAGTAGTTTTGCAGGAGGCAGCTATGCATGGACGGGACCTAATGGTTTTAGTTCTACACAGCAAAATCCGAGCAGACCAAATGTAACTACTTTAATGGCAGGATCATATTCGGTAATTGTTACTGCTAGCGGATGTTCATCACCAGCGGTAACAACCACAGTAACCATCAATAATATTCCTGCTGCGCCAACTGCCGGTAGCAACGGCCCTTTATGTGCAGGTCAATCATTAAGTTTAACTGCTACATCAATACCGGGTGCTACTTATACATGGAGCGGACCAAATAATTTTACATCTACTTCACAAAATCCAACGCGCACAAATGTAGGAACTATAGATGGAGGTGTATACAGCGTTTTTGCAACTGTAAATGGTTGTCCATCGACAACAGCAACAATCAGTGTAAATATTACTACGAATACGCCAACTCCGGTGGCGGGTAGTAATGCTCCGCTTTGTCCCGGTCAGAATTTACAGTTAACTGCGTCCAATATTACAGGAGCTACATACAGTTGGACTGGCCCCAATAGCTTTACCTCAACTTCTCAGAATCCGGTAATAAATAATGTGTCTGCTTCTCAGGCAGGCTTATATAGTGTTACTGCTACAACAACAGGTTGCGGAACATCAAGTCCGGGCACAGTTAACGTTGCAGTAAATACTTTACCAGCAGCACCAACAGCTTCTAACAATGGACCACTATGTGATGGACAAAACATTAATCTAACCGCTTCAAATGTTACAGGCGGAACCTTTAGCTGGACCGGACCGAATGGTTTTACATCAACTGCCCAAAATCCTGTTATAACCAATGCGAGTTCTTTGAAAGCGGGTAATTATTCTGTATCGGTAACGGTTGCGGGTTGCGGAACATCACCGGTTGGTAATACCAATGTTATTGTAAGAAGAAATCCTTCACAGCCAACAATTACGGCTAATACGCAGGTTTGTGCCGGAGATACCCTCCGGTTTTCAGCTTCCAGCAGCACTGCCGGGCCTAATGCAACTTATGCATGGAGTGGTCCGGGTGGATACACATCCAGCAATAAAGCCAATGAAATTACAAATGTTTCGGCTGCTGCTAATTCAGGCGCTTATAGTGTAATTGCATCAGATTCGGGCTGCAGCTCGCCATCTGCTTCAGTTACAGTTTCAGTAAAAGCATTACCTGCAACGCCTGTTGCCAGCAACGGTGGTAATGTGTGCGAAGGAGCCAATATCAATTTATTTTCAACAACCATTGCAGGTGCAACCTATAAATGGATTGGTCCAAATGGTTTTAGCTCAGGTGCCGAAGATCCAATTATCATTGGAGTTACACCAGCCGCATCAGGTTCTTATACCGTGCAATCTATTCTAAATGGATGCTCATCCGCTCCTGCCAGTACTTCAGTTTTGGTTAATCCAAAACCTGCATCACCGGCAGCCGGAAACAACGGGCCAAAGTGTATTGGTGATAATCTTTCGCTCACTGCATCTGCAATAGCAGGCGCTAGCTATAACTGGAGTGGTCCGGGCGGTTATTCATCCAGCCAGCAAAATCCGGTTCTAACAAATATTACAACAGCAATGGTCGGTACCTACAGTGTAGTGGCAATTGTAAGTGGTTGCGTTTCCAATGGCTCAACAACAGACATTGTTGTAGGCACTCCGTTGGCTGCGCCTACGCTTAGCAATGATAAAGGTTCGCAATTGATTTGTGCCGGAGACAGCATACAGTTTTTTGCAACATTTGTAAGTGGTGCAACTTATGAATGGACAGGCCCTGCAGGTTTTCAATCCACACTTAACAATCCTAAAATTACCAATTTAACAACTGCTAATTCCGGAACTTATAACGCTATTGTAAACAAAAACGGTTGTGCTTCAGCACAGGGCAGTATTGCCATTAACGTAAACAGCAAACCAAACACCAGTGCAATCTCCGGTCCGGATACGGTAAGAAATTTTGAAACGCAGACCACCTTCTCTGTTATACCAACAACAGGGTCTATTTATCAATGGAGTGTTACCGGTGGCGGAGTTATTTTTAGCGGTCAAAATACCAGTCAGATAAAAGTTAACTGGGGTGCAGTAAACAACGCACAGGTAAAAGTTACGGAAACAAATATTGGTGGCTGTAAGGGAACAGAAAAAGTTCAGAATGTGCGGGTGAAATCAACAGTTGGTATAGCGGAGTTGAAGAAAACAGCACAACCAAAAATATATCCTAACCCGGCAAACAATGATTTGTATGTGGAGATAGAAGCAAAACAAAAAACAACATTAAGTATTAACATTCTGAATCTGGTTGGACAGGTGGTAGAATACCTGGATGCAGTTTCGGTTCAGGGATTAAATAAATTACATCTCGATACGCAAAAGCTGAAAGCAGGCATTTATTTTGTGCAGGTTGTGCTGGGAGATGAAACCTTTACTCAAAAAATAACCATTCAGTAATTATTCCGATTGGTTTAATTAAAGGAGGATTGTATTACAGTCCTCCTTTTTTATTTCGCTTCAATTTTATATGTTTACGAACTAAGATTATTTGCATTGACCAGTTTTTGGGATTTATTTAAACCACAGGAATTAATTGAGTACGGAGGGCTGGCTTTGGTTCTCATCATTATTTTTCTGGAAAACGGTGTGTTCTTCGGGTTTTTTCTTCCCGGAGATTCGTTACTCTTCACGGCTGGCCTGCTTTGTTTTCCGGGGGATAGCCAGTTGTTGCATACAGAGCTAAGCACATTGATTGTAGGTATAGCGGTGAGTGCAATATTGGGATACTACTTCGGCTATTTTTTTGGATACAAAACCGGTCAAGCCTTATACAAGCGAAAGGACTCCCTGTTTTTTAAGAAACAATACATCATTACCGCTGAACAATTTTACCAGAAATACGGTGGTTTTGCCCTGATACTGGGTCGTTTTTTGCCCATTGTTCGCACCTTTGCCCCCATACTTGCCGGTGTGGTGCGGGTTAATCATGCTACCTTCTTTTTATACAATTTGGCAGGTGCAACGCTCTGGCCTCTAACCATAGTAAGTGCAGGCTACTATGTAGGAAGCGTTTTTCCGGGTGCTTTGCATTATCTGGATTATATTGTGATAGGGTTTATTGTAGTAACAAGCATACCCATCATTAACAACATTAGGCAGCAACGCAAGGATAAGAAGGAAAGCGAAAGAGAGGTTTAAGTTATTTCCAGGCCTTCACAATTAAACCGGTTCCGGTTTTATGATTACCATAGGTATCCATCCAATTTAGCACATAGGCAAATGGATAGGTAATGATATAATACAAAGGCAATACCACAAAAAACAACTTGGTTGCATTAAGCATTTGCATCGGATATTTCATACTCAGTTTCCATGCAATTTTACCAGGAGCTCCGTAAGAGTAGCGAATATCTATTTTATCAAATCCCGCTTTCTTTAATTTATTACGCATCTCTTCAACCGGATAACCATCACGCACATGTTCACCAATAAACGATTCGCCATGTTCATCGGCATTACTTCCACCCTGATCGCTTGGCGTTGAAATAAGCAACATGCTGCCTGTTTTCATGCTCTGATGAAAATGAGTGAACACATCCACATCTTCTAAAATATGCTCCATTACATCTACACATAAAATTAAATCATATTTATTGGTGGCATGTGGTTTGGTTAAATCGCCTAAAGCAAAGGTTACATTGTTAAGTCCGCATCTTGCAAAAAAAGCATTACAATCTTTTATCTGATCTTCTTTTACATCCACTGCATCTATGGTACACTGTTTATTTCGGTTGGCTATATAAAAAGAGTACTGTCCAAATCCGCTGCCGGCATCCATCATAGTAAATCCTTCATTAAATTTTGGCCAGGACTTTAATTCTTTGTGCACATGCCAGGTGCGTAGCAACAACAAATCAAGCAATTTGTAAAATAATTTACGCAGTGCCACCGATTGATTAAACACTTTACCGAGGTCGTTTTTTATAGGATCGTATTCCATGGAGGTTCAATAAAATTTGAGGCAATATAAGGCTATGGGTTGATAATTGAAAAATGTTGCCTTACGTAGCCAATAATCCACAGTTGCCCATAACTTGTGTTTTATATCTACCTGCTTTTACGTTAGCATTGAAACTATAATAAATACAGTATGGCACTTAGCAGATTTTGGTCATATATCATTGTTTGTAGCGTGGTATATATTTTTTATTTACTTGTTACAGATAATCTGTATCAATTGGGGCAGCTGGTAAATGGCAAGCAAAACGATGCACTGGTTATTGCAGAAGTGCAAAGCAGCAATATTGAAAAAGCTGACAGTGCCCTATACAATAATTTGGTTGTCTCAAAAGCCAGTGGTTATGAGCAGGGTGATACGCTGTACCGTTTGCTGGATAATGGAATTGTAGAGGTTTGCAGGGGCAAACAACCTGCTGATGGTATTTTTGCTACTTGTAAAAATACCATGACCGATTTGTGGTTGCCCCTCATTGGTTACCTCACTTTTTTCTGCGGATTGCTAAATCTGCTCAACGATTCGAATGCCATAACCAAACTGGCCGGAGTGCTTACCCCGTTTTTTGTGCGCATTTTCCCTGAACTTCCAAAAGGCCATAAGGCATATGGTTTTATGACCATGAATTTTGCTGCCAACTTTTTAGGGCTGGATAATGCCGCAACACCTTTTGGTCTTAAAGCTATGGAGAGCATGCAAGAGGTGAATACCAATAAAGAAAAAGCCAGTAATAGCCAGATTATGTTTTTGTGCTTACATGCAGCCGGACTCACCCTTATTCCTACCTCTATTATTGGTTATCGCGCTGCGCAGGGAGCAGCCAACCCTTCTGATATTATGTTGCCTTGTATCATTACCTCTTTTGTAGGCACATTGGCAGCACTCATTTTTGTGAGCATTAAACAGCGTATTAATTTAATTAACTTGGCTGTACTTGGGTTTGTAGGGGTGGTGAGTGCCATTATCGGATTGCTAATGTATTACATCACCAAACTTGATGGCATTGATAAAATGCACTTTACAGGCAACTTAAGCAACAGCGTTTTACTTGTTATTATTTTACTCATTGTATTATACAGCATACTCAACGAAAAAATATTTAAGCTAAACAATACAAACCTGTTTGATTCTTTTGTGCATGGTGCAAAGGATGGGTTTACAACCGGAGTTCGTGTGCTGCCTTACATGATAGCCATGCTGGTAGCATTGAGTATTTTTCGCAACTCAGGGCTCATGCATATTGTAATGGGTGGCCTATCATCTGTGCTGGCTGCTTTTGGTGTAAATGAGCAAATTATTCAGGCCATTCCGGTTGCGCTAATGCGGCCGTTTAGTGCAGGCGGCTCTCGCGGATTTATGCTGGATGCCATGAAAACCTATGGTGCAGATAGCTTGGCCGGCCAGCTTTCCTGTCTGTTTCAGGGGGCTGCCGAAACCACATTTTATGTGCTGGCCTTGTACTTTGGGTCAGTTAATGTTAAAGACAGTCGTTATACCCTTGGCATCATGCTGCTGGTTGATTTGGTTTGCATAATAACCGCTATTGCCGTTTGCCTCCTTTATTTTTAAAGGTGAAACAGCTTTTTTTCAACTTATTTGTTTGGGTTTGGGCATTTGTGTAAGTTTGAGGCTCAATACATTTTTAAACGTATAATTTAATTTTTATGGCACTAGATATTTCAGGAAAAATTGTTCAGAAAATGAACAAAACAGAGGGAATCAGCAAAGCAGGAAAACCTTGGAGCAAGCAGGAGTTTGTTATCGAAACATTTGACACCTATCCACGTAAAGTTTGCTTAAGCGTAATGAATGATAAGGTAAACGAGTTGGAACGTTATAACGTAGGCGATACCATCAACGCATCTCTTAATATCGAATCTCGTGAGTATAACGGCCGCTGGTACACCGATGTGCGCGCATGGAAGTTAAACTCGGCACAGGCTACCTCAGGAAGCAATACATCACAAAACGGTCCGTCAGAAACTTTTCAGGGCGGATCAGAGTCGGGATTAAGCTATGATGGCGCTTCAGACGATTTACCTTTCTAATTAGATAATGTTATTGCTTGCATGAAATGGGTAAATCTGATTTGCCCATTTTTATTTTATAAACAGTGCATTTTTAACAATTACCATGAACGAATCCTTAAGCATATACAATACATTAACACGCAAGAATGAAACATTTACTCCGCTTCATAAAGGCTTGGTGGGCATGTATGTTTGTGGGCCTACCGTTTACAGCAATGCACATTTAGGCAATGCACGCACGTTTATTTCTTTTGATGTGGTGTTTCGTTACTTGCTGCATTCAGGCTATAAAGTGCGTTATGTGCGAAATATTACAGATGCCGGACATTTAGAAAGTGATGCTGACGTGGGTGAAGACAAGGTGAGTAAAAAAGCAAAACTGGAGCAGCTGGAGCCCATGGAAATTGTGCAACGCTATACACTCGATTTTCATGATGTGATGCGCGCTTTCAATACCTTGCCTCCAAGTATTGAGCCTACTGCTACTGGTCATATTATTGAGCAAATTGAAATGACCAAGCAAATAATTGCCAACGGATTTGCTTATGAAGTAAATGGTTCGGTTTATTTTGATGTTACAAAATTTGCCCAAACCTATCCCTACACTGCTTTATCCAATAGAAATTTGGATGAACTGTTAAATAACACACGCGAGCTGGATGGGCAGGATGAAAAACACGGACGTTTGGATTTTGCACTTTGGATTAAAGCAAACCCTGAACACCTCATGCGCTGGAATAGCCCATGGGGCGAAGGTTTTCCGGGCTGGCATTTGGAGTGCTCTGCCATGAGCAGAAAATATTTGGGAGATGCTTTTGATATTCATGGAGGTGGAATGGATTTAATACCTACCCATCATACCAATGAGGTGGCACAAAACGTGGCATGCACAGGTCAGCACCACCCTGTAAAATACTGGATGCATACCAATATGCTAACAGTAAACGGACAAAAAATGAGCAAAAGCTTGGGCAACTCCTTCTTGCCATTTGAATTGTTTGCAGGCACACATCCTCTGCTGGATAAAGGATACAGCCCAATGACAGTTAGGTTTTTTATGCTTCAGGCGCATTACCGCAGCACACTTGATTTTAGCAACGAAGCCCTGCAGGCAGCTGAAAAAGGATTTGCACGATTAATGAATGCCATTCGTTTGATTGATGGTTTAAAAACAAGTAGTAATTCCACATCAAATATTGCCTTGCTTAAACAAAATGTTTATGCAGCTATGAATGATGATTTCAATACACCCATTGCCCTGGCTCATTTATTTGAAGCCGTGCGCATTATTAACAGTGTGAATGATACTAAGGAATCCTTGAGTGATGGAGATAAGCAAATTCTGAAAACGTTAATGCATGATATGGTGTTTGATGTATTGGGATTGCGTGAAGAGCAGGCAGTGAATACAGATAAAATAGATGGACTTATGCAAATGATTTTAGACCAGCGCAAAGAGGCAAAGGCTAGAAAAGATTTTGCAGCTTCTGATTTAATCAGAGACAAATTGAAGGATTTGGGCTTTGAAATAAAGGATGGTAAAGACGGCACAACCTATAGCATTGTTTAATTATGCAACTTAACGATTCGATTAAAGCATTAACTGGTTTGGCATTGCTAACTCTTGCTGCATGCGGTGGTGGCGGGCAATCAAACAAATCAGCACAAAGCACGCAACAAAAAGCCGAACCCACTATAGCCTATAAGCAAGTTTCACCAAACTTTAATGCAGATAGTGCATACTACTTTGTAGATAAACAAGTTTCTTTCGGTTCGCGAGTAACCAATTCTGAGCCCCATAAAAAATGTGGAGATTGGCTGGTAGCTGAGCTAAGAAAGATGAGCGATAATGTTATAGAGCAAAAAACAACACTTACCAATTATGACGGCAGGCAATTAAACATCAGGAATATTATTGCTGAAATTAATCCCAAAGCAGGCAAGCGTATTTTACTTTGTGCCCACTGGGATAGCAGACCATTTGCTGATGAAGACAACAAAGATACCGATAAGCCGATTTTAGGGGCAAATGATGGAGGCAGCGGAGTAGGGGTGTTGATGGAAATTGCACGTATCATTAAAAATAATCCTGTTTCGGTTGGAATAGATATTGTGTTATTTGATGCAGAGGATTTAGGAAAATCTGAGCACAGCAACTCTTATTGTTTAGGTTCACAATACTGGAGTACCAATTTGCACAAGCCGGGCTACAAAGCTGAGTATGGAATTTTACTCGATATGGTTGGAGCAGCCAATGCCAAATTTGCATGGGAGGAAGTTTCGGTTACATATGCAAGATCGGTATTGGAAAAAGTTTGGGGTACCGCACAGGCATTGGGCTATCCGCATTTTGTGTATTACAACAAAGGAGGCATTATTGATGACCACGCCTATGTAAATAAAAATGCAGGCATACCCACTATTGATATCATACATTTCGATACGCAAACACAAAGTGGTTTTCCTGAACACTGGCATACGCACAGAGATAATATGAATGCTATAGACCGAACTACATTAAAGGCTGTTGGCCAAACGCTGCTGGAAGTAATTTACTCTGAAAAATTCTGATCGGCAATAGTTTTAAATGCCAAAATAGGTACAACAACTTTTGTTGCCAGTCCATTAATAATGCTTTTGCATAGAACCCTATCAGTTGAGTTTTCGGTATGCGATAAAATTGCCAGCAAATCAGGCTGATGTGCTGCAACAAATTCTGCAATAGCTGTTTCCGGATCACTGCTCATTACAGCATCAAAAGTGATGGCTTTATAATTAAAGCTCCGTTGAAGGTCGTGTGCTATTAGTTCAGGGCTAAAGTTAGTTGCATTTATTACCTCAGGAAATATGTGCAGAAACCTAACCTGCGCTCCAAAAATTTTAGCCAATGCAACCAATGCCTGACCCTCTAAATTGGTATCGGAGAAATCAGTTGCAAATACAATGTTCTTTATGCCATTAAATTTTGCATGCTGTGGCACTGTGATTATTGGCCTGATGGAGGTTGTAATCATGACTGAAGTATGGCCCCCCCAAAGAATATGTTTATTATCTGATGCTCCGGTTGATGCCATAATGATGATATCTGCTTTGCTCTTTTCAGCATATGTATTAATAACTTCAGTAATTTGCATCCCATGTGCGGTGTGTAAATGCACGGATGCAGGGATGCTGCCCTTCTCTTGCTTAATTTGCCCGAGGATATGACCAATCTGTTGCTTTATCTCTTGCTTTAGTTCCTTTCCAAAGGCATCAGCAGTATCTGAACCTTCGTAGTAGGTTACATGAAGCAAATCATACGATGCATCCAGCTTAAACATATCAAATGCATAGCACAACGCATTAATTGCTGCTTCAGAAAAATCAATCGGAATTAGTACCCTAAGCATTTAAAAAATAACATGCAAAAGTATCCCGGCAAAAAACTAAAAAAATGACTGGAATCAGTTTCTCATTTTTTGAAGTTTTTCTATATTAAGTATGGTAACAAGTCTGGCCTTGATGTCAATCAGTTTCTCATCTTTAAAATCAGATAATGTTCTGATTACAGTTTCTGTTGAGGTGCCAACCAGGTTGGCAAGGTCTTCTCGGTTTACCGCTATTGTAAAAGGCTCCTTTTTTTCTTTGTTATATGTTTTTTCAAGGGTAAGTAATCCTTCGGCAACCCTTTTCCGAACCGAGTTATAAGCCAGTTTAAGCATTCGGTCTTCCATTTCTAGAATATTGTTACTAAGCATTTTTATAAAACGGGTTGCTACATTCCTATTTTTGGTAATCAATTCATGAAAATCTTCATTGGGTATAAAATAAATCTGAGATTCTTCCATGGTTTCTGCGGATTCTTGATATGGCCTATCTTCCATTAATGAAAGGTATCCGAAAAAGTCTCCTGCACTGTATAAGCCTACAATAATATCTTTACCATCTTCATTAGATTTAAATGTTTTAACTTTACCCTGCTGTATAAAGTATATTCCCCTAGGAAAATTACCTGCATGGTAAATATGTTCCTTCTTTTTAAACTGATGCATGGTGCGATTTTTCGAAATTTTATTCAGGTCTTCAAGCGTTTTAGCTTGGGCAATAAAGCTTTCTATGCCATCTGCCGACCTTTGAAAATCAGTTTTGAGCAATTCATTGCGCTTCAGCCTGGCTTCTATGGCTTCAATAATATCAGTTTCATCAAATGGCTTGGTTATATAATCGTCTGCACCTAATGTCATACCTTTTCTGATGTCAGTTCGCTCAGTTTTGGCAGTTAGGAAAATGAATGGAATGGCAGCTGTTTCAGGATTATTGGATAAATCCTCCAGCACTGCGTACCCATCCATTTCGGGCATCATAATATCACAAATAATAAGATCCGGTTTTTCTGTTTTTGCCCGTTTAACTCCATCTGCTCCATGCGCAGATTTGCTAACCTTATATCCGGAGAGCTCGAGCAGTTCTGCAGTATTCTCTCTTACATCTTTATTGTCTTCTATAATTAATATGTGTTTCATAAAATTAAGATTTAATGGGTATGCTGATATAAAAAGAAGTTCCCTTACCTAATGTACTTTTAAATGAGATTTGTCCTCCAAGCAATTCAATATATTTTTTAATAATGTTTAGCCCCAATCCTGTTCCCTGAATATTTGATGCATTGGAAGCCCGATAAAATCGCTCAAATAAATGCCGCTGGTCTTCCTCGGGTATGCCCAAACCCTCATCACTGATGCTAAGCAGGAGTTGTTGCTGATTAGTCTGCAATTCAATATGTATGCAGCCACCTTCGGGGGAGTATTTGATGGCATTAGAAATCAGGTTTTGAATAATGGTTCGGTAAGCTTTTTTATCCATCATCATTTCCTTATGAACAAGATTCGATGTGAATTGAATCTGAAGTTTATCATCTATGGTATCACGCATCTCGGCCACAAAATCCAAAGTAAAATTCTCAATATCCATAGGGCTGTATTCGAACTTTACCTCACCGCTTTCAAGTTTCTCTACTGATAAAAAGTATTCCAATATTTCCGTTAGATTGGCAATTGATGCCTTTATTTTTTTTGCATGGGTTTTTACCTTATCCGTTTGTTGGTTTTCGTGGTAACGCAGCATCAGGTTAAGCGATGATAATATTGTGCTGAGAGGGGTTCTGAACTCATGTGAAGCCATAGAAATAAAGCGCGATTTCATTTCATTTAATTGAGTTGCTTCATCAAGAGCCTGCTTCATTCTTTCTTCTGCATCTTTTATGGCAGAAACATTGAGCACCACCGCTACCATACGGTTTATTTCACCACTCTCTTCTAGTATAGGTGTGGTATTCATTAAGTAACTTTGGCCGGCAAAACTGATTTCATAAGAAATCTCTTCTCCGGCAATGGTTCTTTTAAAATAATATTCATGAATAGCGGCATTCTCATGACCGGCAAAGGATTCAGTAATTTTTTTTCCAAGAAAGTCTTCCCTGGTTAATCCAATCCGCTCCAACTCTTTACCTTCAACAAACTCACAAACCATTTCACGGTTAAAAATGCAGATGGTACCATTGGGATAATTTTTAGCAATGCTGGAAAACAGCAGCTGGTTGGTAATCAATTCCTGCTCGGCCCTTTTGGTTTCCTTATACTGGTTTTCCAAACTTTGGTTGGTTAACTCAAGCGCTCTTACCACACCTCTTATTTCTTGCGTTCTTTCTTCAACCACCCTTTCCAGTTGTTGGGTATACCGGTTGGCTTTCACTCGGGCTTCGGCCAAATCACTTATATCGCGCATCACCCCGGCAAATACCTTGCGACCTTCGGGCAAAAAAACTTCGCTTACACTAAGGAAAATCGGGAATATGGAACCGTCTTTCCTCTTTCCGCTTACCTCTCGGCCAATGCCAATTACTTTTTTCTCTCCTGTTTGGTGGTAGTTGTTTAAGTATTTATCGTGCTGTCCATGGTAGGGCTCAGGCATAAGCATGGCAATATTTTTACCAAGCATTTCTTCTCTATTATACCCAAACAACGTGATAACTGACGGATTTAATTGTTCTATGATTCCACGCTCATTAATAATTATCATAGCATCAATGGCATCATTATAAATTGCCCGTAAAGAGATTTCGTCTATATCGTCATTCTGGCTCATGGCTTAAAAACCGAATGTATGAAAACCCTGATAAAACAAAAAGCAATTTTGGATAATTTGTGTTGCCTATAGCTATCCCTAATCGCATTTATCTAAGCGCTAAAGGTTTAATTAGTTACTGAATAGCCGCTCTTAGTAAAGAAATAAGTTCAGGATTTTTCTCAATAGCATTCCCAACCACTACTATATCTGCACCTGCCATGCATGCTGCTTTTGCCTGCTCGGGGGTGCGTATGCCACCACCCACAAACAGCGGCACAGAAATGTTTAGTTTTACCGCCTGTATCATCTCTGCTGAAATGGGTTGCAGGGCACCACTTCCTGCATCCATATAAATGCATTGGAGTCCCAGCATTTCGCCTGCCAGCGCTGTAGTAGCTGCAATTGCAGCTTTATCAGAAGGAATGGGAGTGGTATTGCTCATGTAAGATACTGAAGTAATGCGGCCGCCATCTACAATGATGTAACCGGTTGGAATAACTTCTATGCCACTCTTTTTAAGAACCGGTGCGGCCAATACATGCTTGCCAATTAATAAATCCGCATTACGTCCTGAAATGAGCGAAAGAAAAAGTATGGCATCCGCTTCGGGGTTTACCTGCATGATATTTCCTGGAAATATAATAACAGGTAATGAGCTATGTTTTTTTATGATTGAAATGCATTTATCGAAAAAACCATTTGTGATGAGGCTGCCTCCAACCAAAATCAAGTCGGCTCCCGATTTGTTGCAAGCCTCGCAGGTGTTTATTAAATTCTGCTCGCTGCTTACGCTGTCGGGGTCTATCAATACCGCCAACTGCTTTTTGCCTGCGGCAACATTTGCCAGAATTTGGTTTGTAAGGTTTCTTTTCAAGGTGGTTTTTACTATAGGAGGGGTTAACCCCTCAACAAATAAAAGATTTTTAAATGAATATTTTTGAAAACAGCAGCAAATCAAGCCCCCGGAGCGTACCAAAAAAATGCGTTATTTTCACATCTGACAAGCCAAACAATTGTAAGTAGCTGATTTGAAGAATCCTGTCCTTAAATCAAGACAACCGATATCGATTATCATTTAGAAAACAAAATTCACAACTCAACAAAATCAGGCCTTTTCATGTGTATAAATTACCTTATGCACATATCTATTTCAAGTAAAATCAGGGCGTGGGCTGTGGGTTATTTTTTGCTGTGGAAAATGAAAATTGATTGATGTTGTTCTGAAATAGATTTTTGGATTAAAACTCCGTAAAAAATCGGTAACCTTATTTTAAAGATATATTAACCTGTAAAACCTGACCAAAACATGAGCAGCAAACCAAACAAAAAATCTCAGCAAAGCGGCCTGCGCTTTGAGCGCAACTTCACCAAGGACGGTGTAAGTCCTTACGACATGTTCGAATATGATTACCGCACATCGGTAATTAAAAATCCAAACGGAACAAAAGTATTTGAAATGACCAACGTGGAAGTTCCCAAACAATGGAGTCAGGTTGCCACGGATGTGTTGGCTCAAAAATATTTCCGCAAGGCAGGGGTGCCGCAACCGGATGGCAGCACCGGAAGTGAAACTTCCATTAAACAGGTTGCACACCGTATGGCCGATTGCTGGAAACAGTGGGGTGAAAAATATGGTTATTTCGATTCTGCGAATGATGCTCAGATATTTTATGATGAGTTGGTGTATATGATCATAGGTCAGTATGCCGCACCTAACTCACCACAATGGTTTAACACAGGTTTGGCTACTGCTTATGGTATTAAAGGTAAACCACAAGGACATTATTATGTAGATCCTATTACCAAAAAACTGGAAAAATCTACCTCTGCTTATGAGCGTCCGCAACCGCACGCGTGTTTTATCTTGTCAGTTGATGATGATTTGGTTAATGAGGGCGGCATTATGGATCTTTGGGTTCGTGAGGCTCGTATCTTTAAATATGGTTCAGGTGTTGGTACCAACTTCTCACGCATTCGCGGTTCCAATGAAAAACTTTCAGGTGGTGGCTCATCATCAGGTTTAATGAGCTTCCTTAAAATTGGTGACCGTGCTGCCGGTGCCATCAAATCCGGTGGAACAACCAGACGTGCTGCTAAAATGGTTTGTCTGGACTTAGATCATCCCGAAATAGTGGAGTTCATCAACTGGAAAAAAGATGAAGAGAAAAAAGTAGCTGCCCTTATCGCTGCAGGTTATCCAAGCGATTATGAAGGCGAAGCATATGCAACCGTATCGGGTCAAAACTCCAATAATTCTGTGCGCATTCCTCACGAATTTTTTACCGCACTCAACGAAGGAAAAGATTGGGAATTGAAAGCGCGCACCGATGGCCGCGTAATGAAATCCATTCCTTCTAAAGAAATGTGGGATATGATTGGTGACGCTGCATGGGCTTGTGCCGATCCGGGTGTGCAATATGATACCACCATCAATGAGTGGCACACCTGCCCTGAAGGCGGACGCATCAATGCATCCAATCCTTGCTCAGAGTACATGTTTTTAGATAATACAGCTTGTAACCTCGCATCACTCAACCTCATTAAATTCTTCAATACCGAAACCCTCGATTTTGATGTAAAAGCATATGAGCAAGCTACACGCGTATGGACTGTAGTGCTTGAAATATCTGTACTAATGGCTCAGTTTCCTTCAAAAGAAGTTGCTCAGCTTTCTTATGAATACCGCACGCTTGGTTTAGGTTATGCCAACTTAGGCACTGTATTAATGGTTGCCGGCATTCCTTACGATTCACCAAAAGCATTCGCTATTTGCGGAGCTGTAACAGCTATTCTTAACGGTGTTGCTTACCAAACCTCTGCTGAGATGGCCAAATATCTTGGCGCGTTTGAGCGTTATGAAGAAAACAAAAATCACATGCTGCGTGTAATGCGCAACCACCGCTATGCAGCATACAATGCAACGGATGCCTATGAAGGTTTATCGATTCAACCGGTAGGTATTGACCCTAAATATTGTCCTGATTATTTGTTAAAAGCTGCATGTAATGCATGGGATGTAGCTGTACAAATGGGTGAAGAATATGGCTACCGTAATGCACAAGCCACTGTTATTGCTCCAACCGGAACTATAGGATTGGTAATGGATTGCGATACCACCGGTATTGAGCCTGACTTTGCATTGGTTAAGTTTAAGAAACTATCAGGTGGCGGATATTTTAAAATTATCAACTCATCCGTTCCGCTTGCACTTAAAAATCTTGGATATACCGAGGCTGAAATTGATGGCATCATAAAATATGCTATCGGACACGCCACACTTGAAGGTGCTCCGCATATCAATTTTGAATCATTGAAATTCCGTGGGTTTACTGAAGAAGAAATTCAGAAATTGGATAAAGCCGCTGCCGGAGCGTTTGAAATAGGTTTTGCATTTAATCAATGGACATTGGGCGAAGAGTGCCTGCAGCGCCTTGGTTTTAAAGCTGAGGAATACAACAGCCATAACTTTAACCTGCTGCGTAAATTAGGTTTCACCAAAAAAGAAATTGAAGAAGCCAACGATTACGTATGCGGAACCATGACTGTAGAAGGCGCACCTGCTCTTAAAGATGAGCACCTCCCGGTGTTTGATTGTGCCAACAAATGCGGAACTAAAGGTGAGCGATATATTGCTGCACAAGGTCATATCCGCATGATGGCATCTGCACAACCTTTCTTATCAGGTGCCATTTCCAAAACCATTAATCTGCCAAATGAAGCCAGTGTAGATGATATTAAAGATTGCTATTACTTAAGCTGGAGTCTTGGATTAAAAGCCAATGCACTGTATCGTGACGGATGTAAATTGTCTCAGCCACTCAGCAACAAGTCTGATGTGAAGGATGAAGAGGATGTGCAGGAAGCAGTAGAAGCTGTTTTGGGTGAAGATGCTAACAAGCCTGTGGGTGAACTAAGCCCTGAGCAGGTGCTGGAAGCAGCAACGGCTATATTAAATAAAACCCACGACACAGCTTTTAAACACAAACTGGCAGGTGTGGTAGCACGCAAGGCATTGCCCGGCAAACGCGGAGGATTTACCCAAAAAGCAACTGTTGGCGGACAAACCATTTTTGTGCGCACAGGCGAGTATGAAGACGGAACTTTAGGTGAAATTTTTGTTGACCTTCACAAAGAAGGTGCTACGCTGCGCTCCCTCATGAATTGTTTCTCTATAGCTGTTTCTTTAGGTCTGCAATATGGTGTGCCTTTAGAAGAGTATGTAGATAAATTTACCTTCACCCGCTTTGAGCCTGCAGGTATGGTAACCGGACACGAAAACATAAAGAATGCAACTTCTATTATTGATTATATGTTCCGCATGCTTGGCTTTGAATATTTGGGAAGAGAAGATTTTGTGCAAGTGCCGCCAACCGAAACACAGCGTGCGCACCTGGCAGTTAATCAACATAAAGTTGTTGCTCCTGTTGTGAGTTCTGTAGCACACCAAGCGGCTTTGGGTGCCGAGGTTATTCCACAGCCCATAGGTTTTTATAAGCCGGTAGCTCCTGTTGAAGATAAAGCAGTTACTCCCACCATGGAAGCTGCCGCCAATACAGGAGATCAGGTAAGCACTTATCTGAAGAGCTTTGGTGATAGCCCTGCCTGCCCCAGTTGCGGACACCTAACCATTCGCAGCGGTGCATGCTACAAGTGCATGAACTGCGGCACGCAAACAGGTTGTAGTTAAGCCACGTATTTACCTCCACACGTGGGGAGGATTTTAAGCTATAAATAAAAAATCCCTCATTGAGCAATCAGTGAGGGATTTTTGTTTGAACACGAGAACCGGTTCATCCTAGCTCAAGGCAGGTGTAAATGTCAACTAAAGTTCCAATGCATTGGCAACTAACTCGGCAATATCTTTAACTTCAATTTCCTGTTCTTTGTTATGATGTTTTACGCCATCACGCAGCATAGTCATACAAAAAGGGCAAGCTGCGGCTACAACTTTAGGTTGGGTTTCCAGCATATCGTCTGCTCGTTCCAGATTCACTTCTTTCTTTCCGCGCTCGGCATCTTTAAACATTTGTGCACCACCGGCACCACAGCACAATCCGTTGGAACGGCTGCGTTTCATCTCCACCAATTCAGCATCAAGCTTTTGAATAATTTCTCTCGGGGCCTCGTAAATATTATTGGACCTGCCCAGATAACAACTATCGTGATAAGTGATGCGTTGTCCTTTAAAGGCTCCTCCGGAAATGCTAATCTTTCCTGTCTGTAATAACTGGTTAATAAGGGTTGTGTGGTGTAAAACTTCGTAATTGCCACCCAATTCAGGATATTCGTTTTTAAGGGTATTGAAGCAATGTGGACATCCGGTTACAATTTTTTTTACGCCATACATGTTCAATGTGGTGATGTTTTGCATGGCCATCATTTGAAAAAGAAATTCATTTCCTGCGCGTTTAGCCGGATCACCTGTGCAGGCTTCTTCGGTGCCAAGAATGGCAAATTTTATTCCTGCATGATGCAAAATTTTTGCAACGGCTTTGGTTACTTTTTGTGCACGCTCATCAAAGCTACCTGCGCAGCCCACCCAAAACAAAATTTCTGATTGCTCACCGGCAGCTACTTTTTCTGCCATGGTTTGAACCCTGAATTCACTCATAGTTTTTTAATTACCGCTGCAATTTAGAAAAAAGCCTGAATTCTTTGTTTGAGATAACTTGAATGCCTTAGAGTGATTTCATAAATTTACAGCATGCTGTTTCTTTTGATTCGGGTTTTATCCCTGTGTTTTTTCTTTGTTTCGGACACGCTTTGGCTGCGACCGCTCAAAATGGGCATACCAAACTACCTGCTTATTTTCATGAGAAGTATTTTTACCATACTTATTTTTTTATCTGCCCTTCTTGTGAGTCATTTTTATTTCAAGGAGTTTGCCATAAGACATAACCTTATCAAACCATCCTATCCGGAATTTTCAATTGATTATCTGGCATCCTTTGTTATTTGCTGCTGGGGCTTTGGCGGATTGTTTTATTTTACCTCATCGCTTCGTGCAAATAAATTCAGTTTAATTGCTCCGCTTGCCAATCTTGGTTTTGTGTTCACAATACTTACGGCTTTTTTGGTATATCAAACTCCTGTTTCAATTACGCAAGGCTTTGCATTTATATTGTTTGGCATCGCCACCGTTGTTGTTTTTAAAGAGGTAGAAAAAGGTGCATTCCATTTTTTTATCGTTCCCGTTTTGCTTACCCACTTTTTCTGGGACATAGCCATTGTATTTTATCCTTTTGCTATTGGTAAGCTTGGTGTCATTCCATTTTGTCTGATGATGGAAATGTGTGTTTGTATGGCCTCAGGAATGATGGTTTTGGTTGGGCGTCCGCAAACGATTCAGCTATTGTTTAAGCAATATGCGTCTCGTGCTTCTTTTATGGCACTAATGATTTGCACTGCAGTATTTTTGTTAACTCTTAGCCTGGTTCATTTATCTGTAGTGTTGGTTGTGGCATTAGGTCTGTTTACAAAATTTATTCGCTTATCATATGGATACTTTTTTCTTAACGAAAGGCTTAATAAAACCGAAATAATTATGTTGATGCTCATGATTGCCGGGGGAATTCTGGCATCTATTTAAGTTATTGAAACAGATTCTGATAACAGATCTCATTTGTTTATCTTTAAATAAATAATTTATTATTCAGCCCCTTAATAATATTACCGGCCTTAATAAACTCATCTCCGGTTCCATCTTGTTTGTGCCAGTTTTTTAATATCCCGATTGCCGAAAACAAATTTGAAATTGTGGGAATACTCTGGGTTACTGTTCTTGATACGTGAGGCATAAACAAGAAATTGATACCATTATTCTCAATCATTAAATCATCATTAGAGCCTTTAATCTCATAGAGTTCCCTCAAAGCTCCTCCGGATTCTTTTCCAAGTGCTATCACTAATTTTGATGTAGCGCCATAGTTTGAAAAAACCATGTTAAGTTCCTTTTCTAAAATGGCTCTGTGAAGATTGATACTCTTATTATCTAAGCTTATTGTGAACTTTTTAAAATCAGAATCCTTATTACTTATCTTTTGTTCCGGATTATTTGAATCGTAATATAACTTGTACAAATCGGTTAAATAAACACTGTAATTGTTTGTGAGCGGTTCTATAAATTTCCAGTAGTCGTTTTTTTTAGAAGCTCTGTTTGTTTCGTTTTGTAAGGCAAAAACCGAACTCAGCATAATGCTCCCATTGGGGATATTGAGGCTATCATTTCGTTTGGGATCCATAGCCACAATTACAAGTAATGGTTTGCCGGGATTCTCAAAAAGAATAGGAAAATCTATTCCTAAATTTTTAATAATTGATTGTTTTTGTGCAACAAAGTCCTTCAGGTGGTGTAAACAATTTGTACTTATGATTTTTTCATTCGTTTGAATTTCCTCAAAAAGGCCTGTCAGTTCTGTTGATGAAAAATTAAGTAAATATTGAGATAATATCTCAGCGGACTGAAGAGGAAGTATGGTTTTATACTTGGACATTAAATTTTAGGTTAAAGCTGCAAATCAATTTTATCCAATTTTATAAAGCATTTTTATAACCCAATACCAAAAGGAAACAAGAATAGCGATACCGATTATTACTCCGGCAATTCCAATTACCTTAATTAACAAAACAGTGAAATTATCAATCTCTTTCTCGGATTTTACTTTTTGTTTTTTAAGAAGACTTTTCATCTGATTTACTTAGTATAATAATAAATCCTGATTTTAAATAATGCACTCAGTAGAGCACCAATAGTTGTCTCACCAAGAATACGGTCTTTGAATGAAACATATTTTTCGACTGGTTTAATAAACCAATATAAAACCTGATAAATCGAGAAGACAGAAGAAAAACCAAGGAGTAGAAAAATACCCCAATGAATGATTCCTGCATGGTGTCTCAATTCTCGGAAGTAAATAATTGCAAAGTACGGGATAACAATGCAGTCAATAATTTGGAACAAGCTATTCAATATAGCATAAGCTGGTTTGTACTGGCATCCATCTACATTACTTTTGAGTTGAAAAAAATAATCACATGAGTTAGGTAGTGGTATCAATTCATCAAATAGCTCTCTAATAAGTCCCATGATTAATAGGTTTTTTAATTAATGTTACAATTAAAATAAGACATGCAAGGCAGTTGGCAATAATTGTCGAAATGCCGAGATAATACCATCCTGCGTCCTTTTTGGCTGAAGAGGTAATGACCAACGAATAGGATATCAATCCGAATATTCCGATGAAAACCAATGCAAGAAGGAACCACCAAAATACTGTATTATTGTTCTTCTTGGCTCTTAATGCCAGAATGCTGAATGTGAGACCGCCAAAGAAGGAGAGAAGAAGATACAGGATTACAATCAATAGTGAGTAGTCTTTATTTTTTTGTTTAGGTTTCATTTACCAGTTCTTAAATAATAATCGCAAAATATATCTGCCTATTTTTCGTTCAGCACCTCCTTTTGTTGTAGGAATTCCTGTTTTATGTGCAACACTACTGCGCAATCCTGAAATTCCCAGCAAGCGTTTCCATGAAAAAGAAAAACCGTATTTACCCTTAAAGCCAAACATTTAGCTTATAAAGTTAACATGATTATTTTTTAACTTATCTGCGTCCTTTTCCAACATATGTTTTATTGCCGTTACTGTTAATATAATATCTTCCTCCTCGTTTACCAGTTTTGATTATTCTGCCACCTCCACCATAAACCGTATTGTAGGAATTTTGAGATACTGCCTCTTTTTTTCTTTCTATTGCCTCCTTTGATTTTGCAATACCATAATAATAATCACACTTTTGTTTTTCACCAATGAAATAATATGCATCACCCAAAGCTTTCAACTTATCGATTTCATCATAACATTTAGTTGACGTTTTAAATAAAGGTATAAGCTTATTTGAGACATAATTCTTATATTTCTCCAAGGGGAATTCTAAACTATCAAGCTTAAGTGCAGATAAGTGATTACATTGATTTTGATTAAAGTATACTGCCCTCCCAAAAGCAGCAAGAGTAGGATTAATTTTCACCAAATAATCATCTTGTTTAAATGCATAGAGTCCGCCACAATATTTGCGCCACAAATTATATTCAACATAGTCTGCCTCACCTTTGTAGCCATATTTTCTGAATAAGTTGATTACAAAATAAGCATCGTTTACTTTGAAAATATTTTTTGCGGACAGATTTCCAAAATCGAATAATTCATGCCCATTATAAAACTTGAATTCATCTTTTATCAGGCTTGTAAATACAGTCAAATTTATGGAATCTATTAAGGATGCATAATTAACAGAAAGATGTCTTAGTGCTTCAATATTTTTCTTAGTATTTTTTTTGCAGTAAGCTCCCACGCTATTCAATAAAAACTTATTAATAACATCCTTATCAAAATTTTTCCCTAAAAGTGTATCAAGTACTGCTCTTACTCCTTTTCTCTCCATGAGCATATTTAACTCGATTTGAATTTTCAGGTTTAATACTCTCTTGTTAAGTATATAGTTTCCAAAGGATTCGGATAATCTCATGGCTTCATCAAAACGATTACTGTTGAGTAGTAATGAACAGTATGAATAAATCGCTTCAATATTGCTCGGATTTTTAGAAAGTGTGGTCTTTATTTTTTCATTGAATAGTTGATATGCAATTTCATATTCTAAACTTGAAAATTTATTCATTAAACTGATTACCGCCCAACTATTATCTTGATTACCCATATCACGGTTCAGTTTTTCCATTTGAACCTCCAATAGTCTGAGATCCTGATTTGTTAAACTCAATGCTTTAGACAACGAATCAAGCTTTGCATTTGTAACTGATTGAATATTTCTTTTAAAATCCAGATAATTAATTTCAATATCTTTCTCTGAAAGATTGAAAAGTCGTGAGCCCTCTAGTTTAGACTTGTAACAAATTTCCTCATCCTGAGAAGCGCATTGCATTTGTTTACCTATAATACTATAACACTTATTTCTAATTAAGGTATCCAAGGGAATGGATTCAAAAAGCGATTCTGGATTTGGATTATTAAAGCCAAACTGATTTTCGATTTTATTTCCAGAGGTAATGCTACTTTGTCTTAGATATTGATATTTAAGAAGTGTATAGAACTGCAGTTTATCCTCCGGAGAAAAATTAGTTTTATTGATTCCAATTAAGCAAAGATGAATTAGGAGCAATCTGTTTTTAACAAGCGTGCATTTCTCGTTATTTGTTGCTGATGCAAGACCCAAAGTTTTGAGTTTATGAGTCAGGAAAATACTTTGCGACTTTAGGTGATAAAACAAATTCATCAACTGATTGACATTAAGAGTGGAGATAAATCTGACCTCTTTATCATCTAGACAAATTTTATTTGAATGACTAAACAGGATATCATCTGTCCCCAGAATACCGTTTCTAGAATATAGGTCAGTGCCTATTGAAAATGGAAGCGCTTTTTCAAATGAATCAGCCAGTATTTGGTTTTCATTATATTGAATTTTAATTGCAGATTTTGTCAAAAGGCTGCGGTACGAAGGATGAAAATAGTCTGAATATCC
>JBILGC010000102.1:0-3410 GCA_044351265.1 Bacteroidia bacterium
TCCTCTGCCATTAAGAGGTGCGGTTGCAGTTTCATGTAATGCATACTTTTGCAACGTATACAGAACTGTTATAGACAATGATGCCTATCACAATTCTGAAGCTGCCTACAAAAAATGGTATGACCATATTTCTAGTTTTGGTATTGGCAAAAAATTAGGTGTAGATATTTTTGGAGAAGGCAAAGGTTTTTTACCCCCTTCTACTTACTATGATAAAGTTTATGGCAGATATCGCTGGAAATCTTCAACCACTATTTCTCTTGCCATAGGGCAGGGAGAACTTGGTATCACTCCTTTACAAATGGCTAATGCAACAGCCATTGTAGCCAATAAAGGTTATTATGTCACACCGCACATTGTTAAAACCATCAATGGCTTGCCAAATCCCAATCAGGAGTATCAGAATAAGCATTATACAACAGTTGATACAGCTTACTTTGATGTGGTTATTGATGGTATGCAGGATGTAATTGAAAGAGGTACCGGAAGAATTGCCGCCATACCTGGTATTGTAATTTGCGGTAAAACCGGAACTGCGCAAAACCCACATGGCAAAGATCATTCAGTATTTTTTGCATTTGCTCCGCGTGAAAATCCTAAAATTGCAATTGCAGTTTTGGTAGAAAACTCCGGATTTGGAGCCACTTGGGCTGCTCCCATTGCAAGCCTCATGATTGAACAATACCTCACAGGTAAGCATGACACAAGAACGTATTTATTGGATCGCATGTTAAAAGCTAATCTCATTCATAAAAATGACTCCGCAACAACCGAAATCGTCAAGCATTGATTGGCTTACGCTAGTTATTTACTTTGTGTTTGTAACAGCAGGTCTGTTTTGCATTTACGCTTCGGTGTACAAAGAAACGCATCCTGATATTTTTGATACCACTCAAAATTATGGTAGGCAATTGGTTTGGATAGGAATTTCTATTTTTATTGGCCTGCTTATTTTGCTGGTTGATGAAAAGTTTTTTTATGCATTTGCATACCCCATTTACGGAATAACTATACTAATGCTGATAGCTGTTTTGGTTTTAGGTACAACCGTTAAGGGCTCCAGTTCATGGATTGAAATTGGTGGTTTTAGAATGCAGCCTGCCGAGTTTGCCAAATTCGGAACAGCTCTAGCACTTGCCAAATTTCTGGGTGGATACAATGTAAAATTCACCGACAAAAAAATCCAGTACGTAAGCGCGTTTTTGCTGCTGCTGCCAATGGCTATTATCCTCCTGCAAAATGAAACAGGCAGTGCGCTGGTTTTTGCCTCATTTATATTTGTTTTATACAGGGAAGGTTTGCCCGGCTACTTCTTGTTTATAGGCTTTATGGTTGCAGTTTTTGCTGTGTTCGCATTACTTGTATCACCTATTTATTTAATTATTGCTATTGCAGTGATGGCAGGTTTATTTATGCTGGTAATAAGAAGAAATAAACGGAATATTCTAATTGTTTGGAGTGTTGCACTGCTAATGATGGGTTTTGTAAGTTCAGTTGATTATGCATTTGAAAATATCCTGCAGCCTCATCAACGCTCACGTATCAATGTGCTGCTGGGAAAGGAAGTTGACCTGAAAGGTGCGGGTTATAACGTGCAGCAATCAAAAATAGCAATTGGTTCAGGAGGATTATGGGGGAAAGGGTTTTTGGAAGGAACACAGAATAAATTTCGCTTTGTGCCGGAGCAAAGTACTGACTTTATTTTTTGTACCATCGGAGAAGAATACGGATTTGTTGGCTCTGTTTCTTTTATCGTTCTCTACCTATTGCTGCTATGGCGAATTCTATATCTAGCGGAAAGGCAGCGCTATAAATTTAACCGCATTTATGGCTATTGCGTAGCGGGCATCCTATTCTTCCATTTTGCGATCAATATCGGAATGACTCTTGGTCTGGTACCCGTTATAGGAATACCTCTACCTTTCTTTAGCTACGGAGGATCTGCCTTACTCAGTTTTACAGTACTATTGTTCATTTTCATTCGCCTTGACTCTAACAGATTGAATGAATTAAGGGGTGCTTTTGAATAATTATTGCTATTGTTGCAATACAAAAATCACTTGAAATGAAACGTTATCAGCTCATTAAAGCCTCATTGTTTATTGAAAATCGTAAACGCTTTGCTACTCTGCTAAAGTCCAAATCAGTTGCTATTTTTCAAAGTAACGAGGTAATGCCACGCAATGGTGATGCCAGCTATGAGTTTAAACAAAATAGTGATATGTTTTGGTTATCCGGTATCGATCAGGAAGAATGTGCATTGGTGCTGTTCCCTGATTGCCCAGTAGATACCTTTCGTGAGGCATTATTTATTAAAAGAACCAATGAGCAAATTGCTGTTTGGGACGGACATAAATACACCAAAGAAGAGGCAGCCGCAGTTTCGGGCATCAAAAATATTTTTTGGATAGATGAGTTTGATGGGTTGATGCGAGCCGTATTCAATATGGTTGAACGGATTTATTTAAATACAAACGAAAATGACCGTGCATCCAACTCTGCCCCTTATAAGGATTTAAATTTTGCACAACAACTGCGTTCGAAATTTCCGCTGCACGAGTTTGAACGAGCTGCACCAATCATGCAAAGACTACGCTCCATTAAACATCCACTAGAAGTAGATTACATGAAAAGGGCTGTCGATCTCTCAAATCAGATGTTTTTACGTGTGCTTAAATTTGTTAAGCCCGGTGTGCGTGAGTTTGAGGTTGAAGCAGAGGTGATTCATGAATTCATCAGAAATGGTGCTACCGGACATGCCTTTACCCCAATTGTGGCATCAGGTAAAAATGCATGCGTACTGCACTACACCGATAATGCCGACACCTGCAAAGATGGAGACTTATTGCTGCTTGATACAGGTGCAGAATACGGCAATTACATTAGCGATATGACACGCACCTTTCCTATTAATGGTAAATTTACCAAAAGACAAAAAGAGGTTTATAATGCTGTGTTGCGAGTAATGCGTGAAGCAAAAAAAATGTTGAAACCAGGAATCTTACTCATGGAGTATCACAATGAGGTGTGCAAAGTAATGGAGCAGGAGTTGATAGGCTTAGGTCTATTAACCGAATCAGATATCAAAAAGCAAAATCCTGCATGGCCTGCGTTTAAAAAATATTATATGCATGGCACTTCGCATTTTCTTGGACTGGATGTTCATGATGTAGGAATGCGGTATGAACCCATGCAAGCCGGGATGATGTTTAGCTGTGAGCCCGGAATTTATATTCCTGAGGAAGGAATCGGCATTCGTTTGGAAAATGAAATACTTATTACAGAGAATGGATGCACCGATCTGATGGAACATATTCCGATTGAGTCTGAACATATTGAAGACTTAATGAATGATTAAATTTTCTTCACTAAACCTTTTCTCAATTTTTTTAAAACTTTGACGGCTCAAT
>JBILGC010000010.1:0-54632 GCA_044351265.1 Bacteroidia bacterium
CAATGGATTTACGAGGTATCTGAATCAAAGAATTGAGTTGGTCGAAACAGATAAGGCTGCAAACAGACTAATCATTTGGAAAGTGGCAGAAAAGATGATTGAAGATAATTTGATAATTGGAGTGGGTTATAGAAACTTCCCATATGAATTTCCCGCTTACCTAGATCAAACCAATTTAAATGCAGATGAATGGGAGAGACTTGGAGATAGACAATTTGTAGGTACACACAACGCCTTTCTTGAAACATGGAGCGAGCTTGGGCTTATCGGATTATTATTGTTCTATGGGTTTCAGTACCGGTTAACACGTAAGTTATATCAAAATAAATCTAATGAAAGTCAACTCGCACTGATACTGCTTTTAGGTATCAATATCAATGCTCTATTCGGAGATTTGGCTAATCTCAAATTCTTCTGGTTAATAGTTTCTTTTTGCATGGCACTTGTAATACATGCAGACAAAGATAAAAAATTGAAAAAAATATTTCATTTAAAAAAACACGTAAACCCTTAAAAATGTGTGGCATTTCAGGAATTATTGAATTGTATAATCCAAAACCTTCGGATGAATTAATTACCCAGGTAGAAAAAATGCTTGATGAATTAAAGCATAGAGGCCCTGATGGAAGAGGAATAAAAATATACAATCATCAGGGCCACTCAGCAGTGTTAGGCCATCAGCGTCTATCTATTATTGACTTGAGCCATGAGGCAGACCAACCTATGACTAGCAGTGATGATAATTTATGTATCATTTTTAATGGGGAAATATATAATTACATAGAACTTAGGCAGGAACTATCTTCAAGTTATCACTTTTGTACAAAGTCAGACACGGAAGTTATTCTTGCTGCATATAAGCGCTGGGGAGCACAGATGTTAGAAAAACTTGAAGGGATGTATGCTTTCCTCATTTATGAAAAAGAATCAGGTAATTTTTGGGGCGCAAGAGACCCCTTTGGTATTAAACCCTTTTACTACCAACTTTCAAAAGATATTTTCAGATTTGCGTCCGAACCGTCAGCCTTATGGAAAACCATGCCAAGAAAGCCAAGTGTAAATACACAAATTGTAGCAGACTATCTCTTGTTCGGATTCACAGAGCACACAAATAATACCTTTTTTCATGATATCATGGCATTAACAGGTGGTCATTCCATTGGCGGAAAAGTTGGTAATCCCAATAGTATCCGAATAAAAAAATGGTGGAGACCCGAAAGTGTTGATGTTTCTGATGAACCGGAAAATCAGGTTTTTGATTGTATCAGTGAAAGTGTAAAAATTCATCTCAGATCAGACGTGCCTATTGGTGGTTGTCTATCTGGTGGTATTGACTCCGGCAGTATTAACTATATAGCGTCCAAGATACTTAGAAAGGAAAAGAAAATTTTCAACTCAATTACATTTACCGAAAGGGGATTTGAAGATGATGAAAGTGTCCAAGCAGCCTCTATTGCGAGATACACTGGGTCAACTCAACATTTAGTGCATGTAAATATTCTTGAGCTTGAGCAAGAATTAGGCCAACTAACACTAGCAATGGGAGAACCGTATAATACCCTATCCATGTATGCACAGTTTAAAATATTCCAACAAGCACAAAAGTTAGGCCTCAAAGTAATGCTAGACGGTCAGGGTGGTGATGAAGTATTCGGTGGTTATCCTAGAGTTGCTGCATTAGTATTTAAAAACTATTTAGCCCGATTTCGTTTCAGAAGCGCATTAAATGAATTAAGAGGGTTCCGTCAAAATGCTTCCTTAGGTGCAAAAGAAGTCCTTGGGCTGAATTTTTTATTTACAAATACCAGATATATGGAACAACGGGCCATGAGGCGAATGAAGGGGTTGGTATCCGAGGAATTGCTAAGTCAATTCAACAAGGAGGTATCCACGGAGTATTTTGGACATAAAAACTTTGAAAAAGCACAATTTATGGAACTCACCAAGTACATTATACCACGCTTGCTTCGCTATGAAGATAGAAACTCCATGTTCTTTGGCGTTGAGTCAAGAGTTCCAATGCTTTCCCGTTCAGTTGTAAATTTGGGTTTGTCATTACCTCCAAATGATAAGGTAAGAAGAGGTTGGACTAAATATATGTTGCGAAAAGCGTTTTCCCCCTATTTACCACATGAAATTATTTGGCAGACAAAAAAAAGAGGATTCGATATACCTCAACAAAAATGGATGAATTCAATTAACCAATATCTCATCAAAGAAATGAATGAAAGTGCTCCTCACAATCGTTATATTGACATCTCAAAATTGATACAAAACATGCAACACAATTCAAATTCAGAAAATGTATGGCGAGCTATCTCACTTCAATTATGGTTATTAAAGAATAATTTATCAATCTAAAAATGATTTTAAATATTCATATATACCCTTCTGCATACAGTGCTCAAACGCGTATTATGAAAGAAGCGAAAAGCCTTTTAAAACTAGGTTTAGTAGACCGAATTATTTTAATTGGGATACTTGAAAAAGGACTTAAGAAGAAAGAAGAAATTTATCCGGGAATTGAAATGCATCGAATTAAACTGCGACTAAAGAACAGCATGTTAAAACCGATTCGATATCTTTCATTTTTAGAGTTCTTAATTAAAGCTTATTTTTACACACGAAAGATACCTTGCACTATAGTTAATGTGCATAGTATACATGTGTTACTAGTTGGGGTTTTGATGAAACGTAGAAGCAAGTGTAAACTTGTGTATGATACACATGAACTTGAAACTGAAGTTACGGGTTCTATAGGAGTTTTACGATTTCTAAGTAAATTTTTAGAACGTTATTGCATTCAATTCATAGATGAATTGATTGTGGTAAGCGAGTCAATCAGAAAATGGTATAAAGATACTTACAAGATCTCAAATATCACCACAATCTACAACGTACCTATAAGGCCGGAATCAAACACTATCAATAGGATAGAGAGCGACTTGAGGTCGACTATCGGAGTTAATAAAGATAAGTTGTTATTCATCTATCAAGGATTGCTTACCCGTGCGCGGGGCGTTGATGAGTTATTGGATGCCTTTTGCGGAGTTGGTGAAGAATTACATATAGTTTTTATGGGAAATGGCCCGCTTAAAAGCTTAATTCTAAATGCTGCGAACGAATATCCGAATATACACTACCACAAACCAGTTTCTTCAGATCAGGTGCTTAAGTATACAGGTGAAGCTGATATAGGGATTCATATTATCCAAAATACATGCTTGAACCACTACTATTGTTTACCCAATAAAATATTCGAATATCTTATGGCAGGTATACCGTTCATTGTGAGCGACTTCCCTGAAATGTCTAAAGTTGTAGCAGATACGGGTGGGGGTTGGACCTGCAAACCAAATAAGAAAGAACTAATGAAAAAAATAAATAGCATTAGTCGTGAAGAGATTGATTTGAAAAAAGTTAATATTCAAATAAATCTTGAAAAATACGGTTGGCAAATAGAAGAACTTAAGTATATTGATATCTATGAACGCCTTAAAAAGAATGTACAAATCTAGAATTTCTTTTTTGCTAACTCCAATTATCAACTTAACATTTGAATAATTTAGAGATATTTCAAGGTTAACAAATGACACCTAAAAGATTAAACTCATGTAAAATACTTATAAGTTGACTCCGATAGAAAGTATAGAGAGTTACCATGATATATTTGATGAATTACGACTAGAGTGGCTAAAAGTCTTTAACATAATATTTAGTGCTGATTTCAAAATTTTTTGAATTTTTATAGTTTATTCAATGCGATAAATGCAAATAATGCAAGAAGAAAATAGAACTCATGCAGCATAACTTAAGCAATTAGTTTTTTGAAAAAAGATTGATAAAATATTAGTAATGATTACAATTGTTGACTATGGTATGGGTAATCTAAGCTCTATTCAGAACATGCTTAATCGTATAGGGGAAGAAAGCCTTATTACTGATCGAGTTGAAGAACTGAGTAAGGCTGATAAAATTATTCTACCCGGAGTTGGTGCGTTTGATAGCGCTGTTCAGAGTATCCATAATAAAGGAATATGGGAAATTCTGAATCAAAAGGCTTTAACAGAACGAATACCTATTCTTGGCATATGTCTAGGTATGCAACTCTTTGCAAATAGCAGTGAGGAAGGAATTCAACAGGGACTTGGCTGGATTGATGCAGAAGTGAAAAGATTTAAATTTAATTCGTCTACAAAACTTAAAATCCCCCACATGGGTTGGAATAATGTCTCTCCCATTGAACCTGAACATTCATTATTTAAAAAAGCCATGCCTCAACAGCGCTTTTATTTTGTGCACGGTTATCATATTGTTTGCCAATCAAGAGTAGATTCAGTAGCCAGTGCACATTATGGGTATGAGTTTACGTGTGCTGTTGCCAAAAGAAATATTATGGGAGTTCAGTTCCACCCCGAAAAAAGTCATACATTTGGAATGAATCTACTTCGAAATTTTTGTTTGATATGACTCGTGCGAGGGTTATTCCTGTGCTGCTGCTGGATAATCAGGGTTTATATAAGACCATGAAATTCAGTGATGCCAAATATATAGGTGATCCCTTAAATGCTGTTAAAATTTTTAATGAAAAGCAATGTGATGAATTGATCATATTGGATATCTCTGCTTCTAAAAAAAGAAAAAAACCCAACTTCAGTCTTATTAAAGAAATTGCATCAGAGTGCTTTATGCCATTGGCCTATGGAGGTGGAATAGAAACATTGCAGGATATTGAAATAACACTAAAATCAGGCGTTGAAAAAGTTATTTTAAACACTGCACTAATAGCAAATCCAAGTTTTCTTAAGGAAGCATCCAAGGCCTTTGCTTCTTCAACGTTGGTTGCATCTGTTGATATAAGAAAAAATCTATTGGGCAAACCATTGATTCACTCCCATGCAGGTTTAAAAATCAAATACGCTGACCCTCTTGAATTTTCTAAATATATTGAGGACCAAGGTGCAGGTGAAATCATGATAAACAGCATAGACCGGGATGGGCTGATGATTGGTTATGATTTGGATTTGATTAAAAAAATAAGTGCCGCAATTTCAATACCTCTTATAGCTGCAGGAGGCTGCAGAGATTTAGCAGATATTCACATGCTATTTAATCTAACGAATGCCTCTGCTGCAGCAGCTGGAAGTTTTTTTGTTTTTCATGGAAAACATCGTGCAGTATTAATAAGTTATCCTTCACCTGAAGAAATAGATTTGATAAAAGTATTATGAAAGAAAATAAATACAAAATTTGCAGTGAAACAATCATGGATACAACTGCAGATCCCGATATTGAATTTGACGTAAACGGAGTAAGTAATTATGTTAAAGAATATAAACAACTCATTACGTCAAGGTTGCCTGAAAAGAGTTCAGCAAAAAATCAACTCGAAGAGGCAATTTTAAAAATTAAAAAAGACGGAAAAGGGAAAGAATACGATTGTTTGATTGGAATAAGTGGTGGAGTAGATAGCACATATGTTGCCTTTCTTGTTAAGCAACTTGGTCTTAGGCCTTTAGCAGTTCACATGGACAATGGTTGGAATAGCAAGCTAGCAGTATCGAATATTGAAAAGGCATTAAAAAGATTAAATATAGACCTGCATACAGAGGTGCTTGATTGGGAAGAATTTAAGTCAATTCAACTGGCATTTCTCAAAGCCTCTACTCCTGATGGCGAGATCCCGACCGATCATGCCATATACGCTGTAACAATGAGAACGGCTGCTAAGTATGGTATTAAATATATCATTTCAGGATCCAATATAAAGACAGAAGGCATTTTACCAAGAAGTTGGGCAAGGGGCCATTTGGATTGGAAATATATCAAGTCTGTATGCAGAATCCACGGAAATGGGGTTCCGGTTCATTTTCCGCATATCACCATGGTAAACGTATTTTATTACCTTTATATTAAAGGAATAGAAAGCTTTCCAATCTTAAATTTTATTGAATACAATAAAACCAAGGCAATAGAAATTCTAAGTAAAGAACTTGGATGGGAATACTATGGAGGGAAACACTACGAATCAGTATATACTAGATTCTATCAGGGATATGTTCTACCTCGAAAGTTTAAAATAGATAAAAGAAGAGGGCATTTGTCATCTTTAATCTGTTCAGGAGAGATCAGCAGAAAAGATGCATTGAAGGAAATATCAAACCCTCCTTACATTGACGAAGATTTAGCAAAACAGGATTTAGCCTTTGTAATAAAAAAACTAAATATCAGTATAGAGGAATTTAACAAGCTTATGCAATTACCGATTAAATCTATATACGATTATCCAAATAATTTCGACTATTGGGAAAAGATCAGAAATATATATTGGAAAATTAAGAGAAAGATAAAATGATTGTCAGAAGAACCATTGATACAGACATTAACTCTTTAGCACAAGTTCATGTTAATGCTTTTAAAAACCATGTTAACTCCTTATTAGGAGAAAGGTATGCTAGAGCTTTTATAAGATGGTTTATGGAAAACGATAATTCTATCTGTCTAACATCAGAAATAGATGGAAAACAATTAGGATATGTATGTGGAACAGCATTAGGTTACAATCAAAAACTAAATACAGATTTGTTATGGATTGTTGTCAGGTGCTTTTTGTTGAAACCTTCTTTGTTTTTTAACACAGAATTGATGGCTATTGCGAAAGGGAAAGTTCAAATTTTACTGGGTAAAAAATCACTTTTGAAAGATGTAGTAAAAAATCCAATTGGAGCCGGTATTTCATTGGTGAGCATTTGTAGCGATGAGACTTCATCTTATAAAGGTATTGGTAAAGCTCTTATAGATGAATTCGAAAGACACGCAAGGTTAAACGGCTTTAACTTCATGAGACTTTCTGTGAAATCAAAGAATGTAAAAGCAATTTCTTTTTATGAAAGAAATAATTGGAAATTACTCCAAGACAAAAACAGTACTTTGTACTACTTTAAAAAACTTTAAATTTATTTTCTGAATTTAAAAAAGCACTCGTTTCTGCTCCGTATACTGACGATGGAGAATTTAGCTGCGGGGGGACAATAAATAGAGTCTTTCAGGAAGGATGTGAGGTCTTTTACGCTGCATTATCGGGATTTGAGCAACAGGTATTGCCTGCATACCAACATGAAATCCTCGTTCGATAGGTTAAGACAGCAACCAGTGTACCGGGGATAAAAGAGCATAACTTACAGTTATTCAATTATTAAGTAGGGACTTTCAACTATCATAGGTAAGAAATATTGGAGGTATAATAGAATTAGGAAACAGCATTCAACTAGTGTTAGTAGTAATTGAATCACTCAATGACATCCTTCAAAATCATTTCACAATCGCTAATGAAGGGGTTAGGGCATTTAAGAATAACAATATTTTTGCTATGAAATGTCGAAGATACATTATTATCTTGTGGATTTAGCGGTAAGACTCTCAACTGAAGAATATCCGCAGAAAAGAGACATAGCTTTTTCACTGTTTGAACGTATTATTGGAAGATATAAGGATGTCTTAGTTACAACTAAAGATAAGCAAATAGTTATTCTCTCTTTTACTGAAATATTTGAGCACCTTCCTAAAATAAAACGATTAGAGTAGTTCAATCACAAAAAGTGGTAATTACCATTGAGTGCATTCTGGAAACAACTTTCATTCCTGCTTTTCTTAACGTGATAAAAGAACAAATCTTGGCAGAATGAATGAATCTATTGATATTTTCTTCAAGGAAGTCGAAGCAATTCCTGACACTTCATCAGATAAGTCTCAATTAATTATATCTAGCATAAAAATTTAAGATGGTCAATATTAGTGTAATTATTCCAACACTTAACGAAGAGAAATACATCGGTGCACTTATTTCAAGCTTGATAAACACAAATACTTGTGAATTAGAAATATTCGTATGCGATGCAGGATCAAGTGATCGAACAAGAGAAATTGTGCTAGCCTTTGAACATCCTAATGTTCATCTTAGGGATAATGCAAAGAAATATGTTTCCCACGCTTTTAATGATACCTTCCCGATTACTAAGGGAAAATATATAGCACTTCTTGGAGCCCATGCTTCTTATCCTGAGCACTATTTTGATTATGCGTTAACCTATTTGAATAAGGATTGCGATGCTGTTGGAGGGCCACTTATTCAATTAGGGAAGAGCGAAACTGGAAAGGCGATAGCTGCAGCAATGAGCTCGAAGTTTGGAGTAGGAGGTACGGAGTTCAGAACAGAGAAGAAGAAAATGTTCGTTGACAGCCTAGCATTTGCAGTTTATAAACGTGAAATATTCGAAAGTATTGGTTTATTAGATACCTCTCTCATCAGGAATCAGGATGATGAACTACATTATCGAATGAATGATCATCATTACAAAATATTGATGGTACCCGAAATGGAATGCTCTTACTTTGTGAGAAACTCCTTGTATAAGTTATTCAGTCAGTATTTTCAATACGGATATTATAAACCTTTAGTTTTTGCGAGAGTAAAATCAGGCATTCGTATCCGCCACTTAGTTCCATCTGGTTTTGTCGCTTATATTATGATTTGTCCAATTTTACTTCTTTTTTCAATTTGGTTTATGATTCCAGTCCTAGCTTATTTCCTGCTGGCCGTTACTTATTCTTTTAGAGTTTACCCAAGAAAACCCTTCCTTGCTTTTCTTTCTTTTTTAGCTCTTCATTTGAGTTACGGTTCGGGTTTTATTCTCGGTTTGAAAAACTATTTTTCTTACGGCAAGTAAAATCAACAACGCTACTTCTAACGATACGAAGAAAATAGCTCAATGTCATATCATATTGATGTATTTCCAGATTCATAAAGTAGCAATTTGGATATAAACTTTATCTTAAAATGTTTATATCGTATTTATCAGGAAACAATAAATTCCTATTTTCTACACAAGAGTTGAATCATGTAGAGGTTTACTGCAAAGGCTATGCAGTGGATGGCAGCAATAGTTATGGTGCATCTTCCTGAATTATAGAAACAGGTTTTCAATTTACCATAATAGGTTTGGTAAAGAAAACAATGGTCACTTTGTCATCCAGAACTAATGACCCACTCTAAATTCATTTTAATAAACATCCTTCGTAAATCTCACATAAAGAATGAGAAGCCCCTTTCTATTCAAATCCCAAACCTAAACAATGAACCCTTAACAGCCGGACTAGCAGTAATTGGCTTAATTCCAAGCCTGCAGCAAAAAGGTTTAGGAACCTTATTGAAGCAAAATTTGAAAGAAAAGCCCAAGAATTGGGAGTAAAGAGACTGTCATTGTCTGTTCGGAAACAAAATGATAAGGCAATTAAATCCTACATCAGAAATGGTTATCACAAAAGTGATGAAACCGACACCTCGTATATAATGACTAAAGATATCTAAAAAAACAACAGAAGTGAATTCTGCTCCAATCTTTTAAATTAATCATTCAACATTCATCCAACCTTTGCTCTACCTCACCCACGATATCGACTGGCTTTCTCCCTCTCATCCTTATGCCTGGATTAAGTGTTTAACGCATGGCAGAAAATGGATAAAACCGCTACAGTTGATGTATCCAAAAATCTTTCTTGATAGCATTGAATCTTTATGCAAACAAAATGCCCAACAGAACATCAATCCGGTTTGGCTCATTGGCGCTGCATCCGGTCATACATTGAGCCGTTACGGATTAAGATACACCATACACTCTGCCAATTATCCATTACTCATTCAGCTGCTTAAAAAGTGGGGCTGCACAATTGGTCTGCATAGTATAACCAATGAAAATCTAAATACTCAGGCCATTCAATTAAAATCATTTACCGGCCAAAAGGTTTCATATCACCGATCACAATTTCTTAAACAATACACTGGATTAGAGCATGCATTGGCTCAGGCACATATTAAATTCGACTTTTCTCTTGGTAAAGCCCGTCAAGTGTATTTGGCCGATAGCAATTCAAAGACAGAGGTTAAGTTTGTTCCGACACTTTTGTTTGACAATGCTTTCTTCTTTAATAAGCCGGTAGAGGTATTTTCAACATTTTCAACTGAACTTAGAAAAGCGATTGCTGCCAATAAAGATGCGGCTATTTGCTTTCATCCTGAAAACTTTTTAATTCTTCCCGCCTTGCGCGAATACTACCAAGAGATCATTCGCATCTCCAGAATTGAGGGAGCCGTTTTTCACAACCCAGCCTCTCTCCTCTAAATCTCCCACTCTTTTTTATTTTTCCTTTTCACAGCTAAACACTTTCTTCGCGATAAAGTGGTTAGAACTTTATTGCCGAAATCATGATTCCTTTTTCACCTCCGCATATAGATCAGAAAATTATTGATGAAGTGGTTGATACCCTCAAGTCTGGTTGGATTACCACCGGACCAAAAACAAAAAGATTTGAGAAGGAACTCAGTGCTTACAATGGCAATGAAGCAACCTTATGTTTAAACTCTGCAACGGCCGGCCTTGAAATTATGTTGAGGTGGTTTGGTGTTACAGCTGGTGACGAAGTTATATTACCCGCTTACACATACAGCGCAACGGCCAATGTAATAGTACATTGTGGTGCCACTCCGGTCTTTGTAGATGTTTGCAGCGATTTTAATATTTGCATTCCGGAAATAGCCAAAGCCATAACACCTAGAACAAAAGTTATCATGCCGGTTGATTTTGGTGGCTATCCTTGTGAATATGATGCCATGATGAATCTGATTAATGACCCTTCCGTTAAAAAAATGTTTCAGCCTAAATCCAAAGAACAGGAAATGCTGGGAAGAATCATGATTTTATCCGATGCGGCTCATTCTATTGGTGCATGGTATAGAGGCAAAAGAACAGGGGCACTAACCGATGTATCCGTATTTTCATTTCATGCTGTTAAAAATTTAACCACTGCCGAAGGTGGTGCCATTGCATTAAACTTTCCCAAACCATTTGATAATACCGAAATCTACAAGCACCTCTGCGTAAAAACATTGCACGGGCAAAATAAAGATGCACTGGCCAAAACCAAACCCGGTAATTGGAAATACGATATTGTAGAAGCCGGATACAAAATGAATATGACCGATATAATGGCATCGATAGGACTTGTGGAACTGGAAAGGTATGACAGGGAAATACTTCCGGTTAGAAAAGCCATTTTTGAAGCATACACTGCGGCATTTAGCGATGAAGTATGGGCAATCGTTCCCGAATATAAAAATGATTCCAAATGCTCTTCCTATCATCTTTATCCGCTTAGAATCAAAGGAGCCTCAGAGCAACAGCGTGATGCCATTATTTCACGTGTTTTTGAAAATCAGGTTTCAGTAAACGTGCATTTTATTCCGGTGCCCATGATGAGTTATTATAAAGGCAGAGGTTACGATATCAAAAATTATCCCAAAACATTTGCCATGTATGCCAATGAAATCAGCTTGCCCGTTTATGTAGGTCTTACACCTGACAATGTGAACCTAGTAATAAGTGCTGTAAAGGATGCTGTTGCAGCCGTAATGTAATCATTCTTTTGAAAACTGCACCGGGCAAACTAACATTGTAATCAAGTGAAAAGGCTATTCGATATTTTTTTTAGCATTACCGGTATTATTTGTTCGTCTCCCGTTTTGCTGGTTGTATGGATTTTAATCCGATTGGAATCTAAAGGTCCTGCTATTTTCAGGCAAATGCGTGTTGGCTTAAATAATTCTGACTTTGTTTTGTATAAATTCAGGAGCATGTATTTGCAATCTGAAAAAAGCGGTCAACTAACCGTTGGCATGCGAGATCAAAGGATTACAAAAGTAGGTTACTATATTAGAAAATATAAGCTTGACGAGTTACCTCAGTTGTTCAATGTGTTAAATGGAAGCATGAGCATTGTTGGGCCAAGGCCTGAGTTGAGAAAATATGTCAATTGTTACAATTCTGAACAAATGAGGGTGCTTAGTGTGAAACCGGGCATTACCGATTATGCCTCCCTTAAATACCACAAGGAGAATGAATTGCTGGGTAAATCAGCCAATCCCGAAAAAGAATATATTGAGGTGATAATGCCTGATAAACTAACACTTAACCTTAAGTACATCAACAACAAGTCACTTATTGGCGACACATTCATCATTATACAGACAATAGTTAAAATCATCCTCTAGTCTTGATATATAGATGTTATCATTTATTTCTATATATTCGTAATGTTTTAGTAAGAAAATGAGTTTCCTTCATTCCTTTTTTCCGAAAAACGGAAATGCTCCCCGATGGTTGATTTTTGGTATTGACCTGCTCATTTGTTTATTCTCATACATTTTTGCAACCTTACTTCGTTTCAACTTCTTTATTGAGGAAACATTCGATTCCAGATATTTTTATGCTTTACCTCTTGTATTGGCTATCCGCATCCTATTCATCCTCTATTTCAGAATTTATGCAGGTATAATCAGACATACAAGTGTGCAGGACGCCATAAGGGTTTTTTATACCATTACCTTCAGCAGCATTGTAATCAGCCTGATCAACATTATTTATACCAGAACCAATGCTGAGGCTGCAGCTCTTATTCCTATTTCCATCATCATCATTGATTATATCGGTACAACCTTGTTGATGAATTCATTTAGATTGGCTGCAAAGGTGATGTATATGCAGATAAACCGTCCGGATGAAGCTGCTGTAACCAACTTTGCCATATTTGGTGCAGGAGAAGCGGGTATTATTGCCAAAAGAAAACTCGAACAAAATGGCACACGTGATATAAAGGTGGTGGCTTTCTTTGATGACGATCAAAAGAAATTTAAAAATTACGTTGATGGCGTTACCATTTATCATGGGAGCAGGGACCTTGAGCAAGTCATCAAAAAACTCAATATAAAAGAGGTTGTAATTTCACCACAAAAAATTTCAAAATCACGAAAGCAGGAGATTATTGAAAGCTGTTTATCGCTGGATATTAATGTAAGAAATGTTCCTCCCGTAGAACGCTGGATAAATGGCGAATTGAGCTTCAATCAGATTAAGAGCGTTAAAATTGAAGATTTAATCGAGCGCGATGAAATTGTTTTAGACAAGGGTGCAGTTGCTCACCAACTTTTTGGCAAAACCATTCTAATAACTGGTGCTGCAGGATCAATCGGTAGCGAAATTGTAAGGCAAATCATTCAGAATTTTAAACCGCGTAAACTGGTACTGGTAGATAAGTCGGAAGTATCTTTATATGAATTAGATGCCGAATTAAATGAGAGTGAAACCAAACAAATTAGAAATAGCATAGATATTTTAGTTGGCGACATCACCCATCTAACCCGCATGGAAAGGATTTTTGAAATCTACAGACCTGATATTGTTTATCATGCAGCTGCGTATAAGCATGTTCCTCTGATGGAAAACAACCCCTGCGAAGCCATACGGGTGAATGTAGGCGGAACCCGCATTATTGCTGATCTTTCAGTAAAATACGAAGTTGAAAAATTTGTTCTTGTTTCAACTGACAAGGCGGTAAACCCAACAAATGTAATGGGTGCATCAAAAAGAATTGCAGAAATCTACATTCAATCGTTAAGTACTGAACTCATTCGCTCTGGCAAACAAGGTACAAAATTCATCACCACACGTTTTGGCAATGTATTAGGATCAAGTGGCTCTGTTATTCCTCGATTCAGAAAACAAATTGAAGAAGGTGGACCTGTTACGGTAACACATCCTGATATCACCAGATACTTGAAGCCGGCAATATGGGTCAGGGAGGCGAGATTTACATCTTTGATATGGGCAAAGCTGTTAAGATAATTGACCTCGCTAAAAAAATGATTCAACTTTCAGGTCTAAAACTGGGTTCCGATATCCAAATCGTTTTTTCCGGAATGCGTCCGGGTGAAAAAATTAAGGAAGAATTATTGGCCGATCAAGAGAACACCATTCACACCTATCATCCTAAAATTTTAATTGCAAGAGTGCGTACCTATAATTTCGATTGGGTGAATAAGCAAATAGGACAACTTATTGAACTTTACTCTTCACAGAATAACGAAAAGGTTGTTATTAAAATGAAAGAAATTGTTCCTGAATTTATTTCTCACAACTCAATATACGAGACATTGGATTTCAAACACATGAATTCAAAGGGCGAGGTATTTAAATACAGTTCTTACTCTTGATAGTTAGTTTCTAGAAAAGCTATCCACATCTATCCACTATTTAGATGTCTTCTAAATAATAAAATTTTCCTTATCCTGACGCTAATTTTACTTTTGTGAATATATTTGCGCCTGATTTGAAGTAGAAATGCGTTAAAACCATTGCTACCACTCAATTTCACAATACTTGAACAATCAGATTGTTACGATGAAATTTTTAAAAATTACTTCGCTTTTAGCACTTTTTAGTTTCTCCATTTCATTGGCATTTGCCGATGCAGCCGAAGGAGAAAAATTATTTACCGCCAACTGTACTTCCTGCCATGCCATCAACGAAAAAGTTGTGGGCCCAGCATTGAAAGACGTACACAAACGCAGAGATGCGAAGTGGTTGGTTAAGTGGGTTAAGAACTCACAAGCAATGGTTAAATCCGGAGATCCGGTTGCCGTTCAAGTTTACAAGGAAAACAATGAAGCCCTCATGACTTCATTTGAAAACCTGAGTGATGCACAAATCAATTCTATCATTGATTATATCAAGGCTGAAAGCGACAAACCAGCTGCTACAGCCACAGCATCAGCTGGAGGTAGCAGCACCACCACTGATGGTGGTATGTCGGCCCCTGCTGAAGACGGTTTCTATAATAACACAACCTTCATTGCGCTAAGTGTAATGGCTCTTATTCTTTTTGTAATCGTATTTGTATTGATGCGCATCAAAAAGACAGTTCAAGAAATCTATGATAACAAATTTCCTGAAGCTGCCGCTGCAGAAAAAGGCCCTGAAGTGGATGTGCGCACCACATGGAAATACAAATTATTTACAAAACACCCTGTGGTTGGAACAATCGTGGTAATTCTCGGATTCACCATTGTTCTTGGTATCTATGGTTTTGATTACGGCAATAAGAAAGTAGGCGTGCAAAAAGGATATGCTCCTGCTCAGCCTATCAATTACTCTCATGAGTTGCATGCAGGTAAATACAAAATCAATTGTTTGTATTGCCATTCTGGTGCCGATAAAAGTAAGCAAGCCACTATACCTTCAGCAAGTACTTGTATGAATTGCCATATGCACGTTACTGCAAGTGCAAAATACAACGGTCAAGTTTCTCCTGAAATTGCAAAAATTTATGCCGCAGTTGGATGGGATGCAGAGAAGAAAGTATATGATACCAACAAGCCTCAAAAACCAATTAAGTGGGTTCGCATACATAACCTTCCTGATTTAGCTTATTTCAACCATGCCCAACACGTAAAAATCGGAAAAGTAGAATGCCAAGCTTGCCACGGGCCTATTGAAAAAATGGCTGTGGTTGCTCAACAATCTTCTTTACAAATGGGCTGGTGTATCAATTGTCACCGCGAAGCTAAAGTGGATGTTGCCAATAATGACTACTACGAAAAACTGCACGCCAATCTAAAAGCTGAAGGTAAATCTTACGTAACAGTTGCCAATGCAGGTGGCTTAGAATGCGGTAAATGCCACTATTAATCAATTAAGTTTTTACAATTACTTACTTCAAAAGGAAAAAACTGATCAATGGAAAATAAAAATAAATACTGGAAAGGTTTAGAAGAGTTAAACAACGACCCTAAATTTCTTGAGCAAAAGCGCAACGAGTTTGCAGAAGGTATTCCTCTTGAAGAGGTGTTAACCGAACAGGATGGTGAACTTACCTCTAACAGAAGAGACTTCCTAAAATACTTTGGCTTTAGCATTTCTGCAGTAGCTCTAGCAGCTTGTAACAAAACTCCTGTTAAAAATGCTATTCCGTATATTGTAAAACCTGAGAACGTTACACCGGGTATTCCTAACTGGTATGCCAGTACCTGTGGAGCATGCGCTGCAGCTTGTTCTATTTTGGTAAAAACACGTGAAGGTCGCCCGATTAAAATAGAAGGCAATAATCAATCTCCTTTATTCCAAGGTGGTGTTTGTGCTACAGGCCATGCCAGCATTCTTGGATTATATGACAATGAGCGCTTACAAGGACCAAAAGCCAATGGTAATGATGTAGACTGGAATACGCTTGATGCTAAAATTACAGCTGCATTAGGTTCGGCTAAAAACATTAGAATTATTTCATGCACAATCAATAGCCCTTCTACTAAAAAAGCCATAGCAGAATTTACTGCTAAATATCCAAGTGCTAAACATATCAGCTATGAGGCGGTTTCAAATTCTGCAATGATTGAAGCCAATGCAAAAGCATTTGGTAAAGCAGTGGTTCCGGGATACAATTTTGATAAGGCTAATGTAATTGTAAGTTTCGGTGCCGATTTTCTTGGCACATGGATTTCTCCAATAGAATATACCAAGCAATGGGTTAAAAATCGTAAACTCACTGAAGGCAAAACTACTATGAGCCGCCATATTCAGTTTGAGTCAACGCTTTCTCTAACCGGTTCAAACGCAGATGTACGCATTCCTATTAAACCAAATGCTGAGGGTGTTGCACTCATCAGTTTATATAATAAAATAGCTGCAATGGCAGGAGCTCCTACCCTTCCTGCTCCACAAAATATTGAGTTTGCAGCTAATATGATTGAGAATACTGCCAAAGAATTGTGGAATGCCAAAGCCAATTCTGTAGTGGTATCAGGATCAAATAATTTAGACAATCAGTTATTGGTTAATGCCATTAACAGTTTGCTTGGCAATATTGGAACCACCATTGATTTGGATAATGTTTCAAATCAAAAATTCAGTGAAGATGCTGCCTTTGAAAATTTTGTAAATGAACTTAGCAGCGGTTCGGTTGATGCAGTTATTTTCTACAACAGCAACCCTGTATACAGCTATTACAATAGCAAAAAACTGGAAGAGGCCATTAAAAAGGCTGCGGTTAGTATTGCTACCAATGAATCTCCGGACGAAACTTCGTCATTGTGTAAATTTAACGCTCCGGATAACCACTATCTGGAGTCATGGAATGATGCTGAACCAAGAAGCGGCTATTTCGGATTAACTCAACCTACTATTTCTCCTGTATTCAAAACGCGTCAAGCGCAGGAAAGCTTCCTGAAATGGGCAGGTAATGATACAGATTTTTACACCTATCTTAAAAACAACTGGAAGACAACGTTGCTTAGCGGCAGCGATCAGGCTTGGAATAACGCATTGCATGATGGCTTCTACACTGCAGCTGCTAAAGCCGGTCAGTCATACAAAATGGCATCATTGCCTTCAGAAACCGTTAACCCTGCTTATCAGGCATACACTGCAACTAAAGATAAAATTGAACTTAAACTTTACACCAAAGTTGGTTTAGGAGATGGCACACATGCAAACAACCCATGGTTGCAAGAACTACCTGATCCGATTTCAAAAGCTACATGGGATAATTATGCTGCCATTGGCAAAGTAACTGCAGATAAATTAAACCTGAAAGATGGTGATGTGGTTAAAATATCCTTTAAAGGTGGAAGCATAGAAAATCTGCCGGTGTTAATTCAGCCCGGTCAGGCCAATGGTGTGGTAGCTGTTGCAGTTGGATACGGAAGAAACAGCGGAGGTAAGGTTGCCAAATATGTTGGTAAAAATGCCTATCCTGCTGCATCATTCAATGGAAAAACTTTCCGCTACATGAATGGAGACATTACCGTTGAAAAAACAGGCGATGATTATAGAATTGCGCATACACAAACACACCATACCATTGAAGGACGTAACCTCATACGTGAGGCTTCTTTAAAAGAATATATTAAAGACCCTAAAGCAGGCAACCATTTTGATGCGCACATCATTTCTTTATGGAGTGAGCGCGACAGCAAAGGTCACAAATGGAGTATGGCAATTGATATGAATGCTTGCACCGGTTGTGGAGCTTGTGTAGTAAGTTGTAATGCTGAAAATAATGTTCCTGTGGTTGGTCGCAAAGAAATATTGCGTGGCCGCGAAATGCACTGGATTCGTATTGATAGATACTATCGTTTTAAAGATAAAGATGGCAGAAGCGCTACACGTGAGAAGAATTTTGCAGGCTCAGCTTTAGGCAAACCAAACGAAGCATTAATTGATAACAGCCCTAACTCAACAACCGATTTCGAAAACGTTGCGGTGCAGTTTCAGCCGGTAATGTGTCAGCAATGCGGACATGCACCTTGCGAAACTGTTTGTCCGGTTCTTGCCACTGTTCACAGCTCAGAAGGTCTAAACCATATGGCATACAACCGTTGCGTAGGTACACGTTATTGCGCAAACAACTGTCCTTTTAAAGTTAGACGTTTCAACTGGTTTAAATACCGCGCTAACGATGATTTCGATTTCTACATGAACAACGACTTGGGACGCATGGTAATCAACCCTGATGTTACCGTTCGCTCACGTGGGGTTATGGAAAAATGCTCATTCTGTATTCAGCGTATTCAGGCAGGTAAGCTAATGGCCAAATTAGAAAACCGTGTTGTGAAAGACGGAGATATCAAAATGGCCTGTCAGCAATCATGTCCATCCAATGCAATTGTTTTTGGTGACTTGAATGACCCGAACAGCGAAATTTCAAAACTCTACAAAAACGAAAGAAGCTATACCATGCTTGAGGAATATAATGTGCAAGCCTCTGTTAAATATCTTACAAAAATTCGCAACGTGGAAGATGCAATAGCCGGAGAGCACAAAGTAAAAGGCCATGATGGTGGACACGAAGAGCACAAGGAAAAAGCACACGAAGCAGCAGAACATCATTCTTAATTTATTAATCAGAAATTAATTAAAGTAACATGTCATACGAATCTCCGATAAGAGAAACATTAGTAACCGGTGGCAAAACATACGCAGATGTAACCAATGACATTTTGCGTCCGCTGGAGCAAAAAGCAACCAAAAGTTGGTGGTTTGGATTCACCCTTTCCGCCCTGGTACTGGCATTGTGGATTGGTGCCACCACCTACACAGTAATGGTAGGTTTGGGTGCATGGGGCATAAACAAAACAGTTGGCTGGGCTTTCGATATTACCAACTTCGTATTTTGGGTTGGTATTGGTCATGCCGGCACGCTCATCTCAGCAGTATTGCTTTTGTTCCGTCAGAAATGGCGCATGTCAATTAACCGCTCAGCAGAGGCGATGACCATTTTTGCGGTAATTTGCGCGGCCTCATTCATTCTTTCACACATGGGTCGCCCTTGGATGGCTTACTGGCCTGTTCCGCTGCCTAATGCATTCGGTTCATTGTGGGTTAACTTTAACTCGCCTCTTGTATGGGACGTATTTGCCATTTCCACTTACTTCTCGGTTTCATTGGTATTCTGGTATATCGGTTTAATACCAGATATTGCTTCCATTAGAGACAGAGCAACAACCAAGGTTCGTAAATTCGTATACAACTTTTTCTCTATGGGCTGGAATGGTTCTACCCGCACCTGGCACAGATATGAAATGATTTCATTGATCCTTGCAGGTATTTCTACCCCACTTGTATTATCAGTGCACTCAATCGTATCAATGGACTTTGCTACATCTTTGGTTCCTGGCTGGCATACCACCATCTTCCCTCCATACTTTGTGGCTGGTGCTATTTTTTCCGGATTTGGAATGGTGTTAACCTTGCTGGTTGTTGGTCGTGTGGTGCTTAAACAAGAAAATTATATAACCATGGGCCACCTGGATGCTATGTGCCGCATTGTAATGCTAACAGGTAGTATGGTAGGACTGGCTTATATTACCGAATTCTTTGTTGCCGCATATTCAGGAGTAGAATATGAGCAATACGCTTTTATTAACCGTGCGTTCGGTCCTTATTGGTGGAGCTACTGGACGATGATGACCTGTAATTTGATTGCTCCTCAGGTATTCTGGATTAAGTGGGCACGCTCAACGCCATGGTTTATTTTCCTAATGTCTATCATAGTGAATATAGGAATGTGGTTCGAGCGTTTTGTGATTATCGTTACCTCTCTGCACCGCGATTTTATACCTTCAAGCTGGAGTATGTATACACCTACGATTGTTGAAGTAAGCATCTTGATTGGTTCTTTCGGATTGTTCTTTACTTTATACTTCCTATTCTGCCGCTACTTACCTACCATTAATATGGCTGAAATAAAATCAATTATTCCTACGCACCATGCCGATCAAGGACACGGCCAACCTGCACATGGTGAACACGCCAAGAAAGGAGATGCAGTTCATGGATAATAAAATGCTATTGGGGGTTTATGATAATCCCGATTCAACCTACACTGTTACCAAGCAATTGGTAAAAAGTGGTTATGATGTTCATGATGTGTATACACCATTTGCCGTTCACGGATTAGATCGTGTAATGGGTGTGAAGAGAACACGCCTTTCCATTGCAGCATTTGTTTTTGCAATGTGTGGGGTTGCTTCTGCACTTACGTTAATTACTTATGCTTCCGCTATTGATTGGCCTATGAATATTGGTGGTAAACCATCACTCATCGGACCAGATTATATTCCAATCACTTTCGAATTGGGTATTTTATTTACAGCATTCGGTATGGTGGGTAGTTTCTTTATTGTAAACCGCATGTTCTGGGGACGCAATACAAATGTGATTGACATCCGCGTAACAGACGACCGCTTTGTTATTGCAGTTAATATTCACGAAAACAAAACCGATGTAAAAGCACTTGAAGGCATTTTTGTTTCAGGTGGTGCATTGGAAGTAAGAGAAAGGGTTAAAGAAATATGAAGAAATTAGTTTACACACTGCTTGGATTGGCAGGTTTAGCTTCATTAATAACAGCCTGCAGTGCAGGCGGAGATAATCCGGGTATTGAGTATGCCCCAAATATGTATCACTCTTTTGCGTATGAGCCACTATCGCAACTTGCCGAAGAGCCTAATACCATTAATCCGCACGGAATGAATATGCGTGAACCGGTAAAAGGCACTATTGCCCGCGGTCAGTTGGATTACGCCAATTACAACGTAGCAAAATCAAACGATAATTACGAAGCTGCAAGCGCATGGAAAAATCCTTTGCCAAAAACTGCTTATAATTTAGCCGAAGGTGAGCGTTTGTATAATATCAATTGTACTCCTTGTCATGCCGAAGACGGAAAAGGTGAAGGCACAATCGTTAAAGACGGAAAATATCCAAGGGTTCCTGCCTACAGCGATCGCTTACCAACAATCAATGCCGGTAAAGCATTTTACTCTATTACCCATGGTAAGAACCTGATGGGGGCTTATGGTACGGTGCTTTCTCCAACTCAGCGCTGGCAAGTGATACACTACATTTATGAATTAAGTGGCGCTGCACCTGCTCAGGCCGAAACAATAACCAACTAATCACCTGATAAAAAACTCATATACAATGGAACATACAGACGTTCAAATCAGAGAAGAAAAATTTGTATTCACCGACAAGGCAAAGCGCCTTTCATTTATCCTCATGGGTGTAGGCTTACTGCTTGCTTTAATCGGATACTTTACCTACCATCCTACTATTGAAGGATTTACCGATGAGCAGAATCATCACCTCCCTATGAAAAGATTATTGGGAAGCATGCTGTTTAACGGCTATTTCTTTTTTATCATTTCTACCTGTGCAGCGGTTTTTATAGCCATAAGCCAGTTGGCTAATGCCGGCTGGTATGTTGCTATTCGCAGAATACCAGAAGCCATGAGTGAATATATGACCTATGGAGCAGGCATTGTTATTTTAGTATTGCTTGTTGGGTTAACTACTTTATACCATTGGGCACACGATGGTGTAATGCAAAGTGATCCGCTACTTGCCAAAAAAACCTGGTATTTAAACAAAGCATTTTTCTATGCCCGTGTTATTTTGTTTACTTCTTTCTGGATTTGGTGTGCTGCCAAAATACGCCAATGGTCGCGTGAGGAAGATGTAAATTCTACCGGTTTACTTGATACCACTTATTTCGATAAATCATTCCGCTTATCAGCTGCGTTCCTTTTTGTATTTGCATTTACCTTCTCCATGTTTGCATGGGATGTTACCATGAGTATGGATGCACACTGGTATTCTACCATCTTCACCGTTTATAACTTCGCTACAGGATGGGTTAGTGCATTAACCACAATTTACCTTTTAACTTGGTATCTACGATCACAAGGTTATTTGAATATTGTTACTGATGAGCATCAGCATGACTTAGGTAAATTTATGTTTGCCTTCTCTATTTTCTGGACCTATATGTGGGTTGCTCAGTTCCTCTTAATTTGGTATGCAAATATTCCGGAAGAGGTTGCCTATTACAAGCCACGTTTAGAAGGCACATATAAACTTTCCTTCTTCTTTAATATCACAATGAATTTCTTTATTCCTTTCTTCCTTTTTATGAGAAGAGGTGCAAAGCGTCATAAAGGTTTAGGAGCATTTGTTGGTGCGTGTATCCTCATCGGACACTGGAATGATTGCTATTTAATGGTAATGCCTGGAGCAATGAATTTGGCTACTGAAATAACTGAGCATAATCCTACCGGAATTATTGAAACTCCATCTCAAGGATGGGGACTGATGGAACTTGGTTTCCTCGGTTTATTTGGCGGACTGTTTTTATTTGTAGTGCTTAAAGCGCTTACAAAAGCAAATCTGTATCCAACTAAACATCCGTTTATTATGGAAAGTGCATTGCACGATACAGGCGTTTAATAGTTAAAATACTGCTACAAAAGCCTTCCTGAAAACAGGGAGGCTTTTTTTATGATTAATCTTTGCACTCCATAAGCAGCAAATCTCCTTGGCTGTGCGAAATGGTAACAAAACCATCATCTACTACCTGATTGCTGCTGCCGCTTCGATAGCCAATAGCAAGAGATTCGTGGTGCAGGTTAAATTTCAATCCTGAGGTTATAACACCTTCTACCGTGCCCACAGGTATGAGTGAAAGAACTGTGCCGGCTGCATACCATTTTTTAAATTGCCCGGAGAGCGGAACAATACGTGAATAATCATCATACATAACAATATTGATTTGTGCTTTGTAACGAACAATGTCTGTTATATTAGTGAGATTATGATCGGCTCTTCGACCAGTGGCCCAAACAATGTTTACAGCCGCTAAACCTTTATCAATTAAGAACTCAATTCCTTTTTGCAAATCGGTTTTGTTCTGATCGGGTGTATGAATAATCTCAATAGGCATTTGTTGCTGCAATTGCTCTAACGAATGATTATGGCTATCAAAGTCGCCAAGCAGGGCATCCATCTTAATACCCAATTCCAGCACACGGTGTATTGCCCCGTCAAGCACCAATACATACGGACTCCACTCAAGCAACTGACCAAGCAAATCAGTGGAGCATGCTTCACCATTTGCAATGATTAGTGCAGGTTCTTGCCCTTCTTTAACAAAATGATGTGATGACATAATCTATTTTGAATAGCTATACTACCTAATAATAACCTCATCAACAATTGCCTCTCCTGCAAATTGATTGACCAAATCAATTAGTTTGCCTCTGGAATAAGTGAGCTCATTTTTAAGTGCCGGTGATTCAATATGCAAGAATAACTTGCCCTTACTCAAATATATTTTTTGGGTGTGCCTAGCAATTAGTGGACCCACCAGCTGCTCCCAAGCATTTACCAGATTAACTTCTGTGAGTTTGCTTTTCATGGGTTTTGAATCTACTAATTCTTTAAGCACCTCCTGTATGGTTTGTTCATTTGATTTTCTAGCCATAATCAAATTTCGTTTATTATTCCGTTATCTATATTAAAATATTTTACATGAGCCGGGATAGATGAAAAAACCTGTTGTAGCCTTTCTAAATGCGTATCACTTACAAATATTTGTCCGAAAGAATCTTCAGCAATCATCATTAGTAATCTTTCCAAACGAAAGGCATCCAGCTTTTCAAAAATATCATCAAGCAGCAATAAAGGCTTAATTCCGGTTAATTGTTTGAGGTAATTATACTGAGCCAGTTTTAAGGCAATAATAAAACTCTTTTGCTGGCCTTGTGAACCGAATTTTTTAAGCGCATAATCACCTATAAAAAAACCAATATCATCCTTATGAATACCTTTGGTCGTTCGGCCTGACATCATATCTGAATGCTCACTGCGCTTAATCAGTAAATCAAACGGTTCATGGTTGATATCACTCTCATAAACAATATTCACCCACTCATCTCTTGAGGCCATGTCCTGATAGAATAAGCGAAAAACAGGAATAAATTTATTCAAAAAAGTCTTTCTGGTTTCATAAATCAACTTACCAGCAGTGCACAGTTGTTCATTGTAGGTTTCAAACAATACCGGATCAAAACTCTGCCCCTCCTGATAATTTTTAAGTTGCCGGTTACGGTGTTCAAGTACCCTATTATACATGAGTAAATTGCTCAGATAAACCTTATCAGTTTGCGAAATCATGCCGTCCAGAAACTTCCGTCTTTCCTCGCTGCTCTCCTGAATAAGCATGATATCATTTGGTGTAATCATAACCAAAGGCAAGTGGCCAATGTGGTCAGAAAACTTTTTGGGTTCATTGTTATTTACCTTAAGCACCTTGCGCTCCCCTCTTTGAACAAATAAACTTACCTGCTCCTCCATTTCGTTGCGCTTGTAATTACCTTCTATTCGAAGCCAAGGTTCATCATGTTTTATATTAAACTGATCCTGCGCATTGAAATAACTTTTTGTAAAACTGAGATAATAGATAGCATCTAGCAGGTTGGTTTTGCCGGAACCATTCTTACCAACAAAACAATTGATACCGGGAGTGCAAATAACACATGCCGTTGCATAGTTTTTAAATTGGGTGATATTTAGGGCAGATAGATGCATGCCTTATGACACGCAATTTAACTTATTATTTATTGCGGCAATTGCGTTTAAGGCTTATTGTAATCGGAATAATCTTCACACATTCAGCTATATATAGCATCAATAGGAAATATTATACAAGATAAAAGCCTGATTAGCTGATTACTATAATTTCTTTGCTCACTGAAGTTTTTTCATAAATTTGCGGTTCTTCTAAAAATGGCACAAACAAAGTTTACCAAAGAACACTACCTTAATTGGTATGAGCAGATGCTGCTAATGCGCAGATTTGAGGAAAAATCAGCTCAATTATACGGCCAGCAAAAAATTAAAGGCTTTTGCCACCTGTATATTGGCCAAGAGGCTGTTGTAGCAGGCACCATGAGTGCATTACGGAAAGACGACAGAATAATTACTGCATACAGAGACCATGCGCATGCTTTGGCATGTGGCATTTCTCCCAACGCAGTAATGGCTGAACTTTATGGAAAAGCCACCGGTTGCTCAAAAGGGAAAGGTGGCTCCATGCACATGTTTAGCAAAGAGCATAACTTTTTTGGCGGACACGGTATTGTAGGCGGGCAAATTGCCCTTGGAGCCGGCATAGCACTGGCCGACCAATATCGTGGAGGTAAACAGGTAACCGTTTGCTATATGGGAGATGGTGCAGTTCGTCAAGGAGCCTTGCATGAAACATTTAACATGGCGATGCTTTGGAAACTGCCTGTAATTTTTGTTTGCGAAAACAATGGTTATGCGATGGGTACATCCGTGGAGCGTACAACCAACGTAATGGATATTCATAAAATTGGTGCGGCTTATGAAATGCCTAACCAAGCTGTTGATGGCATGCAGCCGGAAACAGTACATGAAGCTATTGCTGCTGCAGCTGAGCGAGCTAGAAAAGGCGATGGGCCTACTTTCCTTGAAATACGCACCTACCGCTACAGAGGTCACTCCATGAGTGATCCGGCTAAATACAGAACCAAAGAAGAAGTAGAAGAATACAAGAAAAAAGACCCACTTGAGGTAGTAAAGCAAACCATTTTAACAAAAAAGCATGCTGCTGAAAAATGGTTTGATGAGCTGGAATCTAAAATAGAAGTTGAGGTAAATGCAAGTGTAACCTTTGCAGAAAACTCACCTTATCCGGAAGCACACGCCTTATTTGAAGACGTTTACTCAGAACCCAATTACCCATTTATTACAGAATAAAACAACGCACGCAATGGCAGAAAATAAAGAAACAAACAACCTGGATTTAGACAAAACCTTAGTTGATACCACACATAAGGTAGAAGACTTTTATGCAAACAATAAGAAGCAAATTAATATTGCATTAATTGCTATAGTTGTTCTTATTGGCGGTTATGTAGGGTATAAAAAATTGATTTTAGAACCCATGGATATAGAAGCACAGAAAGAAATTTTCATGGCTCAAAAGTACTTTGAAATGGACTCGTTTGCATTGGCATTAAACGGCAATGATAAGTTTAAAGGATTTGAAGCCATAGCTGAAGAATACGGTGCAGGTAAAGCGGGCAATCTGGCACACTACTATGCAGGTATCTGCAACCTAAGAATCGGGCAGTATGAAGCTGCTATTGAACATTTGGAAGATTTCAGCACAGAAAATCTGCTTATTGGTCCATTGGCAGAAGGTGCTATTGGAGATGCTTACGTAGAATTGGGAGATTTGGATAAAGGGGTTAGCCATTATATGAAGGCAGCACGAATGAGCAAAAACAAACTCACTTCACCTGTATTCCTTAAAAAAGCAGGGATGGTTTATGAGGAGAAGCAATCCTATGGTGATGCGCTGGAAGCTTACCAAACCATTAAAAAAGATTTTGCTGAAAGTCAGGAAGCGCAAGATATTGATAAATATATAGCCCGTGCAACAGCATTAAAAGAAGGCAACTAATTTATTAGAAGGATATTGAAGCCGCGCAGCCTTCGGCTGCGCGGCTTCTTTTTTCAACCCTGCCCTCAAAAAATATATAACCATCACTGATATTTCAATTAACTTGCAGTAACCATTTAATTCTTCATGTCCCAGCACTTACTCATAGAAAATATCAAATCGCTTTATGGTATTACAGATCCGGCAACAAATAAAAAATCCGGCTCACAAATGTCAGAACTAACCTCTATTGAAGATGCATGGCTCTACGCCAAAGACGGAATCATTCAGGCTTTTGGTAAAATGCATGATGAGGTATATGGGTCTGTTACCTTATTGCTTCAAACAGAATCGGTCCTCACCAAAATTAATGCCGATAAGCAATTCATGCTCCCCTCTTTTGTCGATTCTCATACCCATTTGGTTTTTGCAAAAACCAGAGAAGAGGAATTTATTATGCGCATTAAAGGTAAGAGCTATGAAGAAATTGCTGCTGCAGGTGGTGGCATTCTTAACTCGGCAGCAAAACTGCAACAGATGAGTGAAGATGAGTTGTTTGATGCTGCGTTGCAAAGACTGCATGAAATAATTGGCTGCGGCACAGGTGCCATTGAAATTAAAAGCGGATATGGTTTAACCGTTGCCGATGAAATAAAAATGCTGCGCGTAATTAATCGCTTAAAACAGGTTTCACCAATTAATATTAAAGCTACCTTTTTAGGTGCACATGCTATTCCTTCTGAATTCAAGAATAACCGGGAGGCATATGTAAACCTAATCATAAATGAAATGCTGCCAATTGTTGCAAAAGAGAAACTAGCCGACTATTGTGATGTTTTTTGCGATCAGGGATTCTTTACCGTTGCAGAAACGGATTTGATATTAAAGGCAGCTTCTGACTTCGGATTGAAAGCAAAAATACATGGTAATGAACTAGGCTATACCGGAGGGGTGCAGGTAGCCGTGCAAAATAACGCACTCAGTGTAGATCATTTGGAATATACAGGAGATGATGAAATCAACTGCTTAAAAAGCAGTCAAACCATGCCCGTTGGATTGCCCAACTGCTCGTTTTTCCTAGGCATACCCTATGCACCTGCACGCAAAATAATTGATGCAGGTTTACCCTTTTGTCTAGCTTCTGATTATAATCCTGGCAGTTCGCCCAATGGCCGCATGGGATTTGTGATATCACTGGCTTGCACACAAATGAAACTTACACCGGAAGAAGCGCTCAATGCTGCTACCATTAATGGTGCCTTTGCTATTGAGCTGAGTAAAACCCACGGAAGCATTGCCGTTGGTAAGGTTGCCAATTTTCTGCTCACCAAACCTATTCCATCGTTGGCATTTATTCCATACAATTTTGGAAGCGATTGCTTTGATACCATTATTGTAAATGGAAAGGTGTGGCAAAAACCGAATTAGTATTGTACCCGGTAGATATAATACGTTTGATTTACGTTTACCGGATTAAGCCAATGCATCACTTGGTCTAATATACTGGGCTCAATCGTGGTTTCGTAGTTAATGGATTTAACCGAATTTTTAAATGTGTTGATTCGGTTTTCAAGATTTACATTTTCTCCAAAAATTACATAATCAGGTAATACCTGGCCATTGGCCTTTAATGTATCAATGACCTTCGTGGCAGATTCTCCCTCCGTAACTACAACATGATCGTTCCATTTACCCCAGTAAAATTTTGGCATCAGTACCCCATTTTTCTGATGACTTAGTTCCAGAATAAAGCTATTTGCCTGCGTATGATCATGCAAATAACTCATGGCATGCACACGTGTTGTTTTGGTTGAACTAGGCGTAAGTGCAAGCAGTAAAATTCCGTTTACGGTAATAAAGAATACCCTACCCGCCTTTAGCCATGAGGCTTTTTGTTGCCAAAAAGCAGAAATAACTATTTGCTGCCAGCCTGCCAATCCGGCCATTACAAAAAATGGAATTACAGGCAAAATAAATCGCTCCTGTTTATTGGGGAAATAAGAATGAAATAGAAAAAAACATAACGCAGGAAGAATAATAAGTAAGTATTCTTTGCGCACTTTATACATCCCAAACCAAATAATGACTCCCAATGGCGGAACAAGTAAGCCTGAAACAAGTAGCAGATAGTTATACCAATCACCCAGGATATAGTTATGTGCATTCTCAATATTATAAATCGTATACTCCTTAAACTCTGCAAAGGGTCTGCCCCAAATGTAATAATCGATACCGCCTTGCAACAATACCATGCAGAGCAAAGCACCAACACCCCATGCCAATGCAGGTAATATTTGTTTTCTAATGAGCAGTGCTAAACCAAATCCACCAATAAACGTAATGGTTTGAAAGCGGAAAGAAAAAGCAAGCCCTGCAATAATTCCTGAAAAAAAGAATACAATGAGCTTTTCAGAATCGGTGGCTTTAAGTATGAGCAAGGTCGCATAAAGTAGTGGCGGAATACAAACAATTTCTACCATATTTCTTACACTGAAGAATGGCATAAACCAAAGTAGGGCAATTAGCCAGCCTACCTTGGCCGCTAAATGCTCGCCCGATATTTTGCGTACAATTTTATAGCTTAACAACACAATGGTTAAACTATACAATGCGTGCAGTAAACGAACCAGCAACATTTTGATTGCAGGATTTTCTATTCCGAATGATTTACAACTTGCAAAAAAGAAATAATGTAACCCCGGATAAAATAAACTGTGTCCGCTGGGCGTAGCATTACCATTCCAAGGCATCCAGTTTCGAGGGTCTACACCATCAACCCATTGTTGTGCTACTTCAACCACCAAAAAATGATCATCGGAAAAGCCATAACCTTCAGAAAACAAAACACTGATTAAACGAAAAAAAAGTGCACCCCACAAGATGCTGCGCAACGGATGCTGATGATAATAAGCTCTGAGTGTTTCCATAAACTTAGCTTTTTTTAGGTCCTTTGGGTTGAAGCGGTCTTATTTCCAGGTTAACGGTATGAAAGTTGTCTGGCATTTCAAGCGCCTGCACCAGCATGAGTGCGATATCTTCGGGCATCAGCATATAATCATGTGGTTGTATACCGGGGCTGTTTCTGAAAAAATCAGTTTTGGTAGAGCCAGGATATACGCAAGTCACCTTAATTCTATAATCTCTCACCTCTCTAAACAAAGACTCGCTTAAACCTTTTACAGCCCATTTGGTTGCACAATAAGCTGAAACCTGCGGCATACCTTCCAATGCTGCTGTTGAAGCAATATTGATAATGTGGCCGAATTGATTTTTTTTCATGTGTGGCAGCACTGCCTTGGAGCAATAGAACATTCCATCCACATTGGTTTGAAACATTTCATGCCATTGCTCATCTGATATATCATCCAAGAATCCGAAATAGCCTAATCCGGCATTGTTTATTAAAATATCAATACGGGGCTGCTCGCTTGTTATTTGCTTAATGGCATTTCTTACCTCCTCAGCATGGCGCACATCTGTTTTAATAAAATGAAAATCGGGATGGTTAATATCTGCATTACTTCTTCCCAATCCGTAAACCACACATTGCTTTTGAAGCAATGCGTTTGCTACAGCCAAACCAATACCTTTGCTAACTCCGGTTATTACCGCAATTTTACCTGCTAAATTCATGCTGCAATTATAATTTAAAGGTGTACATAAAAAATACACCCCGCAAATGCGAGGTATATGATGTATTGGAAATTGATTTTAGTAACCGAATAATTCTTCGAGGGTTACCTCTTTCACCTCTCCGTATTTTTTCAAATCCTGAAGGTTTATTTTTTCTTTTGAGCCCATAATACAATAGGTATATGTTTTGCCTTTTATATTGGATTCATGGAACTTCTTCACATCATCAAATGATATTTTGTCTAACTGCCCATAAACGTCTGCACGCAAATCGCGGTGAATTCCTAAACGCTCCGCTGCCAGATAGCTAAAGAAAATTTGCTCCTTATTAATGCGGTCTGTTTCAATCTGACTTCTTATGGCTTCCTTGGCTGCTGAAAACGAAGCATCAGATTTTGGCAATTCGGTTAACAATTCATTCATACCGGTAATGGCCTGATCCATCTTATCTGATTGTGTGCCCACATAGGCTATCACATAATACGGATCTTCTTTACGCTGCGGAGATAAATAACGCGAGAAAGTTGAGTAAGCAAGTGCTTTCGATTCCCTGATGGTTTGGAAAACAACTGACGACATGCCACCGCCAAAATATTCATTATATAAATTAATCATTGGTACGCGTGTACTGTCATAACCCATGGGCTGTTTATTCAGCCACATGATTTCTGCCTGAACCATTTTATAATCTACAAAGTAAACCATGTTTTTGTCCATGTTGTTGCGTTTAAATACTGCACGCTTAGGATATGATTTTAAAGTAGCCGGCATTGGGTGCGCTTTGTTTAATACAAACCCAACTTCTTCCATGCGCTTCGGTCCATAGTATAAAATTTTGTGCTGGTAGGATGTAAGTGATTTCAGGAGATCAACCATATCTTCTGCCTTCAGTGCGCGCAATTGCTCCTCGGTTAGATTTAAGTTATACGGATTCTTCTTGCCAAATATGGCGTAGCTCCTCAATGCTCCGTTAAATATAGCCTGTTTGTTTAGCTTGGCATCTTTGCGCTGCTTAAGCATGCGCTCCACCATTTGGTTCAATGCAGTTTGGTCGGGTTTGGCATTAGCAAGCAAATGCTCAAACAACCTAACGGCAGGTGCAAAGTTATCATCTAAACCGCTAACGTAAACGTAAACTTGGTCTTCACCGGCTGATACTCCAAAATCGCAAGCAAGTTTAAAAAACTCTTTGCTTATTTGTTCTGCAGAATATTTATCGGTTCCCAGATATTGAAGCAAGTTAACAGCAACAGGTAGTTTAACATTGTGAAACTTACCCATATCAAGCACATAGTATAAAGAGAACAAACCATTGTCGTTATTTTTTATATATAACATTGGGGCCTTGCCTCCTACTTTACCGCGTGCAATATCATTTTGGTAGTTAAGGTAAACCGGTTTTACAGGAGACACCTTTGCTTCAGTAATTTGTTTAACGAAAGGCGACATATCATCCCTGTTTACCTCTACAGGTGTAATTTCCGGCTTGTCAATCTTTTTGATGGATTTATCTTCTCCGATTTTCTTATAAACCACTACATAGTCATTGGTGTAATATTTATTTGCAAAATCCATGATTTCCTGCTTGGTTATTTTAGATAAATCATCAAGCATAGAAACCTGCTCATTCCATGGATTACCAACAATAAATGCATCCAGCATGGTATAGGCACGACCCGAATTCGACTCATTGTTTCTGATTTGATCTACCTTAAAATTATTAATAATAGCAAGCAATGTCTCTTCGTCAAACGCGCCATCTTTTATTAAATTAATTTGCTCGAGCAGCAAATCTTTTACCTCTTCCATACTTTGCCCTTGCTTAGGTTTACCAGTTAAGAAATGAATGCTATAATCTTTGTTGGTCCATGTAGAAGATGAAGCAGACAATACCATTTGTTTTTTTATAAGATTTAAATCAATTAAACCGGCCTTTGAGTTAGCCAATAAATAATCAACCAATAATAAATATTTGGCTTCTCTGGTATTGGCTCCCGGCATTCTGTAACCCACCATTAAATTTTCGGCATCAGGGCCATAAACGCTCATTTCAACAGGAGCAGTTCTAGCAACTTCAGGCGCAAAAGTAAAAGGCGGTACCTGCTTGGGCTGCATATAGCTAAACTTTGTATCAATCATTCTAATAACCTGATCAGGATCTAAATCTCCAGCCAGAATCACCGCCATATTATTAGGAACGTAATAACTGGTAAAGTAATTTCTGATTTTAATTAAGGATGGATTTTTTAAATGCTCTACTGTGCCTATCGTTGTTTGTGTGCCATAGGTATGTTTGGTAAACAGGCTGCTCATCATAGCTTCAAAAACCTTACGACTATCGTTATCCATTGAAATATTTTTTTCTTCATATACTGCTTCCAGCTCCGTATGGAACAAACGCAGTATAGGGTTGCGGAAGCGCTCTGCCTCAATGGTCAGCCATTTTTCTACCTGATTCTGTGGAATTTCATTTACATACACCGTTTGCTCCAATGATGTAAATGCATTGGTTCCGGTAGCGCCAATAGAAGACAACATTTTATCATACTCATTGGCAATGGCATATTTAGATGCAAGCAGTGATACGGAATCGATTTTTCTGTAGATAGATTTGCGCGCAGCCTCATTGGTAGTTTTATTGTATTGCTCATACAATGCGTCAACCTGATCGAGGTAACCTTTCTCGGTAGCCCAATCTTTTGTACCAAACTGATCAGTACCTTTAAAAAGCATATGCTCCAAGTAGTGGGCAAGACCTGTATTATCAGCCGGATCGTTTTTACTGCCGGCACGTGTTGCTATAAGTGTTTGTATGCGTGGAACCGATTTATTAACCGAGAGCATTACCGTTAAACCGTTCTGGAGCGTGTAAATACGCACATTCATCGGATCATCTACCACGGTTTTGTAGGTATATTTTCCATCGGCCGAGGTTTGCTCTACCAGCTGATATGATTTACTTTGGGCCAACACCATTGGTGCACACACTGCCCACATGAGAAGGATAAAGAGTGGTTTTTTCATAGCCTGATTAATATAGTTCACACAATTATATGATGTTTTCGTCATTCAACCTTAAAAAAGATCCTGAATCCTGCATTAATTATTTAGAGGGAATGAGAGTTTTATGCACAAAAGTCCGAGTGAGTGAACCGGACTTTTTTTGGGGTAATTATTTTAAAATATTGCGTGCAATAACTAGTTTTTGTATTTCACTAGTGCCTTCGCCAATTGTGCACAGCTTAGAGTCGCGGTAGAATTTCTCCACTGGAAAATCTTTGGTATAACCATAACCTCCAAAAATTTGAATAGCCTCTGTAGCTGCCCACACACATACTTCTGACGCGTAGTATTTAGCCATAGCACTCTCTGTGGTCATGGGTTTTTGTTTCATCTTTAAATCAGCAGCCTGGAAGGTAAGCAATTCTGCTGCCTCAATACGTGTAGCCATATCGGCCAACTTAAAACCGATTGCCTGAAAATTTGAAATAGGCTGACCAAACTGCTGGCGCTCTTTTGAATATTTTACGGCTGCTTCGTAACTGCCTTTGGCAATACCCAATGACAATGCCGCGATAGAGATACGTCCTCCATCCAATATTTTCATGGCTTGCTTAAAACCTTCGCCTACCTTACCTAAAATATTGGCAGCAGGTACGCGACAATCTTCAAAGATAAGTTCAGCAGTTTCGCTGGCACGCATGCCTAATTTGTTTTCTTTTTTACCGCCTTTAAATCCTGGGGTTCCTCGCTCTACCGCAAATGCCGTTATACCGTTTGAGTCCAACAACTCTCCTGTGCGTGCCAATACAACGGCCACATCTCCTGAAATACCATGAGTAATCCAGTTTTTTGTACCGTTTAATACCCAATGGTCGCCATCTTGTTTAGCTACGCATTGCATACGCATGGCATCGCTTCCTGTATTGGCCTCTGTTAATCCCCATGCACCTATCCACTCACCGGTGGCAAGCTTGGGCAACCATTTTTTCTTTTGCTCTTCGTTTCCAAATTGCAAAATATGGCCTGTGCAAAGTGAATTATGAGCAGCCATTGATAAGCCAACCGAGCTGCAAACCTTTGTAATTTCCTGTATGGCTACAATGTATTCAAAATAACCTAAGCCTGCTCCTCCGTATTCCTCAGGCACCAAAACACCCAATAAACCCAGTTTACCCATTTCCTGCATGGTTTGTTTAGGAAAGATTTGCGCTTCGTCCCACTCCATTACATGCGGACGTATAAATTTTTCGGCAAAATCTTTTGCCATCTGAGCAACCATCTTCTGATTCTCCGTCATCTCAAAGTTCATTCCGTTAGTTTCCATGCAATAAGGGTAGCTAATTTTTGTGCAAGTATACAATCTTTTAGGCCAATTTTAGAAGTTAGGCAGGTATTCAGTTATGGAATGTATAAATACAAAATAATGCGCTGGTAAACAGAATCATTAACAAGTACTAGTTTTTTTAAATCTTCCAGTTGGCGATAAGATCCGTGCTGCAAACGGTAGTTAACAATGGCCTGCGAAAGTTTGTATTTAAAATAGGGATGTTGTTTTAATTCATCCTGCGTAACCGTGTTTACATTATAAAAAGTAACCTTGCTAACGTCTACCATGATTTGATCTTTTAAGTCATACAAGACATCCGGATCAAAACCCCACAATTCGGTGAGTTGTTCAGCCTTCACAAATCCGCCCAGTTTGTTGCGGTAATCAAGAATACGTTTTGCTGTTTTGGGACCAATGCCGCGCAAAGCCACCAATATTGAACTGTCTGCTGTATTTAGATCAACTATGCCGGGTGAGACATGCTTTTTTTTGGCCGATGACGTATCTTGCATCCATGCCGGTTTATCATCTATTATCACAAAAGGAAGCAGCGCCTGTTTGTGATCCATAGATAAACCATAGAGTTTTAAAATATCTTCCCGTTTACGCAAACGTCCTCCTTTGCTCTGATAATTGCGAAGGCTTTTTATATTGTGATCCGTGAAACCCAATTTGCGCAATTGAGCATTCGTAGCAGTATTCGGATTAAAAGTAAAAAATGTAGCTGCATTGTATGCAGGCAATACTTCATCAGCTTCTTTTGCTACCGGTGCAGCAGCAGGAATTTCTTTAATGGAGAAAGAAGGTTCAGGTTCAGGGAAAATGCGGTTAATAAAAAATGGCGCAAACAATACAGTCAGTAAAATTGCTAGCAACAATATCAAGCCCTTGCGCTCACTGCGTGAGAAAGTGAAATATTGCTTAAATACCGTTTTGGCCTGGTTTATCATCTTTATCTTTTGGCTGGGTTTGTTTGTAAAAATAATAAAGCATCAGCGCTACAAAAATGGCAAAGAATACCTCTGTGCCAAACCAAACCCAAAAATTAGAAGGATCCATTTATTTTATGATGTTAATTTTTTACTGAATTGAAATTAGTTGGCACATGCTTTCAACTGCTCATCCAGCAATGCCAAGCCTTCTTCAAATGAGTGCGGCTTATATCCCAGTTCCGTAATGGCTTTGGTTAAAATGAATCCAGTTATTGGCGGACGTTTGGCCGGTTGTTTAATTCCTTCGCTGGTTGATAGGTTGAGCAATGTTTTATCCAATTTCCAAAAACTTGCCACTCGATACACCAAATCAAACACACTCATAAAATCTTTACCGCTTATATTAAAAATACCCTTGGCTTTTTTTGCAGCTGCCAATGAACAACCCTGTGCAAGATCTTCGGCAAGTGTAGGTGTTCTAAACTGATCACCCACTACGTTTAACTTTTTACCTTGTTCTAAATTATTTTTAGCCCACAAAACAATATTGCTTCGGCTCATATCACTCACCACACCATAAACCAAAATAGTGCGGCAAATACTCCAACTGTGGCACTGCTCCATCACCGCTATTTCAGCTAAATATTTTGAGCGGCCATAATAACTCAGCGGATTGGGTTTTTCTTCTTCCGTTACGGGGCCATGCGTTCCGTCAAAAATAAAATCAGTTGATACGTGCACCAGGTGAGCATTTATTTCATTGCATACTGCACAGATATGTTTTACGGAATCTACATTTAGCGCATCACAACAGTAATGGTCACTTTCGCAGGCGTCTACATTGGTCATGGCTGCAGTATTTATTACCACATCAGGTTTGTATTTGTGTAATATGATTTTTACTTCATCAAACTGCGTAATATCTAGCTCCTCGTATACATACCCTTGTTTAGCGGGATATCGGTCAACTCCTCTAGCTGTTGCAATCAAATCAACACCGGATTGTTTAAGATAATAATCCGTTAGCTTTTGCCCCAGCAATCCATTGCTGCCTGTTACAAGTACTTTCATGATGCGAACATAATATTATCCCTCTCCTTAATCAAATAGCAGGGGCTACTAGAAACAGATTTTTCTGCCACTCTGTCAGAAATATTATTATCTTTGCGCCTCAATTTGATGCAAGTATGAGAGGGATAACTGCTGATATGGCCCCTGAAATCGCCACCAGAAACCTGTATATAGAAACCTACGGATGCGCCATGAATCTGGCTGACAGTGAAGTGATGGCCAGCATTATGCTGGATAAAGGTTATAAAACTACTCCTAATCCGCTTGAGGCCGATGTGGTTTTTTTAAATACCTGCGCAATTAGAGACAATGCCGAGTCGCGAGTGTGGGGTAGATTAAGAGAACTGAAGCACCAGAAAAAGAAAAATCCGGGAATGATTGTGGGTGTAATGGGTTGCATGGCCGAACGTTTAAAAGCCAAATTACTGGAACAAGAACAACTGGTTGATATTGTTGTAGGGCCCGATGCCTACCGCGATATTCCTAAACTAATAGAGCAGGTAGAAGAAGGACAAAAAGCGGTTAATGTATTGCTGAGTCGCGAAGAAACCTATGCCGAGATTACGCCTGTGCGCTTAGGCAGCAACGGAGTAAATGCTTTTGTGAGCATTATGCGTGGATGCGATAATATGTGCTCCTTCTGCGTGGTGCCCTTTACACGCGGACGTGAACGCAGCCGCGAACCTCAAAGCATCATTAAAGAAGCTACCGAACTTTACAACCAGGGATATAAAGAAGTAACGCTGCTTGGACAAAATGTAGATTCCTATAAATGGCAAAATGAAGCAGGCGAAACCTTATGCAACTTTGCGCAGCTGCTGGAGCTGGTGGCACAAATTGCTCCCGATCTACGTATCCGTTTCTCTTCTTCGCATCCTAAAGATATTACCGATGAAGTATTGTATACCATGAAAAAGTATAACAATATCTGCAACTATATTCATTTCCCTTTACAGTCTGGTAACTCACGGGTATTGAAATTGATGAACCGCACCTATGATGCAGACTGGTTTAAACAGCGCATTGAAAAAATACGCGAGATTATTCCGGATTGTGGTATTTCTACAGATGCTATTGTGGGCTTTTGCAGCGAAACAGAAGAAGAGTTTAACGATACACTGAATATGTTTAGCCTCTCTCAGTTTGATTTTGCCTATATGTATGCCTACAGTGAGCGCCCGGGTACAATGGCTGCACGCAAATATACCGATGATATCGCTGCTGAAGATAAAAGCCGCAGGTTGCAGGAACTTATCAATCTGCAAAACAGCATTAGTATAGAAAAAAATAAGCGCTATATCGGCACCGAACAACTGGTGCTTGTTGAAGGAGAATCAAAAAAATCTGAGGCAGACCTTAAAGGGCGGAACGACCAAAACATTACCGTTATTTTTCCTAAACAAAATAGCATTGACAAAGGCTCTTACGTTCAAGTAAAAATCGAACGCAGCACCCAAACCAGCCTTATTGGTAAAGTGGTCCAAGTGCTTTAAAATTTATTCCCACTCCTTCACTAAAAAAATATTGTATGAACATACAGGATATTAAACAACGATTTGAAATTATTGGTAACTCTCCCCTACTGAATATTGCACTTGAAACCGCAGTAAAGGTTGCTCCCACTGATATCAGTGTGCTGATTAATGGAGAAAGCGGTGTGGGTAAAGAAGCTTTTTCTAAAATAATACATGCACTAAGCAATCGTAAACATGGTCCTTTTATTGCCGTTAACTGCGGTGCCATTCCGGAAGGCACCATCGACTCTGAATTATTCGGACACGAAAAAGGTTCTTTTACCGGTGCGCATGATACGCGTAAAGGTTATTTTGAAACTGTTAGCGGTGGCACCATTTTTTTAGATGAAGTTGGAGAACTGCCCTTAGAAACGCAAGCCCGTTTGTTGCGTGTGTTAGAAAGCGGAGAGTTTATTAAAGTGGGCTCATCCAAAGTGCAAAAAACAGATGTACGTGTGGTTGCAGCTACCAATAAAGATTTATTGGATTTGGCTGCTGCCGGAAAATTTCGCGAAGACTTATATTATCGTCTCAGCACTGTGCCTATCAAAGTACCACCTCTGCGTGAGCGCAGAGAAGACACACACCTGCTGTTTAGAAAATTCGCAGCCGACTTTGCAGAAAAATACAAATCAAAACCGCTGGTGATTGAGCCTGAGGCACTGCAAATCTTAGTAAATTACCGTTGGCCGGGAAATATACGTCAGCTAAAAAATATTGCCGAACAACTTTCGGTGCTTGATGAAGATAAAACCATCAATGCTCATGAACTTACACGTGTGCTGCCTGCTGAAAAACCCGGTTTGCCTATGCTGCTTGGCAACACACAGGCCGATCAAGGTATGAGTGAACGTGATATTTTTTATAAAGTGTTGTTTGATTTAAGAAAGGATGTAATGGATTTGAAAGGTGTGGTTTTTGATATGATGCAGGGTGGCACCGCAAACGCAGGACTTAATCCTCCTCCACGCGAGCCATTAGGAAATCTGTTTAACGAGTCTTTTCATCAACCAATATCACACCCGCAAGTAATGCCGGTTACGCCCACATCCAGCACTCCGCAGGTTATTGAAATTCCTGTGGCCCAAACTGCCAACGAATCACTCTCGCTGGAAGAACTGGAATTGGAGATGATAAAAAAAGCGCTTGAAAAATATAATGGCAGACGAAAAAAAGCAGCTAATGAGCTTGGCATTTCAGAGCGTACACTTTACCGTAAAATCAAACAATACAACTTGGAATAACGTCTTTGCTTTTTAAGCAAAATAAGTTTGTTTTGCACCAAAATTTTTAAAAGCCTTCATGAAAAAACTTACTGCTATCTTTGCATTGTGCTTTATTGGTTTTAAACTTTCTGCTCAGGTTATTGATGACAAAGCAGGTAAAACTTATTACTACTACGATGAAACCACCAAAAAGAAACTGAAAGAAGTTTATCACCACAAGGACATGATTAAAATTGTGCCCGACAAAAATAACTACGGCAGCTATCGTGATACCATTATTTACATGAAGCATGGTCCGTATACTTTGTATGATGAGCAAGGCAACCTGAAATGCTCAGGCTACTTTCATAAAGATAAAAAAGACAGCATCTGGAAATACTATGACGTAAAAGGTGCACTCCTTAAAACAGAACGCTGGAAAATAGGAAAGCAGATTAATTAGTTAGCTTTTGTTGTTCGATGTATAGTGTTAACCAGATTTGAGATGCGAGAAAGAATGTTCAACATTTAATTTAATTCAATCTTCTAATTTCAAATTTTCCCTACCTTCCCTGCATGTCCAATGATGAAATTGCCGATTTATTTAAATGGTACGCCAACCTCAGTGAACTGCATGATGGTAATCCGTTTAAAATAAAATCTTATGCTGCTGCGGCTTTCAAAATAGATAAACTGCACACACCGCTGGCTGGCAAATCTGTGGCTGAGCTTGAAGCCATGGAAGGTATAGGCAAAAGCATTGCCCAAAAGATTTTTGAAATAAACCAAATAGGTTCGTTTACCGAGCTCGTCCAACTCATTAACGAAACCCCACAGGGTATCATTGATTTATTTAAAGTAAAAGGCATCGGGCCAAAGAAAATAGCCTATATCTGGAAACAACTGGGTATTGAAAGCATGGGCGAACTGCTTTATGCCTGCAATGAAAATCGCCTAGCTCAAGCCAAAGGCTTTGGTTTAAAAACACAACAGGCCGTTAAAGAAAGTATTGAATTTATTTTTAGCAATGCCAATAAGTTTCACTTCTTTAAACTGCAAATTCCCGCACTGAAACTGTTGCAGGAACTGAGCCAACTGCCTTACGTAAATCGTGCTTCCTTTACCGGTGATCTACGCAGAAAAACAGAAACGCTTGATCATATATCTCTGCTAGCTGCCGCCAATATGGAACAGCTGCTTCAACACCTGAAAAAATCCTATACCGTTAGTTGCTCTGAAAACACCATTCACTTTCGCAGTACCGAAGGCTACCCAGTGCAACTAATTGTTACCAATGAATCCAATTTTGATGAGCAGCTCTTTAACTCTACCGCTGCCACGCCTCACCTGAAAGAACTGGAAAAGGCAGGTGTAAATTTTAAAGCGGGTGATGAAGTGGCCATTTATGCTTCTGCAGGTTTTGCTTTTATAGAGCCGGAAATGCGCGAAGGCATAGGCGAATTGGAAAAAGCAAAAAACAATAACCTGCCCGAGCTTATTACCTATCAACACCTGAAAGGTGTGCTGCACAACCACACCACATACTCTGATGGGGCTAATACCTTAGCCGAAATGGCAATCTTCTGCAAAGAGCAGGGATTTGAATACTTGGGTATTTGTGACCACTCTAAAAGTGCACAATATGCAGGAGGTTTAAAGGAAGCGGATATTTTAAAACAACATGCCGAAATTGATGCGCTGAATAGACAACTTTCTCCGTTTAAAATTTACAAAGGAATTGAAAGCGATATTTTGGGTGATGGTGCACTAGATTACAGCCCCGATGTGTTGGCTTCGTTTGATTTTGTGGTTGCATCGGTGCACAGCAATTTAAAAATGAGCAAGGAAAAAGCCATGAGTCGTTTGCTTAAAGCCATTGAAAATCCGTTTACCGATATTCTGGGCCACCCCAGCGGCAGGCTGCTGCTTATGCGTGAAGGATACCCACTGGATTACCATACACTGATTGATGCTTGTGCAGCAAATGGTGTGGCTATTGAGCTTAATGCAAACCCCTACCGACTGGATCTTGATTGGCGATACCTGGATTATGCATTGAATAAAAATGTGCTCATTTCTATTAACCCTGATGCGCACGAAACTGCAGGTTTTTTTGATATGCACTTTGGCATTAACGTGGCACGCAAAGGTGGGCTGTTTGCGGAAATGTGCCTCAACGCAAAAAGCAGTGCAGGGTTTGAAACCTGGCTGCAGCAACGCAGAAAGTAAAGCATCTATATTTGTTTTAACATGTTTTACCTGCTTAATTCGCAGTTGATTATTGCTTATGCCCAAATTTCTGATTATACGTTTTAGCTCTATTGGCGATGTGGTGCTTACCACGCCTGTTATACGCTGCCTTAAGCAACAGGTGCCGCATGCCGAAGTTCATTTTTTAACCAAACCTGAATATGCGGGCCTACTGCAACACAACCCTTACCTAAGCGGTGTGCATGTGCATGATAAATCATTATCTGCCACTGCACGTGCTCTAAAAAAACACGACTTTAATGCCATTATAGACCTACACCATAACCTGCGCACGCTGCTGCTTAAAATCATGCTGCAGGTACCTGCTTTTGCTTACCCTAAACTTAATTTAGAAAAATGGCTGCTGGTAAACCTTCGCATACATAAACTGCCCAACCTACACGTGGTTGACCGTTATATGCAAACTATACAAAACTTTGATGTGCGCAATGATGGCCTTGGACTTGATTATTTCTTTGGCCCAGAAAAAGTGGCTTTGCCTGCATTGCCTGCAGGCTATGTGGCTTTTGCCATTGGTGCGCAGCATGCTACCAAGCGCATGCCCAATGAAAAAATACGTGAAGTATGCCGCAACCTGCCTATGCCGGTGGTGTTACTAGGAGGCAAAACCGATGAAGCAAATGGGGAACTTATTGCAAGGCAAGCCGGTGGGCATGTAAAAAACTTTTGCGGCAAACTAAGCCTGGAGCAATCTGCTGCGGTGGTAAAGGGTGCACAAAAACTAATTACACATGATACAGGACTAATGCATATTGCAGCGGCACTAAAAAAAGATGTGGTGGTCATTTGGGGGAATACCGTACCTGAGTTTGGCATGAGTGCCTACCGCGGCACACAAACGTTTAACGCAGCCAATATGCAGGTAGAAGGTTTGGCCTGCCGCCCCTGCAGCAAAATAGGCCACAGCCAGTGCCCCAAAAAACATTTTAACTGCATGCGGCTGCAAAATATAAGTGCAATTTGCGAAGCGGTGGTTAGATGAAATGGACCCGGCATATGGGTAAGAGCTAGAGAAAGGCCAAAAGCTGCAGGTTGAATGCTGAATCTTGAATTTTATATGTTGAGTGTAAGTTAAACTTCGAACACTAAATCGTTCCAGCTACTGCTTTTTGCACCAGATCGGCTGCTTCTTTTAATACAATAGCTGAATAAACTTTGAGTCCACTTTCATCGATGAGTTTTTTGGCTTGCTCTGCATTGGTTCCTTGCAGGCGTACAATGATTGGCACCGGAATATTTCCGATAGAATGATAGGCATCTACCACGCCCTGAGCCACACGATCGCAACGCACAATGCCACCAAAAATATTAATGAGTATGGCCTTAACATTAGGATCTTTTAGGATGATTCGGAAACCGGCTTCAACAGTTTTTGCATTGGCACTGCCGCCTACATCGAGAAAGTTAGCAGGCTCGCCACCGGAAAGTTTAATAATATCCATTGTGGCCATAGCCAAGCCTGCACCGTTTACCATGCAGCCCACATTACCATCTAGTTTTACAAAGTTAAGATTGTGTTTACCGGCCTCAACCTCGGTAGGATCTTCTTCAGCCAAATCACGCATGGCTTGATAATCCGGATGGCGGTAAAGAGCATTGTCGTCTATGTTTACCTTACCATCTACCGCTATGATTTTATCATCGGCAGTTTTTAATACAGGGTTAATTTCAAACATGGCGGCATCACTGTTCTCATAAGCGCGATAAAGAGCGCTAACAAATTTTACCATTTGCTTAAAAGCCTCTCCCTCGCAACCCAGTTTAAATGCAATTTTACGTGCCTGAAATGCCTGGATGCCCACTTTAGGATCGATGGTTTCTTTGTGTATAAGGTGGGGGGTGGTTTCTGCCACGTGTTCAATATCCATACCACCTTCGGTAGAGTAAACAATGATGTTTTTGCTTTGCGAACGATCTAGCATCACGCTCATATAATACTCCTTAGGCTGGTTAGCACCGGGATAATAAACATCTTGAGCAACCAAAACCTTGTTTACCACTTTGCCTTTAGGGCCGGTTTGAATGGTAACTAGGGTTCCGCCAAGTATATTTCCAGCAATTTCTTTGGCCTTATCGGCATTTTTGGCAACAGCCACACCGCGCTGCTCTTTACCCTGAATAGTGCCCTTGCCACGGCCACCGGCATGTATCTGAGCTTTTACCACAACAAAGTCACTGCCAAATTGATCTTTTAATTTAAGTGCTGCTGCATGAGCTTCATCGGCAGTTTGAGCCACTATACCTTCCTGTACCGCTACCCCAAAGGATTTTAAAATTTGTTTTGCCTGATATTCGTGAATGTTCATTCTATAAAAATTTGAGTGCGAAAATAGAATTAAACTTGAGTTTTGAAAATGTTAAATTTTACAGCAGTATTTTTTAGTGTTGAAGGTTGATTATTAAGTGTCGAGTTAAGCCGAGGGGTAAGCTTTTAGAAGAATCAATTAAGCAAAAGACCAATGCGCTGAAAGACGAAAAAACAGGAATGAACTAAGAAGAATATGTTCTAAATAACATTACTACATCATCTCATTGATACATTATCACATCAACTTATTATCATATTAATAAAATTTAACCCTTCTAATTTTTAATTTATCATTTCCGCCAGACAAAGACCAACAGCTACAAACTGAATTTTGAATAATAAATATTAAGTCATAGAAAATTCGAGCATCGAACTCTAAACTTCGGACTCAAAAACCTTAATTTCCAATAAAGAAATGCAGGAGTGTAATTATAATTGTAAATTGCATGGCGTAAGGCAAAAAAGGCATGATCAGAACAGAAGGCATTTACAAATCATACGGCAGCCTGCCGGTGTTAAAAGGAATAGACCTTAGCATAAACCGCGGAGAAGTTGTTTCAATTATTGGTGCATCCGGTGCCGGAAAAACCACTTTGCTGCAAATTATAGGCACGCTAGATAAACCGGATAAAGGTAGCGTATTTATAAATAGTACCAACGTAACCGCTTTGCAAGGAAAAGCCCTTTCGCAATTTAGAAACTATGCCATAGGCTTTATTTTTCAGTTTCATCAGTTGCTTCCGGAATTTACTGCGTTGGAGAATGTGTGCATACCTGCTTGGATTGGTAAAAAAAATAAAGTTGAAGCCGAAGCTCGTGCCCGTGAATTGATGACCTTTTTAAAAGTAGATCACCGCTTGCACCACAAACCATCTGAACTTTCCGGAGGGGAACAACAACGTGTGGCTGTGGCCCGTGCACTGATGAATGAACCGGCCGTTATACTGGCTGATGAACCCTCAGGCAACTTGGATTCTGCGAATGCAGCGGCACTTCATGATTTGTTTTTTGAACTGCGTGAGCGCTTTAATCAAACTTTTGTTATTGTTACACACAACGAAGCACTGGCCAACCGGGCCGACAGAAAATTGCTGATGAAAGACGGGTTGATTGCCCTGTAGGCAAGCTTGCCCTATTTTGCGCGTGCCATGCAGGAAGATATACGCCACATACTTAAAACCTATTGGGGATATAATAGTTTCAGGCCCTTGCAGGAAGATATCATCCAATCTGTGCTAAAGGGAAATGACACACTGGCATTGCTGCCAACAGGTGGCGGAAAATCAATCTGCTTTCAGGTGCCGGCTTTTGCAAAACCAGGGCTTTGCGTGGTGGTTTCACCGCTCATTGCCTTAATGAAAGATCAGATAGAAAATTTGCGTGGCAGAGATATAAAAGCAGTGGCTATTTATTCGGGCATGTCGTACCGAGAAATAAATATTACCTTGGACAATTGCATTTATGGCGACATAAAATTTTTATACCTCTCACCAGAAAGATTAAAAAGCGAATTGGTGCGTGTAAGGCTACAGCAAATGCAAGTAAACCTGCTGGCTATAGATGAGGCACATTGCATATCGCAGTGGGGCTATGATTTTAGACCGGAGTATTTGCAGATAGCAGAAGTTCGGGAGCTGCTGCCCAAAGTGCCCGTGCTTGCCTTAACAGCATCGGCCACACCCGATGTGGTAAAAGATATTCAAGAGAAGCTGTGCTTTAAAAAAGAAAACGTTTTTAGAAAAAGTTTTACTAGGCAAAATTTATCTTATGTAGTGAGCCAGGCAGAAGACAAGCAGCACAAACTAATGCATATGCTAAACCGTGTGCCGGGCACTGCACTTATTTATGTGCGCAGCAGAAGAAAAACACAAGAACTGGCAACACTATTATCATTATCCGGTATTAGGGCAGATTATTATCATGCCGGACTAACTCATGAACTACGTACCAAAAAGCAAGACGACTGGATAAAGAACCGCACACGTGTAATGGTTTGCACCAATGCTTTTGGCATGGGCATAGATAAGTCGGACGTGCGTTTGGTGATACACGATGAATTACCGGACACACTAGAAGCGTATTATCAGGAAGCAGGAAGGGCCGGAAGAGATGAGAAGAAAGCTTATGCTGTATTGCTAACAGCATCAGCAGATATTGAAGATGCACGTGACCGTTTTGAGCAAAGTTTTCCGCCCGAAAAAGAGATTAAGCGTGTGTATCAGGCCCTTTGTAATTTTTACGGAGTTCCTGCAGGTGCAAGCCCTGAGCGCTCTTTTGATTTTGATATTACCAGTTTCTGTACCCGGTTTGATATGAAACCTCTGCTGGTTTATCCTGCATTGAAAATTCTTGAGCAATGCGATATACTGGCTTTGAATGAGGTGTTTTTTGAACCGGCTAAATTAATGGTAACTGTATCTCATGAGGTGTTGTATAAATTTCAGGTTGAGCATGAAGCCTATGATGATTTTATAAAAATATTGCTCCGCAGCTACGGTGGTCTATTTGACCGTTATGTGCCCATTAATGAAAAAACACTGGCCTCCAAAACACGAATACCGTTAAATGCCATTGTTGATTTGCTTAACAGGCTAACCCGCCTGCAGATTATAGATTACCAGCCGCAAAAAGAAAAGCCGCAAATCACTTTTTTACAAGAGCGCCTACATACGGAAAATGTGCAACTCTCGCCACTAATTATGGTAAAACGCAAGCAGCTGATAAAGCAAAAGCTGGAAGCCATGATTACCTTTGCTCAAAACACAACACTATGCCGCAGCAGAAAACTGGTTGGCTATTTTAATGAATATGATGCAGATGATTGCGGGGTTTGTGATATATGCCTTCTGCGTAAAAAAACCGAACTGAGTGCTGCGCAGTTTGAAGAACTGGTAAATACCATTGAGCAAAAGGTTAGCGCTCAACCCCTCCATATTGATGAACTGGTAGCACTCATAAAAGGCTATCATGCAATGCAAAGCCTGGAAGCTATACGTTTTTTGCTGGATAATAATAAATTGCGCTACAACGTTACCAAACAACTAGAGTGGACCCAACCCAAAGACGTATAATATTTACTGTAACCAATGATTTGAATCATGATCAGCGCATGAAAAGAATTTGCAGTGCCCTGCAGGAGGCCGGATACGATGTGCTGCTCATAGGCCGAAGCAAAGCAAAATCTGCACCACTCCACACAGCGTTATTTACTCAAAAAAGACTCACATGTTTTTTTGAGAGCGGCAAACTCTTTTACCTGGAATACAATCTGCGTTTATTTTTCTTCCTGCTCATTACGCCTTGCCAAATTATTGGCGCTGTTGATTTAGATACACTCACAGCCTGCACCTTTGCGGCTAAAATAAGAAGCAGCAAACTGGTTTTTGATGCACATGAATATTTTACCGAAGTACCTGAAGTAGCCAACAGAACAAGCATTAAAAAAACATGGAGCGTAGTTGCCAAAAGTATGATACCACATGCGAAACTTGCTTATACGGTAAGCAACAGCTTGGCAGAGATTTTTAGCAAGGCATACCTAATTCCATTTCATGTCATCAGAAACGTACCCGATGCAGTTGCAGTAAACGTAAGCGATAAAGAAGATTATATTTTATATCAGGGAGATTTGAATGAAGGCCGCGGACTTGAAGAAATGATAGATGCCCTAGCTGCACTTAATAAAAAATTGATCATAGCAGGTGATGGCCCCTTGCATGAGCAATTGCTGCAACGTGCTGCAAAAAACAAATGCACTCATCTGGTGCAATTTATCGGATATGTAAATAAAGATGAATTGGCTAAACTTACAGCCAAAGCATGGTTGGGTATTAATTTACTGCATGCCGAAAGCCTAAGTTATTACTACTCTTTAAGCAATAAATTTTTTAATTATATGCACGCAGGCACACCACAACTGTGTGCACCTTTCCCTGAGTATGAAAATATTTTGCAGCATTACAAGATTGGTTTAATCTGCAATTGCTGCAGTGAAGATATTATTGCCGCCATAAAACAGCTGGAGGCCAACCCTAACATGTATACGCAAATGCAGCAAGCATGTGCGGCAGCTGCGCAGCAGTTTACTTGGAAAAATGAAAAAGAAAAACTCTTAACATTGTATAAAAGCATTGCCTAACCTTACAAATCTGCATATTGTATCATTTGATAATCCTTATCCGCCAAATTATGGTGGAGTAATTGATGTGTATTATAAGCTAAAAGCATTGCATGAAGCCGGTGTCAGCATCACACTTCACACCTTTGAATATGGTCGCCAGCCTTCAGCAGTGTTAAACGAATTATGCAGCAAGGTTTATTACTACCCACGCAAAAAATGGGTAAATCCATACACAGGCAGCCTACCTTACATTGTGCAAACACGAAACAGCCATGCCCTGCTTCAAAACCTATTGTTGGATGATGCGCCCATTTTATTTGAAGGACTACATACCTGTTTTTTCTTAATTCATCCCGATTTAAAAAACAAGTTAAAGATGGTGCGCATGCACAATATTGAGCATGATTATTATACCAATCTGCAAAAAGTCGAACAGAATATATGGAAGAAATATTTTTTTAGCCGAGAGTCGAAAAGATTAAAGGAGTTTGAGTCTGTACTGAACCATGCGCAGCTTATTTTTGCCATATCAGAAAATGATAAAAACTATTTGCAACAGCATTACAAGCAAGTACACCATATTACCGCTTTTCACAGCAATGAGAAGGTTACGGCACAAACAGGCGCTGGAAGTTTTGCATGCTATCACGGCAAATTAAGTGTGGGCGAAAATGATGATGCAGCCCGATTCCTTGCAAGCTCCGTATTTTCACAAACAGATTTTCCATTGCATATAGCCGGAGATAAACCTTCGCGTGAATTAAAAAAGATGTGTAAACTTTATCCAAATATCACCTTGTTTGAGAATTTAAATACCGAACAGATTCGCAAAAAAATACAACATGCACATATCAATGTATTACCAACCTTTCAGGCAACAGGCATCAAACTCAAATTAATTAATGTATTGTTTCAGGGCAGACATGTTATTGTAAATAAACCTATGGTTACAAACACAGGTTTAGAGGAACTATGCAATGTGGCTGCAAATGCAGAGGAAATGGTAAAACTTATTGATGAGCTGAAGGATAAGCCGTTTACTGCAGAGGAAATACAAATGAGAGAAAAGTTGCTGATGAAAAGATTCAGCAATGCACAAAATGCACGAAGGCTAATTGAGTTGGTGAAAGGTTATTAGAAATGGCTTACACTCGAAGCCTCATGAACCACGCCTGCCTCGCACTTTAAAATTTTACCCGAAAATTTTTGAATAATGCGGTAGTCATGTGTAGCCATTAAAATAGCTGTTCCATTCTTACTAATCTGAATCAGCAGATTCATAATATCATCACTAACCTTGGGGTCCAAATTCCCTGTGGGCTCATCGGCCAGCATAATTTCCGGATGATTTAGCAATGCCCTGGCAATAACTACACGTTGCTGCTCACCTCCAGAAAGTTCATGAGGCATCTTAAAATCCTTGGTAGCAAGTCCAACCTGCTCAAGCACTTCGGTAATGCGCGTTTTGATATCGTTTTCACTCTTCCAACCGGTGGCCTTTAAAACAAAGCGCAGGTTTTCATAAACAGAGCGGTCGGTTAACAACTGAAAGTCCTGAAAAACGATACCCAGTTTACGTCTTAAATAAGGAATATCTTTAGGCTTAAGTGAGCGCAAATCGAAATCAGCAATTTTACCTGTTCCTTTTTCAAGCGCAATTTCACCGTAAAGAGTTTTGAGTAAACTGGATTTACCGCTACCGGTTTGGCCAATCAGGTACCAAAACTCGCCTTTGGCAATTTTAATATCAACATCGGATAGGATTAGATTGTTGCCCTGAAAAACAGTAGCATCATTCAGTTCTATTACAATATTATTTTCCATGATTTAGAGTTCAAGTTTAACCATTTTCCCGAAAGGTATCAGGCTCACCTTTTCCATTATCTGTGGGGCTTTATCGGCCAGGCCGCATTTATCTAAAGCACGTTCGGGCCTGTCGGTTCTGAAGTAAGCAATCAGGGTAAAATGGTCATCACGCAGCTGCACGTAATCAGGTATTTTAGCCTTTCCTTTTATCTTGATTATATACAATTGTTTAAAAAAATTATGAATTGCCTTATTTAGATATTGTAAAATATCTTATAATTGCACTGCAAAACTAAGTAAATATGAGACAATTCAGGCAAATTTTTTCGATTCTTACCGCAGGTATCTTATTCGTGAGCAGTTGCAGCGTAAAAAACAATATGCTGAACAACAATTACACTGTTGCTCCAAATCCTTTGGAGGTTAAAGGTGACACTGTTACAATTACGATGAGTGCAAATATTCCTGCCAAATCAATTAACCCGAAAGCCAATATCCAGTTTCAGCCATATCTAAAAACAGCTAAAGGTGATATTCCTTTAAAGGCCATTACTGTAGGTGGTGAAGCGGTAGTTGATAATGTTGATTTTAAAATCAGTTCAAAAACAGGTGGTAAAATCACTTACCAAGACCGCATTGCTTATAACCCTGACATGATTCGCTCTACACTTTACCCTGATTTTTCAGTAAAAGTTGGTGCAGAATACAAAACCATTGAAGGTGTAAAAGACTCTAAAGTTTTAGCTGAAGGTATTGTTACCACTCCTTTGTTGGTAAAAACCAGCGGCATGCCTGTTAATTATGATGAAACACCTTACACTAGTGCTTCTGCAAACAAATCGGTAGCTATATATTTTGCCCAAGATCAAGCTAAATTCAACGCCTCTTTCAAAAAAGGAAAAGGCTTGGATAACAAAGCTCAAATAAACCAACTTAAGGAATTACTGAAAACTAATAAAGATTGGCAGGTAACAGGAATTAGCATCAATGCATATGCATCGCCTGATGGTGAGTTGAGCAGAAACGAAGGTTTATCTAAATCTCGTTCAGAAAACACTTTCAACTACTTCAAAAAAGAATTGAAAAAATTAGGTTTCAGCGAAGTAAATGATCAAAACTTTAAAATGGGATACTCCCTATCTGAAGACTGGGCTGGTTATGAAAAAGCTGTTGAAGCCACTAATCATCCGGATAAAGACGCTGTGTTAGCCATCGTAAGAAATAAAGGTATTTCAGATGCAGACAGAGAGGCTCAGTTAAGAGATAACCAGCCTAAGTTCTGGAAATCAACCAAAGAATCTATTTTACCAACCTTGCGTAAATCTGAAGTGGTAGTTACAGGTCAAACACCTATTAAGACTGATGAGGAACTGAGAGCTAAAATGAGCGACTTAAATGCATTAACTGATGTTGAAATGCTGCGTTTAGGTAAAATATCTGATAACGCAGGTAAAATTATCATATACACTGCTTTTATCGCTAAATACCCTGAAGATTGGAGAGGTTTCAACGATTTGGGTGCTGCCCAGTTAAGTGGTGGCAATGCTGCAGAAGGCATTAAGAACCTTGAATCTGCTAACAGCAAATCGCCTGAAAATCCAACCATATTAGCTAATCTTGGCGAGGCTTATTTAACTTCCGGTAACTTTAGCAAAGCAGCAGAACTGCTAAAATCTGCTTCAGCTAAAGGCGCTAATGTTAGTTATGCCAATGGTGTAATAGCTATTAAGCGTGGCAATTACAGCGAAGCAGTTAACCAATTGAGTAAATCCGGTATGAATGATTTTAACTATGCATTGGCTCAACTGTTAAACGGGGATACTGAAGGGGCAAAACAAACCATTGATAACATGAAGACTGAAGATATGAGCTGGGAGTGCTACTACCTGCGTGCCGTAATAGGAGCCAGAACTAGCAATCAGGATTTGATTAGCCCTAACCTTACAAAAGCAGTTCAGATAAATGCCAATGTAAGACAACATGCTAAGGCTGATGTGGAATTTATCAAATATTGGGGCAATCCGGTCTTTGAAGGAGCCATCAGATAAGTAGTTTTCTATAGATATTTTAAGTGGGGCGGCTTTGTAAAACAAGACGCCCCACTTTTTTTATTTTTATTTTTTATGGGGGGGGGTTTGTAAACCCACCCCCCCCCACTTTTTTATATTAAAATTGACAATTTCACTTTAAAGATTAGTTTTGCATTCCGAAATTTTTTGAGTTGGCCTATCTTGCGTAAAGTGTGTCCTTCTCATTTTTAGCTACTTAAATTCTTTAGAATGAAACTATCTCAGTTTAAATTCAACTTCAATGACAACCTGATTGCCAAACATCCTACAGATGTGCGCCACGACTCTAAACTTATGGTACTGCATCGCGACACGCAGAAAATTGAGCACAAGAAATTCCATGATATCCTCAATTATTTTGATGATGGCGATGTGTTTATTTTAAATAATACCAAGGTTTTCCCTTCACGCTTGTATGGCAGCAAGGAAAAAACAGGTGCCAAAATAGAAGTGTTTCTCTTACGTGAATTGAATAAGGAAATGAAATTATGGGATGTTTTGGTGGATCCTGCCCGTAAAATCCGTGTTGGTAATAAATTGTATTTTGGTGATGATACACTGGTTGCCGAGGTAGTAGATAATACGACATCACGCGGACGCACCATCAGGTTTTTATTTGATGGCAGCGAGGAGGAACTTTGGAAGTTGATTGAAAAACTTGGCGAAATGCCAATTCCAAAATATATCAATCGCCCTGTTGAGAAACAGGACAAAGATCGTTTTCAAACTATTTTTGCCAGCCGTATTGGTGCCGTTTCTCCACCAACTGCAGGATTGCACTTTACCAAAGAGTTGATGATGCGCCTTGAAATAAAAGGCATTCGCTTTTCTGAAATGACACTTCACAACGGACTAGGGACATTTAGACCTGTTGAGGTGGAAGATCTCACCAAACATAAAATGGATTCTGAATACTATGAAATTCCTGCAGATACTTCGCAGATTGTGAACAGGGCGCTGGATAACAAAAAACGTGTATGTTCTGTTGGTTCATCGGTAATGAGAGGCATTGAATCATCCGTTTCATCCAACGACAGGTTAAACCCTTCCAGCGGATGGACCGATCGTTTTATGTTCCCACACTACGATTTCCGTATTGCAAATAGCCTCATCACGAATTTTCATGCCCCAGAGTCGACATTACTTATGATGACTGCTGCATTTGCAGGTTATGATTTCCTGATGGCTGCTTATGAAGAAGCCATGAAAAAGAAATATAAATTCATGGCATACGGTGATGCCATGCTTATCCTGTAAAATATTATAGAGATTATACCTTTAAACGTCATTCAGCAAATGGGTGACGTTTTTTTTATGGATTCACTTACATTTGGCCTATGAAAAAGTATGCATTGATTGTTGCAGGTGGAAGCGGCACCCGAATGAGAACCGAGCTGCCAAAGCAATTTTTACCACTTAAAGGTAAACCAGTACTGATGCATACGCTTGAAAAATTTATTGACTGTTCCATTATTCTGGTATTGCCGGAAAATCAATTCAAATACTGGCAAGAATTGTGCGTGAGCCACGCATTTCAAATACCCCACTCGCTTTGTGCCGGGGGAACCACGCGGTTTGAATCAGTTAAAAACGGACTTACTTGCATCACAGAACCCGATGCTATTGTTGCCATACATGACGGAGTAAGACCCCTAGTTCATGCATCAACCATTGAGCAATCATTTATAATAGCTGCAGAGAAGGGCAATGCAGTTGCTGCTGTTGAACTTAAAGACTCCATTCGCGAATGGACAACTGAAGGAATAACGAGGCATGTAAATAGAACGCATTATTTATTGGTGCAAACCCCACAAACATTTTTGGTAAAAGAAATTAAAGATGCCTATGCACGGGCAACTCATCAGAATTTTACTGACGATGCAGGAGTGCTTGAATCCTTCGGTAGCAGCATTCATATCATTAAGGGTAGTTATGATAATATTAAAATTACCACACCGGAAGATTTATTGATGGCTTCTGCCTTACTTACCGTTTAGCAAATCAATTATTCCCTGCTTGCCCCATTCCTCCATCTCCTGCTCACTCCAAAGTGTTGGGTAAAAAATTCTTTTCTGAAAGCGTGGTGGCAGGTATTTCTGCCAGTTGGTTCCGCCTGTTGCTGCAATATCTACCGAATCGCGCTGCAAGTAGCGCACAGCAGATTTATAATGAACCAAAGGCCAATTAACATTTACATTTAAATCGAACTGACGCAACTGGGCAAGTAATTCTTCATCTTGTTTTTCTGATGCCGTCATTGCATCATAAACTGCCATCATATTCTTGTGTTTATATGCCTCAGCAAGTTGAATAAAATGTGCAGCATATTTATCTTCAAACTGGGTTAACGTAAAGGTTTTTTTACCGGTTGCCAATTCAGTTGCACCTGCCTGCCAATATATGTTTTCAAACATTTTTGCAATGCTATCATCAGCTTTAACTTGAGCCCGTTGATTTTTATCAACCAAATTGATGAAATGTGTTGCGCAAATTTCTATCATTCGGTATTGTGCCGACTGAAATCCGCTTGCAGGTAAAAGACTCATTCTAAATTGAAGAAACTGTTTCTGATCCATTCCATCAACCATAATTTCAAAAGAGCGGGTTAGATTTCTAAAATATGCATTGATGCGTCTGAGGCGTTCTACAAAAAATGAAACTTTGATACTACCCTTCAAATCG
>JBILGC010000078.1:0-8039 GCA_044351265.1 Bacteroidia bacterium
CATGCAGAGTTAATTTAAAATACAATTCTGTTATTTGGTGATAGACAATAAAGATCATCTCATCCTTAATCGGGGTGCGGGGCTTTTGCAGAGAAAGTAGCGTATCTACTTCAACGTAATCCCAGTAATTAAGGTAATTGGCATGTAGCAAACCTTCCAGATAGGCCTTTAGATCCTGGCCACTAGCCTTATACTTCTCATCCAACTGTTTGATGAGTGAAAGAATATCCTCGTTCAAATGATTCATTAGAAAGGACTGATAAATTGGTTAAACATAGGTAAGGCTGCATCTTTCTCTGAGATGATAGCATCTACAACACCCCATTTTATAGCAAGCTCAGGGTCATTCCACCGAATGCCGCCTTCCGAAGATTTGTTGTAATAATTGGTGCATTTATATTGAAAAATGGTATCATCACGCAAGGTTGCAAAACCATGCGCAAAACCGGGCGGAACCCAGAATAGAATAAAGTTTTCTGCACTGAGCTCTATGGCTATATGCTTGCCAAAGGTTGGCGAGTCTTTTCTAATATCCACAACCACATCAAGCACTGCACCTCTTACTACACGCACCAATTTACCCTGATCAAAAGGAGGTGCCTGAAAATGAAGCCCCCTTACCGCACCCATTTGCGAAAGCGATTGGTTATCCTGTACAAACTCCTGATTTATACCTGCTTCAATAAATCGCTGCCGATTATAAGGTTCATAAAAATAACCACGCTCATCATAAAATATTTTAGGTTTAAGAATAAGTGGTCCTTCTATAGCTGTTTTCTCAACGGTTAGCATGATGTGAATATAATGAGCAAAACTAATAAAAATGAGCAAGGAGGAAAGTATCGGGTAAGGGTTTTCTCAAAATAAAATTATTTTTGCCTGCATATGGAATCAGGAACAACAAACCGCTCATCCGGTAAAATATATTACTTCATCATTATTCTGATTTTGCTTGGCAGCAATGGCATCTTTATTTACAACTACTTTACCACCGATAAAAAACTGGTGCACACTGAGGAAGAGTTGTTCGCCACCGACTCTGTGCGCATGCAGGTAGAGAAAATGCTAAATGAAACGGAAAATGAATTAGATTTGTACAAAGGTAAAAATGCAGAACTAGATGCTTTTTTGAAAGAAAAGAATGACTCCTTGCAAGAATATGCCGATCGTATTCAGATACTACTGCGCCAAAACAGACTTTCCAAAAGTCAATTGGAAGTAGCACTTTCCGAAATTGATCAACTAAGATACTATAAAAGAAAATACCTGAATCAGATTGATTCCCTCTCAACACGCATTGATAATCTTAACAGAGAAAACAACACGCTTAAACAAAACATAGATCAGGAAAAGCGCAAGAACGACAACCTGAACATGGAAAACATCAGGCTGAGCAATAAGGTAGCTATTGGTGCCAAACTAAAAACTAACTCCATTTTTATTACAGGCATTAAAATGCGCAGCAATGGAAAAGAGCGTGAAACCATTAAGGTCTCGCAAATAGAAAAATTTAAGATTTCATTTAACTTGGATGAGAATTATGTGAATGAGCCAGGCACTAAAGAGCTTTACATAAAAATAATTGGCCCTGAAGGAACAACCCTATATAATGAAGCAGCAGGATCAGGTACATTTAAATATCAGGGGCAAGATAATCTATACAGCACCAAAGTTAATTTTGAGTTTAAACAGGAAGGTCAAGCACTTAACATTTACTGGGCCAAAGGTTCTGATTATGCTCCGGGTAAATACAAAGCTGAACTGTTTTGTGACGGATTCCTGATTGGTTCTTCTGAATTTGATTTAAGATAAATCAAACCTCTATCCTATCATTCATGATGGTAGGGTTCACCTCTCATGATGGTGAAAATACGGTAGAGCTGCTCTGCAAAAATCAAACGTATGAGTTGGTGAGAAAAAGTCATTCCGGAAAGCGAAAGTTGCTCATTTGCCCTTTTATATATATCCGTGTGAAACCCATATGCACCACCAATAACAAACACAAGGCGGCTTTGGCTATGGCTTAATTTCCCAAGATGGGCAGCATAGCTAACCGAAGAAAATACTTTTCCATGCTCGTCAAGCAAAATCACATAGTCGGTTACTTGTATTTTTTTTAGCAGTGCATCTGCCTCATTGCGTTTAATTACATCCGTCAAATCTGACTTTAAACGCGAAGGCAGCTCAATTACTTCAGTATTGAATTTAACATACCTGTTTATACGCTTGGCAAATGTTTGATAACCTTCTTCAATAAAGTCGAAATGGGTTTTACCTATTTGTATAAGTGTAATTTTCATGATAAAAAACAAAGCCCTCTGTTGAGGAGGGCTCTGACCGATATTACTCAGGCTTTTCTGTTGTTGTATCTTTTTTCTTTCTCTCTTTCTTCTTAACCGTGCTTATTTTTAACTCACCCGGGTTGGCTTGTTTATCATAGTCTATTTCAATAACAGTACCTTCTGTTGCCTCCCCTTTCAGCAATTCTTCAGCAACCGGATCTTCTACATATTTCTGAATAGTTCTTGACAGCGGCCTTGCTCCCAAATCCGGATCAAATCCTTTTTCTGCCAAAAATTCTTTTGCTGTATCGGTTAATTTAAAAGTAAAACCAAGCTCTTCAACCCGCTTAACCAATTTCTCCAAATTAAGGTCAAGTATTTTTGCTATAGCTTCCTTATCCAGAGAGTTAAACACAATCACATCATCTATGCGGTTTAGAAACTCCGGAGAGAAGAAACGCTTCAGTGCATTTTCAATAACAATTTTGGCATGTGTATCGGCCTGATTTGATTTGGAAGGAGTGCTGAATCCAACGCCCTGGCCAAAATCTTTAAGCTGACGTGAGCCAATATTGGAAGTCATGATGATGATGGTATTACGGAAATCAACTTTCCTTCCCAAGCTATCCGTAATAAAACCTTCATCCAAAACCTGTAGCATAATATTAAATACATCAGGGTGTGCTTTTTCGATTTCATCCAGTAAAACCACAGCATAAGGTTTTCTACGAATTTTTTCGGTTAACTGTCCGCCTTCTTCGTAGCCAATATAACCCGGAGGGGCTCCAACCAAACGCGATACCGCAAATTTCTCCATATACTCACTCATATCTATTCTTACAAGTGCATCATCATTATCAAATAAATAACGGGCAAGCACTTTAGCCATTTCAGTCTTGCCAACACCGGTAGGGCCAAGGAAAATAAATGAACCAATGGGTTTATTGGGATTCTTTAATCCTGCTCGCGTACGTTGAATAGCCTTTGCAAGTTTCTTAATTGCATCATCCTGACCAATTACTTTACCCATCAGCTCAGTGCCCATAGTAAGCAGTTTTTGCCCTTCGCTTTGTGCAATTCTTTTCACAGGAATTCCGGTCATCATAGCGATAACCTCAGCCACATCTTCTTCTGTTACTTTATAGCGTTGTGTTTTGGTCTCTTCCTCCCACTTGGCTTTCTCGGTTTCAAGCTGCTCAAGCAAGTGTTTTTCTTTGTCGCGCAGTTTGGCAGCCTCTTCGTACTTCTGGCTTTTTACTACTTTATTTTTTTCAACCTTAATATCTTCAACAGCTTTTTCAAGCTCAAGAATATTATCAGGCACATGAATATTGCTGATGTGAACACGAGCACCGGCTTCATCTAGCACATCAATTGCTTTATCAGGCAAATGGCGGTCACTGATATAGCGATTACTCATTTTTACGCAAGCTTCAATGGCTGCTTCATCATAAGTAACCGAGTGGTGATCTTCATATTTGCCACGTATATTATTTAATATCTGCACCGTTTCTTCAGGCGATGTTGGATTAACCATTACAGGCTGAAACCTGCGTTCTAGCGCTCCGTCTTTTTCAATATACTGGCGGTATTCATCTAGTGTTGTTGCACCAATGCATTGTATTTCTCCTCTGGCCAGCGCAGGCTTAAACATATTGGAAGCATCAAGAGAACCGGAGGCACCACCTGCCCCAACAATGGTGTGAATTTCATCTATAAATAAAATCACATCAGGCGATTTTTCCAGTTCGTTCATTACCGCTTTCATGCGCTCTTCAAACTGTCCTCGGTACTTGGTGCCGGCAACCAGCGATGCCAGATCAAGCATGATCACCCTTTTGTTAAATAACACCCTTGAAACCTTGCGCTGCACAATGCGCAGTGCTAAACCTTCAGCAATGGCTGTTTTACCCACACCGGGTTCACCAATCAATACCGGATTATTTTTCTTTCTGCGAGATAAAATTTGCGAAACACGCTCAATCTCTTTTTCCCTGCCAACAATAGGGTCCAATTTACCATCTTCTGCAGACTTGGTAAGATCTCTTCCGAAATTATCAAGCACAGGGGTTTTGGATTTTGCATCACCCTTGCGCACCGGTTCTTGTGGCTTGCGCTGTTCCTCGCGGTAAAACTCTTCTTCAGGATCACCGGTCATTTCATTCTTTACTTCAGCAATATTGGTTTCAATAGCTGATTTAAAAATATCATAGGAAATGCCATACTGAGAAAGAATCTGTGATGCCAAATTGTCTTCATCTCTGAGGATAGAAAGCAACAAATGCTCAGTACCTATAATATCAGTTTTAAAGATTTTGGCTTCAAGATAGGTAATTTTCAAAACCTTTTCAGCCTGTTTGGTGAGCGGTATATTTACCAGATTGGCGTTGGCACCGGAGGTTCCTTTTATAGAATCTTCAATGGTTTTTTTTAGCCTGATGATATCTACATCAAGCGCTTTTAGTGTTTTAATGGCTTTGCCGTCTCCTTCGCGGATAAGACCAAGCAGCAAATGTTCTGTGCCGATATAATCATGCCCCAGCCGTATGGCTTCCTCACGACTATAACTAATCACATCTTTAACACGGGGGGAAAATTTAGCTTCCATAATTTATTAGACAAAAGTCTGATTTAATTGGTTCTACCTGTTCAAATATAATTCCAAATAACAATAAAGGCAATGTGGCAGAATTTGAGTAGAAATGTGCAGAAACCCAAAAGTGTCCAAAAAAGAAAGGGAGGACTATTGCCCTCCCTTTACTCTTTTTCTTAAAGTAAAGCCGGTTATTTGGAAACCGTGAATTTGATGGTGCGCACGCCTCCATTATTTTTCAATACGCAAAAGTATATGCCACTGCTTAGCCCACTGATATCAACCTGCTCTGTAAATTGTTTTTGGATAAATGTTCTGTTAGCATGTGTTTTTCCTAACAAATCAACAATAGTCATTTGTACTGGCACTGTTTTAATGAAATTAGCAGAAATGGATAATAGTTCTTTGGCAGGAACCGGATAGATATTTACCTGCGCAAAATTTAACTCATTTTCATTGACACCAACGGTTGTTGTATCGAGTACGATTACCGTTCTGCTCACCGAGTCGGTAAAGCCCCAGTTATCGGCCACTACATAACTAATAACATAGGTACCAACTTTGGAGGTATCTACACTGCCGGTTTTTACAATTTTAGAAGTGATATCGCCATCCAGATCATCACTTGCAGTTGCACCTGCATCAACATAAGACAAGCCTTTATAAGTGGTATCCGGATTATCGCCCAATAAGGTAATTACAGGTTTAACACTATCCAGTTTACTCAAATCCATATCAGTTAAATCGCGAGGAACTAATTTAAACTGCCCATTTCTGAAATACATCGGTCCCTGTATGAAACTCATTTGCATACCTGCTTTTAGTTTATTATTTAAACCTACTAGCTGACTGTTTAAGTCATCAATTCTTAATGCTGCAGTTGATGAATTGGCTCTGGTAATGGTAAACTCTCCAAAATTATTTGGAGCATCCGGGTTTTTACTTGCAACAGCTGCACTATCCCACTTCATTAACACCCCTTCATAAGGACGCGCATAAGCTATGCGGTTCAGTTCAAATGAATCAATAGGTAAGTTCATGGCAAACGGAGGCAGGACAACTCCTTTAGCTAAAATATTTCCTCTTACACTGTATAATGTTGTTACATTACTGTTTTCGCGAACAGTTGCCGCAGTAATTTCAACTGAGTCGCCAACCTCCCATTTAGAGGCACTATCATTTGCGGTACGAACCACATAAATGGCAGAGTTTGGTCCTGTTCCTGCCTGAAGTGTCATATTGCCAAAACCAAGTGTAGTGCTAGTTACAACGGCAGGCACGCGGATTCGAGTAAAGCCATCATTAAATATTGAATCGCCATTCCAAATGGTGGCAAGATTGATAAAAGGACTGTATTGTAAAGTTGCAATAGAACGAATACCATCTGCTGTAACATATAATTTAGAGCCATCAGTAAATGGGTCAGGAAAAATGGTTGTTCTGTCTTTTCTGTCTTCAGCTTTTACCCAGTAAGAAATAACTTCATCTGCAGCATGTGGAGGGTTTATGCGTCCACGGTAAGTATTTGGGAATCCTGATACTGCAGTGAGATTAACTGAATCCATTGCTCCGTTGCCACGTTTATAAAACAAGCGATTGTTTCTTAAGGTTGTATCACCTACGGTTACCTCATATACAATATCAAGCGTATCATTTGATCTGAGAACGGTTGGTGTTTTTCTAATAAATTTAACAATTGGAGGGCATGAGGTACAAATCTTCACATCGCCCGGATAAATGGGTGCGATACCATAACGCTGAACACCGCTAGCGGCATACTCAGTTACAATTCCTCTAATAAATTCAAGGCGTGTGCCAATTGGAGGAGCCTGAAATGTGTTGGCGATTTTTGGAACAGTATCTTCATTATCATCTCTTCTAAAATAAGCTGACATATCTCTAACATCTATTACATTTCCTGCATCATCAATAACACTCCAAAATGTTCTGTTGCCGCTAATTTGGGCGCTATACACGGTAACATTAGGAATCTGCACCAAAGCGCCTTCCCATTGCTCAGCAGTAGATTTTTGTTGAACCCATCCTGTATTTGGATTACCTGCCATCAATTGATTAGCCGTAATAGTACTGTATACCAAGGTGTCTTTTACCAGTAAAACCTGCTCCACTTCGTTTGACCAAAGGGCGTTATTTCTAATCAGGTTGATTTGTGTTTCACCCTGAAAATCGCGAAAAACTCCTGTAACCTTAACAGGAAAACCTACCACAAAATTGTCATAGAATTTGGTTTCGGTTAATAAATTGGCAAGCGTAGTTCCTGTTCCACTTGGTTCGCACATAACTAGCACGCCACTCCAAGGGCCTCCTCCTTTACGCTGAATATATGCTGCTTTGCGGTTGGTAGACAAACCATAAATTTTAGGATTGGTAACAACAATACCTGTAAACCTAACCGTATCTTTATAAACAGAATCTCTGAAGGTTGGGTTTATATAATCTGGCAAAGTATTGGCTGTAGGGTTAGCCAATTTTAGTGCATTCACAAATTGAACAGTATCAATTGGAATAGTTGGATAAGGATTTTGGGCCTTAAGCATTAAAGTCGAAACAGCGACTGTGAATGCAAGTAGTAGTTTTTTCATATTCATTTATTTTGGGTTTATTTAATAATTACAAATTTTCCAAGTTCAACTTTACCGGTTTTTTTATCCTCTACGGTAAATAAATAAACACCGGAGGTTAGTGTTGTTTTAGATGTTGAAAGCAAATCCCATGCATGCTCTCCTCCGGAAGTAACGGTCTTTTCTGAATCACCATAAACTTCATACCATTTGGCATCCGAGCCATTATAGGTTGCTGCATCATGATTAATCACGGTAATTAGATCTCCGTTTGCCGTATAAACAGTTATAACACATTGTGCAGGCAAATTGGTGAAATATATTTTCTGTGTGCGTGACGTATTCCCATCCCATGCAGCAGTTGTTTTATAGGGATTGGGATAAACGCCTACCTGTGAAGAGCCATCTTCTGAAATTTCTTTAGGAGCAGTTCCCGGGAATACTCTCTTCTCCGTCTCAATGGCTGATGATTCAAGCGGACCTATTCCCAACTCACGCTCTCCCTTATCAAAAGCAGTAAGTGCAAACAAATACTGCCAGCCGTTTTTTACCTGATTAATACTGTATTTAAAAACATAAGGA
>JBILGC010000051.1:0-14303 GCA_044351265.1 Bacteroidia bacterium
TGGCATCAAATCCATTATTATATCCCACAGCATTACCGGCCGAATCCCATTGTGCTATCAAATTCAAATCATCTGTGATTACCTGGTCTAAATCATCTCCGGCATTGGTACGATACAATTTAAAGCCTTCAAAATCTTTTTTACGTGTGATGGGATCAATAGATTGGGTAGAGGAAGCATCCCAATATAATTCAACTTTGCTATCGGTAGCAATTACCTTTAGTTTAGGCGAATTTGGCGGTTCGGGCAAAATAAATCTATCAAGTTTACCATTTCCATTGAAATCCAAGTCCGGATCATACTTCCCGGTTTCGTTCACATCCTCTCCAACATAAGTAGCGCGTGTTCTGGCAAAGTGTTCTGTAAGTTCGCCTCTACTCTCTGCTGACGTGCCAATTGTACTGCCACTCACCGGTTTCACCAGTTTTCTGGAGCATACGTATGCAATAGTATAATTAAATTTTTCTCCCGGTGCTACCCTGCTAATCGGTCCTGCTGAAACCAATTGTATCCAATTATTTGGAGAACCATTTGCCGGTCCTGACGGGCCATTAAGCAACGTTGAATCAATATTGGAACTAAGCTTGGCATAGCGGTCTAGATCGGTTTGAGGGCTAATAAAAGGTGGTGAAATGGAATTAAAATTCCAGAAGTTAAAATTAACCTTGGGCGCAGGATATCCGAGTGAAAGAAAGGTATCCGGCTTGTCTGCGTTAAAAAATAAACCTCGCCAATCCATTCCTAAGAACTGCATAGCACCATAGGATTGAATAAAATTTGCATCATCTGCATTGTTATCTGCCAGCCATGCATACACTGCTTTATATTTTGCATCAACAGCATTACGGCCCTTGTTAAAAAATGCGGTACCTGCATCACGGGTAACATTCACATTTCTTACCACCAAATCAGCCCATTGACCAATCCATACAGAATCCCAATTTTGGGTAGAGTTATTGGTTATTTCATAATTGCAAATCACAAAGAAATCGGCAAATGAAAAATTCCATGCATATGTTTCTAGTCGTACCTTGGCATACAACGGATTTAAATGCCCACTAATGGGAATGGAAGTTCCCGGAACCACGGTCGACTCATCGCTAAACTGGTATACAATATCCTGATGCGATACAGCAGATGATGAATAATTGGGGCTGGATGTAAGCTTGGAACGCTCCAAGGGCGGTGCCAATGGAGAAAACTCAAAACCGTTGCCACCTGTAGAGTAACCTGCTGATGCATCTACCGCACTGGTTGAAACGAGCGGTTGCCCGTTTACCACTGCACCAATCCAAATACCTGATTCAAACAAGTGTTCTAGACCTTTGGTGGGATAGGCCATGGAGGCCGGGCCGGAAACATTGCTACGTACCTGAGGTCTGCCTATGGTTCCTGCATTGCTGGCTGTTAGTTGAATACGTCCTGCATTATTTGTTTTCTGCTGAAATCCGGTTTGCGCTATTGCGCTTGCGGAAAAGTAAATAAAAATTACTGTGATAATCTTAACCTTAGGCATGTTTGATAATGCATACAAATATGGTAAAAATACTGAAATCCTAAGTTAAAAAAACAATCAGAAAAGTGGGTGTGAAAAATGAAATTAACCCAGCCAGCAACAAATATCTTTTGTTCGTTAAATTAGTTGGAAATTAACCTTGAACTTTTAATCTAAAAAGTCAATTGCTTAACAATCAAAGCAGCAGTATTTTATAGCGTGTCAACTCAGAAGTTTCCCAATACCCATGTTAAAAAATTATTAAAGCTTGATAAATCTGAAAACTGCCTTGCATGATTTTCAGATATATAAGCAAACTGCATGCAATTCGCAACTCATAAACTTGTGGAAAAATATACTTAGAGCATCAGTGGCTCACAGTTTATCAATAAAACATACCCACAACTCATCCACCATTTTTTTAAACACTGTGCATAACTCATTTCCTTGTCATAGAATTTCAAAAAAGATGTCAAGAAGCCTAATTTCGAGAATATAAAAAAATTAACATTTCACATTCGTTTGGAAGATTAAGATGGTAGAAAATACAAGAAAAAGAACCAATAAAACAACAGAAAAATTAGCATCTGTAGAGTCGGGCAAATTGCAGCCGCAAGCATTGGATTTAGAAGAAGCAGTATTAGGAGCGCTTATGCTGGAAAAGAATGCCATAACAATTGTAGCCGACATTCTAAAACCTGAAAGTTTCTACAAACATCAGCATGTTCTCATATTTGAAGTCATCAGAGATTTATTCGGCTCAGCTCAGCCAATTGATATACTAACCGTAACATCGGAATTAAGGAAACGTGGTCAACTTGATTTAGTTGGTGGGGCCTATTTTATAACATCATTAACCAATCGTGTTGCTTCAGCAGCAAATATTGAATACCATGCACGCATCATTGCTGAAAAATTTATTCAAAGAGAATTAATACGCGTTTCTACCGAAATTCAACGAGAAGCTTTCGAGGAAAGCTCAGACGCTTTTGAATTGCTGGATAGTGCAGAGAAAAAACTGTTTGAGATTTCTCAGGGAAATATCAAAAAGGATTTCAAACAGATGAACTACGTAATAAAAGAAACCATACGCGATATAGAAGCATTGAAAGATAAAGCGGATGGGCTAACAGGCATTACTTCCGGTTTTACCAAACTGGATCGCATTACTTCCGGTTTCCAAAAATCAGACCTCGTAATTATTGCTGCTCGCCCGGCTATGGGTAAAACTGCACTTGTTTTATCAATTGCCCGTAACGCTTCTTTAAATAGCGAAACACCGAAGGCTGTGGCTGTATTCTCGCTTGAGATGAGTAGCAAACAACTGGTTACTCGTATGATATCGGGTGAAGCTGAAATTACAGGTGATAAACTTAAGAAAGGTACACTTGCTGAGCATGAATGGCATCAGCTTAATACTAAAATCGCCCGCTTGAATGAGGCCCCTATTTTTATAGATGACACACCCGCTTTATCTGTTTTTGAGCTGCGCTCTAAGTGCAGAAGATTAAAAGAGCAGCATAATATTGAACTCATAATTATAGATTATTTACAGTTAATGCGTGGAGATGACTCAAATAATAAAAATGGCAACCGCGAACAGGAAGTAAGCTATATCTCACGCTCCTTAAAAGGACTGGCAAAAGAACTGGATGTGCCGGTGCTGGCCCTTGCACAGCTTAGCCGTGCTTCAGAAAAACGCGGCACAACGGCAATACCAATGTTATCGGACCTAAGAGAATCAGGCTCAATAGAGCAAGATGCCGATATGGTAATGTTCATTTATCGTCCGGAATATTATGGCATCTCAGAATACGAAGATGGAACACTTACCAAAGGAATCGCTGAATTACATATAGCAAAACACAGAAACGGTGAAACAGGCAAGGTACATTTGCGATTTGTGAGTGAAATAACCAAGTTTAAAGATCTGAGCGAATTTGAATTCAATTCAAATCCAAGCATAATGGCCGATAATCCAGGAACCGTAACTTTCAGTTCAAAATTAAACGATATGACCCATGATGAAGAAGATTATTCTCCGCCTCCATTTTAATCACTAATTGAATAAAATTTCATCTAGTGCTGTTCTGAATTCATTGGCAGTTTTTGTGTCACCCTTTTGCCTGGCCAGTAATTGCCCTTTCTCCAGCATCTCTATGGCCTCATGCTCATTTCCATTATTAATATGCAGCTTCGCCAGCTGATAATATGCAGGGATGTAAGAATCATCATCTTTGAGTACCTTCTCAAAAGCCTCCTGAGCTGCTTTCCAATCCTGCATACCTATATACTCCATACCAAGGGCGTATTGTAAAAACAAATCCTCTGGCTGCTCCACAAGCATGGCTAATAATTTGTTTAAGCGCTGATTTACCATTTTTTAAAAACAAAATTTAACTACTTTTGTCACCCATTCAGAAACGCGACTTTATGAAGATTTTAGTTTGTATCAGCAATGTTCCTGACACTACCACAAAAGTAACTTTTACGGAGAATAACACGAAGTTTAATACGGCAGGTGTTCAGTTTATTATTAATCCGTATGACGAACTGGCCCTTACCAGGGCTCTTGAAATTACTGAAAAACAAGGAGGCACTGTAACTGCCATTACTGTAGGGCTTGCAGATACGGAACCAAGCATTCGCAAAGCCCTTGCCATTGGTGCTCAGGATGCAGTTCGCGTCAATGCAGAACCAACTGATGCCTATTATGTTGCCGAGCAAATTGCTGCATATGCCAAAACCGAGAATTACGACTTGATAATTACCGGCCGCGAATCTATTGATCATAACGGAGGTTTGGTTTGTGGTTTATTGGGTGAAATGTTGGGTATACCTTCTATTAATGTAATAACTTCCATTGAGGTTGAAAATGGCTTAGCTACAATGGAAAGAGATATTGATGGCGGTAAAGAGAAATTAACTTGTAAACTGCCGCTCGTAGCAAGTGCTCAAAAAGAACTTACCGAACCACGTATACCAAACATGCGTGGAATAATGGCAGCGCGTACAAAACCTTTAAAAGTGCTAGAGCCTGCTGCAAGCAGCCCAACTAGTGCCACTGTAATGTTCGAACTGCCCGCTGCCAAGGGTGGTGTAAAACTCATTAATGCCGCGCAGGCCGAACAATTAATTGATATTTTGCATAACGAAATTAAAGTTATTTAATAATTAGATAAATCAGGCTACAAGCCTCAATAAATTAAACCTATGAGTGTATTAGTATTTGCAGAAAGCACAGAAGGAATATTTAAGAAATCAACTTTTGAAGCTGTGAGCTACGGTTCTGAAATTGCCAAGAACAATAGTAGCCAATGCGTGGCACTTGCTATTGGTAACATAGATGAAAGTAAGTGTGCAGACCTTGCAAAATATGGTGCAGATAAAGTTATTGCTATTAAAGGCGATAAGCTTAATCAGTTTGTTGCCGAGGCTTATGCCAAAATCATCAGCCAAACTGCTACACAAGAAAATGCAGGCGTTGTGGTTATTTCAAACACTTATTCAGGGAAATCTGTTGCATCCCGTGTGGCAGCAAACTTAAAAGCAGGCATTGCCAGTGGTGTTATCTCAATGCCCGATACTACGGCAGGATTCAAAGTGCGCAGAGGCGTATACTCAGGAAAAGCCTTTGCAGATGTTGATTTAAAAACTGCTGTTAAAGTGCTAGCCATTACGCCAAATACTTTTAATATTACCGAATACAGTAAACCATACCAATTTTCGAATGCTGAAGCTGCAATTAATGAGGCAGATTTCATTAGCACACCTGTTGAGGTTAGTCGCGTTACAGGAAAAATTCCATTAACCGAAGCGGAAATAGTGGTAAGCGGTGGGCGAGGATTAAAAGGTCCTGAAAACTGGCATTTAATAGAAAACCTAGCAGATACACTGGGGGCTGCCACAGCCTGCTCAAAGCCTGTAAGCGATATGCACTGGAGACCGCACAGCGAACACGTAGGCCAAACAGGTATCACCATTAAACCAAACCTCTATATAGCAATAGGTATTTCAGGTGCAATCCAGCATCTTGCAGGAGTTAGCTCAAGCAAGGTGATTGTAGCCATTAATAAAGATCCTGAAGCTCCATTTTTTAAAGCAGCAGATTACGGTATAATAGGTGATGCCTTTGAGATATTGCCAAAAATTACGGAAGCTGCAAAAAAGATTAAAGCGCAAGCTATATAATAACGCAACTAATTAATGAACTAACCGGCCATGTGCCGGTTTTTTTATGCTGAAAACTGCCGCCTTGCTTTCATCAATCTGCTTTATATTCGCAGCCGTTTGAACAAAAAGCATTACATACATATATTGTTTTGCTGGCTTTGGATTTCATATCTAAACCAGGCCAATGGGCAAGTTTCAGTGCCAAACTGCATACAGGCCGTGCAAATTAATAATCGTATTGAATTGGATGGCGTACTCAATGAGGATGTATGGCTGAATGCACCACGCATAAGCAATTTTACACAAAGAGAACTAAACTACAATCAGCCCATTTCAGAACGCACTGAAGTTGCCGTTGCCTATAACGATCAATTTCTATATATAGCTGTGTGGTGTTATGACAGCATGCCTTCAGGTATTATTGCCAAAGAACTTAGAAGAGATTTTAACTACGCACTGGATGATAATTTTATGGTGGTGATTGATACTTACAAAGACCAACGCAATGGTTTTATGTTTGTAACCAACCCCAATGGTGCCCGTGCCGACCTTCAAATATTTAATAATGGCGGCTCAACCAATGCTTTTTGGAATGCGGTTTGGGATGTGCATACCACACGAACCAATGAAGGCTGGTTTGCAGAGTTTGAAATTCCGTGGTATGCACTTAAATACAGAAATCATATAAATAATCAGGAATGGGGCATTAACTTCGAAAGAAATATCAGAAGAAAACGTGAACAGGCTTTGTGGCAAGGCTGGAGTCGCGATAACCGCATAGAACGTGTAAACCAAGCCGGAACCCTTGCGGGGTTAAAAAATCTTACACACAAACAGTTTATTGAAATAAAACCCTATGCCATTGGCGGAGGCCAAACTGCTCCTGAAAAAAAGGGAGTGCTTAATGGAGGTGGTGATATCAATTACCTGCTCTCACCTACTTATCGCTTAAACCTAACATTCAATACGGATTTTGCCCAGGTAGAAGCAGACCAGCAGCAAATTAATATTACCCGTTTCCCACTATTTTTTCCTGAACTGAGGGAGTTCTTTCTGGAAGGCGATGACTTCTTTAATATGGGATTTGGCGGAAATCGCATCATCCCATTTTATACTCGTAAAATTGGTTTGGATAACAACCGTGAGCCTGTTCCAATCGTTGCAGGTGGACGTATGCTTGGCAAAGAACAGAATCGAACCATTGGATTAATGAGTATACAAACCGGGGCCACTGCCCTGCAGCCTTCAACCAATTATACAGTTGGTAGTTGGAGGCAGGATGTAGGCAAACAAAGCATTATTGGTGCAATGTCTGTTAACCGTGCCGACCACCGCCAATGGAACTCCACGAACGGAATCAATGGCCGATACAGCACAGCCCGCTTTTTGGGAAACAAAAATCTTGAAATTGGAGGAGCCTTCATCAAAACATTTGATAATGACTCCGGCTATCAACCGGATGCTTACGCTTATAGGGCTTTTATAAGCTATCCAAATGACAGGATTAGCTTATTTGCAAGCACTCAGCAGAGCCCTGCTGGATTTAATCCGGCAAGCGGCTTACAACTCAGAACAAACTTCAGAGAACATTTTGCTATACTAACTCTAAAGCCAAGGCCTAAGAAATTTCTAAAGTGGATTAGGCAATTTGAATTTTCGCCTGGAATGCTCACATGGACCGAGTACAACGATACCAAAAAAATGCAGTCGTTTGAATATGTGATTCAATTTGCAGGTTTTGAAACCAGAAGTGGAGAAAGGCTTACATTGAATTATCAATTTATTGGCGAAGGATTGATCAAAGGTTTCAATCTGCGCAGTGATATTGTGATTCCAATGGGCGAATACTGGTGGCGCCAATGGGGCGCAAATGCAACTACTTTCAGAGGCAGAACACTTTCGGTAAATTCAAGTCTTACATATGGTAATTTCTATAAGGGCACGGCATTGCGCTCTGTTTCTGATTTACTTTGGAGAACCAGCAAATATTTAAATATCAGCCTGCGGTATGAGTTGAACGATATTAAATTACCTGAAGGAAATTTCAAAACAGACTTAATTGGCTCACGCATGGAATATGCAATTACCCCCAATGTTTTCGGATCACTTCTTACACAATGGAACTCAGCTCAAGATGAACTTAATTTTAATTTCAGACTTCAGGTAATACCCAAACTTGGCGCAGATTTCTTTTTTATCTTTAATCAGATATACGATACCCGTATAGGTTCATTTGACCCAAAGCGCGGTGCCATATTAGGCAAACTCATATGGAGGTTTGCAATTTAGTTTTATGTGCTCCTCCCCTATATTGAATACTGAATGCTGTTACCAGGAATGAAAGTAGAATAATAAGTTTTCTAACACATTATCTCATTATTTCCGCTTCATCACCCGCTCTGCGGCAGCAACAATATGAGGAGCATCTAAACCATATTTTTTCATCAATTCATCAGGCGTACCACTTTCACCAAAACTATCATTTACAGCAACCATTTCTAGAGGTGTTGGATAATTTCTAGCTAACAGTTGTGCAATGCTATCTCCCAAACCACCATTCATCTGATGTTCTTCGGCAGTTACAACACAACGTGTTTTTTTAACCGATGCAAGCACTGCTGACTCATCCAACGGTTTAATGGTATGTATATTGATAACCTCTGCACTTATTCCATTTTCAGCTAGCATATAGCCGGCCTCAATAGCTTTCCATACCAAATGCCCTGTCGCAAAAATACTCACATCACTACCCTCATTTAACAAAAGAGCCTTGCCTATTTCAAACACCTGATTTTCGGGTGTAAAATTAGGAACAGCTGGTCGGCCAAAACGCAAATAAACGGGCCCAAAATGCTTGGCAATAGCAATGGTTGCCGCCTTGGTTTGGTTATAATCGCAGGGATTAATAACAGTCATGCCCGGCAGCATTTTCATTAAGCCAATATCTTCCAATATCTGATGCGTGGCACCATCTTCTCCCAGCGTTAAACCTGCATGCGATGCACATATTTTTACATTTTTTTCTGAATAAGCAACAGATTGGCGAATCTGATCATACACACGGCCTGTGCTAAAATTAGCAAATGTTCCTGTGTAGGGAATTTTGCCCCCAATGGTTAAACCTGCTGCTAAACCTATCATATTGGCTTCTGCAATTCCTACTTGAATAAAACGCTCTGGAAAATCCTTCTGAAAAGCATCCATTTTAAGTGAGCCTGTTAAGTCGGCACACAAAGCCACTACGTTTGGATTTGTTTTACCTAATTCATGTAGGCCGGCACCAAAACCGGAACGAGTATCTTTTGTATTCAGTATTTCAAACTGTTTCATGAAACTATTATTAATTCAAATTAAAATTTGTTGTGGCACCTGATTTTATTTCAAACTCCCGCTCAAAAGTTTGGCTTGAACGATAAGCATTTTTTGCACGGTAAATTATTTTGTACTTACCCGGCTGCATCAAAATATTTTGCATTCGAATCTCTGTTGGGATTTTATATACCCATACCAGTTCATTCCTATTCATTTGATAAATATCGGCAAAATAATTTTGGGTCACTGCCATAACGGTTAGCCTTCCCGGTTGGGGTATTTCAATGGTGGTAGCATAACTTTGTTTTATTTCAACCCCCTTTTGATGAATGCGTGGCAGTGATAAAATTTCTATATCATATTTACCTACCAGATATTTTTCTGTGGTATTTGCATCCTGAACGTGCAAGGTTTTTGGATCATTCTGTTTACGAACAATAAAATGCAACCTATCATAATTGGTTAACCCCTGTGTTTTTAGAATGAGTGAACCTTGCGGAGCATCCACCCCAATGATGGTATGTTTTCCGGGAGTTATCTCAATATTGCTCTTCTCTACTTGTGGCAGCGTATTTACAACCATCTTGTATTTATAAATAGGATCGAGTAATAATGTATCAGGTACACCTTTTTCGTTCATGGTATGTATAAAATTATACATCATTTGCCCTGAATGCATATCATAAAATGTCATATTCACATTGGATTCAGTTGGCTTGCTGTATACATCCAATAGGTTTACCTGAACTGTGGTATTATTCATAGCCTGACTAATAACAACATTCAATACCAAGTCAAAATCAGCTTCGGTAGCTGCATTATAATACCTGCCTACGCATTCAAATGCCTTTCTGAAATCATCATTACCTCCCAAGCCAATAATAAAAGGGCGCAAGATTACACCGCTGCTTTGCAATGCCTCTGATACTGCACAAGGATCTCCCTGACACTCTTCAATGCCATCAGTAATTAATACCACTACATTTCTAACTCCGGGCTCTTTGGGGAAATCACCGGCAGATTGCTGCAAGGAATAAGCAATGAGTGTGGTGCCCTTCGGATTAATTCCGTTAACTTTTTCTTTAATGGCTTTGTGGTTGTTGGGTTTAAAAGGCACCTCAAGCCGGGTGTCTTTACAATCGCGTCTTGCAGGCGGACTGGTATGGCCATACACACGTAAGGCAACCTCAACCCCTTTTGCATTTTGCAGGCTATCCATCAACTTATTCAAAATCCTGCGAGCTACTGTTATCCGATTATCTTTATCCATCACCGCATACATACTACCTGATGCATCAAACAAAAAGAGAATGCGGGTTTTAACTTTATCCTGTGCCTGCACACTTTTTGTACTGCCCAAAACAAGCATCAACATCACAAATAAGAGTAAACGATATGTGTAAGGAAATTTCAAGATTAGTAATCGCCAAGGGTTTGTGGCAACTGAGCCAATGCTTTCTCCAACTCCGCATCATTAGGGGCTACACCATGCCACTTATGCGATCCCATCATAAAATCAATCGGATAACCCATTTCGGTAGACATGAGAATAAATATTGGTTTCCCTTTACCGGTTAGAGACTTAGCGTTACTCATGGTATCCAGTATCTCATGCATATTATGGCCATTCATTTTTAAGATTTCCCAACCAAATGCACGCACCTTGGCTTCAATATCTGCAGCGCCAATACCTGCTACCTCAGCTGTTGAGCCATCAATTTGCTGGCCGTTACTGTCAATGGTTACAATCAGGTTATCTACCTTATGATGTGCTGCAAACATCAAAGCTTCCCAACATTGCCCCTCTTGTATTTCACCATCTCCCATTAACGCATAAACCAATTTGTTATCTTGATTTAATTTTTTTGCGAGCGCTGCACCCACAGCAACAGATAAACCTTGTCCAAGCGATCCGGTTGCAATACGTATACCCGGAAGATGCTCATGCGTTGCGGGATGCCCTTGTAAGCGCGAGTTAAGTCGCCTGAAAGTTTTAAGCTCTTCAACAGGAAAATAGCCTACCCTTGCAAGGGTACTGTAATAAACGGGTGAAATATGTCCATTTGATAAGAAAAACAAATCTTCTCCTGTTGCATCCATTCTAAACGCAGGATTATGATCCATCACATCAAAAAACATAGCGGTAAAAAAATCGGCACAGCCCAATGAACCTCCGGGATGACCGGATTTGCAACCATGAACCATTCGTAAAATATCTCTGCGTATTTGCGCTGAAACCTGATTGAGTTGATTGATATCAGACATACTGAAATTATATTATTTAAGATAAATAAAGGCCAAATCTAAAAAATGACACAAATTTTTAAGACTTTTGTTACCCACATTTTTAGGATAACTCCCTAACAACATGCACAAAACCATTGAAATAAGCCTGCTACCCGAGCAGTGTGCCACTTCTGAGCTAACACAATTGTATACTGCTAGGCAGCTAGGCATACCTGATTTAGCCGCTATTCATATCCTCAAAAAATCGCTTGATGCAAGGCGTAAACCTATACGCTACAACATTCAGCTAGAGATTTATGTTGATGAAAAACCACCCGAGGAATCTTTTCATTTTAATTTTATAGATGTACGTAAAGCGAAGCATGCAGTAATTATTGGCGCAGGTCCTGCCGGGTTGTTTGCAGCATTGAAACTCATTGAACAAGGTATTAAACCAATCGTTTTTGAAAGAGGCAAGGATGTTAGAGAAAGACGCAGAGATCTTGCACTTATTACCCGTCATAACATTGTTAATCCGGAATCGAACTACTGTTTTGGCGAAGGAGGTGCCGGCACGTATAGTGACGGTAAATTATATACCCGCTCAACCAAACGTGGAGATGTGAACCGCATACTCAAGCTACTGGTGGCTCATGGTGCAGAACGACATATTTTGTACGAAGCACATCCTCATATTGGCACCAATAAGCTTCCTGGTATTATCACACGAATTCGTGAAACCATATTAAACTGCGGTGGGGAAATCTATTTTAATAGCAAGCTCACTGATATTTTATTAAATGGAAATGAGATTGCAGGAGTAACGATTAATGATGAAAATAAATTCATTTGTTCCCAATTAATTCTTGCAACCGGACACAGTGCAAGAGATGTATATGAATTACTGAATAGAAAGAACATTACCATAGAGGCAAAACCTTTTGCATTGGGCGTGCGTATAGAACATCCGCAGGAACTGATTGATCAAATTCAATATAAATGCAATACACGTGGCGATTTTTTACCACCTGCAGCATATTCAATTGTTAATCAATCATTGGGTAGAGGGGTGTTTTCGTTCTGTATGTGCCCAGGCGGCATTATTGCTCCGGCAGCAACCGCACCCGATGAAATTGTAGTAAACGGCTGGAGCCCTAGCAAGCGAAATAATGAATTTGCAAACTCAGGGCTGGTTGTTTCTGTTGAAGTGAAAGACTTTAAACCGTTTGAGAAACATGGTGACCTAGCTGGATTGTACTTTCAATCGAATGTAGAAAAAACTGCTTTCGATAAAACAAAATCATTACAGGCACCGGCACAACGTGTGCTTGATTTTGTGAACAGAAAAGAATCGGCTGCATTGCCAGACTGCTCTTATTTACCCGGCATTCAAAGCCATGATTTGTATGAGGTCTTACCGGGCTTTGTAAGTGCTTCCCTAAGAGAAGCATTGCAATCCTTTGGTAAAAAATTAAAAGGGTATGTGAGCAATGATGCCGTGATGGTTGCTACTGAAAGCCGCACTTCATCCCCTGTGCGCATACCACGAGATAAAGAAACCTTGGAGCATATCCACATCAAAGGTTTATATCCGTGTGCAGAAGGCGCAGGTTATGCCGGTGGCATTGTGAGTGCTGCAATAGATGGAGAACGATGCGCAGAAAAAATTGCAAAATATTTTCATATTAAATAATAATCATTCACTTACTTGCTGTGCAATATCTTGTTATGCGCTTTTTCAATATTTTACTATTAATATTCTCACCAATAAGTCTGCTGGCAGGAACTATTTCAATTAGCAGCGCTACTCTTCCCTCTTTTGGCAATGTATATACTTTTCAATCTTCCGTCTCACAAAGGGTTCTGTTATCTGCAAGTGCATTAACCAATCCTCTGCAAATACAGGCTCCCAATGGTTATGAAGTTTCGTTGCAATACAGGCAAGGTTACACTGCTTCACTTTCTATCACACCTCAATCAGGAAATATAAATTCAACAAATATTTATATACGATTCAGCCCATCAGCAACAGGATTGCAAAGTGGTGTTGTTAATTTCATCAGCAGTGGATCAACCACACAAATTTTAAATGTTACAGGAACCGGCATTGCCTGGAGCATTCCAACCTCCCCAAGCAACTATTACAGCACCGCAACCGGAAACGGAGCAAGTTTAAAAACAGCTTTATATAATAGGATTGCAGGCCACTCTGATCAGGGATATACTCCAGGTGTATGGAATGCGTTTTATACAACCGATGTGCAACCTAATGGAAAAGTTTGGGATATTTACTCTACTCGATTTGATACCGCCTCGCCTTATGAGTTTACTTTAGGCACCAATCAGGATAATGGCACAGGCGGAACAAGTGAAGGCCAAAAATATAACCGCGAACATTCTTTTCCGCAAAGTTACTTTGCCAATGCCGCGCCAATGGTTTCGGATGTACATCACATTTTTGCTACCGATAAAAGGGTGAATGCTCAGAGAGGAGATCTACCTTATGGAACAGTAGCCACGCCTAATTGGACTTCTTTAATTGGCGGTAAACGTGGACCAAATACCAGCGGAACATATTTAGGAGATGTATTTGAACCTATTGATGAATATAAAGGTGATTTGGCTCGGGCCTATTTTTATCTAGCTACACGGTATGAAAATATAATAGGAAGCTGGAGTGCTAACACCCCTGAGGCAGATGCCATTTTATTGGCCAATAATACTTCAACCGTATTTGAATCCTGGTTTTTAAATTTACTCATCAATTGGCATAATTTGGATCCGGTGAGTGATAAAGAAATCAAACGTAACAATGCCATATTTGCTATTCAGAATAACAGAAACCCATTTATCGATAGTCCTCACTTTGTTCGTAGAATTTGGGGAGGAGCATTACCAGTCAAACCAAGCGTAAACTCATCAAACCTTATTATTAGCAGCCAAACAAACACCTCCTTTAAGCTGAACTGGACAAGCGGAAACGGGAATAACAGACTGGTAGTAATAAGACCAAATACTTCTCCGGCTGTTGCACCTGCAGATTCATTACGATACATAGCAAATACCATTTATGGAAGCGGCAGCACTTTAGGTAATA
>JBILGC010000122.1:0-3369 GCA_044351265.1 Bacteroidia bacterium
CGGAATAACCTCTCGACAGGAATTGATTTTTGTTTGGATGGTTTTAACTCTGTAATCAAAGTGCACTTTATTAAAAGACTATCAGACACCTCTTTGGAAGGTTTGGACCCATGGACAGATGATCAATTGCGTATTGGATGGCAACTAAAATTCTAACGTTATGAAGTATGTATTCGTTCTTTTCTTTTCATTTTTTGTTCTCAAAGAAGCGACTGCTCAAATAGAAGTTTATCATGAGAATTTTGATTCCGTTTTGGCTCCAATTCTTCCCAACGGTTGGAGTATTGGTGGGGACCCAGGTATAGGTTGGCATACGGATAGTACCAACTCTTCCGGATATTCAGGTGCAAGTGGTGGGAATAATATTGTGATAAGAAACAACGAGAATATCAGCGGAGATTATGAATTGATTTCCCCCATTATTAATGCCACGGGTCAAAGTAATTTGGTTGTGCATTTTGGCTCTCGCGTATCATCCAATTTTCTGGTTTCGGGAAGTACATTGCCAACATTAACCTACTCAATAGATGGTGGAGCGTCTTGGTTGACTTTGGTGTACGATGATAATGATGCGAATAGCATTTGGTCTTTGGTTAATTTGGGAACGCCCATTGCACTGCCTGCCAATGCCAATAATCAATCTTTGCTGAGGTTCAAATGGACCATCCATATTGAAGGAGATGGCGCGACGACGGCAGGAACGTATCGAATCGATGACTTTAGCGTTAATACGGCTCAAGAAGTTGGAACCGGAGTTGTCCCTGGGTCAAGTGTTGAAATCTATCCCAATCCGTTCAATGATGTCCTCCATGTGCGGGGAGTGAAAGGATATGCCGAGTATCAAATAAGAGATATTGCTGGAAGGTTAATGGACAAAGGTATATTTGGAATTATGAATCAAAATTCCGTTGATACCGCTGCATGGCTTTCGGGATATTATTGGTTAGAAATCAATACCACTAGCGATCGCGTGGTGCTCACCATAGCGAAGCATTAGCATAACATTTAAGTAACATACGGGTTTTGGGTATGCCGAAATATTCACGTATCATTCACATAGAATGTGCAAGTTAATTTTTTTTAGAACTCAAATTTGTTCCCTCAATAAATGTTAAGACATTAATTATGAATAAAAAAGTATTCTTTGGTTTGTTGTTGTCAATCACAACAACATTCATTTTTGGACAGACTGTCGTTTACAGTACCAATTTCGGTTCAACTAACGTTACAACAGCCAGTCTTCAAACCGGTTGGGTGGCTTCAGGCGCTAATGTTGCCAATTTGCAGTTGTCAACCTCTTCTAATAGCGGTTCGAATTACTCTACTCCAATTGCTTCTAGTGCTGGAGCCAATTTGAACGATAACGGGGGTACTGGCGTGTCCGTAGCAACCATTTCAGGTGTTGTGAATACAACAGGGTACTCCAATATTCAAGTTATTTGGGGAGCAAGAGCTTCATCTGCCTCTTATACTGGTGTTGTAGCATTTCAGTTTTCAGTTGATAATGGCGCTAACTGGACTTCGGCGAGTTACACTGATGTTACTAGAAATGGCACTTGGGCTGTCGTCAATGGCGGCAACTGGATCAGCATCCCCAATGCTGGAGATGTGAGTGACTTGAGATTTAGATTCACTTATACTAGAACGACTTCTGGCGGTAATTACCGTATTGACGACTTCACCGTTCGTGGTGTACCGAGTTTTCCTGCTGTATCTGCTTCTGGGACTCCTGGAGGTTTTTTAACATCGGTGGGAACACCATCAACCAGTCAAACAGTTATTGCTTCAGGAGTCAATCTTACGGACCCATTGGTGGTAACTGCTCCTACTGGATTTGAAGTGAGTAGCGATGGAACGAATTTCTCTTCTTCTGTTTCTTTGACACCAGCCAGTGGAATCGTTTTGGCTACGAATATCAGCGTACGTTTAACGGGAGTGAGCGCAGGACAATTTGTTGCTGGTAATGTAACTTTATCCAGCACAGGAGCGACGTCACAAACGGTCAATGTTCAGGGAATTACCTACGCAACACCAAGTACTTTCGGAGCGGACAACATTGTTGTTTTGCAAGCTGGAAGCGGTGCCTTACAGGCCAATGGAACTGGCGTTCCCATTTTGATTCGTGAGTTTAATACTGTGGGAGGTTATGTTCAAACTGTTCCAATTCCATTTGTGAATAGTGGTTCCAATTATGGGGTTACCATGAGTAATTCTGGAACCAGTGAAGGAGCCTTGAATTTGTCAGGGGATCAGCAACGTTTGACATTGGTGGGTTATAATGCCCCAGTTGGAACGAGCAACGTTTCATCATCGGCATCAGCTACCTATCCCCGTGTTGCCATTGCAGTTTATAATGATGGATCTGTTAACACTTCAACCATTGTCAATGATGCATTTACTGGAAACAATGTCAGAAGCTCTGTTACCCAGGACGGTTCAGGTTTTTGGATGGCTGGTGCAGCAGGTGGTGTGCGTTATGTTACACTTGGATCTACAGGTGCATCAACGTCAATTTCTAACAATGATGCCAGTGTTCGCGTAGTTTCAATTGTAGATGGTCAATTGTGGTGCTCATCTAATACTGCAACTCTTATTGGTTTGAGTAAGGTTGGAACAGGATTACCAACAACTTCAGTAGCCAACACCCTACAAATTGCTTCCACTGATTCCTATGCTTATCAATTTTTGGATGCCAACTCATCCATTCCAGGTGCAGATTTATTGTACATCGCCAACAACACTACATTGATTAAGATGTCTTATGACGGTGCAACTTGGAGTGCGAAAGGCACTTTGACAGGGACCAACATTACAGGTGTTTGTGCAAAGTGGGATGCTGTGACAAGCACAGCTACCATTTATGCTACCAATGGAACTGGTCTTTGGAAAATAATTGACAATACAGGCGCAACTTCTAACATTGTTTCTTCTGGTTCTGCGCTGACGGCTGTGGCAACTAGCATTGCAACTCCCATTACCAACACTGCATTTCGTGGAGTTGCTTTTGCACCGAGTGTAGCTGCCACGTGTACTTTTTATCCAGATGTTGATGGGGATGGTTATGGTGCAAGCACGGGTGCACAACAGTTTACTTGTAATTCCTCTCAGACAGGTTTTGTAGAACAAATCAATACAGATTGTAACGATGCGAATGGTGCTATAAACCCGGGTGCAACGGAATTGGCTTGTAACACCATTGATGATAACTGTAACTCGAGCATTGATGAAAACTTTGTTGCTGGTTGTAATGATCCTTCTGCTTGTAATTATTCAGCCTCTGCAACTTGCGCTACGGCTTGTGATTATACCCAACAAACCTATTATCAAGACAATGATGGAGATGGATTTGGTTCTTCTGTTTCTCAGTTA
>JBILGC010000118.1:0-3320 GCA_044351265.1 Bacteroidia bacterium
GAACGAATTGATCGCTACCGGTATGGATCTTCAGCAGCGCGCCGCCATGCGCGGGGTTGCTCCCGTACAGCGAGCGAAGCACGCACAATCGATCGGCATGTTTAGCGACATTCGGGAACAGTTCACTGACGCTCAGTCCGCTCTGTCCATGCTGATGAAATCTCCAGGGACTCTTGAGCAGATTCCCTTGCGGTGCGAATACCACCCGCGGCAATTCAAACGGAGGTGGCTTGCCATCGTCGCGCTGCAGCAGTGGTTTTGGGTCAAACGTATCGACGTGCGATGGGCCACCCTTCATGAATAGGAAGACGATCCGCTTGGCGCGAGGGGGAAAATGCGGCTGCCGAGGAACCAACGGGTTCGCCCCTCGCCCACCACCCTCGTCAGCCGATGCGCTATGCAACATCGAATGAAACGCCAGACCGCCAAAGCCGAGCGCTGCCCTTTTCAACCAATGTCGCCGAGCAGCGACCTGTTGCATCTCTTGCGGTTGATTATTTCCAAACATGCGATCTCTCACTGGATGTAAAAGCTCTCACTGGATGTAAAAGAACTCGTTGCAGATCAGCAGATTGTGCGCGAGCATCTCCCACCTAGTTGTCGATAGAGAGCTTGTTGTCGATGGGGAGGTTGCTGATGTGGGATCAACTATAGGCACTGAGGGTTCGCTCACGAATTGCAGATAAACTTCCCGCTCCCGTTCGTTCGGGGGCCGGCCAATGGTTTGCATCATCAACCAATCGATACGATCGGCAGGGAGGCTTGCTGCCTGTTCGCTTTGACGGGCAAGCGTGCTAGCGGCATCGAGAACCCAATCGGCATTCATCAGAAGCAACGCTTGAGGTGCGACCGTGGTTGTCTGACGATCCCCACCGGGCATCGTCGGATCGGGATAATCGAATTGCTCGAGCATTGTGAACAAGTGATTGCGGATCACCGGTAGAAAGACTGTGCGCCGTACACTGTCGTAGCGGGTATGGTCGATCGATGTATGATCAAACACGAATTGCCTATTGCGCAGTGGCACCGATTTGCCCCCCATTTGCTGATCCAACATGCCAGCGCATGCCAGGATCGAATCCCTCGCTTGTTCCGCGCCCATGCGTTGCATACGGAATCGCCAAAGAAGCGTATTCTCGGGATCGACAACGAGTGCCCGCTCGGAAGATTCATGGTGCGATTGCATTTGATAGGTGCTCGAACTCAGGATCAAACGATTGAGTTCCTTGATCGACCAACCCGATTCGATAAGCCAACGAGCGAGGTAATCGAGCAGTTCCGGATGCGAGGGTCGGTCTCCGAGTTTGCCAAAGTTTTCGGTCGAAGCGACCAATCCGCGTCCGAAATGCCAACGCCACACGCGATTGACGATGACTCGCGCGGTCAAGGGATGGTCGGGATTGGCCAACCATCGGGCCAATTCGAGTCGACCGCTGCCGCGCCGCGAAAAGATCGGTTTGCGATGCGGATCGCGCATCACTTCCGGAAACCCCTTCTCGATCCGTTCTCCCAGTTGACGATGGCTGCCACGGATATGCAGCGGGATGCCGTCTACGACATCGCGATCGGCAACTCCCATGACCGACGTCGCATCGGGTGCCGCACTTTCAAAGAGCCTCGCTTCGTCGGCCAAGGCATGAAGCTTGGTGATCGTTTCCTCGTCGAGGGCATGTTCCATTTTGGCTGGAATCGCGAGAAATCCTCCTGGATCCTGCAGAGCCAAACGCACGCTCTCCATCGAGGCGTCCGGCAGCTTTGCAGTGTTCGGATCTGTTTTCTTGGCTTCATCCCAGGCGGTTTTCACGGAGCTGAAGAGGGTTTCGTAGTGGCGGCGGATGCCATCGATATCTTTTTGAGCAGCCATCGCATGCCACGGTTCAAACATCGGATCGTCCCGATGAAACTCGACGTGCCGTCGGCAATGGCTGAGGACGCGCGGATGGAGACCGTCCTCTTTGCCCGCTTCGCTCCACTGAGTCAGTGTCGCCTCAGGTGGAAGGGTCGCTGCGACTGCGAGATACGAAGCTGCTTGAGACCGGACGCGATCGCGAAGCTGTTGCATGGCAGCTCCCTTGGCAGAGTTGAATGCCCCCTGCTTCTTGGCGATCTCGGCATCCACTTCCTTGAGTCTCTCTCGCTCCTCGCTGGTCGCATAAGAAACTTCATTCCAATGCTTGATCGCGCCGAAGTTCGTATCGCCGAACGTTTTGGTCCCCTTGAAGATCGCGGCCATCGCGTAGTAATCCCGCTGCTTGATCGGATCGAATTTATGATCGTGGCATCGGGCACAACCGAGAGTCATTCCCATAAAGGATTTCCCGATCGAATCGAGTTGTTCATCGATGGTGTCCATCACGAGCTTGTCTCGGTCGGGCTCGGCTAGCACCTTGGCTCCCAGCACGAGGAATCCTGTGCCGGTTGTCGATTCGCGATCGGCATCTGGCAACAAGTCGCCAGCGATCTGCTCCTCGACGAATCGATCGAAAGGTTTATCGGCATTGAAGGAACCGATCACATAATCGCGATACCGCCAAGCGTTTCCATAAGCGATGTTCTCATCGAGACCATTGGAGTCGGCATACCTAGCAACATCGAGCCAATGCCTACCGAATCGAACTCCGTATTGCGGCGAACTCATGCATCGATCGATCGCTCGTTCATGCGCCCCCGGCGCAGTGTCTTGTTCAAAGAGTTGCCATTCCTCGACAGTCGGAGGAGCTCCAGTCAGATTCAACCACAGCCGGCGAAGCCAATCGCGCCGCGATGCGGGAGGTGCAGGCGTTAATCCATGGGTTTCCAGTTTCGACAGAATAAAGGAATCGATCGGATTCTGGACCCATTCGACATGCTCGACCGATGGGATCGGAGGATCGCTCAAAGGTTGCATCGACCAAAAGTCTCGCCCCTCTTCGATGCTCATCCCAGTCAACGGAGCAGGAGTATCCGCAACCGACTGGCGTGGGTCGAAGGCACCGGCTGCGACCCATTGCTCGAGAGTCGCTATCTCGTCGTCCGGCAGACGACCCGATGGAGGCATCTGCAGATCGGCGTTCGTGTAGCGAACCGCGCGGATCATCAGGCTCGCGTCGGGTTGCCCTTCGACAAGGGCTGGACCCGTATCGCCACCGCGCCGAACTCGATCCCGATCATCGAGCCGTAGACCTCCGTTGGTTTCCGAGCCAGAGTGGCATTCGTAACACCGCTCCACCAAGATCGGGCGGATCTTCTTTTCGAAAAACTCTACTTGCTCGTTGGTCAGTGCCGCAAGTGTCGCTGCTTCTTGAGCCGAGGCGATGGGGCCCAGAATCAGTCCTAAGAAT
>JBILGC010000123.1:0-3294 GCA_044351265.1 Bacteroidia bacterium
CTCGGACGTGGTCACGCCGGGCTGCACGGACGGTCAGGCGCGGTTCGAGCTGTGGCTGAGCGGTTGGGGCGGTGAGGCGTGGGCCACGGCGAGCGTGGGCAGCGTGAACGAGAGCATTCGGCTGGAGTCGGCAGAGCTGACCTCGGAAGACGAGCGGTGGGAGGCGCTGCTGGAGCCCGGGGTGGGCACGGCGCTGTCGTGCGACGGGGCGTCCGAGTGGACGGTCGCGTACGACGCGTACTCGCTCGACTTCGCGCACGCCGACTGCGTGGTGTTGGGGCCCGGGGCGAGCGCGTACCCTGACTGCGTCGACGCGAGCGCTTGGTGAGGTCGGTCGCGCCGGCGCGGGTGCCGTCGTCCCGGAACCTCGCGCCGGGGCCGGTGTCGCCGTGGCGGAACCTGGTGGTGCCGCGGGTGCCGATCACCGATCAGCGGCATGAAGCGAGCGAGCAAGCAGCCGCGGCGTCCCGGGCTTGCGGCTGCGACGACTCGTCAAGCACGTCCGAATCTCCCGACGGGAGCGATGTCCGCCCGGTGGAGCTCGCGTGTGGAATGGATTACATTATGGCCAAACCCGGGTTGTTTGTGGCCATAGAGCGCCTTGTCTCGTGGCAGACGTCGTGGCAAGGGAGGAGCCTGCCGCCGACCGCCCAACCGCCCGGTAGCCAAGCGCGAATGGCGGCGGGCACGACAATGGAGCGCCCCGACGCTCAGGACGTGGTTGACGGCGCGTTCGCAGACGCCATCATTGGCCAGGAGGTATCAGTAAAGTGGCTGTACTTGCTGGCCGTCGCGACGAAGCTCAATCTTGGTGAAGATGATTCAGGTGGCCAACTCGCGGTCGAGGTGCCGTATGGCTATACCCCGTCGACATCGAAAACGGAGATGATATCAACATTTCTCGGTGCTTGGGCAGGCTGCTTGCACCCAGATTCGGCTGCGTGGGCCTCGAAGGTGATAGATCGGGGCACACGCGCCCAACTCCCGTCTGGAACACTAACGGGCCCGATGGATTGGCTCGAGGATGTCTGGTCTTCGGCAACAAGCCTAGGCGAAAACGCGTTCCTGGGCCACGGACTGGGTGACAGCATTCCAGGGCTGTTCTGGACGGAAGACTATCTCAACGGGGCTTTGGTTATGGCGGTGCAAACCGCCCACGCATTTGCACCCATGCTGGGACTCATGGCGCCGGAGGCGGCCGCGGCCGGCGGGTATCGGAGCGGCGCGCTAGTGCGAGAGAGTATCTCATTCGAACCGAATGCCGTGACCGGAGTTCAGAAGCGCATCTTGATTCGTGACGCTCCGTATATTGCACCCCAGGTCGGCAGCATCAAGATCGATGATGATGGATTTGTCGAACTGTTTAGCCCCGGGGATAAGTATGCGTTCGCCTTTCTGGACGCTGTTTGGCTATTCCAGCCGTGCCGCGACATCGCCGCAATTGCCGACTACATGTTCTGGTGGGCTCATCGTCTTCATAGCATGGCGTTAGAAACGAACGAATCCCGATATAAGGATGTCGGTTTGCTTGCCGCAAAATGCGGCTTGGCCCAGATCGTTCAGCTTGCGAGCCTTATTGTTCACGAGTTTGGCCACCTTGCTGGTGAGTTGTCGGCCTACCACTGCACGCACGACGAGGCGTGTAATCAGTACATTGCCCAGTACACATTCCAGCATGCGGTTAGGGCCCTGCTTGGCGTCCCGGATGGGCAATCCGGCAAGCGTGCGTTTTCTGGAGATTCGTTGCATGCGACGCATTTGAGAAAGCCTCCCGACTGTAATGGGTCGGAGTTTGTTGCGGAGCACGATGGAACGTCAAGTGGGCACGCTTCCAGCGGGCGCCCGATATATCTAGGCTCGCATGATCTCGCGCTTGAAGTCACCATCTCTGTTGCCTGTGGCGGAACGGGGGTGCCGTTCGCCATACAGGAGAGCCCATCTGGCCTCGAAGCGTGGTTAACAAAGGAAATTTAGACCGACGCCGAAGGGCTGTGCCGCGGACTCGCATGGCACTGAAGACCACGATCGTTTTTTTGAACGCGAGGTTGAAGTGAGGATGAAGGATTGCCTGCTTGTCGCTTTCGGCTTTCAGGCTTCTTGCGGTTACCAATGGCCTTCGGAGAAGATCGCATATTCAGACGAATTGTGTCGGTTCCTGGCTGATGAATCTGCGGGCGATCCGCTCGAGCCTACCGTCGTGGTCACGTGCGTCGAGTTTGGCTATTTGTGGCGCGGAATCGACCCGATCCCCGTCCCCGCTTCGGTCTCGGCTTCCATTCGCGCCCTCGAGGAAGCTGCAGCCGTTTGTAATGATGGATGCTCGCTCTGGATGCATCGTTCGTGTGAGGTAGTCGAGTGGGATACGGGCGAACATCCGGAACCGTCTTGCGACATCGCGGTGGATTGCCTCATGCGGTGGCGTACAGGGAACGAGTGTGACAGCACCATATACGTGCCGACTGGAGAGCGGGCGGTACCTTGATGGCATCGACGTCACTTTCGAGCTCGTCCATTTCGCGCTTCGCGGCCAAACGTCGACGGCACCCCTCCGAACCTCAGATTCAAGTCGAGCGTGTTGGACACGTCCAACATTGGTTGGCTAAACGTGGCTATCTACGCCGGGGCTCGCGCGCCACGAAGATGGCTGCTTCGTGACCCATCAGCCGAGCGTGGGTGCGGAGATTCGCGGTTCTGGTGAGGTTGCGTCGGGAGGTGCGCATGGCGGGTCGTAAGATTCGCGACGCCCGAGAGGCGCGGGAGGTGTTGGCCGCGGTGGCCCAGTCGGGCGCGAACCGAGTCCTGTGGGCGCGCGATCACGGCATTGACGACTCGATCCGAGGATCGGCGAGGAACCGCTGCGTCCACTTCGCGACGGTTTGGCGCGTGATGTCCAGCGCGCGTGCCGTGTCTCGCGTCCCGAGACCCTCGTACACATGGTGCACGATGATGGCCGCTCTCTCCACGAGCCGGCGCTCCCCGGACGTTCGGCGTGCCAACGCTCGAACATCAGCTTCTACCGCCCTTACAGCCGGAGGGAGTTCATCGCGCGTCATCATACCATCGACCCCGCGCACCCCGATCACCCGGCGGGGGACGCGGATCAAGGACTACTGGGCGCGTGCACTAGGCTAGTGTAGTAGTCATATTGTGTTGAGTGCAGAGAGGCACCGTTCGGTTACGTACGCATCGTGACCGGAATCTCGGTTGGAGTTCGTAGCCGCCATGATATCCCGATTAACGGTGCTGCTGTTGCTGCTGCTTCCGAGTGCCTGTGGCGTCCCGCGTCCGTCCTTT
>JBILGC010000124.1:0-3276 GCA_044351265.1 Bacteroidia bacterium
AAGTTGTCCTGCCGTGTTTGCGATACAGAGCGTGGTGCAGGATTTCTTCGCCGCCGAATCCCCGGAAATCGCGGTTAAACGGAATCCAGTGTTCCTTGCTGGTTACAAATAACCCGAACCCTTGACCGGGAACCTCGAAGGGGGGTTCGTCGTTGGTCATACCCATGACTTTGTAGCCGCGATTTATTAACTGTTGTTCGTGGCTGGGCCAGGGAATCTCGGTAGGAGTCCATTCGCCCTTGCTTTCTACATGCAATTTGCGCAAATGCACACGGTTGTCGAAGTTTTTGCAGACTATAGCTGTACCGTCTGGATGCCGCCAAGCCGTGGCCCAAGTCCCGTTCATCTGGTCTTGGAAACCGATCTCAAAGTGAGTGGAGACAAAGGAAAGCCCATCATAGAGCAATGGGCCGGTAAACAGATTCTTCTGCATCTCGGGAGTAGCTTCCCGTAGATGCTTCTTGAGCAAGTGAATGCCGTTTGCCTGAACGAAAACGTGAGGGTCCGTGACCATCACAAAATCGCCCTGGGCCTCTTCAATGATCTTGTTCCGAGGTTGCGATGTGCCGCCGATCTCTGTGTATGGGATGTATCGGATATTCTCAATGTGAGAAATGCTTTGGATAAAGTCCCGGGTGGCCTGACCTTCTGGCGAGTCAGGATTGTTGTCCACGATGATGAACTCGCAGTCCCGGGTATCCTGGTACATGCGATGTGCTTGGACGGTGAAATAAACACCGTTGAAGTCGTTGTAAGTGGCGCAACCAATGGTTAGGAAAGGCTTGCTCATAAAAATCCCTGTAAAACGTGTCCCGCGAAAAAGCTCTTTGCATTATAGGCAAAGAGTCCAGCGTTGCAAATCTACTACGCTCAAGGCGCTAGTGTCACAGTAGTTGTAACAGACGCTAAAGAGACACACCAATTCTACAAGGTGTCTCTTTGGGTGCAAACTTTAAGGGCTGACGCAGCTAATGATCGCTACATCTCCCGCGAATGCTGGGGAAAGCTGCGGCGTTGGACAATTACATGGAGATCCGCAAGGTGACATTAACGACCATGTCACCCCGTCTAATGACTGGTATGAACATTCAGTCCCTGCACAAGGCGATAGTGTCACAGTAGTCGTAGTCGTAGTCGTAGTCGAAGCTCCTCCGCAGTACGGTGGAGAACCTGCTAAACAAGTCGCGCCAGCATTCCAACTACAAATGCTGTATATTCCATCATTTTGTGCCTGACATGATGCAAGCGTGTTTCCATTAGTACAAGTGTATACGCCTGTTCCTTCATTATAGCAGCAGCAGGCTCCTAATGGGGCAGGCGTACTCGATGTAGTGCTAGTTGTTGCGAGCCCACAAGCTGCGTAAGGGAATGGCCCGCAGGTGGCATTAACAGTCCATGTGCCGCTCTGATTTTGCTCACAAAAGTCCTTAGCCATATTATCATTACACCCGCCAGAGGGATAACAGCAACGGCCCAGAGGGGTGGCTGTCGTTGTAGTTGTTGGGCACGGGTTCGGAGAGCATACAGTACCTGCACCCTGGAACGAACCGCCCGAACTAACGCACGTGTTGGAGTCTAAAATAGTACAGGTTCCCCCCGGCCAGCAGCAGGCTCCAGGACCAACGGTCGTGGTGCTTGTGGTGGTCCCCGTGCCAGTGGTGGTACTGGTCGAGGTGTTAGTAGGTACAATCTCCCCGCAAGTAAAGTCTATGCGGTCGCAATCAGACTGACTTTGTCCTAAGGGCCTGCCCGGACAAGGACAAGTAGTGGGGCAAGGGTCTGCTATCTTAGTCCAGCCGCCGTACCCATTGCCTTTATAGCTGCATTTTCTTTGGCAGCCTGTGGTATTGCAGCAAGCGCAGTCCCCGCCAAGAGTAGAGCAACTTGTTTGTGTGATTTGACATATATTTGTAGGCGGGGAAGACGGCGCGGAACATACACATGGATAGCTTGTACATCCCAATGGGCGGCGTTTACAGCATGATGCACCTAGTGGGTCGCCGCCGCCGCCATTTCCTAGATCCTCCGGCGGGCAGCTAATGCCAATCCATATAAAATCGTTACCAGAAAACATAGAATAGTACACGCATGTACCGCTACAACTACTGCAAGGAGGAGCCGTACTAGCCGCCGGTATCGAATGACAAGACACAGAGTAGGTAGCCCCGCAGCTTGGATTAGGCGGGAACGTACCTAGGCAAAGACCTGATCCCGGAGGCCATTCCCCTTGTAAGCCGCTACAGCCTTGGGGTGGCACGGGATAGGGGGGTAAGGTACAGTTACATGAAGCCGCACCGCAAGATTCGAGAGGATACCATAGTGGATTTGGCCCTGCTGAGGGTGTCAACGGATTCCTGACATGCACCCATCTGCACTGCCCGCACTCTGGAGATACCGTTGTGGTGCTAGTAGTTGTCGAAGTAATCGCACTACAGTTACATTGTCTGCGACCGTCAAAACAATACACATCCTCTGGGTTCGTTGTTGTCGTTGGGCATTGAAGAGTAGCCACTGCACCGCCCGGCACACACTCAGTCCTAACGCATTCCCCTGCTACATCAGGGCATACTCCGGGCGGCATACACCCGCAGGGTACTCCTGTTGTAGTAGTTGTTGTAACAGTAGTCGTAGGAACCTGAGTGGTTTCAGTTAAATCCTCTTCGTACATCTCGCGCCATGCTGGCGCAAAATTGCACAGGTTACAGTCGTAGCCCGGAACACAAGGGGTTTCCCATTTCCATAGCCTAGAAGTAGCTTCGGCATAGTCCAGTCTGCCATGCCTGCGCCCCCAGCTAGCAAATCGTTCTCCATCTACCCACAATACGCCATATCCCCAGTCTGGGTCATTCGGTGCGTCATCTATCAACCAGTTTCGCATACTGATCCACCAAGAGGTGTCCATTGGCAGCATACGAGGAGGGGGCAACTTTGGCCGAGTTCCTGGAGGGCATGACTGGCATATTGACCAGTTAGGTGCGTACCACGCTAAGGGATTGCGGTCAGGCGGGTCAGAAACAGTGTTCAAACTGTTCTGAAATCCTGGTAGTTGCAACCCTTGAATCTCCCATCCATCCTCCTCAGCATATAAAAACGCATTACTCAGTGGTCTTGGTCCCGGATTCAGATCGAATCGTAGAAAGTCCGCAGACTCTAAGGCGTTTTGCCAGTTTGTTTGAAGATTGTCCCAGTTGAATGCCCTGTAGACCGCTTTACCTACTGGGTAATCACCGGGCAAAGGCAAATCAGAGGAACATGGGTCGTACACACAGCTAGACT
>JBILGC010000038.1:0-18924 GCA_044351265.1 Bacteroidia bacterium
TTTTATTTCATATAATACCGATTCGAAAATTTCTTCTACGCGTGCCTGAATTACCATAGCCAGGTTTTTTACCGATACTTCTTTTGGCGGTCTGCCATGGAATCCTGGTATGCACACAATTTCATTTTCCTTATTCTCTTCTGCCAAAGCAGAACCAAATTTTAGTTTAAGCAACTCAGCTTGGTTGCGCAATACTTGGCAACCTTCTACAATATCATCAGTGATGATGTTGCCACCGAAAGGTATAACAGCAGTATGCCTAATAATGCCATTTTTAAATATGGCAACATCTGTTGTTCCGCCACCAATATCAACAAGGCACACACCTGCTTCCATTTCTTCCATGGTTAAAACAGATTCTGCTGATGAAAGCGGTTCCAGAATTAAATCGGCTACATCAAGGCCCGCGCGGTTTACACTCTTGTAAATATTTTTGATAGCATCTACATTGCCTGTTATGATGTGAAAATTTCCTGATAGACGCACGCCTGCAATACCAACAGGGTCAGTAACATCAGTAAACTCATCCACCTGATACTCCTGAGGTAATACATGAATAATTTTATCGCCCGGAGGTAATGCCAGATTAAACGTATCTTTAATCAGTTTCTCAACGTCCTCTTTATTAATTTCATCTTCGGTGTTGGTGCGGCTGATTGAGTTGCGGTGTTGTAAACTTTTGATATGCTGACCTGCAATGCCCACATGTACTGAGTTTATCTCAATACGTATTTTGCCATTAGCCATCGATTGTTTTGCCTTTTCGACGGCTTCACGAATAGCTTTAACGGTTTTATCGATATTCCTTACCTCACCGCGAATAACACCCAATGATTCGGCTTTACCCATTCCGAGTATTTCTACTTTTCCATGCTCATTGGTTGCTCCAACAATAGCACATACCTTGGTTGTACCAATGTCTAATCCTACAATTACTTTTTTGATATGCTCCATATCAGTTGACTAATTTTTTTTCTTACAAACAATTTGATTCCTGAATCTTAAGTCAATGCTATTGTACTTGTCCCATCCTACACGAGTCAATGCTTCTGAGTAAAACACCATCAGCTTATTAAACTTTGCCTCCATGTCATCCGTGTTCCCGAAATAAATGTTATGATTGCCCACTTTTGGAACAAGGATTAATTCACTTTCAGCTGTAACAAATATCTGTTCGATCTGGGCTTTCCAAAAAGCATCTTTATCAACATATGTGGCTATCTTAAACAATTCTCGCAATACAAAAGATTCGATGGAATCGCGGTTGCGGTAGCCTTCAAATATATTTCCGCTGGCCACAGGTACACGGGCTGTAAATGCAGTGCTAATTGGCATTTTGCCACCTTGTTGGTCAATATAATAGTTGTCCCCTTCATTGTTTATAATACGTAAAAGAGGCTCTCTTTGCGCAATATGGATATGTACAATACCGTTCATATCTGTGAACACTTCTGCGGATTTGATGAGCTTATTTTGTTCAAGTAGAACTTCCAAACCGGGTAGATTCAAGTCTGTTATTTTTTTGCCAAGCAGTTTGTTTTCGTCACCATCCTCACGCATGGTTCGGATAACTGTTTCCCTGTCGATAAACAAGAGCTCTTTTTCTGGCTGAATATGAACAACAATTTTGCTGCATGTAATTTCATCATTTGCTTTGTTAACAAATGCAAGGCTCATCACCATACCTGTAAGCAGGAGCATCCATAAAGAAATGATGCCTGCCAAGCGCAGCCTTTTTAACCATATATGTTTATCAAATTTCACTTTACTGTTATGCGTTGCTCCAATAGTATTTTAAGGGGTTCTACAAACTGATCTATATCTCCTGCTCCCAGTGTTAGCAATACTTCCGGCTTTATATAATCAATAGTGCTTAGTAAGTCAACTTTGCTGCATAAACATTTTTCTTTAAGAGTCATTTTATTTAAAATCATTTCTGAACTTACGCCTTGTATAGGCAACTCACGTGCAGGATAAATATCCATCAGTATGGCATTATCTGCCATAGAAAGACTCTCTGCAAACCCATCGGCAAAATCGCGTGTACGGCTATATAGGTGTGGTTGGAAAATGATGGTAATTTTTTTATCGGCATACATTTGTTTCACTGAGCTAATAATAGCTCTGAGTTCTTCCGGATGGTGAGCGTAATCATCAATATAAATAAGATATTTTGATTTAATGATGTATTCAAACCTGCGTTTCACTCCGGTAAATGAGGATAGTCCTTCACGCAATTCTGTTTTATTAATACCTGCAGCAAGTGCTGCTGCCGATGCAGCTACGGCATTTTCTACATTGTGCATCCCTGGTATTCCCAAGCATAGTTTAGGTATGGTTTGATTGAAGTAATGCAAGTCAAACCAGTACCTGTTGCCTTCAATGGTTATGCGATCGGCCCAGACATCTGCCTGCTGAATAATGCTGTATGAATATACCTGCTTTTGTTCTTTCATCTCTTCACTGTTCTCATTAAACAAATTCAGTTCTTTTTTTATGAATAGCGTTTGGGTTACCTGTGCGGCATAATCGGCAAATGATTTTTTAAGTGCATCATGTTCGCCATAAATATCAAGATGGTCTGCATCGGTTGATGTAATGATACCAATAGCTGGATGAAGAGTAAGAAACGAGCGGTCAAATTCATCTGCCTCTACAACCATCCATTGTTTTGTGGTAGATTTGTTTTCTTTATGCAGCAATAAGTTAGTGCCATAGTTGGTTGATATACCACCAAGAAATGCAGCAGTATCAATTTGACTTTGTTTAAGCAAATGAGCCACTAGTGTGGAGGTAGTTGTTTTTCCGTGTGTGCCGGCTACGCCAATGGTTTGATATGCATCGGTGATAATACCCAACACTTGCGATCGTTTAAGAATGGTGTAGCCTTGCTGTTGCAACCAATTCCGCTCACGATGATCCTTCGGAACAGCAGGTGTAAGAACAATTAAACAATTTTCCTTGTTTAACTGTAGCGTCTGCAAACTTTCACCTAAATCCTCATAATGCACCGCAATACCTTCTGCTATGAGCTCCTTGGTTAGTGAAGTTTCTGTGCGGTCATACCCCATCACCTGAATGTCCAAGGAACGAAAATACCTTGCTATGGCACTCATACCTATACCACCTATTCCTAAAAAGTAAGCTTGTTTTATAGTGGCCAGATTCATGCTAATCTTTCTTTAACAACTTAAGTAATTCATTAACTATTCTTTCGGCAGCATCTGGCATATCAAATGTGGCAATATTGTTTTTTAGCTGCACTTGTTTTGCTTGATTCTGCAGGAGACTTAAAGCTTCGCTCTCCAGATTTTGTAATGCATCCTGATCTTTAACTAAAATGGCAGCTTGTCTTTCAACTAGTGCCATCGCATTTTTGGTCTGATGATCTTCTGCCACGTTAGGCGATGGAATGAGTATAACAGGTTTTTTTACATGTGCCAACTCTGCTATACTTAAGGCGCCTGCTCTTGAAATAACAATATCTGATACTGCATAAGCTAAATGCATATCATAGATGAACTCATATACTTTCACTTTTTCTGACTCCAATGCTTTGCCGGTTTGGTAAAATGATTTTCCGGTTTGCCAAAGCAATTGCACACCTGCATCCGTATACCCTGTAAGTTGTTGCTGTATACTTTGATTAATGGTGCGTGCGCCTAAGCTGCCACCTATAATCAGAATGGTTTTTTTGTCAGGGCTTAAATCGAAATGTTGGTAAGCTTGCGTTTTATATTTTTCTATGTGATGCAAATCTTGTCTGATTGGATTTCCTGTTTTTATAATTTTACGTGCAGGAAAAAATCTTTCCATACGATCATATGCAACGCAAATGGTATCAACCCGTTTTTTGAGTATTTTATTGGTAATGCCTGCATAGGAATTTTGTTCATGTATTATGGTAGGAATTTTTTTCATGGTAGCTGCATAGAGCATAGCACCGCTTGCATAGCCACCAAAACCAATTGCGGCATCAGGTTGGAATGATTTTATGATACGAAGTGATTTCCAAACACTATGTATAAGCTTGAAAGGAAACAGTAAATTTTTAATTGATAAACTTCTTTGTAATCCACTAATCCATAAGCCTATGATTGAATAACCTGCCTTGGGCACTTTCTCCATTTCCATTCTGTTTTTAGCACCCACAAATAGTATATCTGCATTAGGATATTTTTTTTGCAAAGCCTGTGCTACTGCAACCGCAGGATAAATATGTCCTCCTGTGCCACCACCACTGATGATTATTTTAAGTTTTTTATTCATTGCCGGCTATAGGTGTATTTTCTTGAATAGTTTTCTCTGTCTCTACTTCAGGTTCGTCTTGCTCTACATATCTGCTAACGCTCATAATTACACCAAAAGCCACACTCGTAAGTAAAATAGAGGTTCCTCCCTTGCTCACCAGTGGTAAGGTGAGTCCTGTTACCGGAAAAACATTTACGGCAACCGCCATATTAATAAGCGCCTGAAGCACCAGCGAAAAACTTAACCCCACTGCTATTAATGCACCAAATGCTTTGGGGCTTTTTAGTACAATCCGTAGTGCACGATATAGAAAAAACAAATAGAGCATAAGCATAATTAATGCCCCAACCAGTCCATACTCTTCTGCGATGATAGCATAGATAAAATCCGAGTATGCCTCGGGAAGAAAATTTCTTTCCGTGCTGTTGCCCGGCCATTTGCCAAATAATCCACCGCTTGCAATGGCAATCTTTGCATGATCGTTCTGGAAAGTTTTGTCAGGATCTATCTCAACTTTCCCAAAGGATTCTATTCTGTTCTTCCAGGTGAGTAAGCGGCCTGTGCCTTTCAATGCACTTTCTGGCAATAGAAATAAGGTGGTAAAAAACAAACCGCCAGCCAGCGCTACTATTCCGGTAATTAAAAGAAGGTGTTTAATTTTTACCCTGCCAATAAACATAATCAGAAAGCATGTAGAGAAGAGTACCAGTGCAGTTGATAAATTTTCGGGAGCAATAAGCAGACAGATTACCGTGATATGGCCAAGAATGGGCAGGAATGTTTTTTTAAAGTCATCTATGGTATCCTGCTTTCTTGATAGTTCACGCGTAACAAACATAATTATAGCAAGCTTGGCTATATCTGATGATTGTATAGTGATGCCAAACAAGTTTACCCATCTTTTGGCACCATTTATCTCAATGCCGAAAATGAGTGTATAAATGAGTAGCGGATAAGTAATCAAAAGCAGAAGTTTAGATAAACCGATGAAATACTTGTAATGAATGGAGTGAACAAAAAACATGATGAAGAATCCTGCGCAGAGCAGAACAGCCTGCTGCATTAAATAGAATTCTACATTGCCTCCATTCTTTTTATAAGCAAGCGCACCTGTTGAGCTGTATATGGCAAGCAGCCCCCAAATGGAGAGCATAAAAATTACGCCCCACATAAACATATCGCCACGTGGCCTTATGCGTTCCCAGGTACTCATGTTTTTCTTAGAGTGCTTTCACTTCTTTTTTAAACTGACGGCCTCTGTCTTCATAATTTTTAAACAAATCAAACGAAGCGCAAGCAGGAGAAAGTAATACGGCTTCACCCGGCTTAGCAAGTTTCTGTGCCACATGCACTGCTTCATTCATGGAAGTGGTGTTCACAATCATGTCTACTTCGGCTCCAAACGCTTCGTGAATTTTACGGTTGTCGGTTCCAAGGCAAACTATAATGCGTACCTTTTCTTTTACCAGTTCTTTCAACAGCTGATAATCGTTGCCTTTGTCAACACCACCTGCAATCCAGATGGTAGGCTTTTCCATACTTTCCAGCGCATACCATGCTGAATTAACGTTGGTAGCTTTGGAGTCGTTGATAAACTCAACACCGCCAACGCTCATTACCGGTTCAAGTCGGTGTTCTACATTTTGGAAACTCATCAGGCTTTCGCGAATGGTTTCCTTGCGGATGTTGAGCACCTGACCGATAATGGCAGCAGCCATGGAGTTGTAGCCGTTGTGACGGCCTTTTAGTGATAGTTCATTCATATGCATAGTAAAGGGATTATTTAATTGTTCAGGTATGGTACAGATCATCAAGCCTTCTTTTACGTAAGCTCCAGGCTGCAAGGCTTTCTCCCATGCAAAGGGTATTAGGGTAGCTTTGCCTTTTATCTGTTCTAAATTTTTTGACGTGAGTTCATCGTCCGCACAATAAATCAGTACATCTTGCTGTAATTGATTTTGTGTGATACGGAATTTTGCATTTATATAATTCTGCAACTGATAATCATAGCGGTCAAGATGGTCAGGTGTGATATTGGTGATTACGCCAATGTCAGCCCTGAAGGCGAACATATCATCCAGTTGGAAACTGCTCAGTTCAAGTACAACGTATGCATAATCTCTTTCAAGCAGAATACGGGCATAACTTGTACCAATGTTTCCGCCAACTGCTACATCAAGTCCTGCAGTTTTTAATACATGATATACCAGTGAAGTGGTTGTGGTTTTGCCGTTGGTACCGGTAATACATATTTTTTTTGCTTGAGAGAATCGGGCTGCAAATTCAATTTCAGAAATTACCGGAATATGTTTGGCAAGGGCTTGTTTAACAACAGGTGCTGAATGAGGAATGCCGGGGCTCTTTATCAGTTCATCGGCATTCAGAATTAATTCAGCTGTATGTCTGCCTTCCTCAAATACAATGTCTGCCTCTGTCAATTCTTTTTTAAATTCCTCGCCAATCATTCCCATATCACTCACAAATACATCATACCCCTTCCGCTGCGCCAGCAATGCCGCACCGGTTCCGCTTTCTCCGCTTCCTAATATGACGATTCTTTTTGCCAAACTTATCTAATCTTTAATGTGAGTATGGTGAATATGGCCAGCATGATTCCGATAATCCAGAAGCGTGTTACAATTTTTGATTCGTGATAACCGCTTTTTTGATAATGATGGTGCAAGGGCGACATTTTGAAAAGCCTGTGCTCTCGCGCGTATTCAATGCCGTGTTTGCGTTTCTGGTATTTGAAATAATATACCTGGAGAATCACAGATAAATTTTCAATAAGGAATATCCCACACAGAATAGGTATGAGCAGTTCTTTACGAACCATGAGTGCAAAAGATGCTATGATGCCACCCAATGCAAGACTTCCTGTATCGCCCATGAATACTTGCGCTGGATATGCGTTGTACCACAAGAAGCCAACGCATCCACCAACAAATGCACCGGCAAAGATTACCATCTCGCCTAGGTGGGGGATATACATGATGTTTAAGTATTTTGAGAAAAGGATATTACCCGATACATATGCAAATACACCCAGCGTTACTCCAATAATAGCTGAAGTGCCTGCTGCAAGTCCGTCTATTCCGTCCGTGATATTTGCCCCATTTGAAACAGCAGTTATAATAAAAATAACCACCAGCAGATAAATCCAATAGTTATAATCTTTATAGCTTTCTCCAATAAATTTGAGTATGTCGGCATAATCAAAATACGTTGTTTTGAAGAAGGGCACCGTAGTAACGGTTGATCTTACATCTTTTGCCAACAAAATTTGGTTATCAATAATGGTGGTCTCGAGTTTGTTTTGTTCAATGAATTCATTTGTAACCTGATCAGGTTTGTAGAATTCACGCATCTTTACATTTTTATTGTAATACAAAGTGGTAGCTACAATAATTCCCAAACCAACCTGCCCCATAATTTTAAATCGGCCAGCCAGACCTTCTTTATTTTTCTTAAATACCTTGATATAATCATCAATAAAACCAACTAAGCCCAGCCAGATGGTTGAAATTACAATCAGTATGATGTATACATTTTCTAGTCGGGCGAATAAAAGCGTAGGTAATAAAATCGCTCCCAGAATTATCAACCCGCCCATGGTTGGTGTACCTTGTTTTTGCTTCTCACCCTCCAGACCTAGGTTTCTTACGGTTTCAGCTACCTGCATCCTGCGCAGCATTTCAATAAGTCTTTTACCAAAAACCATTGATATGGTAAGTGATAAAATAATAGCCAGTGCAGCTCTGGTTGAGATGTATTGAAATGCCCCTGCTCCGGGCAAATCAAATTGTTTATCTAAGTAGTTGAATAAATAATATAGCATAGTTGGATTTTATTTTTCAAACAGGTTAAATAGTTCAATAAGGATTTCTTTATCATCAAAGTGTTGCTTCACACCTTTCGTTTCTTGGTAATTTTCATGGCCTTTTCCGGCCACCAATATGATGTCTCCCTTTTTTGCAGCATTTACTGCAGCTTTAATAGCCTCTTTTCTGTCGGTGATGCGCAATGTTTTTTTATAGTGTAAGGGTTTTACTCCTTTTTGCATATCATCCAGAATGATTTCGGGGTCTTCGTTTCTTGGGTTATCTGATGTAAAAATGACGCTTGTGCTAAGCTCACTTGCTATATCGGCCATTATCGGACGCTTAGCTGCATCTCTGTTGCCACCGCATCCAACCACGGTAATCAGTTGTTCATTTTTAGTGCGTATTTCATTGATTGTGTGTAACACATTTTTGAGCGCATCAGGTGTATGGGCATAGTCAACTATTCCAATAATTCCTGCAGCGGAACGGACATAATCAAACCTTCCCTTAACCGCTTCAATGCTGCTAAGGTGGGTTATGATTGCTTTTTTATTTTTACCAAGTAAAAATGCTGCACCATACACCGCCATGATATTGTAGGCATTGAAATTGCCTACTAGTCTAAACCATGCTTCTTCACCATCAATATTCAATAGCATACCGGTGAAATCGCTTTCAAGAATTTTACATTTAAAATCAGCAATACTATTTAATGCATAAGTGTATCGTGTTGCTTTGGTATTTTGCAACATCAGCATACCATTCCTGTCATCCTTATTGGTTAGCGCAAATGAATCTTCATTCACCTCATCAAATAATTTCTTTTTGGCTTTGATATAATTATCAAACGTGAGGTGATAATCGAGGTGATCGTGCGTTATATTGTTAAAGATGGTACCTGCAAAGTGCAGTCCTTTTATTCTATTCTGATCAATGGCATGCGAACTGGCTTCCATGAAGCAGTATTCGCAACCACGCTCAACCATTAGGTTTAGAAGTTCATTAATTTTTATAGAATCGGGTGTGGTGTGAGTAGATGGTATTACCTCATCATCGATTTGATTTTGTACTGTTGACAACAAACCTACATGATGACCAAATGAACGGAACAAGCGGAATAAAAGAGTCGCTACTGTTGTTTTACCATTTGTTCCGGTAATGGCAGTAAGTTTTAATTTTTTTGAAGGATAATTGTAAAAAGCAGCAGCCATTAAACCCATGGCTTCACTGCTGTTGTTTACTTTTATGTAGCTAACAGCCGTATGGAGCTTTACAGGTAATTGCTCACATACAATAGCAGCAGCACCGCTGGAGGCAACCTCATCCATAAACTTGTGTCCATCTGCAAAGCTTCCTTTAATGGCAAAAAATACACATCCGCTTTGTACCTTTCTGGAGTCGTAGGTTAACATGGTGATATTTTTATCAGTGTCTCCGGTTATTTCTGCATGCAGATTTGATATGATTTCAGCTAGCTTTTTCACTTTTATCCAAGTATGAGATTTATGGTAGCACCTTTGGTTGCCGGAACTCCAGGGTTAATGGATTGAAATCTTACTTTACCGTATCCTTCGGTTTGAACCCGCAGACCGGCATTTTCAAGAAGGTAAATGGCATCTTTAAGCCCCATTCCTTTAACATCAGGAATGATATTTTTCTGTGACTTAACGACATTCAGTTTTACGAAGTGCTGCTGTACTTCAGTTGCTGCCCATTCGCTTCCGCTTTCTTCTTCGGTATCTGATTTAAATTGTGATGGTATACTCAGTTTATCGAGTATAGCTTTTAAATCTGCTACATAACCATTCCCGGCAGGAGGCATCTGCATTGAAGATGTTGTTACAACATATTTTAATTCCTTGTGTAGGTTGGTGCTGGTTGCATAGACTTTATCGGCTAGCTCTTTAAACACCGGACCTGCAACAAGCGATCCATAATAAATGCCATTTGATGGTGCATTTACCATTACCATACAGGTATATTTAGGCTGATCAGCAGGGAAAAATCCAACAAATGATGAACGGTAAATTTGTTTTGCATAGCCCAGTCGGCCATCTGCAACCAGTGCTGTACCTGTTTTTCCTGCAACGGTATAATTGAGATTTTTTAGATTGGTTGCAGTGCCATGCTCTACCACACCCTTCATCATGGCATATAAATTTTTAAGCGTGGAAGGTTTACAGACCTGCTCTACCATCACACTTGTTTTAAATTCTTTAACCGGCTTACCTGTTTTTATAATCTGTTTTACAAAAACCGGTTTAACCATTTTGCCATTATTGGCAAGTGCATTGTAAAGTGTAACCATTTGTAGAGGTGTAACTTTAATTTCATATCCTATGGACGACCATGGCAGGGTGGTGCCATACCAATCTTTATCTTTGGGATGCTTGATGCGTGGTTTCCCTTCTCCACTCAGCTGAATACCAATAGGGTCGGTTAGTTTAAGACGCTTGAGGTGGTTATAAAATTTTTCCGGATTGTTTTTATAGGCAGTATATACTGCTTTTGAGATGGCTACATTTGATGAAATCTCGAATGCCTGCTGAAAGTTTACCAAGCCATGTCCACCTTCTTCTGCATCATACATAGTGGCATTGGCAAAATATTTTTTCTTGCCACCTTCGGTATCATACATATCTGTCATCTGCGCTTTACCATCTTCAAGCAAAGCCATCATGGAAGTAATTTTAAAAGTAGAGCCGGGTTCTAAACTTTCACCAACTGCATAATTGTATTTTTCGGTGTACTGCCCTTCGGTAATGCGTGTGAGATTGGCTATGGCTTTTATCTCTCCTGTTTTTACTTCCATTAAAATTGCTGTACCCCATTCTGCATTGTTTTTTACCAGGGTATTCAGCAATGCCTGCTCTGCCACATCCTGAAGGTTTATATCAATAGTGCTTACCACATCAAGACCATTTCTTGCTTCTATTTGCTGTTCTTCATCATTCACCGGTATCCATGTGCCGCCTGCAATTCTTTGCATTACACGCTTACCCGGTTTTCCAGAAAGTTCTTTATCAAATGCACCTTCAATGCCAACAGGTGCAATTCCTTTTACACTATAGCCAATGGTTCGTTCAGCCAGATAGTCAAAAGGTTTTTCACGTTTGTTTTTTTCTTCAATGGTCAATCCCCCTTTGTACTTGCCTTCTCTAAAAATGGGATACTGCTTTACGCGTTTCATTTGGGTATAGCTAACCTTACGTTTGAGCAGATAATAACGATCACCACGATTTTTAACTCCGCTTAAAATCCGTTTATATTCTGCTTTGCTGCGGTCTTCAAATTCGGTAGCTAAGTAGTATGCAAGCGAGTCGAGTTGGTTGGTAAAAATTTCCTCATCCTGAAACGCAGGGGCTTTGCCATCCAATCTTAAATCATAAATAGGCAAAGATGTTGCCAGCAAACTGCCATCAGCTGCAAATATGTTTCCGCGTGAAGGCTCAATTGTTTGTATGCTTGTACTCAGATGATCCGCAAGGGCAAGCCAGTGCTTTTTTTCTAGGTATTGTATCTTAAACAGATAGGCCATAATAACCATAGCAAACACCGCCACAAATGCAAATGCCGTATAGGTTCTGATCAATATGACTTTTCTGATATTAGTTGCCACCTGTAGTTATTTTTATTGGGGGAGTTACTAGTTCTTTAATACCAAGCGTATCGAGCTTTTTTGCAACTGTAGATTGTTTGCTTTCACTCATCAGTTCACTCAAAATACTGATGTACTCTGAGCGCAACTCTTTTATTTCCTTACTGAGTTTATCTGTTTTTCTGATTATTCTTTCTGTGTTGTGTCCATTCCATATATGTAGCAGGAGTAATGCCACAACAAAAATTCCGAACGGAATTTGTTGCAGCAACCATGTGTTGGAAATGTTAAAGTCAAAATCTGCCACTTTCTGCATGGTGCTGCTAAGCCTCGATTTTTCTTTTGGTTTTTCATCAACCAATGGCTCTTCTGATTTTTCTTTCTCTATGATTATTTTATTGGCCAACTTGTGTATATATACTGATTGTTAAATTTTTTCTGCTATTCTTAATTTGGCACTTCTTGCGCGTGAATTGGCTTCCAATTCTGCTTCCCCTGCTGTAATCGCTTTTTTATCTACCGGATTAAAGGGCCTGATGATTTGACCATAAAAATCTTTCTCCATCTCGCCATCAAAATTTCCGCTGTTCATAAAGTTTTTTACCAATCTATCTTCCAGCGAATGGTAACTCATTACCACCAATCGGCCTTTGCTTTTCAATACATCTTTTGATTGTTCCAGAAACTGTTTAAGCACCTCAAGCTCCTGATTTACTTCAATGCGCAATGCTTGAAATACCTGCGCCAAGAATTTGTAGTCTTTAAATTTGGGAGCAAAAGGCTGCAGGCATATTTTTAAATCGACAATGCTTTCAAAGGGTTTACCTTTTCTTCTTTCGACAATGGTTTTGGCAAGTTTACGGCTATTCTTAAGCTCACCATACTGATATAAAACAGATGCCAGATGTTCTTCGGTGTAAGTATTTAATATATATGCAGCACTATGTTTATTTTCTTTGCTCATGCGCATATCCAGCAACGCATCTTCAAATCGAAATGAAAATCCGCGCTCATCTGTATCAAATTGATGAGAGGAAACGCCCAAATCGGCAAGAATGCCATCAACGGGAATGAGTTCCTGATAACGAAGGTGATTTTTAAGGAAAGCAAAATTCTGATCGATAAAAATGAGACGTACATCATCCGGTAAATTTTTTCGTGCGTCTTCATCTTGATCAAAGGCAACCACTTTGCCTTTGCTGCCTAGTTTATTTAATATAGCACGTGAATGGCCTCCTCCGCCAAAAGTTACATCGACATAAATTCCGTTAGGGTTGATATGGAGGCCTTCTATACATTCATTCAGCATTACCGGAACGTGATACTCAGTCATCGTTCCTCCTTTCTTTCTTGCTCATTACCTCTTCTGCCAGGGCAGAAAAATCTGCAGGCTCTTCACTTAGCATTTTATCGTAATTGGCCTTGCTCCATAATTCTATTTTGTTGCCATAGGCCAGTAAAACAAGATCGGTTTTAAGTGCTGCATATTCCTGCAGGGGTTTAGGAATAAGTACCCGCGAGGCACTATCCATTTCTAGTTGGCTGGCACCACGCAGAAAGTAACGCTTAAACTCACGCTCCTTCTTTATATAGTCACTCAGCTTATTAATCTCTGCTGCAATTTGCTCCCACTCATTGCTTGGGTAAAGCACACAACATTTCTCAAAACCTCTATTAATGAAAAAGGTCTCCTTAGCGGCTTTGGGTAGCTGCTTTTTGAGCGCTGCAGGTATAATTAACCTGCCTTTCGCATCCAGCTTACATTCATATTCTCCGTGCAGTTGAGCCATTTTTTTGATTCGATTCGCCCGCTAAACTAAAAATAAAAAACCACTTTTCACCACTTTCCCCCACTTTGTGGAAAAAATGTGATTTTAATCCTGCCTATCCTGCATTTCAAAATAGTGCTATTGCTAGTTTTTACTGGGGTTTATGAAGAGTGGAGGGCTGTGGCGCATTTTTTATGCATGAAGCTTATCGCGTTACCTTTATGTAAACCTGCTTTGTCAACCTTTTTCATACTTTTGCGGACTATAAGCTATATGTCGATACAGGTAGAGCAGTTAACCAAGGTTTACGATGCGCAAAAAGCACTCGATTCCATTTCTTTTTCAGTAAAGCCGGGTGAGATTCTCGGATTTCTTGGGCCCAATGGTGCAGGTAAATCAACCACCATGAAAATTCTAACAGGTTATATTCCGCAAAGCAGCGGGAAGGCCTCGGTTTGCGGCTTTGATGTTGCTGAACAGTCTATTGATGTTAGAAGGCATATTGGATATCTGCCGGAGTTGAATCCACTCTATACCGATATGTATATAAAGGAGTATTTATTGTTTGCTGCAGAGTTGCAAGGTGTTAAATCTCATGCACAGAAAAAAGTTGATGAAATGATTGAACGTGTTGGCTTGATACCAGAACGCAGCAAAAAAATTGGGCAGCTCTCAAAGGGATTTAAGCAACGTGTTGGTTTGGCTCAGGCCATGATTCACAACCCGAAGGTTTTAATTTTGGATGAACCCACCACCGGTTTAGATCCTAACCAAGTGGTAGAGATAAGAGCATTAATAAAAGAGATAGGTAAAGACAAAACGGTTATACTTTCTACGCATATTATGCAAGAAGTAGAGAGTATGTGCAACCGTGTGGTGATTATTAATAAGGGTAGAATAGTTGCTGATGATGTAATAGGTAAGCTGAAACAAGGCCTGAGTGGCGACATGCAAATTACCATTGAGTTAAAGCAGCAAATATCTGCTGATTTACTAAAGAAGATTCAGGGAGTGAAAGAAGTAAAGCAGCAAGGTAAGAAATATCTTTTACGCTGTGAGGGCGATTTGCGTGAACAAATATCGGTAGCTGCTGCTAGCAATGGATGGATATTGCTCTCCATGAGTGCAGAGGGCGAATCATTGGAAAAAGTATTTCAAAATTTAACAAGGCGGGCATAATGTTTATTATACTAAAAAAAGAAATCCGTGCATTCCTTAGCTCTCTTATTGCCTATGTGGTAATGATTGTGTTTTTGGTAGCCACCGGATTATTTATGTGGATTCTGCCGGATTATAATGTGTTTGATATGGGCTATGCCAATATGGATACATTATTTAGCATGGCTCCGTGGCTTTTTATTTTTCTGATATCTGCCATTACCATGCGCTCATTCAGTGAAGAAAAAAGAGCAGGCACTATAGAAATTTTAACAACCAAACCTTTAACCGATTTACAAATTATTTTAGGCAAATATTTTGCCGGAGTGACATTGGTTCTGTTCTCTATTCTGCCAACACTCATCTATTTCTATAGTATTTATCAGCTGGGAGCCACAAAAGGCAATATGGATATTGGTGCTACCTGGGGCTCTTATCTAGGTTTGTTTTTTCTGGCCAGTTGTTTTGTTGCTATTGGTATTTTCTCTTCCAGCATAAGCGATAATCAAATTGTTTCGTTTATCATCTCCATGTTTTTGTGCTATGGATTTTATTCTCTGTTTGATTTGTTTGCTGATTTTAAACTCCTGGGCTCTTTCGATGCCGTTATTGCATCACTGGGTATCAGCGCACATTATCAATCCATCAGCAGAGGTGTGATAGATTCAAGAGATGTTTTGTATTTCTTATCCGTTATAGTGGCTTTTATCTGGGCAACTAAAACAGTTTTTGGTTCACGCAAATGGTAAAGGAGAAAAGGATATGAATAACAAAAAACAAACCATTAAAAGAAGGAATTATAAAACACAGGCAATTGTTGAATTGTTATTGATGCTATCTGTGCTCGTATTCCTAAACCTTATTTTATCCCGATATTTTTTTAGAATAGATTTAACCAAGGAAAAACGCTACTCTCTTTCAACATCCAGCATTAATTTAGCTAAGAAGGTTGATGATGTGTTGTATGTAAAATGTTATTTGCAAGGTGAATTTCCTGCAGGCTTTAAGCGTCTGAGCAAATCAACCCGCGAGATGCTGGATGAATTCAGGGCGTATTCGGGCGGACAAATACAATATGAATTCATTGACCCTTTTGCAGAAGCCGATGCGAAAAAATCCGGTGATATTGTGCAGGAGCTTGGAGCCAAAGGTTTGCAGCCAACCAGCGTACAGATAAAGAAAGACGATGAGCTATCGCAGAAAATAATTGTGCCGGGCGCACTCTTTTATTATAAAGGCAAAGAAATCGCAGTAAATCTACTTAAAGGACAGTTTGGTGCAGCACCTGAGGAAGTTATCAATAGCTCCATAGAATTACTTGAATATGAAATTGCAAATGCCTTAAGAAAGGCAACTGAAAAAAAGGTGAAGCGCATTGCCATACTCGAAGATCATGGCGAGCTGGATAAATGGGATGTAGCAGAAGCCAAAGCTGAATTAGAACAATATTATGATGTAAAGCGCATTCCACTAACCATGGTTCCGCCTCAGGAATTAAATAATTATATAGGTATTATTATTGCCAAGCCTACAAATGCTTTTACCGAGTATGATAAATTTAAACTAGACCAATACATCATGAATGGTGGAAAGGTGTTGTGGTTTATCGATTCACAAATTGCCGATATGGACAGTTTGCAAAAAGAACCTATGTTCATGAGCGGCAGTTATCAGCTCAATCTAGATGATATGCTTTTCAGGTATGGTGTGCGGGTTAATTATAATCTGATTCAGGATATTCAGTGTGAAGCCATTCCTATTCTTGCCGGAATGCGAAACGGCATGCCGCAGCAAAAATTATTGCCTTGGTTGTTTTATCCAACAGCAGCTCCGGTTGTTGATCATCCAATTGTAAAAAACATGGATCCGGTTTGGTTTCAATTTGCATCCGGAATAGATACAACATCAAACAAAAAAATAAGGAAAACAGTATTGCTGCAAACGTCACCTTTTGCGCGTGCGGTGCCATCTCCCGTTAGGGTTGATTTAAATATGGCTCGTGTAAGACCTGAGCCGGATATGTTTACCAAAGGAAATATTCCTCTTGCAGTATTGCTTGAAGGAGAATTTACTTCCATCTTTCAATATCGCATGGGTGCAGGTGAATCAAGTGAATTGCCATTCAAAGAAAGAATCGCCTCTAACAAAATGATTGTAGTTGCTGATGGAGATGTGATTCGCAACCAACGTAAAAAATCAACTGGTGAAATTTATCCGCTAGGATATAATCGTTATACCAATCAACAATACGGCAATAAACGCTTTGTGCTGAACTGTATCGACTATCTATGTGATGATTCAGGAATTATAGAAGTGCGCGGTAAAGAAATTACCCTGCGACTGCTCAATAAAGGGAAAATTAAAAAGGAAAAAGGGACTTGGCAGGCAATTAATATGCTGGCGCCATTGGCTTTGGTATTATTTTTCGGAGGCATTAACCGCTGGGTGCGCAAACGCAAGTACGTGTATAAGCAAGCTGTATAAGTATGAACAGAAACATTAGAATTTTATTGGTATTGCTGGTGGCAGGTATTGTTTGCTATTTGCTGGTAATTAATAAACCTTGGACAACATTTAAAGGCGAACTAAAAGATTTTGCTATTCAGGATACTTCCTCCATAACCAAAATATTTTTGGCAGATAAAACAGGCAGGTCCGTATTGCTGCAGAAGCAACCTGACCAAACTTGGATGGTAAATGGCATGTATAAGGCTGATCAAAAAAAGATTGACTTACTCAAACAAACCATGAAACAAGTGCAGGTTAGAAACCCACTTGCCGAAAGTGAGTTTAACACCGTTGTGGCTAAAATGGCTGCCAATGCTGTTAAAGCAGAGTTTTATAAAGAAGAGAAGCTTATTAAAACCATCTATGTAGGCGGCCAAACAAATGATAATACCGGCACTTTCATGATGATAGATGGAGCTTCAACACCATATGTTACCCATATTCCGGGTTTTGTAGGATACCTTACCCCACGCTTTAATACGGAAGCCATCAGATGGAAAACAAAAGAAGTATTTGTGTTACCGGCTGAAGATATTGCAACTATCAGCATATCATATCCGCAGGATGTATCTGCATCTTTTATCATTAATAATACAGGAACCACACCTGTTTTAAAAGATAGCAGCAACCTGATACATGCAGCCGATATGGGATACCTTAAATATTATACCGCATCTTTCAGCAATATATACTTTGAAGGTTATGTAGAGGATGTAAAACCTATTCAGAACGATTCAATCCGCGCAACACCAATTTACTGCATCATGGAAGTGAAGCAAAAAAGCACAGGAAGAGCAATACGGCTTCAGATACACAAGAAAGGTGTTAATCGCAGATCAACACAGCAGTATGATGAGGAAGGGAAAAAGTTAACAATAGACCGTGATAAGTATTTTGCTTTTCTAAATGACGAAAAGGATGCAGTTTATATTCAGGATTATGTATTCAGAAATTTATTTAAAACATTAGCTGATTTTAAGGCAACACTGAAGCCTACTCCATAAAAAAAGCGACCTGATAGAGGTCGCTTTTTTTATACTTGAATATACTTATTTAGTAAGATACAACGGCAGTTCTTGCATTTCCTTTTCTGTCTTCCCAATTTATCTTAAAGCCATAAGGGCATCCTGTTCCACTATAAGGGTTTCCAGATTCATCTACACCAAAAGTAACGGTGATTGATTTCACTAAACCATTGTGTACCTTAACACCTGAAACAGGTCTGCTGGTACATTGGCTATTAAATGTAAGCGGAGTGGTAAGTTGTGTGTAGAAGGAAGTCCCTCTTCTGTTAACTCCCCAAACTACCACATTGCTGTATCCGCCAACTGCAGTATCGCCTTCTACTTTAAGGCCAAGCTGTCCACTGGTATTGGTGAATGTTCTTTTTCTGGCTACCTGCCATGTGCGCATGGTGCCATTATCAAAACTTACTTCGGTATTGCCTCTTACCTTATGAATGACGTTGCTATTTACATAGGCTTTGCCACCGGTAACATTGGTGATATAATGCACACCATTAATCACTACTGATTTTCCTGTGCTTACGCGCGTAACTTTCAGGTTTTGTGCTTCCACTTTAAGAACAGCACCCGCATCACTCCATTTATTGCCGCTTATGAGTTGCAAAACCACCACACCAGATCGATTTCTTAATCCGTCACCGCTTAATCCATCATAGGTAATGACAATTTTCTTTTGGCTGATAAAGGTGCTGTCGTCAACCTTGGCACCTGGAATACCCGGGCCCTTGCCTAAGCCGCTGGAAGAAATGGTTGCATCAGCTTCGTTTAAAGATGCTTCCAACTCATTGCTG
>JBILGC010000059.1:0-10696 GCA_044351265.1 Bacteroidia bacterium
TTCATCAGACGATAATTCTGATTGCTCAAGTCCATCGTCCATGGTGTCGTCATCTTTTTTACAACTGTTTAATGAAAGGCCGGCAACAACCATTGCTGCCAAACCGAATTGAATTATTTTTTTCATATGCAAACTACTTTTTGCTTATTACAGTGCTTCAGATAAGACAAGATACAAAAGGTTTAACGGCTATTTAAAATTTTATTTAGGTTATTTATAATAATATCGCATGCTTGTGCAATTTCCTCACGTGTAATAATAAGGGGTGGTGCAATTCTAAGTTTATGGGTGGCAAATAAAAACCAGTCGGTAATTAAACCATCCGCTATACAGGCATCTATGAGTTTTTTATTCAGTTCAAAACTCTCCAGTTCAGGGGCAAGCATAAGCCCTTTTCCACTAATTTGCCTGATAGCGGGGTGTTTTAGCAAATGCCTGAATAATTGTTCTTTGTCTGCCACTTCATCTATCCAGTTGTGTGAAAGCAATTCCTCCAGCCCAGCTAGTGCAGCTGCGCAAACCACCGGATGACCTCCAAAAGTAGTGATGTGGCCCAGCATAGGTTGTTCTGCCAATTGCATCATCATTTCTTTGGAAGCAATGAAGGCACCAATTGGCATGCCAGCGCCCAGGGCCTTCCCCAGCAGCAACACATCAGGTATTATTCCGCTGTGCTCAAAGGCAAACATTTTCCCACTCCTACCCATTCCGGATTGTATCTCATCAAAAATGAGCAATGTGCCAGTGCTGTTACATTTTGCACGAAGTGCCGATAAAAAATCAGAATCTGATACAATATATCCGCTTTCTCCTCTAATAACTTCAGCCACCACACAAGCTGTGCGTTGCGTTATGCATTCAAGTTGGGCAGTTTGGTTGTGCTCAAGAAAACGGATATCGGGTAATAAGGGCCTGAAAGCATTTTTATAATATTCTTCACTGTTTAGGCTAAGAGCTGCATGTGTGCTGCCGTGATAGGCCTGCTTAAATGCGATGATTTCCGTTCTGCCTGTAATCCTTTTGGCAAGTTTAAGTGCACCATCGGTTGCCTCAGCACCTGAGTTAACAAAATACACGCAGTTTAATGCCGATGGCAACAAGGCCGTTAGTTTCTCTGCAAGTTTTACCTGCGGAGCTTGCACATATTCGCCATAAACCATCAGGTGCATATATTGGTCAACCTGACTTTTAATAGCCTCATTAACGCGCATATTGCCATGCCCAAGGCTGCTCACACTTATTCCCGAAATTAAATCAATATAAGCTTTGCCACTTCTGTCATACAGATAAATGCCATATGCTTTTTCAAACTCAAGTAATAATGGGAAATGTGTGGTTTGTGCCTGCCTGTTTAAAAATAGTTGCCGGTTACTCAAATGCATGTTTCAAATATGCATATAAATTAATCAGATGAAAAATATGATGTAATTCAGACTACTTATTTAGGGTGCATTATAAAAAGTTGACTAATTTGCTTAAAAATTACTTCTGAAATGGAACAGGTAAAAGACGAAGATATTTTGGGTAAGGCCTATGATGATGTCCGTGATTATGTAAATCTGCGGCTAGAACTGCTTAAAATAGAAACTGCTGAAAAATCGGCAAAGGTTACTGCTTACATGATTAGCAGCTTGGTTTTATTATTTACCGGATTTTTTTGTCTACTCTTTCTAAGTGTAGTGGCAGGAATTTATTTCAGTACATATTGGGGTGATTATTTTAAAGGCTTTGGTGTGGTAGGTGCTTTTTATGTGGTTCTGTTTTTAATGGTTTTGCTTTTTAAAAAAGCAATGATTCACCGCCCGGTTATCAATACAATTATTCGTTTATTCTTTTCAGCCGATGAAACCAATTAAAATTGTAGATATAGAAACCCTGCATTTAGAGAAAGAGCGGGTACAGTTATTGCTGGAAGCAAAACAACAGGATTTGTCAGAAACAGGTGCTTATATTAGGGCCAATTCACGCAAAATTCTATGGGCACAAATAAATCCGTTTAAGGGCAATACCTTAATCGAAACAGCAGGAGAGGTGGTATCACCACTCATACAAACCGCAACAGGAGGAACGTTAAAAGATACCCTCGTTCAGTTACTTAAAGAAGTGGTGCTTAATTATGGTGTAGATGCTGCACAAAAGTTTTTAAAGAAAAAGAAGAAACGAAAAAAGGCAGCAAAAAATAATAATGACAACAACGAAACTAAACCTGAAGCCTAGGTGTTTCATTTTCACATCATTCATTTGCTCAAAGATTAAATCGTGTAATAAATTCTTTGCTTAACTGGTCCCGGTGATTAGGGTGTGCTATGCTAATTAGTGCTTTGCCGCGTTGCTCCATATTTAATCCATACAAATTTACTTTGCCATATTCTGTAACTACCCAATGTATGTGCCCGCGTGTGGTAACCACTCCGGCACCTTTTTTTAAATAAGGCACAATGCGCGATTCTCCTTTTTTTGTTGTTGAAGGAATAGCAATGATTGGTTTCCCACCTTCCGATAATGCTGCCCCTCTTATAAAGTCCATTTGTCCGCCAATGCCTGAATACTGATAAGCTCCTATGGAGTCGGAACAAACCTGCCCGGTTAAATCAATTTCAATGGCACTATTAATGGCAGTAACTTTGGGATTTCTGCTTATTACGTGCGGATCGTTCACATAACTGATGTCAAGTCCTTTTATCAGCGGATTATCATCAATAAAATCGTAAAGTTTTTTGGTGCCCAGCACAAAACCGGCCACACAGTAATCTTTAATAATGCGTTTTCTGCTATTATTAATAATGCCATTTTCAATTAGCGGTATTACGCCATCGGAAAACATTTCCGTATGCAAGCCCAGGTCCTTTAGATGTCCAAGATTTTTAAGTACTGCATCGGGTAAGGTCCCAATACCCAGTTGCAGGGTTGCACCATCTTCAACCAGTTCTGCCACATTTTTTCCTATACGGTCATACACATCATTAAAATCTTTTGCATAGCTCACCTCAGGCAAGGAGTCTTCAACCCATACCGCATAATCAATCATCCATGCAGGTATAAATGCATCTCCGTGCATGCGCGGCATGTTTGGGTTAACCTGTGCAATAACCAAATTGGCACTTTGCATAGCTGCGCGGGCCACGTCAACAGAAGTACCCAATGAGCAAAATCCATGTTTATCCGGAGGAGAAACATGTAGTAAGGCTACATCAAGGGGTAATACATTTTTAGCAAACAGCTTAGGTATCTCACTTAAAAAAATCGGTATATAATCTCCGCGGTCTGAGTTTACCGCTATTCTCGTGCTTTCGGAAACAAAAAGTGAGTTCATATAAAACCTGCCCTTCAAGGTTTCCTTATTCAAATCAATACCGTAGGTACTTATACTAACCAGCTCCACATTTTCCAAGTGGGTTCGATTTATAAGCGCATTCACCAAGGCCACAGGCGTAGCTGCACTTCCATGTAAAAATACCCGTTGCCCAGATTGGATATGAGATACCACTTCTTCTGCAGATAAGTAATGTAATTTTTTGCTAAGCATTTGTAATTGATATTTTTAACGAATATGGTGTTTTGCCTTCAATCAAAATATAATCAATATCAGTTTTTACTTCTCTATTTTACTTGTATTGATTCTGGTTTATAAGAAGCAAATTCCGCTTTAGCTTGTTTCTGAAAAGTAATCTGCAGGTATTTGTTAACTTTGTGGGTCATGGGTGCTCACCTCCATTCCGATTTAAACGATACCATTTGCGCATTGGCCACTCCGGCAGGCACAGGTGCTATCGGTATAATACGTGTAAGTGGCAGCAGGGCAATCGAAATTGTGAATACTCTTTTTAAGGGCAAAGACCTTGCAGAGCAGCCAAGCCACACCATTCATTTTGGTAAAATTGCTGATGGTGGACGTATTATTGATGAGGTATTGGCTTCTTTATATGTTGCGCCAAAATCTTACACAGGTGAGCACACGGTAGAATTAAGTTGCCACGGATCGCATTATATACAGCAACAAATTTTGCAGCTGCTGGTGCAGCATGGTTGTCGTTTAGCCAAGCCGGGCGAGTTTACCCTCAGGGCATTTTTAAATAAAAAATTAGACTTGAGTCAGGCCGAAGCTGTAGCCGATCTAATAGCCAGTGATAGTGCCGAGAGCCATAAAATGGCTATGCAGCAAATGCGTGGCGGGTTTAGTGAGCAAATCAATCATATGCGTTCGCAGCTGGTAAATTTTGCTTCTCTTATCGAACTTGAATTAGACTTTAGTGAAGAGGATGTAGAGTTTGCAGCACGCGAAGAATTGCTGGCATTGGTATCTCAAATTGCTACACTCATCCAAAACCTTCTCCAATCATTTAATTATGGAAATGCCATTAAAAATGGCATACCTACGGTGATTGCCGGCAAACCCAATGCGGGCAAATCTACATTACTTAATGCACTCATCAATGAGGAGCGTGCAATTGTAAGCGATATTGCAGGCACTACTAGAGATACCATTGAAGAAGCTTTTGTAATAGATGGTATTACGTTCAGGCTTATTGATACAGCCGGAATCAGGCAACATGCTTCCGATGCAATTGAAGAGATTGGTATAGAGCGAGCATTTGAAAAACTGGGAAAAGCCAGTATTATCATGTATGTTTTTGATGCCACCTTAACTACTGCTGAGCAATTAACACAAGAACTAAATCTGTTCAGTTCATATCCGGCTATCGTTATTCCGGTTGCCAATAAAACCGATGTACTTGACGATTATTCGGTATTTAATCAGGAAACGGTATGCATCAGCGCAAAAAATAGTATCGGATTGGAATTGCTTAAACAACGTTTGGTAGCTGCTGTGCGTAAGGATGAAATTAAAAACGATATTATCATCACCAACTTACGTCATTATGAAGCACTCAAACATGCTGCTGACGCACTTCAACAGGTATTTAATGGAATTGATATGCGTATAAGCGGAGATCTTCTTGCACTTGATATAAGAAAGGCGTTGTTCCACCTGGCAGAAATAACAGGTGAGGTTACAACAGACGATTTGTTGGCCAATATCTTCAGTAAATTTTGTATTGGAAAGTAGTTTAAAGCATTTTGCACATTTTAGTGAGATTTTTATCCAAATTATTCTTCAATAGATATTTAGAGATTTATTTTGTGTTTGTTTAAAAAGTATTTGCATAGCATAAAACGAAAGTTTTTATTTTTCTCTTTCAGAAGCTGTTTAGCTGTTTTGTTAGTAAATAAGCTTTCTCTTTTCTAAAATAGTCATTCTGTAAATTTAATATCCATCTGTTACTATAGTTTCAAAGTCATCATCTTTCTTGCATTCTTGTTAGAATATATTATACCTTAGCCAAGCTATATTTGTATTATTCCATGCGCTTACATATCAATACTTTTTTATTCTGGTTATGTTGTTTGCCTATGTTGCAAACAGCTGCGCGTGCACAGCAGCAAGCCAGCACCGCAACCGGAAAAAGCGTTTTTCTGTTCAATGATGGCACATGGTTTTATGCCGATAGTGTTCCCTTGTTTGGTATTAAACCTACTGTCATATCTGGTTTAGAAATTCCAAAAAGAGGGCCTAAAGAAAAAATCATTTTGCATATAGGTTTTGCTCTTAACTATAACGAGAAACATGAGCAGGCAAACTGGGTAGCCTATGAGTTAACCAAAGAAGAAACACATAAACAATTCGACCGCACCGATAAGTTTATACCTGATCCCAAGGTACGTTCCAAAACTGCAACAGATAAAGATTACAAAAATTCCGGTTACGATCGCGGACATCTGGCACCCGCATCAGATATGGGCTGGTCGGCTGCAAGTATGGCAGAGTCTTTTTATTACAGCAATATGAGTCCGCAGGAGCCCGGCTTTAATCGTGGCATTTGGAAAAGGCTGGAAGAGCAGGTGCGCAACTGGGCTATACAAAACAATGCAGTATTTGTAGTTACAGGTCCGGTACTAACCGATGGGTTGCCCACCATTGGTTCCAATAAAGTATCTGTACCAACATTTTATTATAAAGTAATACTGGATTATACCGATCCCGGCATCAAGGCTATAGGCTTTATCATGCCCAACTTCGGCACCAAAGATCCGTTACAAAAATATGCAGTAAGCATTGATAGTGTTGAGCAACTTACCGGTATCGATTTTTTTCCGCAGTTGCCCGATGAGCAGGAAGTCCTTATTGAAAAAATATTGTGCACCAAATGCTGGGATTGGAGTGGTACAGAAGAGCGGGCGCAGCCACAACAAAAGAAATCGGCTGCCTCTTCCACGCTGTGCAGCGGCATAACCAAGGTTGGAAACCGATGCCGCAACAATACATTAAATGCCAATGGCTATTGCCACCATCACCAGGCTCAGGCAGGCGGGGGCGGGGAAACAAATGATAACAGCTTTAGCACACCCTCACAAAAAAGTAGTAGCACTGTGCAATGCAGTGGCACTACCAAAGCAGGCAACCGTTGCCGCAGAATGACTAGTAATGCAAGTGGCAGGTGTTATCAGCATTAGTTTTGGGGCTTGAATTTGTAATTGTAACAACAACTAACAGTCTTGGTGATTTACAAAAGAATACTTGGAGTCAAGGTATGGGGATACTAAACTTTACTTTAGGCGTGGCGTTGAATATAGATTAGTACTCAATATCTTTGCCAGTATCCTGGCTTTTACAAATTTAAAGACCCCTCAAATCTCCTTCTCCCACTTTGCAATTACATAGGTTGCCAGGCAATTGCCAATTAAATTTACAGAGGTGCGGCCCATATCCATAATTGCATCAATGGCTAAAATAGCAAAGGCTTTTTGAGGGTCTAATCCCAATGAGGATACCGTTCCCACCAATATTAAAAACGAAGCGCCACGCACACCGGCCACACCTTTAGAGGTTAGCATCAGAATTAAACACATTTGTACCTGCTCTGCAATAGTTAGGTTTACTCCGCACACTTGTGCAACAAAAACAGCTGCCAGCGAAAGATAAAGCGTGGTGCCATCCAAATTAAAACTATAGCCCGTGGGCAATACAAAAGATACTACCTTGCGTGGTATGCCCATTTTTTCCAAGTTCTCCATTGCTTTGGGCAATGCTGCTTCAGAGCTTGCTGTAGCAAACGCAATGGATAAAGGTTCAGAAATATATTTTATAAATTTTTTAAAAGGCAGTTTCACCATCAGCCCAACAGGCACGAGCACTAGTAAAATAAATGCAAACAATGCCGCATAAAGTGTACCCACTAGTTTTAGTAAGTTTTGCAACACGCCATAACCCATGGTGGCAATGGCATAGCCAATTGCACCGCCAACAGCAAAGGGTGCCATATACATTACCAGGTTCGTAAACTTAAACATGACCTGTGTAAGTCCCTCAATGGCATCAACCATTTTCTCCTTGCGCTCACCTTTAACCATTGCCAGTGCAATACCAAATAAAATGCTGAAAACCACAATTTGAAGTATCTGATTCTCTGCAACCGATTTGGCAATATTCTCCGGGAATATATCCAGTATTACATGGTGCGTTTGTTTTTGCTGTAGCAGAGCCGTTGCCTTTTCAACCTGCGCTGTTCCGGCTTCAAAGGTTGCGCCTACACCCGCCTGAGAAAGATTGATTGCCACCAAACCTATAATTAAAGCAATGGTGGTAACAGCTTCAAAATAGATGAGTGATTTGATTCCCATGCGCCCCACCTGTTTAAGGTCGGAGTGGCCGGCTATACCTACCACCAGTGTAGAAAAAAGTAGGGGAGCAATAATGGTTTTAATCAGACGCAAAAAAATATCACTAAATACCTTGAGTTCTTTTGCAATATCCGGAAACCACTCTGCTACTTCTATGCCCAGAAACATGCAAAGCAAAATAGAAGCAGTTAATGAACGCAGGCGCCATGTATACAAACCCATCAGAGAAATGAATGCCCAGCGTATCAGGTGCAAAAACATGCTGCTGAAGGAAGCAATATCTAGCCATTGCAACACATGAATGCAGGAGTCGAGTAGAAAAATGCCAAGTACGGCAAATAACAAGTTGCGGTTTTCTTTCATGCTGCTCAAACCTAACACAATTGCCTATTAAAACAAAACCTTAGCTGGGTGTTTATCGTGCGTAAAAAATGTACAGGATACGTATATTCGGGCACTGATGAAAAAAGCAATTGCTTGTTTGTTGTTAGGTATTGGTTTGGTTTCTTTCAAACCAAACCAATCTGTTAGAATTGCCCGCTTAAAGTATAATGGCGGTGGCGACTGGTATGCCAATAAAACTTCATTACCCAATTTGATTCGTTTTTGCAATCAGCAGTTGGGTACCAATATAGCCCGTGAGGAAGATGTGGTGGAAGCAGGTAGTGCAGATTTGTTTAATTATCCTTTCATTCACCTAACGGGTCATGGCAATATTGTGCTGAGTACACAGGAAGCTGAAAATTTGCGCAACTATTTAATAGCCGGAGGATTTTTGCATGCAGATGATAATTATGGGATGGATAAATTTTTTAGACGTGAAATGAAAAAAGTTTTTCCGGAGTTGGAGTTAGTGGAGTTGCCATACAGTCATCCTATTTATCATCAGAAATTTGTTTTTGAAAGAGGATTACCAAAGGTGCATGAGCATGATGGGAAACCGGCACAGGGTTTTGGCCTACTTTATAAAGGACGTTTGGTTTGCTTTTACAGTTATGAGTGTGATTTGGGCAATGGCTGGGAAGATGCTGATGTGCACAACGATCCGGAAGTAGTTAGGCAAAAGGCACTGCAAATGGGAGCCAATATCATTCAATATGTGTTTGCGAATTAATAAGAGATAGATATCCCATAAATATCGAGTTGTTGAAAACAGAAAAGCCACCATAGGGTGGCTTTTCTGTTTATACTAAATTGATTTTGATTCTTTTTCCAATCTCTTCAATATCTGATTTGAATTTTTTATCGGTCTCCATCAAATCATTTACGGTTTGGCAGGCATGTATCACCGTAGAGTGATCGCGGCCACCAAAATGCATGCCTATAGTTTTAAGTGATGCTTTGGTAAGATCTTTTGCATAATACATGGAAATCTGACGTGCCTGTACAATCTCACGTTTACGGGTTTTAGACTTAACAAGGTCAACCGGGATGGTGAAATAATCGCAAACCAATTTCTGAATAAACTCAATAGAGATTTCACGTGAAGAGTTCTTCACAAAGTTTTTCAGTATTTGCTTGGCCAATTCCAAAGTCACTTCTTTTCTATTTAGTGATGATTGGGCAAGCAATGATACTAGTGCACCCTGCAACTCTCGGATATTGGTGTTGATATTATGTGCTACATACTCTACCACATCTCTATTAAGGTTAATGCCATCTGCGTACATCATGTGCTCCAACATGGCTAAGCGAGTTTCGAAATCAGGCGATTGCAAATCGCATGATAAACCCCACTTGAAACGGGAAAGCAAACGCTCATCCATGCCTTTTAAATCTTTAGGCGCACGGTCGCTTGTTAGAATAATTTGTTTGCCTAGCTGATGCAAGTGATTAAATATGGTGAAGAATATTTCCTGTGTTTTTTGTTTGTTTTCCAAGAACTGCACATCATCTACAATCAGCACATCTATATTCTGATAAAAGTTAAGGAAGTCCTGATTGGAGTTGTTGCGAATGGCATCAACAAACTGGTTAATAAATTTCTCTACCGGCACATATAATACCACCTTATTTTTATTCTGCTGTTTAATCTGATTGCCAATTGCCTGAACAAGGTGTGTTTTTCCTAAACCGGTTTCGCTGAAAATCATAAGTGGGTTAAAAGATGTTCCACCGGGTTTATTGGCTACTGCAAAACCTGCAGAGCGCGCAAGGCGGTTGCAATCACCTTCAATAAAATTATCAAAGGTAAGGTTCGAGTTCAGGTTGGCATCGATATTCAGTTTTTTAATTCCAGGTATAATAAATGGATTTTTAATATTGTTGCTCAGGTTAAGAGGCATATTAACGTTTTGCGGCTCAGCCTTGCCGTTGGTGCTGCCTGGTAAATTAACCACATATGGATTATTATTATTACTGCTGTTCTCAACAATTATATTATACTCCAGGCGTGAGCCTGGTCCCAGCTCTGATTTCAAAGCTTTCTTTAATAAAGTAACATAATGCTCTTCCAGCCATTCATAAAAAAACTGACTGGGTACTTGAATGGTTAGAACCTTTCCTTCGAGCTTAATTGGCTTGATTGGATCAAACCATGTTTTAAAGCTTTGCGGTGATACGTTGTCCTGTATGAGCTTCAGGCAATTGTTCCAAACATTTTCGGCTGATTTTTCTGACATATTCTTAGTACTCTTTTCGACCCACAAAATGTGTGTTTAATTGTGAATAAAAAAATTTTTTTCACAGAATTTATTTTAAAAAAAATTTGTTTTTGTGTAACCTCTTATTTTTCAATTTTTTTCTCCTAATAGGGTATGAAGTCTATATAGAATTGTAAAAAAATTTTTTGTTTCGGATTTTTTTTATAAACCGCTCAATATTGTCAATCCCTCAATTATCTAAGAACTTCAGCTTTTGTTATTTTGCAGGGGTAGCAGGGCAGAGGTGGTTTGCAAAGGCTGTTTTGTGCCCGGTGTAAAAATCAAATCAATACGACCAAGATGGGTTCCGCCCCATCCCACTTGATTAATCATAACCGGTTCATTTTCGACATTTTTTTGTATATCGGGGGCCT
>JBILGC010000126.1:0-3197 GCA_044351265.1 Bacteroidia bacterium
CGCGAGTAATGATTTGGTTGTTTGCATCACGATTGTTTCCTTTTAAGCCGAAGATAAATTCCGGTCAATCCTGGGATTCTATGGTGAATGGATAAGGGAATGTATCGGAGAAGAGCTCTAAACCTTAGGTCAGGGTAGCTACTGGGATAAATTCAACTGCACGCATGGGGAAGCGGGGATGGCGAACCCTGGTTGGAATTTGGTAATTTTGGGTCGAAGTGCAAATGGAACAAGAACCCGTAGTGCTTCTGACAGGTGCAAGTTCGGGGCTAGGGCTTGCGATATCGCAGTTGCTTCTCCAGCGCCGATTTCGTCTCGTTCTAACCGCGAGAGCCTCCTCCCTTATCCGCTTTGCCCAACTTGGGATCGCAGAAAGTGATCGGGTCGCCATCCGTGCTCTCGATGTTGCTGATGACTCTCAGCGAAATGCGGTTATTGATGAAATCAGAGAAAGGTGGGGCGGGGTGGACGTGCTAATAAACAACGCAGCATTTGCTTACAGATCCGTCATTGAGCATGTAGAACCGGAAGAGTTGGCAAAACAGATGGAGGTCAATTTTATTGGGCCCATGGCTATCGCGCGACTTTGCCTGCCTGGCATGCGTGCGAAGCGAGCTGGAAAGATCATCAACGTTTCTTCGGTAGGTGGGATGATGGCGATGCCAACCATGGGGATATATTGTGCCTCGAAGTTCGCGCTTGAAGGTGCCTCTGAGGCGCTCTATTATGAGGTAAAGCCTTGGAAGATATCTGTAACCCTGATAGAGCCGGGGTTTATAAATTCCGATTCCTTCAAGAATGTGCGCTATACCACTCAAAGCAACTCCTCGATTAAGCTGCCTGAAGAGCCCTATTATGGGCACTATCATTTCATGAGTCATTTTATAGCTCGCACTATGGGTATTTCCCCGAGTACGCCTAGTCGGGTAGCGGCGAGCGTACTTAAGGTGATCGACACTGTTCGTCCAGCTTTAAGAGTCCCAGGCACGCCAGAGGCGAGATTTTTCGATCTGGCACGTCGCTTTCTGCCGCGGGCTCTTTACCATTTTGCTCTTTACCATGGTTTGCCTCATGCAGATTGCTGGGGAGACGTCTCGAGACTCGAAAGACGATGCAAGATCGAGCTCGATAAACGAGTCATGAAGGGGTTGAAATCTGATTGAACCTTTTACGCCAGGATTTTCCCCAATTCCAAATTCAGAAGGACGAGTTTAGTGGCGCTGCTGCCGCAGCGTTTTCCATTCGGGAAGCAACTGATTCCTAGCGGCGTAATCACAAGGTACGGAAGGGGCCATTGGTCGGAATGTGGAGCGGGCTAGTGAGCCCCCTCCTGTTTAATCTAGGTAAGCTATTGATAAGATTCGCTCGTGTGAGTGTTTTTTCCTAACAATCCTAATGAAACAGGTGAAGGTGGTAACACGAGCGGAGTATTCTATTGAGTAACTTTTTTTTGAAATAGAGGTTGCCAATAAGTGAATGTACCAAGGATAGGTATAAAAGAGAAAAGGAACGTGAGACTTGTTTTTAAAATTGCCTTTTTAGCATCACGACTCAGAGCTACTCGTTGATAGAATGTATAAACATATGTGCCGCATAGAGCTAAACAAATAGTACCAACCAAGAGAGCCGTAGGTTTAAGATTTTGTGTCGAGATATCATTAGGCATGAAGACGGCTAAGAAAACGGTGAGCGTTTTCATAAGAATATAGAACCAGAACGTGTTCCCCATAGTTAGGTGCAAGATCAAAGCCCCACCGAATGAAGTCAGTAAACCCAGGAATACGCTAGTTTCGTAGTTTTGAAACAGCATGGGTCGCTGTTCGAGAGGAATTACTTGATAAGATTGGAGTTCAATAAAGGTAATAAGAAATGAGCAAAGTATAAGAATTACAAGGGTTCTAAATAGGTAGGATTTTCTATCCACGTAGTTTCCTGCAATCGGATTATGCTCTAAGGTGTATATACTGAGCGCAGTTTGAATTTCCGCTTTTTTGATATCTTTGGCGCTCAGTATATTGCGAAGCCGGAGGCGAGCCAGCAACAAATATACCGCTCACAAAAAGAAGATCAATTCGACTAAACATAAATAATTTCAAAATTATCTGTTAATAACGTAGCTAATTGTTTTCGATAGCGACGAATATTTTTCTTCTTGAAGAAGCCAAGACAAGCGCTCTTAAATTCAGCAAAAGTCGCATAGTACTGGTTATACAAAACTTGTTTCTTAAAGAACTTCCATAAGCGCTCAATCAGATTTAAGTTTGGCGCATATGGTGGTAGGTACATCAGTTTAATCCGAGAGCCTTTGAGGAAATCTCGGATCTTATCCCCCTTGTAATAGCCAGCATTATCTAGAATGAGATAAATGCTTGTAGCCTTCTGATTCCTCCTTTCAATCATTCGAAAGAATTCAATGGTTGTTTCTGCATTCAGTGTTTGATGCTCTTGTACCAGCACCTCATGGGTCTCAGCATCCAGGGCGCCGCTGAGATTGGCCCGCTGTCTGCCTGTATTGCTTTTAAGCTGCGTTTCTTCCCCCTTAGGCAGCCACCCATAGCTCGGTAATGAATTGTGTTGTGGATGCACTCCATCAACAAAATACACCTTATCTGCAGCATTTTTGAACGTTTTTAGTCGACGATAGGCTCTGAGAAACTTCTCCTGACGTACTGAATCCGCTTTGCCTGGCACCACACTCGGCTTCTTATATGAGAATCCAAGCCGATGTAATAGATAGGTGATGCCACTAACACTGTATGAAACATTAAATCGTTCTTCAACGTAATGAACTATCTCAATAGTGGAGAGATAGATCTTACTCCTTAATGCTTGGCATAGCTCTCCCTGTTCCTTTTCTGTCAATGAACACGCTCGTCCGTGATAATTGTCATTACAGAGACCGTCTAGCCCTTTGGTCTTATATAGCTCCTCATACTTTCTAATCGTTTTTCCATCCAGAAGCAGAGCCTCTTCTATTTTGCTCACGGGCCAGCCCGAATCTAACAATAGTACAGCTTTGATTCGATCCGCATAGCGAACCAGCGACTCATGACGATGCGCCATTCTTAACTCGTCACGTTCCCGCTTGTTTAGAAAGCCTTCCATCTATCTTCATTTACTATCGACTCAACCCTAGTGGAATACTCTTTATTCTTTTTGCGCTCAGTATATTTGCCCCTGGCTCGGCTCCGCCTCGC
>JBILGC010000119.1:0-3138 GCA_044351265.1 Bacteroidia bacterium
ATTAGACATCGTATCGTGCTTTATATCCGTAGAGTATAAAATCTCGACGACCAAGTCAGGCACGCCTTAGATTTTCGACGGGGTCAGAATCGACTTCCGATCGGCCGAGACAATTACCAAGTTGGCATTGCGCGTGGGTACGGCAGCGTTCAAGTAATTGATGGCCACCAAGACATCGAGCGGGCTCAGGTCACCCGACCCATCGACGTCATAATAGGGATTGCCTCCAACCGGTTGGCGGAAATCGTTGGGAAGCCCACTATTAATCCGGTTGATTACGAACAATACATCGAGAGGTGAGGTGTCTCCACTGGCATCGACGTCAATTGCCATCAGAGGATTTTGCCAGCCCGAGGCCAAAAGCCGACGATCCTCCAAGAGCTCAAATTGAAATTTCCTACGCGTTGATTTCTAGTTTTCCCGTCGTGTACGTCGCATGCCAACGCCTTTTTGGTCGCGTCATTGATTTACAAGTTCAAAGCAAGACTCCGTGAGGAATTCTCGATTCACACAAAACAAACCCTGCTTCGTCATCCGTTCAGGAAGACGGAGCCTCTTTCTGAAGAATGCAAATTCCAGCGTTAGTTGGCCAAATTTTTTTTCTTCGTTCCTGAAAAATCCTTGGCAGGCGCAGATCGTGTTCGTGTCAAACGCTCCTGCTCCAACGAAATTGGCAGGCAGTGCTAGGCAGGAATCGAATTGCCAAATTGGGACGGTGGCTTGAAATTTTCCGAGTCGTCCAATCGCGAGCGAGCCTCTAGATTCGCGAAGAATCCTCGATTCCCGTGGCAAAAATCTTGCTTCATCGACCGCTCAAGAAGAAAATGTCCACTTAGTACTGATGCAAATCTCCCCAGGGAATTGGCCAAACTTTTTTTCCAAATTCCGGACGCACGATGGAATCGCTCGCCAACACCGAACTTGAACCCTTGACGGGGATCATCGAGCGGATGCGGGAAGGGGATCCCGATGCGGCACGCATGATCTACGATCGTTTCGCCGCCGAGTTGCTGGCCGCAACTCGGAAACGGATCTCCCTCAAATTTCGACCTCGATTCGACGAAGAGGACATCCTCCAATCGGTCTTCCGAAGCTTTTTCGCTCGCCAAGCCTCCGATGCATGGGACATCCAAAGCTGGGAAAGCCTGCGGGCCATTTTGAGGGTCATGGCCCGTCGCAAATGCGGTAGGCAAATCACGCGTCATCATTGCAATCGACGGGACGTCAACCAGGAAATCCCGCTCGATTCAGCCTATAGCTCGCTGGTTGGTGGTTCGGTTCCCTCCGCGGGTGATTCCGCCGAATCGCAGATGTTGACGCATGAAGCTCTCGAGCAAGCGATGGGAAGCCTCTCGGATCGCGAGTGCGAAATCCTCAAACTCTTTCTCGACTTCCATACTCCCATCGAGATCGCACAACGATTAGGATGCGCTGCGAGAACTGTTCGTCGAGCGATCGACAAGTTTCGACATCTCCTAAGTCCGACCTAATCGGATCCGATCGGAATGGATGAAGAGCTGGCCAGCAATCTCATCGAACGTTTTGAGACCGAGTGGCAGTCGGGCTCGCCCCCCAATCTTGATGCCCTTTGGCCCTCGCATCGGAACCAGGGAATATCGTTTCTGGTGGAATTGGTTCATATCGATCTCGAATATCGATTCCGACAACGTTTGGAGCCGAGCGTCGATCAATACCTAGCTCGATTCCCCGAATTGCTGTCCGATCGCCAGGCCTGCGCTGAACTTGTTTTGGCCGATTTGGAGCAACGTCAACTGCGTCAAGGTGTATCGTTCGAGAGCTGTTTGCAACGGTTTCCAGACTTGAGATTGGAACTTCTCGCCCGCCAACGAGCCTTTCTCGCAGGTGCTCAATCGTCCTCGCCGAAACGGCGATCTTCGTTCGACGAACAGATCGACACCGAGACGATCCGGAGGATCGATCCCTACGAGTTGTTAGAAGTGATTGGGCAAGGTCAATTCGGAACCGTCTACCGTGCTTTCGATACGCAACTCGATCGGACGGTGGCGATAAAAATCCCTGCCGAATCGATCACCGCGCAGGCTCCTCTGTGGCCCGATGCCGAATTGAACCTAGCGGAGGCGAGGCAGGTGGCTAAGCTCAATCATCCGCATATCGTTCCCTTGTATCAGATTCGGGAGTGGGAGGGCTTCGTCCTTTTGGTGTATCAATATGTTCCCGGAGACGATCTTGCAAAGCGTATGCTCTCGGAGTCTTTCTCGCCTAAACGGATAGCGCTCGTAATCTCGGTCGTAGCCGATGCGATGGACTATGCTCATCGTCAAGGAATTCTCCATCGCGACATCAAGCCTTCGAATATCTTGATCGATGAGAGGGACCATGTCTGGCTCACCGATTTCGGACTGGCTTTCGACATGAACCATTCGGTCGATCAGGCAGTTCGCGCTGGCACGCTCGCCTACATGGCACCGGAAACTGCGTTGAAACTCGGTGCGGAAGATGTTCGGTCCGATGTCTACAGTCTCGGAGTGGTCCTTTACCAATGGTTAACGAATGCATTGCCGTTTCGCGGCAATTCAGAATCGTTGATCCGGCAATTGGAGACCAAGGAAGCGGTATCACCACGACTTCTCGAGCCTGCGATTCCGCGCGATTTGGAATTGATCTGTCTCAAAGCGATCCGCAAATCCCCCGCCGATCGGTACCAAAGTGCCAAGGGATTCGCGGACGACCTGCGTCGATTTCTTCGGCAGGAACCCGTTCATGCGGGACCGATCACTCCGATGAAGCGAATCATGCGATGGTGCCAGCGGTATCCTACGTATGCGACGCTCAGTCTCTTGCTCATCTGCAGTTTGACCATCGGCGCGTGGCTCGTGTGGCAGCAGTCACTCCAAACGCAGAGGGAGTCCATGCGCGCTGAAAATCGACTTCGCTCCACGATGAACACTCTTTCCGAGATCCACCAACGATCTAGCGAACGATCCTTGCGATCTCCTGAATTCAGGGACTTGGTTCAGGAGGTCAATACACCCGCCGAGAATTATTACAAGCAGATCATCGATGAATCATCTCGCGAACCTTCGCGGATCCCCGATCTCGTTCGAGCCTTGATCGAATTAGGTAGTATCTCCAATACCTTAGGAAAATTCGATCAAG
>JBILGC010000070.1:0-9193 GCA_044351265.1 Bacteroidia bacterium
TAATAGTCTTTCGTTACTGCTTTGTCTCGCATTGGTAACTTTGGATTTATTTCTGTCAGCATATTTATTTGTCTAATTATTACTCTCGTTTTCGGTTTAACGGTCTGTCATACGGTTGCCACTAACTAGCTTATACACGCTATTAATATTCGTATATACACCCAATTTTGGGAGTATATGCGAACAAAATACCCTTCCACTAAAGTATTATTTTCTTTACAAATCATCAAATGGCGATACAATATTTTGTAAGTTTCTTGTGCTTACATGCGTGTAAATTTCGGTGGTTTTGCTGCTGCTATGGCCTAATATTTCTTGTATATACCTTAAATCCGTGCCCCCTTCCAGCAAATGTGTGGCATAACTGTGCCTTAGCCAATGTAAGGTAACCGGCTTTTTAATTCCCGCTTTATCTATGGCTCTTTTCAATACCTGCTGCAAACTGCGTGCTTCATACTTTTCTCCGGCATACTGCCCCTCAAATAAGTATTTCTTTGGCTTTGCTGCCTTGTAGTATGTCCTAAGCAGCTCAATGGTTTTATTGCTCAGGGGCACCACACGGTCTTTTCTGCCTTTTGCTTGCTTTATGAGTAATAAATTGCGCCTGCTATCTATATGGTTATGCTCAATGCTTAATAACTCACCGCAACGCAATCCACAACTATATATTAATGAAAGCATGGCTTTGTGTTTAATATTAGCGCAGGCATTCAGTATCTGCTTCACTTCATCTTTGCTCAATACGTTGGGTAGTTTTTTCTCACGCTTAGGCCGGTGTATTTTTCCTAACTCAACTGCCGTGTTCTTGATAACCATAACATATAGCTTTAGCGCATTCACCGTCTGATTTTGTAATGAGGTAGAATAGCGGTTTGCATAAATATAATCGTTGTTAAAGTTTATTATATCTTCATTGGTTAATTCTTCCGGATTCTTATCCTGGTAATACTTCAAAAATACAAGCAATGAATTGGTATAGGTTTGTATGGTTGATTTACTGTAATTTCTGCTACGCATCCACCTTATGAGCTGATGTATAGTTTCATGATGGTGTGCGCTGAGCATATTACTCGTCTCCGGCAGTTTTTCCGATTCTTTGATTTCAAATAAATTTCGGTAAAACATATTATCAGTTACATGCCAGGCCTGTTGTGTGCTGCTCCATCTGGCACCTTGTAATTGCCTTACCAGCTTATTCCACTCTTTATTAAATGTAAAAAGAATAAGTATTCTTTTCTGCTCCTCGTGCACCACGGGCTTAAATTTCCATTCACTAGGTATGTTAATCATCGTTTTTTTATAAAACTAAACACACCCAGATTATCCGCAAAATATTGCTACATTTTTAAGCAATACATTTATATATTGATGCAGCCATGCTTCGATTACGCAAAAACAATTAATATTCATTATTCAGCTTTTTCTTTTGTAAGAGTTCGAAGTTCGCAGTTCAGTGTGTGCTATTAAACCTTAAAAGCTTGTTTAACTTAACACCTGCATTAAAAATTCAACATTAAAAAAGTGATCTCTGCTACTTTATACCGCGCAAATTTTTAAAACGCTCACTACAATTTTTAATATACAACAGCATATTGTATTCATCAGTTTGCAGGGCAAACTCATTTTCGGGCCGGCAATGCATTACCAGCTCATCCAAATACACCTCCGGTATATCGGATACTTTTCTTACCAGCTCACGGTTGTATTTTTGCTCAATAGCTCTTTGCTGCTGCACGTAGGCATAAAAAGATTCGAAGCGTGCAATGTCTTTTCCTTCTTTAGAGAATTGATAATACAACTCTGTTATTAATCCGCTATAGCCGCAATCGTTGCCATAAATGCCGCCACGGGGTCGGCCAAAAATTCGGTCGAAATTATTCATGAGCGGATCGGTTTTTAAAAACGCTGCAGCAGCTCTTGCCAATGAGTCGCGCTTGCGGTTGCTGGCCACAATGGTTACATCTTTTAGCTGATAACTTTTGGAAATGAGCAGTACCTTAATGGTATCAGTTAAATGAGCAGGCATTATATCGGCTACAGCCGTGGTATAAGTTTGATAGCCCACAACAGAAAACTGCAGCGTATCGGTTTTGCTTACCTGTATTCTAAACAAGCCCTGCCTGCTGCTCACGGCCCTGCGTGCAGTGGTTTTATTGAGTAAATTTCCCAATGGAATAATTTGTCCGTTCTCGCTGCTAATGAGTAGACCCCTTAGCATAAAATTATCGGGTTGTTGGGCATAAACCGCACCAAAAGCCAGTGCAAGCCAAATAAAAATAAAACGTGCCATTTCTTTTATCCAAACGAAAGTACGTTTTTTGCACTGTAATTTTTATTGGCAAAACTTTAACCACATGCAGCAGTTAATATTAAAATCAGGGAGAGATCGGTCACTTATCAATCGCCATCCCTGGGTGTTTTCGGGTGCAGTTAAGCAATTGCCCCAAGCCGAAAACGGTGAAATGGTGCAAGTGCTAAGCAACAACGGCCAATTGCTGGGTTATGGTTTTTTCTCTCCCAATAGCCAAATAACCTGCCGTGTGTTTGAGTTTACTGCCAAGCCAATTGCTATTGATGGTGCCTTTTGGGCTCATAAAATTAAGCAGGCCCATAAGCTCAGGCAATTATTTATAAACCAAACGCTAACCAATACCTACCGACTTATTCATGCCGAAGGTGATTTTTTGCCGGGTGTAATTATTGATGTTTATCACGAGGTAGCCGTGGTTCAATTGCTTATACGTGGCACCGAGCGTATTAAAGAACATATTTTTAATGCCCTGTTTGAAATTGGCATCAGGCATATCTACGTCAAAACCAAATCAAGCACGCAGCGGCTGGAAGAAGTAGCTTCGCCTAGCGAGTGGGTAAATAACAACAGGCCCGCTGCATACCCGATAGACACAATCGAAAACAGCATACGTTTTATGATTGATGTAGAGAGGGGTCAGAAAACGGGATTTTTTATTGATCAGCGCGAAAACCGCAAATTGGTAGGCCAATATGCTGCTGGTAAAAAAGTGCTAAATACATTTAGTTACTCCGGTGGATTTAGCTTGTATGCTCTGGCTGCAGGCGCAACGCTGGTGCACTCGGTAGACAGCTCTCGTGAGGCCATAGAAATGTGCGATAAAAATGTGGAGGCAAACGGATGGCAAAACAGGCACGAAGGTTTTTGCGAAGATGTATTTGATTATATGCAGAAAACTGAGGTTGATTATGATATAATGGTGCTAGACCCGCCTGCATTTGCTAAAAATGCCCGTGCTGTGCCCAACGCCACCCGCGGTTATAAAAACCTGAATTTAATTGCCTTTAAGAAAATAAAACCGGGCGGACTCATTTTTACCTTTTCCTGCTCACAGCATATTGATAGGGATTTGTTTAGAAAAGTAGTTTTTGGTGCAGCAGCAGATGCCGGTCGCAACGTACGCATTATACGCCAGCTTACGCAGCCGGAGGATCATCCCATCAATATTTTTCATCCGGAAGGAGAGTATCTTAAAGGCCTCATGCTGCATGTAGAATGAAAAGAAGGTTAATCGCCATATGGTGTTGCCTGTTTTATATATATGCCGGTGCGCAAACTAAATTTCCTGCCGATACGCTAAAACCTGCTGTTCCTAAATCTGAGTTAAAACAACTTTCTGGAATGGCCGATTCATTAATGCTGGAACTTAAAAAACTTTATAAGCTTGAGTTGGCATCCAATGCTTCCGGTAAATACCAGCCTGAACGCATTTCTTTAATCAGAACATATTTGCTCTTGTTTGATTATGTGCAAGGGCGCTGTGAAGTGGCCACTTTTAAAAAGGCTGATGTGCTTCATATTTTTGGCAAACCGGATAGTATTGCTTATAGTGCCGATAAAACAAATACCCGATTTTATTACAATACGCTTATTAAAAAATATGTGCGCATTGTAAACCTACGCTACCGCTTTTATTTTAAGGGCAATGAACTGAAAGCCGTGAAGCGGGAAGATGCTTATTGAACAATGGCCGCCAAGCCGGGTTTATTATCAATATAATAAAACAACACTGCGCCTGCTGCGTATGCAATACCATCTCCCATATCAGCTGTATAAGCGGTGTTTATGAATGGTAGCAAACATTCAAAAACCAGCACCATATAACACCAGAGCAGTACCGGAATGTATGGCTTAAAGGTAAAGTGCAATGGGCCAAACAGCCTTTGCTGCATGCGTAAGGCAACACCTGCAATAAGCGGAATAATAACAACATCATCAAAATAGGACGAGAGTAGGGGCAAACTTCCTGCAAAAAATGCTATGAGGTGAAAAGCACAAGTACCCGCAATGAGTGAAAAGAAAAAAATATTGCGATTCAATGCTTTCATCCAGGTAGCAATAATAAAATAAAGGTAACCAGGGCAACAACAACCGTTAGCACCAGCTGTCCGGATTGAATGCTTTTTTCAATAAGCCAAAGAAAAATATTCTTGTCAGAACCTTTAAGTTTAAACCACTCCATAAAGCCTGGCAATTGCTCTATCTTTCGCTCCAGCTCCCAACGTTTTTGTCTGTACTCTAAATCAAGCATTTCACCGCAATGGCTGCAAAACGCCTTTTTGCCATCGGTCCAGTAGTCGCAGTGTTCGCATTTTTGATTAGAGCGTAGTTCCATTTAGGCCTACGAAAATATAGCTTTTAACTTCTCTTCGCGGTAGGTAAAAATGGCTTCTACTTTTTTGCGCACAAACAACGCATTAATCAAAGGTTCCAGTATCCAGCCCGGAGAGAGGTATTCAACCCTATCGGTCATCTCTGTAGTGTGTGCATCTATGGCTTTAAAGGTGTGGGTGTGGTGCCAGCGCACATACGGGCCTTTTATTTGTTCATCAACAAAACGATGCGGAGGCTCCCATGCACTTATTTTTGTTTTCCAGTTAAAAGGAATGCCGTTTAGTTTAATACGGTATTCAATCAGTGTGCCCGGAAACATACGAATAGGCAGCGGTGTAAGAATTTTAAAATGCAACTCAGGCGGGGTAAGTTCATTCAGATTTTCTGCTTTGCTAAAAAAATCAAAAACAGTTTCAAGTGGTTTGTTAATAATGGTGGTTGATTCTAAAATATGAGCTTTCATACCAATAAATACAAAGCAGGCCTAAAAGAGTTTGTATAGGCAAGCAAATATTGTGCAGATAGGTGAGCAGCAATCGCCTTTTGGATATAGTTGGTATAATTACCTTATTTTCGCGCTATGCACAGCGCATACCTGAAACGTGTAATTAGCAGCCTGCCTGATAGCCCTGGGGTTTATAAATATTATGATGCCGAAGGCAGCCTCATTTATATTGGTAAGGCTAAGCACTTAAAAAAGCGCGTATCATCTTATTTCACCAAAACGCATTACGAAAACCGAAAAACTGCAGTATTGGTGAGCCGCATTGCCGATATTCAGTTTACATTGGTAGATTCTGAAATTGATGCGCTGCTATTGGAGAATTCGCTCATCAAAAAATTTCAGCCTAAGTTTAATATCAACTTAAAGGATGATAAAACCTATCCGTTTATATGCATAAAGAATGAGCCCTTTCCGCGAATTTTTCCTACACGCAAGCCGGTAAAGGATGGCTCGGATTATTTTGGGCCTTACGCATCGGTAAGCATGATGCGCACCATCTTGGAATTAATAAAAGTGCTTTACCCAACCAGAACGTGCAACTACCTGCTTTCTGATGCAAATATTCAGGCCGGTAAGTTTAAAGCTTGTTTGGAGTATCAGATTGGCAATTGCAAAGCACCATGCATTGCTGCACAAACTGCATCCGATTATGCCGATGGGTTAAAAGAGGTGCGAAATATTTTAAAAGGAAATATTGGAGAAGCCATTCAACACCTTAAAAAGTTAATGCAGGAGGCAGCTGCAGCACTTAGGTTTGAAGCAGCTGCATTGTATAAAAAGAAACTGGATATACTGGAAAATTACCAGAGCAAATCAACCATAGTAAACCGTTCTATACATGATGTGGATGTATTTAGCATGGTGGCCGATGAGAAGTTTGCATTTGTAAATTACCTGAAGGTCGCTAATGGCATGATTATACAAACGCAAACCTTTGAGCTAAAGAAAAAGTTGGATGAAACCAACGAAGAGTTGCTGGAGTTTGCCATAGGAGAAGTGAGGGCACAGTATAAAAGCACCTCTGTCGAAATTATTGTGCCTTATGATTTGGGCATAAGCGATACCAATATAGTATTTACCGTGCCCAAGGCAGGTGATAAGAAAAAGCTGCTGGATTTATCATTGAAAAATGCCATTTACTATAAATCGGAAAAACTGCAGCAGTATGAAAAGCTCAATCCGGAGCTTAAAACAGAGCGCATACTCACGCAGATGCAAAAAGATTTGCGACTGCAAACTTTGCCAAAACATATTGAGTGTTTTGATAATTCAAATATTCAGGGCACGCATCCAGTATCGGCCTGTGTGGTGTTTAAGGATGCCAAGCCAAGCAAAAAAGATTACAGGCACTTTAATGTAAAAAAAGTAACAGGCCCTGATGATTTTGCTACCATGCGTGAAGTGGTATACAGGCGCTACAAAAGAATGCAGGAAGAAAACCAGCCTTTGCCTGATTTAATTGTCATTGATGGAGGCAAAGGTCAGCTGAGTTCCGCAGTAGAAAGCCTGCAGGAATTGGGTATTTATGGGAAAGTACCTGTTATTGGTATTGCCAAAAGGTTAGAGGAGCTTTACTATCCGGAAGATGAATTGCCGCTTTATATTGATAAAAAATCAGAAACGCTTAAGGTGATACAGCAGATAAGGGACGAGGCGCACAGGTTTGGTATTACACACCACCGCGCAAGAAGAAGCAAGAATGCTTTAACATCTGAACTATTGCAGATAAAAGGAGTGGGGCAGGAAACCTTAAAAACCCTGCTATCGCATTTTAAGTCGGTTAAAAAAATTAAGGAAGCCTCTTTAGAATCGTTGGCTGAGGTAATAGGAAGCAGCAAAGCCGCTATGGTTAAAACGCATTTTGAATAGCGCAAAGTAAAACACAAGTTATAAAAAAAGCCCTGCCAATTTTGGCAGGGCTTTTACGCTATAAACCAGTCAACATTATTTTACTTCTTCAAATTCTACATCTTGCACATTGTTTCCACCCGCATTGCTATCTTCAGTGTTGCCTGCATTGCCCTCGGTATTATTAGCCTGTGCCTGCTGTGTGGCGTTGTATAAATCCTGTGAGGCCGCTTGCCATGCTGCATTCAAAGCAGCCATATGTGTATCAATACCTGCCAGATCTTTTGCCTCATGTGCTTTCTTTAACTCAGCAGCAGCTTTTTCAATTACTTCTTTTTTATCAGCAGGTAGTTTATCGCCATATTCTTTCAGTTGTTTTTCTGTTTGAAAAATAAGGCTATCGGCCTGATTGATTTTTTCAACCTCTTCTTTGGCTTTGCGGTCTGCTTCAGCATTGGCTTCGGCTTCACGTTTCATTTTGTCAATTTCTTCCTTGCTCAACCCGCTAGATGATTCAATGCGTATTTTTTGTTCTTTGCCTGTGCCTTTATCTTTTGCGCTTACTTGTAAAATACCGTTTGCATCAATGTCAAAGGTTACTTCAATTTGCGGCACACCGCGAGGTGAAGGAGGGATGCCATCCAGGTTAAACATACCAATGGTGCGGTTGTCCTTAGCCATTGGACGCTCACCTTGCAATACGTGCAACTGAACGGTTGGCTGATTATCGGCAGCAGTTGAAAATATTTCACTGCGTTTGGTTGGTATGGTTGTGTTGGCTTCAATAAGTTTGGTAAATACACCACCCATTGTTTCAATTCCTAAAGAAAGCGGGGTTACATCAAGCAACAAAACATCTTTAACTTCACCGGTCATTACACCGCCTTGTATGGCAGCACCAAGTGCCACTACCTCATCCGGGTTTACTCCTTTAGAAGGCGATTTGCCAAAAAATGCCTCAACCGCTGCTTGTATGGCGGGTATGCGTGTAGAGCCACCAACCAGTATTACTTCATCAATATCGCTGGTGCTCATACCGGCATTTTTAAGTGCGGTTTTGCATGGCTCAATGGTTCTTTTAATTAGGCTGTCAACCAATTGCTCAAATTTTGCACGGGTTAATGTTTTAACCATGTGCTTTGGTCCGCTTTGGGTAGCAGTAATGTAAGGCAGGTTAATTTCGGTTTGAGGAGAAGAAGATAGTTCTATTTTGGCTTTCTCTGCTGCTTCTTTAAGGCGCTGAAGCGCCATTGGGTCTTTGCGCAAGTCCATTCCTTCTTCGCTTTGAAACTCATTAGCCATCCAGTTTATAATTTCGTTGTCAAAGTCATCACCGCCAAGGTGGGTATCACCATCGGTTGATTTAACTTCAAACACACCTTCGCCCAATTCAAGGATAGAAACGTCATGTGTTCCGCCACCGCAATCAAACACCACTATTTTAAGATCTTTCTTATCTTTTTTATCTAAACCATAAGCCAAAGCAGCAGCCGTAGGCTCATTGATAATACGCCTAACGTTTAGCCCGGCAATTTCACCTGCTTCTTTGGTTGCTTGTCTTTGCGCGTCATTAAAATAAGCAGGTACGGTAATAACGGCCTCTTTTACTTCGGTGCCCAAATAGTCTTCAGCCGTTTTCTTCATTTTTTGAAGCACCATTGCCGAAATTTCCTGTGGGGTATAAAGGCGTCCGTCAATATTAACCCTTGGGGTATTATTGTCGCCTTTATCTACTTTATAAGGTACGCGTTTGGTTTCATCAGCCACTTCATCATAGGTGTGGCCCATAAAACGCTTAATAGAATAAATGGTATTGTGTGGGTTGGTAACAGCCTGACGTTTGGCAGGGTCGCCAATTTTGCGTTCACCATCTTTTAAAAATGCCACAATAGATGGGGTTGTTCTGCGCCCTTCGCTGTTGGCAATAACAACCGGCTCATTGCCTTCCATAACGGCTACACAAGAGTTGGTTGTTCCAAGGTCGATTCCTATAATCTTACTCATATTGGTTAAGTGTTTATTAATAATTATGTTTGAGTTGACAATTAAGGTGCCAGCCAAATTTTGGCAGAAAAGCCCTTGCAGAATGTCAGCATGCGCTTCAGAAGCTTAAAATCTTCCGCAAAAATGACAGAAAAAACTATGGATAGATGAATTGAGGTACTCTATCTCTAAAGAAAATCGGAGTAGAGTCG
>JBILGC010000040.1:0-16955 GCA_044351265.1 Bacteroidia bacterium
CCTTGAGCACCATTTGTTAAATTGCTGTAATCTCTCTTTTTATCAATAAATCCGCCATTGTCCTTGTCAAGTTCAATTACATCATTTAAAAACTGACTACCGGAGATTGAATGTCTAATAATTTTCAGCAGCCTTCTGCTAACTGCCGGATTTTTGCTAATATTTATTGAAAGGAAATTATAATAACTAGCCGGAACAATTGGAATTTGGCGTTTAGAACCGAATTGGAAATCAACTTTAATGCCTTTTTCTAGATAGTAATCAATATAAAACGTATCTTGAATTCCAGGCGTATTTTTATCAAACTCCAAATAATATGTTCTTAAAAAGGCATCATGTATAGCTGAATTTATACCAACTTTATCAATATAAAGAACCGGAAAAGCAGTAACAACATAAGGCTTTAATTGCTGAAAAGTATTGTCTCTAATAGTCATTGGCTCTACAATATCAATTGGTACTGATGAATAAGTTACTCCACTCTTAGGGTTGAAAATACTTAATTCATAGCGGTCTCTAATATTTGGTTTAAAAGAGCATGTATAAATATGATGGCTGTTTTTGGTAAAAAAACCTGCATCTTTTTGGGTGTACCTACGTAAGAAATTAAACTCTGTATTGTTTGAAAGATTTCTAACCTTAACCACCAGGGTATCAAAATATAACGAATCCGGGTATTGGGCACCTTGCTCGGTGGTTTGGCTCACCGAGTTTTGATAGGCTTTTTGTATGCGTATGAATTGCTCATCTTCACTGGCATCGAGCAAACCCACCACAAAAGGAACTTCTTTATAGGGGGCATTGATATCTATTTCGTTCTCACAACCCCCCAATAAAAATAAGAGTGAGGGAAGCAATACAAGTATTTTGGGATTCACGGTGCGAATATATAGTTAAAATTCAATAAACAGACCTTTGCAATGGTGCTTCAACTATCCTCGGGTTAATTAGTTAAAATCTTAATTATCATTCTTTTACTCTTTAAAGTATTTGCAACTTCTCATAAAACAAATAGAGCAATATTTTATTCTCTGCCAAAATTGACTTAGGTTTGACATTTCAAAAAAACAACCGCCATGAGCACCTATAAAGAGGTTAAGAAAGTAACCACCCATGTATTGCAGGAAATGAAACAGCGCGGAGAGAAAATATCCATGCTAACTGCTTATGATTATAGCATGGCCAAGATTTTTGATGCAGCTAAAATAGATGTGTTGCTGGTTGGCGACAGTGCCAGTAATGTGATGCACGGGCACGAAACCACCTTACCCATAACTTTGGATGAAATGATTTCACATGCGTCATCGGTTATACGTGCTGTTAACCGATCGCTGGTTGTGGTTGATTTGCCTTTTGGTTCCTATCAGGGCAATTCAAAAGAGGCACTGAATTCAGCCATTCGCATCATGAAAGAAGCAGAAGCGCACGCTGTAAAATTAGAAGGCGGAGAAGAAGTGGTAGAATCGGTGAAACGCATACTCACAGCGGGTATTCCCGTAATGGGACATTTGGGTTTAACCCCACAAAGCATATACAAATTCGGCACCTATGAGGTGCGCGCAACTGAAGAGGAGGAGGCCGCCAAATTATTAAACGATGCGCGGGTTCTTGAAGAAGCCGGATGCTTTGCCATTGTGTTGGAAAAAATACCTTCTGCACTCGCCAGTAAGGTTGCTCAAACCATAAAAATACCCATCATAGGCATAGGTGCCGGCCCTCATGTTGATGGGCAAGTGCTGGTTAGCCATGATATGCTTGGAATAAACAAGGAATTTTCGCCAAAATTTTTGCGCAGGTATCTTAACTTGTATGATGAAATTAAAAAGGCTGTTGAGGAATATGTTAGCGATGTAAAGTCGGTCGATTTTCCTAACGAAAAGGAGCAATATTAACGCTTGTTTGCGCCCCACCACCACTCATCTGTATCTTCATAAACGTATTTGCCGCTAATACCTATACCAATAAAAACACTTTGGGGGTTATGGTCGTAGCCTACATTAATCAAAAACCTTCCAATTGGAATAATCATTCCTGCAGTATAGTTTAATTCTATATTGGTTCTATCCGGATTTACATTCCAGAGGTTGGTGCTGTCAAACGGTGTGGTGTATTCAAACATGGCACGGTAGCGTGTAAATCCTGCTCCAAAATAAATGGGTATTCTTTTGGTTACCGGTATAGTTAAACCGCCACTAAGCATAAAGGTAACATTGCGTTGCTCATTACCGGTAATGCCCCACTTTCTGGCTGTGTTTCCCTGCTGGCTTGCTACATTTTGCTTCACATTTTCATAATTATGTATTCCTCTTTCACCGTTAACAGGCATCATTAAATTTTGAATGCCCACTTTATAGCTAAGAAAACTGCCAAATTTCTTATAGGCCAAAGTTGTGCCTCCAATCACAATATCGCTTTTGTTTAATTGAGCCGAATATCCCATTGTGGAGTAAACAACAGGCTTGGTGCGGTGGGTGCTCTCATTGTCCACACTTTGATTTTGGCCATAAGATGGGTTTAAGCATGCAAATTGGCCCAAAGCACTGCTAAATTGTAAAATAAGCACTGCTGCAAATGTGGTAGTACGTCCCATAAGGAATGGTTAATACATACAAATAAGCAAAAAAAGGAGCGGAAACTTGTTTTGAATTTAAAGAATTAATCCACATCTTTGCCGCCCTGTCGGAGTGGAGACCCGGCAGATTAATTAACTAAATAATTATGTCAGTAAAAATCAGATTACAGCGTCATGGACGCAAACAAGCACCTTATTACCACATAGTGGTGGCGGATTCACGTGCTCCGAGGGATGGTAAGTTCATTGAGAACATTGGTTATTACAAACCACAAACCGTTCCCGCAACAATTGAATTGGATGTAAACAAGGCAGTGGCCTGGCTCGAAAAAGGAGCCCAGCCAACCGACACTTGCCGTGCCATCCTATCATACAAAGGAGCATTGATGCAGCATCACCTGAATGTTGGTGTAAGAAAAGGAGCATTAACCCAAGAGCAAGCCGATGCCAAGTATGCAAAATGGCTTGATGAGAAAAATGCCAAAGTAGCAGCTCACGTTGAGAAGCAACAAAAATCAGTTACAGATAGAAAAGCTGCTATCTTAGCTGCCGAAAGCAAGGCAAAAGAAGCCAAAGCGCAAAAGATTGCTGCTAAATTAGCTGCTGCAAACCTTGAAGAAGCACCGGCTGCCGAGGAAACTGCTGCTGCAGAAGAGGCACCTGCTGAAACACCTGCAGAGTAAATCCGCTATAACAGATGAAGTCAATCAACAGAACCGATTTCATCGAAATAGGAACTGTGAACAAGGTACATGGTACCAAAGGCGAAATAAAAATTGCTTTAAGTAAACAGGTATTATTAAAAAAATGGGCTTTCCTTGAATTTCAGGGGAAGCCCGTTCCATTTTATATTGAGCAAAAAACGGGTAATGCCCATGAGCCTATAGTAAAACTCGAAGGAATAAATGACCCGATAAGCGCTCAGGCACTTCAGGGTAAAAATGTATTGTTCCCCTTTAATTTGGTAAAACCAACCAAAGCCAATCAGGTTGAAAACGTGGTGGGATATACCTTGGTTGATATTACTTTAGGGCAAATTGGTATACTTAAAGCATTAGATGAATTACCTAATCAAATAATGCTGATAACCATATATAAAGATAAAGAAGTTCTTATTCCTGCAGTAGAGGAATTTATTGTTGAAATAGATGATAAAAAGAAGCAGGTGCTGTTGGATTTGCCACAAGGCTTGCTTGAAATATAAATCACCATGCAAATAGATATTCTAACCTTATTTCCGGAATACTTCAACGGCCCATTTAGCGAGTCAATAATGAAACGTGCCTTGCAAAAGCAATTGGTGAAGATTGGTTTGCATGATATACGTAAATACTCTATCAACAAGCATAAAACCGTTGATGATTACCCTTTTGGAGGTGGTGCCGGCATGGTTATGCAAATTGAACCTATTGACCGCTGCATAGAAGAACTGAAACAGCAGCGTATTTATGATGAAGTGATATATTTAACTCCGGATGGTGAGTTGTTTGATCAGCCAATGGCCAATATGCTATCAACCAAAAAAAACCTAATGTTTTTATGCGGCCATTATAAAGGTGTGGATGAGCGTGTACGCGAACATCTGATCACAAGAGAGGTTTCTATTGGAAATTATGTGCTTACCGGGGGCGAAACTGCTGCTGCGGTGATGGTGGATGCTATTGTGCGATTAATACCGGGCGTATTAAGCGATGAAACATCTGCACTAAGCGATTCATTTCAGGACAATCTTATTAGTCCGCCTGTATACACGCGTCCGGCAGAATACAAAGGATGGAAAGTACCCGAGTTGTTGCTTAGTGGGAATCAGGCAAAAATAGAGGAGTGGAGACATGAACAGAGTTTGCTTAGAACAAAGCAGCGCAGGCCCGGCTTACTTGATGATGAGCAATAATTGATACAATACTGGAGTTTGATGTGTACAAAGGAATTTGAAAGAAATTTTTGCTTTTAATTGGAAAATTCTATTTTCGCACTCCATTTTAAAGAACAAGAATCATGAAAGCTGCAGAAGCCATTAAGTTAGTAGAGTCGGAATTTACAAACGGCAAGTCGTTCCCTGAGTTTAATTCAGGAGATACGGTTAGCGTATATTACAAAATTAAAGAAGGCAACAAAGAGCGTGTTCAGCAATATCAAGGCGTGGTTATTCAAAAACGCAACGCAGGTTTAAGTACAACTTTTACCGTACGTAAAATTTCAAATGGTGTTGGTGTAGAGCGTATTTTTCCTCTATTTAGTCAAAATATTGATAAAGTTGAAGTGGTCGGACGCGGAAAAGTACGCAGGGCCCGCCTTTTCTATTTGCGTGAAGCCAAAGGTAAAAACGCAAAAATTAAAGAAAAAAGAGGTTAATCCGATTAAGAAATCAGAAAGCCCTGTTCGATATTCGGACAGGGTTTTTTTATTAATATTCTATCTGTAAAAATTTATTTCATTCCGTATTTTCGAAAAACAAATGACAAGCAAAGAACTTCCAAAAACCTACTCTCCGCAAAGCACTGAAACCAGATGGTATAACCACTGGATGAAACATAAATATTTTAGCAGCAAGCCTGATGGCCGCGAGCCCTTTACCATTGTCATTCCTCCGCCTAATGTTACCGGGGTATTGCACATGGGACACATGCTAAATAACACCATTCAGGATGTGCTGATACGCAGGGCCCGTATGCAAGGAAAAAATGCCTGCTGGGTTCCGGGAACAGATCATGCCAGCATTGCTACCGAAGCAAAGGTGGTGCAAATGCTTAGGGAAAAGGGTATTAAAAAATCGGATCTGAGTCGTGCTGATTTCCTAACCTATGCGTGGGAGTGGAAAGAAAAATATGGCGGTATTATTTTAGAGCAACTCAAAAAGCTGGGAGCAAGCTGTGATTGGGATAGAACGCGTTTTACGATGGAGCCCAAGTTAAGTGAGGCTGTAATTAATGTGTTTATTGATTTGCATAACAAAGGGATGCTTTATCGCGGATTACGCATGGTAAACTGGGATCCTCAGGGTAAAACCGCCTTAAGTGATGAGGAGGTAATTTATAAAGAAGTCAACTCTAAGCTCTATTATATACGCTATAAACTGACAGATGGCAGCGGACATGTAACTATTGCTACCACACGCCCTGAAACCATACTTGCAGATACTGCCATTTGTGTAAACCCGAATGATGAAAGGTATAAACATTTGATCGGCAAAGAAGCATTGGTTCCGTTTATAAACCGAGCTATTCCTGTTATTGTAGATGATTATGTAACAGCAGATTTTGGTACAGGCTGCTTAAAGGTAACACCTGCTCATGATATGAATGATTATGAATTGGGTAAAAAGTATAATCTGCCTGTAATTGATATTTTAAATGATGACGGATTTCTGAATGAAAAGGCAACTGATGCACGATACATAGGTAAAGACCGCTTTGCCGTTCGCAAACAAATTGCCATTGATTTGGAAGAAACAGGACACATAGAAAAAATTGAGGAATATAAAAATCAGGTTGGCACAAGCGAAAGAACTGGCGCGGTAATAGAACCACGCTTATCCATGCAATGGTTTGTGGATATGAAAAAGTTTATTGCCAAAAACCCTCAAGTATTAGATGCAGTAATGAATGATGAAATCCGATTTCATCCTGCTAAAATGAAAAATACGTATCGACATTGGATAGAAAACATAAAGGATTGGTGTATTTCAAGACAGTTGTGGTGGGGCCAGCAAATTCCTGCATGGTATAACACCGAAGGCGAGTATGTGGTAGCCAAAACTGAACAAGAGGCCATTGCACAATTTGCAGCTCAGGGTAAAACCTATAGCAGCTTACAATTAAAGCAGGATGAGGATGTAGTAGATACGTGGTTTAGTTCTTGGCTTTGGCCTATTAGTGTTTTTGATGGTTTTGAAAATCCAGATAATGAAGATATCCGTTACTATTATCCAACCAATGATTTGGTAACGGCACCTGAGATTATGTTTTTTTGGGTAGCGCGTATGATTATGGCTGGTTATGAGTGGAGAGGAGAGAAGCCTTTTAAAAATGTGTACTACACAGGCATTGTTCGCGATAAGCAACGCAGAAAAATGAGCAAGTCATTAGGTAATTCTCCAGATCCTTTGGATTTAATAGCACAGTCAGGGGCAGATGCCGTGCGCATGGGCATGCTGCTGTGCTCACCTGCAGGTAATGATATTTTGTTTGATGAGGGATTGATTGAGCAGGGAAGAAATTTTTCAAACAAAATATGGAATGCTTTCCGCTTGGTTAAAGGTTGGGAAACCGCACCTGATGATTCGTTTGCTGGCGAGCAGCTTCTTGCACACAAGCAAGCAGCAGATTGGTTTAATGAAAGGCTTGCAGATTCCCTAGGCGATATTGAATCGAAATACACGGATTACAAACTGAGTGAAGTATTGATGGCCATATATAAACTCATATGGGATGACTTCTGTGCTTGGTATCTGGAAATGATTAAGCCGGAATTTGGCAAGCCTATTAATGAAACAGCATATCGGCAAACCATAACCTATTTTGATGAGTTGATGAGATTGCTGCATCCGTTTATGCCATTTGTTACAGAGGAACTCTGGCAAAATTTGGCACAAAGAAAAGAAGAAGATAGTATTTGTGTAGCAAGCTATCCTGTTGCAGCAAAGGCTAATTCAGTTGATTTGAGTCGCGCAATGGAGTGTATTGTTCAGATAAGAAATCTGCGCAATAGCAAAGGCATAAGCCCTAAAGAAGCATTAGAAATTGCAATTAAGGCCAATGATGAAAAGCATTATCAACCTTACGAATACTTAATTAAAAAACTGGCCAATATCAGCTTAGTAAGTTATGTAAAAGAGAAAGTTGAGCAGGCGCAACTATTGCCGGTAAATACTGATGAAGTATACGTGTATTTAAATATAGAAGTAGATACCCAGGCTGAGAAAGAAAGAATAACGAAAGAGATTGCATATTTAGAAGGTTTTCTGAAATCGGTTGATGCTAAACTTGGTAATGAAAAATTTGTAGCCAATGCCAAACCTGAGTTGGTAGAAAAAGAAAGGCAAAAAAAGGCTGATGCAGAAGCTAAACTAAAGGTATTGCAAAACAGCATTTCAGCATTATAATTGAATTGCAAAAACTAAGCATCTGCCTATTGAAACCCTTATCACAAATTGTATTTGAAGACAATCATTTAATTGCTTCCGTAAAAAGGCCCGGACAAACCGTGCAACCTGAGCCTGGAAAGCCCACCTCGCTGGAAGATGAGGTGAAAAGCTATATAAAAAATAAATACCATAAACCCGGTGAAGTATTTTTGGGAGTGATACACAGGCTTGATATGCCTGTTTCAGGTATTGTTTTGTTTGCGCGCACCAGCAAGGCGCTCGCGCGTATGAATGAGCAATTTCAAAAGAGGGAGGTACAAAAAATATATGAAGCTATTGTTGAGCATACACCGCTTCATGATAAGGAACTGATCACCCATTGGCTTAAACGCGATGAACAGCGCAATTTTACCAAAGCATTTATAAGTGAAACCAAAGGAGCTGATAAGGCGCAACTAACCTATGAAGTAATTAAAAAAGAAGGAAATAAGACTGCAGTGCGAATTGAACTGCACACCGGACGCAAGCATCAGATACGTGCGCAGCTTTCTGCCATCGGCTGTCCCATTGTTGGTGATGTTAAATATGGTGCATCTGCTGCATTGCCCGATCAAAGTATTTCTTTAAAAGCTGTGGAGCTGGGCTTTGTTCATCCGGTAACTAAGGAGCAGATTATAATTAAGGTGTAATAAGATTCTCTATTGAGCAGCGATTTCGTTCTTCAAAAGCGGTAATAAAACACTTTTTATCGCAACTATAATATTAGAGTTCCAGATTTCTAATTAACTAACAAGTGGCTATGCGCCCTAAAACCGCAGTTTGTTATTCTTGATAAAAAAGAAACTAAAAACTCAAGGGATATATGCATTTACACTTTCAGTAACGTTTCTTTTATGGCAAGCAACCCAAGCCACTGAGCTCGTGGGGTGATTAAGCATGGCCACTCGCCATACAACTGCTATTACTGATTACGCTAAGATGCATATGGCCCACTCTTGGTAATGATACATACTAATCATTTTGAATTTCTTCTCTCTCGAATAGCACATTTTCGCAGTTGGTTCTAATGCTAGAATTCATGAACGCCATAACTCTGAAGTTCTATTATGATTGCCGATTGCTTGCACGTGTAAGAATACAATAAATTGATCTTACTTATTATGGGAAAACTTAAAGGTCGGGCCTACTAAATTATTTTCGACTTTAAAAAGTATATTGTCGTTATGTAAATTGACCTTTATAGTTAAACTATATTAAGTGCGTTCATTATTTCTATGCAGTTTACTAAACTGATCAGCAACTACCAACTCTTTACTACCAGCAATGTATTTGTAAAATCCTTCACCGGTTTTTACGCCAAGGTTGCCTGCAGTAACCATATTTACCAGCAATGGGCAAGGTGCATATTTTGGATCCCCAAAACCATTATGCAATACATTCATAATTGCTAAACAAACGTCTAAGCCAATAAAGTCTGCCAATTGCAATGGCCCCATCGGATGAGCCATGCCTAATTTCATCACTGTGTCAATCTCCACTACATCACCCACGCCTTCATGAAGTGAAATGATAGCTTCATTTATCATGGGCATTAAAATTCGGTTGGCAATAAATCCGGGATAGTCGTTTGATTCTGCCGGTACTTTGTTGATGGATTTAGAAAGGTCAATAATTTGAGTAGATACTTCTTTAGAAGTTTTATATCCGTTAATAACCTCTACCAGCTTCATTACCGGAACAGGATTCATAAAGTGCATTCCAATTACCTTATCAGGTCGCTTGGTTACTGAAGCAATTTTGGTAATTGAGATTGAAGATGTATTCGATGCCAAAATACAATGTGGCGGTGCTACTTCGTCCAGTTTACGAAAAATGTCAAGCTTAATTGCCATATTTTCTGTGGCTGCTTCAACTATCAAATCAGCAGATTTTGCTCCCTCTTCAACAGAACTAAACGTTTTGATTTGAGCCAGTGTGTTGGTTTTAGCTTCCTCAGTTAGAAGTCCTTTGGCAACCTGCCTGTCTAGGTTTTTGGATATGATATCTAATGCTTTTTTTAATGCTATTTCACTAATATCAACTAGGGAAACAGAATAGCCGTGTTGGGCAAATACGTGTGCAATACCATTGCCCATTGTACCCGAACCAATTACTGTAATATTTTTCATAACTGTAAAATTCAAAATAAATGTGCGACAAATGTAAAAAAGCAATGAATTTATCAAAACATGAATCTTTCCCCATATTCTGTTGTTAAATGGATAAATTTGCGCAATGGCTATTAAAATCATTAGAATTATATCTGTATTAATATCGATCTTGTTTACAATTACTGCGCGTTCGCAGCAGCAGAATGAATTTTGCCATGCTCAGTTCACCACAGCACAAACTAACTGGCTTAAAAACTTTCAACAATCGGTTTTAAAAAACTTAGCTCGAAATAAAAACACTGCGTTTGTGCCCATAAAGGCTCATATTGTTGGCACAAATACAGGAACAGGATATTATCCGCTTGCGCATCTGCTTGATGCTATTTGCAATATCAATCAGGATTTTGCCTCAACCGGTATGCGTTTCTATCTCAAAGGTGATGTGAATTATGTGAACAACAGCGAGCTGTTCAATTTTAATTTTGATAATTACTGGCAGTATGCCAACCCTATAATGGATCTGCAGGCAGTTAACATCTTTTTTGTTAATGCTACACCTGGGTTTTGTGGTGTGTATATTGGTGGTGATGATCTCATTGTAATAAAGAATGATTGTCAGCGGCCCGGTGGCAATACCTTAACCCATGAGCTCGGTCATTTTTTTAGCTTGCCACATACTTTTAGCGGCTGGGAGGGCGGTCAGGCTCCTCCGTTGCAATACAGAGAGAAAAAAGATAAGTCTAACTGCACATTTGCTGGTGATGGTTTTTGTGATACAGAGCCAGACTATGTATCAACCAGATGGAATTGCCCGACAGGCCCCTTGCTTACTGATCCTAATGGCATTCAATTTAGACCCGATGGCTCACTTTACATGAGTTATTCCAATGATGATTGCATGACTAGATTTAGCCTTGAGCAGCAATCTACCATGATTGCCAACCAGCAAATGAGGGGCAACAGTGGTATGCCCGTTCCAATTGACACGCCTTCTGTGGTTACGCTTGTATCACCACTCGATAGCCTAGATAAGGCCTCAACACAATTATTGTTTAGCTGGAATAAGGTTGAAGGTGCAAGCTTTTACGAATTGCAGGTTGTAAACATAAACGGTTTCAGTATCCCATTGTATGATTTTCCTATAAAAGATACTTTCTACACTCTATCAGGTTTGCCGGAAAATAGACCACTACAGTGGAGGGTTAGGGCTGTAAAATCGGGCCTAACCTGTGCCCCGTTTAGCGAAACTAGATTATTCACAACTGATGCCATTAAAACATCATTGCAACAATTAACTTCAAATCAGGTTAAATGGAATTTGCCAAATCCGGTTCAGGTAAATCATCCTGTTATATTGCCGCAAGACGTTTCTTTTGTTATTACTGATATGCATGGCAGAACAGTTCAGTTAAGCAATTACGTTTGGTATCCTCAAAAAAGCGGAATTTATATTTTATATATTAAGCGTAAAGGAGAGTCTTTGATTCTAAAAAAAATGCTGGTAACAGAATAAATCTTATCGCGCAATAATTAATTTATGCAACTCAGAATACCCTGTGCAATGAAGCATTACATGGTAGCTCCCTGCAGGTAATTTGAAAATTTGCATCATGTCGTCATCAGGCCAAGCCACATCCATTATCAGTTTACCTTCGTTATTGTAAATAGTTATCCTTTCGCGAGAGATAGTGTCGCTGCCTGCCTTTATATTAATTATGTTGTTTGCTGGATTAGGTATAATCAGAAAGCGATTATTATTAGTTCTGTTTTTAGTTGCTTTTATTCCTGCTAAATTTTTATTGAAGCATGCTAGAGCATATTCGCCTTGCTTAAGATTTTTAACCCAGAAGCGACCAATCTTATCTGTTGTTGAAGGACCGGTTTGTTTCAATGCCAACGTATCATGTACAATTGCCCAGATAGAATTAGCATCAGGTCTGTAAACCAAAACCAGACTATCTTCTGTTTGCCCGATAAGTGTATGGTCTAGAAAACCTCCATTGCTTGGTCTTGATCCATCAAAATTTAAAAATGCCTCTGCCTTAAAACCATCACCCCAAATACCACTCACTTTCCAATGGCGATAGTTAGAAACATACAATCCGGGAATTATGCAGTAATTCTGATCGGCTCTTGCCCAAATATGCTCGATATGTGTGATATTTTTACTTGCTGCAGGAATTGTTAAATTGGTTAATGTAATGAATGCGTTGGAATACTGTTTTAACCCTGTGGAAATGATGGTATCGGTTTGTTGTGTTACTCCATAGGCTATTGTTTGACGAGCATTTAGTATGGCTAGCTGAGGCTCAAAAGCCATTGTAAAATTAAAAACTTCCGTGTTGCTTGAGCTATTGCCTTTAAAATAAATGATAGAACTCTGTTTGGATATTCCGTTACCAAATGTTATTTCTAATGGCACTTGTGTATACATTTGGCCGGGTGTTCGTAGCAGCTGCTGCACAAGTATCGTCACATCCCAGTTTGAGCCGTTTTGTTTTTTTTGCATTTGAGTAACTTTAAATGCAGGCGTACCGGGGTTTTTAATCCATTGATCAATGAAATTGGCAATTAGGGTAGAATCTGCATAGGCAGAGAAAGTATTTCTCAAATCCTCCGTTGATACATCATTGAAGGTATATTTTGAAAGAAAAGCACGACAGGCATTAAAGAAAGCACTGTCGCCCATATAGGTGCGTAAATTATGCATCATTAAAGCACCTTTTTTATAAACATGGTCGCCATAGGTAAATGAATGCGGGACACCTGAAATTGCTCTAAATCCGCTATCTCTGATATGGGCATAACGTTGAACATACATATTTTTACTCAAAATATCATTGTTATATGCCTGCTTTCCATAAGCTGCTTCCAGAAAAAGTGCTTCGCAATAGCTTGCCCATCCTTCATTAATCCACATGTCTTCTGCAGTGCGGCAGGTAGCTAAATCTCCCCACCAGTGGTGAGAAAGTTCATGAGCCATCAATGTTTCATTGTCCAAAGCGCCATTTACCGCGTACAAAGGATAGGCAATATTGGTAGCATGCTCCATTGCACCTGCATTAAAGGGTACACCTACAAAACCAACCCTGTCGAACCTATATGGACCGAAAAGATGAACAAAAGTTTCGTATGCTTTTTTGAGATTGGTAAAAGATAGCTTAAAATTCTGTGTGTCTCTTGGCTCAGATGCCAGGTAGGTCTCGATAGGTAATACATTATTTTGATTAACCAATACATATTTTCCAACTGCAACAGAAACCAGATAGGAGGGAATGGCCTGACTTAAATTCCAGTGCCAGGTGATGCTTCCGTCCGGGTTAGCTGTTTTAGGCTCTGGTAAACCTCCGCAAATAGCCATGAAACCTGAATCTGTAGTGATATGAGTAGATACCGATGCCCTTTCTATAAAATTATCGTAGCATGGAAACCAACAGCGCCCAAAATTATGAGGCTTGGTATCGAAACCTACGCCCAAATTAAATGCATATTGGCCGCTAAAATAGAAACCACCCCAGCGGTTATCAGCAACTGGCTGGCCTTTATAAAATATTTCAATTGCTACAGTATCATTTATTTTTAGAGGTTTTATAAATGAAACCAACAAACTATTTCCATTTTGGCTGAATGGTAACTGTGCTTGATCTAACTTAACTGAATCAACCTCCAATGCCTCTAAATCAAATTGGGCATAAGCAAGTTCATTTACTTTTGATTTTAATATTATTCTCGTAAACCCTGAAATCCTTTTGGATGGAAGATCTTTGATTGAAAGATTGATATCAAAATGCAGAAGATCGGTTGAGTCGCATCTACTATCGACTGATTGAGCTAAAGATTTGTTTACCAAAGCTTTAAAAGATAATATTAAGATTAATAAATATAACTTCATAAAATTTACATAATAATAGCAAAAGCAGCGGGCAAGTTACGTAAAAACCTGTACTTTCGAGCCTTCAATTACAATGCGACATTTAGCTATGAAAAGAAATTTATTATTAATCCTGATTCTGTTTCTGCTTCAAGCAGGTTCCTTGTTGGCACAAAGTATAACCAACTATTCTTTCAACTCAGGTAATAACGCCTCTTTACTAAGAACAGATGGGAGTCTTATTGATGATATCGACATGTCGATAGGTTCTACCATCCTTCTCGGGGGAAGTCAATCAAATACCCAGTCAAATACTTTGCAACCAATTGGTTTTGACTTCTTCTTGAATGGTACTCGACATCAGCAATTCAATGTTACCTCAAATGGCAATATCGGCCTAAGTTCATTCGCCACCCCTGGTATTGGTTGGCTTGGTGTAAATGCCACAAGAATTGCTCCATTCCTAGGAAGCACAACTACTACCATGGGAACTTCATCTATCGGTAGAATTCATTATAAAACAATAGGTACTGCTCCTTCTCGCGTTTGTGTAATTGAGTTTCTTCGCATGGCTATTAATTCCAGTGTACTTGATGATACTACAACTTTCCAGGTTAGGTTGTATGAAAACAATGGTGAAATAGAATTTGTATATGGTAGAATGGCGGTAACCACAGGAGCACCTTTAAGTTTCAATGTTGGCTTTCATACGTCAACTACTACTTATCAAAGTGTTAATATAAGTAGCCATTCCGCATCAACCTCTTCCTCTACATTAAATACATTTAACAGCAATGGTTATATTAATCAATTGAACAGCAATACCAATGGCAATAGAAGATATTACAGATGGATGCCAACACCTCCTGATGATCCTACTAATTTTGCAGTTTCATCTGTAACTAATAATAGTGCAAATTTAACTTGGAATGATGCGCTAGATGAAATCTCTTATGTATTGTATCGGTCAGTTGATGGAATCAATTATACCTTCCAATCTATCATTCCTGCTAATTCAACCTCTATAAATCAAACTGGCTTATCTCCAAATACTATATATTATTGGAGATTAGCTTCTATCAAGGAAAGTATTGGTTCAATGCAGGATGCTTCTGCCACAACGCTCGCTCCAAATAAAATTACTTCTGCAGGTTCAGGAAACTGGACAAATATTGCTACGTGGGTTGGTGGAATTGTACCGACTATCTCTGATAGCGTTGAGATTGCATCAGGTCATACGGTATCATAGATAATAACGGAGGTGCAGCTGTGCTTGAGGTCTCAGGTACCCTTCAATATCCTAATTTTGGCAATCCAACATTATCAATTAATAGCGACTTAATAATAAAATCTTCCGGTAATTTCAATGCTGGCAATGGCAACGGTACTGGACACAATTTGAACATCGGTAATACTGCAAATAATAATATTTCTGCGAATCTCATTGTAAATGGTAGTTTTGATATGGCCACATCAGCATTAGTAACTACTAATTTTTTAGGGTCTCAGAATGCGACTATCACAGGCACGGGTTCAGTTTGTGATTTTGGATTCTTGAATGTAAATAAAGGTGCCAACAATTCTGCTATACTAGATATTTTGAGGGTAATTACTTTACAGACACCTACTACCGGGAATTCAAGGCTGACTATAAACTCTGGCACTTGTAAAATATCAAGTGCAACAAATATTACACCTTATTTGGGTACTAGCACCAATATCAATCCTATTGCAACAAATGGTAGACTTTGGTTAGCCAATGCAACAGCAACTATTGGCACAACAGCAGGAGCTCCTGGAGGCGGTGGTGCATTTTGGCAGCTTCAAGGTGAGATTAGAATTGATAATGGAACGCTTACCATAGGTTCAGGGCCTCATCAAAGTTTTCTTGGTGCTACAAGTGTAATCAGATTGGATGGTGGAACCCTAAATATTAATGGTTCATTGGTACTCCAGAATAATGCTAACTGTTCACTGGTAATGAATGGTGGTAATCTGAATATTGATCCTCAGGCATCAGGAAACTTAAATAATTTTAACACTATATTTAGTGTACCTGCGGCTGCAACACTAATATGGAATTCAGGCAACATTACGATAATTGATCCTCATAATACGGCTGGTGGAACAGCAGTATTAATCGCATCAGGTGGAAATAAGGTGTTCAATAGTGGTAAGTTAATTCTCGGTGATGGTTTATCAACCAGCGGCAGTGGTGGAGGGAATACCTCAGGTTTCGGACTTAATATTACTGTTCCTATACATAATATTGAATTAAATAATAGAACTAACTCATCCCCGAGTCGTATGGTTAGGTTGCAAGCGGATCTTGCTGTCACAGGTTTGCTGGAGTTAAAGCCAAATAGTTATTTGTTTTTGGGATCAGCAACTACTGGTGCAACATGCTCAACCACTGGAACATCGTTAGTTAATGATGGTACAATTGCAGGCGCAGAACCAGGAGGAAGCCAAGTGGTTGGAACATTATTATTCAATGGTACTACAGGTCTTCAAACACTATCTGGTGCAGGCAATACATATAACGCAAATATACTTTCAATTAATAATTCTGGTACAGGTGTCACTTTTTCCAATACAACAGGATTGAGTTTTGCTCGTGTTAATTTGCAAAGAGGATTATTTAACAGAGGAACTAATTTTACAATTGGTTTTACGGGCAATCCTGGTGTTGTTCAAATTGGAGGTATTGATGAGTTTACTCCTGCAGGTTCATTCAATGCAGTACCTACCTACTCCGGAACTCCTTCTTTTATTTATGGACCTACATCAAGTAATTGCATAATCGGAACATTTAATGAAGTTGCAACAGGCAGTCTAACAGCAGCTTCAATAACTGTGAATGATGCAGAAGGACTTACAGCAAATAGAAATATTTCTACTACCAATCTTGTTTTGAATGGCGGTAATTTGATTATGAGTGTTAATAATTTAACAATAGGTGCAAGTGCGGCCAATCCCGGAAGTCTCACTAGAAGTGCCGGATTTGTTAATATCAGTACTGGCATATTTACCCGTTGGTATGGTACGAGTGCAATCACATCAGGTTATTCAAGTGGTTTTCCGCTCATTAGTAGTAATGATGAGCGATCTGTATTTGTTGCAACCAATGGAGTACTTACAACAGGAGGAACTATTTCAGTGGTACATTCAAGAGCTCTAGGTAATACAGATTTTACTGCTTTTACAGATGGTGGAGTTAATATAAGCAGAAGAAGCAATAGCAGCTGGACGCTTTCTTCATCTGGGATTGACCTA
>JBILGC010000025.1:0-28515 GCA_044351265.1 Bacteroidia bacterium
TTAAACCCTGATTTGGGTATGAACAACTTGGAGGTAAACGAATCGGAACTAAAAGCAGGAATGTATTTTGTGCGCATTACACAGGGTAATGTTAGCAAGAATATACGTGTAGTGAAACAAGATTAAAACACTTTCTAATAAACCAAAAAAGCAGGCCCCAAAAGCCTGCTTTTTTTATGCAGGCTTATCCACAAGAGTACTAATTTATGTGGGTATTTTTAAATTCAATTTCATCGCATCAGAGGGTTAAAAACTTATCTTGCATTGCTTAAAAAAGCTTGTAAAAACAGGCTTCACAGCGAATTAATTTAACCAAGAATGGCAGAAGACAGAATTATTCCGATTAACATTGAAGATGAAATGAAAACCGCCTACATCGACTATTCGATGTCGGTTATCGTTTCCAGAGCACTACCTGATGTAAGAGATGGCTTAAAGCCTGTTCACCGAAGAGTGCTTTATGGTATGACTGAACTTGGATTGGCATCCAACCGACCATATAAGAAATCAGCGCGTATAGTTGGTGAAGTATTAGGAAAATACCATCCGCATGGTGATGGTTCCGTATATGATGCAATGGTGCGTTTGGCTCAAGAATGGAGTATGCGTTACATGCTGGTTGATGGGCAGGGAAACTTTGGTTCAATAGATGGTGATCCACCGGCTGCTATGCGTTATACAGAGGCTCGCCTGAGAAAACTGGCAGAAGAATTGCTTGTAGATATTGATAAAAACACGGTTGATTTCAGACCTAACTTTGATGATAGTTTATCAGAGCCAACGGTACTTCCAGCTAAAATACCCAATCTGCTTGTTAACGGAGCTTCAGGAATTGCCGTAGGTATGGCAACCAACATGGCGCCTCATAACCTGCGCGAGGTAATTGATGGTATCATTGCCTATATAGATAATCGTGATATCGAAGTTGCAGAGCTTATACGCTTTGTAAAAGCTCCTGATTTCCCTACCGGAGGCATAATTTACGGTTATCAAGGTGTGAAGGAAGCGTTTGAAACGGGCAGAGGTAGAATTGTGATGCGAGCAAAAGCAAATTTTGAAACATCAAAAACAGGAAAGGAGCAAATAATTGTTAATGAAATACCTTATCAGGTAAATAAAGCTCAGCTCATTGAAAGGGCAGCAGAACTCATTAATGAAAAAGTTATAGAAGGTATAAGTGATATCAGGGATGAATCTGATAGAGATGGGATGCGGATTGTATTTGATTTAAAACGCGATGCTGTTCCAAACGTTGTTCTAAATCTACTCTATAAATATACTGCGCTCCAAACATCATTCAGTGTAAACAATGTTGCACTTGTCAAGGGTCGCCCTGAAACATTAAATCTGAAAGATCAGATAAGACACTATGTAGATCATAGGCATGAGGTTGTGGTGCGCAGAACACAGTATGAGTTAGAAGAAGCACAAAAACGTGCCCATATTTTAGAAGGTTTGCTTATTGCCATAGATAATCTGGATGCAGTTATCAAAATAATTCGCGAAGCTGTTACTCCTGATGAAGCCCGTGTGCAGTTAATGGATAGCTTTAAATTAAGTGAGATACAAGCGAAAGCAATTCTAGATATGCGTTTACGCGCGCTTACAGGTTTGGAGCGTGATAAACTGAAAGACGAATATGCAGAGCTGATGAAACTTATTACCTATCTTAAATCAGTTCTGGCAGATGAAGGTCTTCGTATGAAGATTATTAAGGATGAGTTGACTGAAATGAAAGAGAAGTATGGTGATGAGCGCAGGACAGAAATAGTAATGAGTGGAGATGAGATGAGCATGGAAGACCTGATTCCTGATGACGAAGTGGTGATTACTATTTCGCATATGGGATATGTAAAGCGAACCTTGCTTAGTGAATATCGCACACAAAATAGGGGAGGTCGTGGTTCAAGAGGGGTTTCTAAACGTGATGAGGATTTTGTAGAGCATGTATTTATGGCAACCAATCATAATTACTTGATGTTCTTTACTAATCAAGGTAAATGCTTTTGGTTAAAAGTTTGGGAAATTCCGGAGGGAGAGAAAACATCAAAAGGCAGAGCCATTCAGAACCTTATCAATATTACACCTGATGATAAAGTGATGGCATACCTCAATGTGAAGAACTTGAAAGACGAAGAATACCTGAATAATAATTTTGTGGTTATGTGCACAGAGCAGGGTACAATTAAGAAAACCACCTTAGAGGCTTACTCTCGTCCACGCACCAATGGTGTTAATGCAATCAATGTGAGAGAAGGGGATATGCTGGTAGAAGCAAGGCTTACAAATGGCAACTGCGAAATGATTATTGCAAGCACATCGGGTAAGGCCATTAGATTTAATGAAAGTACAGTAAGGCCAATGGGTAGAACTGCAACAGGAGTAAGGGCCATAAGACTTGAAGGCGATGATCGGGTATTGGGTATGATTGCCATTGAAGATCCTAAGAAAACAAATGTGCTTGTGGTAGCTGAAAATGGTATGGGTAAGCGCAGTGAGGTTGAAGATTACCGTATTACCAATCGTGGGGGCAAAGGTGTAATGGCCATGAATATTACTGATAAAACCGGAAAATTGGTTGCAATAAAAGAAGTAGATGATACCAATGACGTGATGATTATGACCAAGAAAGGTATAACCATTCGCTTATCTATAAGCGATTTAAGAGTACTTGGTCGGGTAACTCAGGGTGTTCGCTTAATCAATCTCGATGATGGTGATGAAATAGCTTCTATTGCCAAGATAGATTATATTGAGGTGGATGAATTACCTGAAGGAGAATCAGCAGATAATAACTCAACTGAAAGTCCTGAGGAAATAACTCCTCCGGCAGAATAAAAGAGAGCCCCGATTTATTACGGGGCTTTCTTTTTGGATTTCGCTAATAGCTCTACATTTTATATTACATTATGAAAGACAAGTCCTACAAGTATTTGATGGTTTATGTGTTAAAAACCATAGCTGGTATTATGCTCAGTTTTCTATTATCATTTAACATTAAGCAAATTGATTACACCTGGTGCCTTATATCTGTTATACTGGTTTTATCTCCTGAGGGGCATGATGCAATAAAGCTCGCCATAAACAGAATCAAAGCCAACATGGTTGGGGCAGGCGTAGGCATCCTTTTTCTCTTATTCCCATTGGCCAATCCTTTAAATCTCTTACTCGGGGCTTCGCTCTCCTTGTATTTATGTTTTCTTTTAAAGCTGGAAGATGCAGCAAAGTCAACCCTTGCAGCTTTAGTTATCATCCTTCTGTATCAGGATGGTAATGAACTGATTGATGCATCTTTGCAAAGACTTATTTCGGTTATTGCCGGATGTATGATTGGGTTACTTGTAACTTATGTTTTTCACTATATTTTTAGGTGGAAATTACCTGCTAGTATTCATTCTTACAATGAAAAGGAAGCGTGATACAATTTAAAAAGGCTTAAAAAATCCTTAATTCGCCATTTATTTATTAGGTTAAAAAAATAGGGGGGTAATCCACAAGAATTTGCTTATTTTCAGCAATAGCAAGCCTTCTAAGGGGTATTAGGTTAGATTAATAATCTAGCATAAAATCCTGTATAAATGACGGATAAGAAAATTTAATTAGTAATATTCAAGTATTTGCGTTTACTTGCGATTGTAATTTATATTTCTCAAAACAATGGATATCTACGTAGGAAACCTAAACTGGAAAGCCAGCGACAATGAACTTAAAGACTTGTTCTCTCGTTATGGCGAAGTAACAAAAGTAAACATCGTTAAAGACAAAATGACAAGACGCAGCAAAGGCTACGGATTTGTTGAGTTTGCAAGCGATAGCGATGCTAACAATGCCATTAATGAACTTAATGGTAAGGAATTTATGGGCAGAAACCTGGTTGTAAATCAGGCAAAACCTCGCCAAGAAAGATCTGAAAATAGCGGAGGATATTAATATCGTCTCCTGTTACTTAATGGCAAAGGGCGCTCAAGGGCGCCCTTTGTTTTTGTGTAAAACGCAATAAGCCGGGTTCTGTCATCAAACCGGTGTTACCACCAGTTTATTGCTGTCATTTATCTGGTCCTGTCTTCGCAAACAGGATCTAGCAGCCCACCCATCACATCAAGCACAGCGAGCAACTGTGTTGCCGGCAAGCCGACAAAATGTGACCTATTTGGCCTTGCAACCCGTGAGGTTTGCCATGCAATCATCATCACTGATAACCCGGTGGTCTCTTACACCACCTTTTCACCTTTTCCTCCGCCCGAGCAAATCGGGCAGGGGTAGTCTGTTTTCTGTGGCACTGGCTGTATCTCTTTGCGGAGACCCTACCTGTTAGGTAGCACGGTACTCTTTGTTGCCCGGACTTTCCTCTACATTTTACTGCAGCGACAGCACGTTTTACAAGAACAAAGGTAAGTTAATTATTGATACTTGTCTTTAAGGTAGTGATAGATATCTAATTGGGCCCTATATTTTACCTCTGTATCCGTTCCTGCATACTTGTTATCATAATCACTGTCAATTATTCGGGCCTTGGTATTATCTCTTAGCTGCAATTTAATGATATGCCTTATTTCCCTCTTAATTTCTTCATCAAAAATAGGAAAGCCACTTTCTATTCGGTGGTGCAAATTCCTAGTCATCCAGTCGGCACTAGCCAAATATATTTTTTCATGCCCACCATTAGCAAAAATATAAACACGCGCATGCTCCAAAAATCTATCAATAATGCTGCGCACCCTAATATTGTCGCTTAAACCGGCAATACCGGGAACTATTCCGCAAATACCCCTAACAATTAAATCAATTTGCACACCTGCTTTACCGGCTTCATATAGTTTTCTAATGATTTGATCATCTATTAAACTGTTCATCTTAGCAATAATATATGCAGTTTTACCTGCTCTCGCATTTGCAATTTCAATATCAATTAGCTCAGCAAACTGTTTAGCCATATTCTCGGGCGCAACCAATAAATAATTAAACTTATGCTTTCGTGGGCTCTGAAAAAGCATATCCATCAATTTCTCCAAGTCGTTGGTTATCCTTTCATCCTTAGTAAATAAGCCATGATCACAGTAGAGGCGGGCGGTAACTCCATTGTAATTACCGGTTGACATATGGGCATATCTAGTAATTTTGCCATTCTCTTCCCTGTAAATAACGCAAAGCTTACAATGTACTTTTTGACCTGGTTTACCAAAATGAACCCTGGCACCAGCTTCTTGCAATTGTGTTGTCCAGTATATGTTGGATTCCTCATCAAATCTTGCCTGCAACTCCATTAAAACAGTTACTTTTTTGCCATTTTTAATGGCATTTATAAGGGCGTTTACCACATTGGAGTATTTGGCAACACGGTATAAGGTAATATTAATAGCTTGAACCTGAGGGTCAATAGCCGCTTCACGCAGCATGCGTATTAAATAGTCAAAGCTTTGATAAGGGTGGTGTAGTATAAAATCTTTTTTACTGACTACTTCAAATATGGTTCGTGCCTGGTCTAATTCAGGCATGGGTATGGGAGGCAGTGCTTCATTGTTAAATGCAGGATTGTTTAGTTTAGGGAAATCCATGAAATCCTTAAAGTTATGGTAACGCCCACCCGGTATCAAGCTCACATTTTTCAGTTGAAGTTTATCTGTAACCAACTCAAGCATATTGCGCGGTATGCTGTTATCATATATAAACCTGGTAGGTGATCCTTTTGAGCGTTGCTTTAAGCTGCGTTGTAATTTTTCTAGCAAATTTTCTCTAAAGTTATCTCCCTCATCCAGAGTAAATTCTGCATCTCTTGTTAATTTAATAGTATAAGCTTCAAACCGGTCAAAATTAAAAATAGAAAATATACGATCAAGTGAGCATCTGATTACGTCATCAATAAACATTATACGCGTTTTGTCATCCGTTTTGGGCAACACATAAAACCGTGGCAATTGGGGAGAGGGTATTTCTATAATGGCATGCTTGGAAGGAATTTCATTGGTTGTGCTGCTCATTCGCACTGCCAGGTATATCGATTTATCCTTTAAATGTGGGGTAGTTTTTGTGTGATCCAGTATAACCGGAAAAATATGAGGTAAAATATCTTTTTTAAAGAACTCCTCAACATATTTTTTCTGCTCAGGTTCAAGCTGATTTTCATTTACAATATAAATTCCATTAGCCTGAAGCGCCTTGATAATCTGATTAAATGCTTTATTAAACCGCTCTTGTTGTATGAGGGATAGGCGTTGAATTTCACCCAGAACAATATCGGGAGGGAATTGGTATTCAGAAACAGCTTTGTTGCGGTTTAACTGCTGCAACCTACGTAAACTGGCAACTCTTACCCTAAAAAACTCATCATTATTAGAGGAAAAAATGGCTAAAAATTTAAGCCGCTCCAATAAGGGCGTTTCAGTATTTTCCGCCTCTTGCAACACGCGCTCATTAAACAACATCCAGCTAATGTCTCGGTCTTTAAATAAATGTCCTTTTAGTTCTTTAATCATGCTGAGATAATGGCTATAACCTTTAAGGCAAAGTACTGAACCGCCTTAATTTGCAACGAATATCAGCAATACATAGGTTATTTGTATATCTTAATAATAACTTAATACAGGAAAAGGTACCAATAAAGCAGCTTAGCCCGTTGTTTGGCTAAAAATGTGCAGTAATCATTGCTAAACAACTTAATCGGAAACAACTTTCCATATTAAAATTTTTAAATTACGTTTGCCATAGAAATTAAACCATAATATTAAGCAAAAATGAAGCGTGTATTATTAATGCTAAGCCTATTTGCAGCAATGGCTGCAGCCGCACAAAGAAGCAATGTAGAGAGTGCAGCCATTTACTTTAGAAACCTTGAAATGGAGGATGCTAAAAAATCCATTGACGAGGCTTCGGTAAATGATGAAACCAAAAACGACTCTAAAATGTGGTTTTATTATGCCCAGATTTATGATACGTTAAATCGCAATCCCGCCTACAGCAACATGGATAAGGATATTGTAGAAAAGTTTGTTATAGGTTGCAAGAAGTGCATTGATACCGATATTAAGAAGAAATATAAGTACTACTGTGGTTATGCCATAGTTAACAGTGGTTTTGCAGCATACAATAAGGCAATTGAATATTATGGCAAGAACGATGTAGAAAATGCAAGTAAGTTTTTTCAGTATGTAATTGATATTTTTCCTTATGATGAAAACAAGGACTTAACCAAGAATAATATCAATGAAAAATCTATTATATATTCACTTGCGGGTCTCGCCCTCAACAATAAAAATTATCCGGAGGCAAAAAAACACTTGAATAAACTCATTGATTTAAATTATAACGACCATGTAATCTATCTTTTATTAAGCAACCTTTATATGGAGGAGCGCGATACCACAAAAGCCATTGAGGCTATTGAAATGGGTAAAAGCAGATTTAGTGGAGAGAAAGACTTGATTAATCAGGAATTATACATATACCAGGCTATGGGGCGAACTGATTTCTTACTACAGAAATATAACGAAGCGCTTGAAACCGATCCTGAAAATACCCTTTATTTATTTAATAGGGGAGCCATGCAAGATATGATCAATAATGATTTACAGAAACGCGCAAAACATTCATCAGATACTGCAGATAAGATTGCTAACAAAGCTAAAACTGAGAAAAACCCAGGCAACAAGGTAAAACTAGATAAAGCTGCCAAAACCTATAAGACTTTAAGTGATTCGTTGTTCAAACAATCTAAGGTTTATATAGCCAAGGCTGAGGCCGATTATAAAAAGGTTATTGAGGTTAATCCTGAGTATTTAGATGCATATTATAACCTTGGGGCACTTTACAACAACCAAACCACAGAGTTGGCTGAGAAGATGGAGGCACTCAATTATAGTGCTGCAGACTATCAGAAGAGGTTTGACGCACTTAAAAAAGAGCAAGATGGTATTCTTAAGATTTCATTGGGCTATTTAAACAAAGCTTTGGAATTAGCAGATCAGTTGCCGGAGGATGATGAGGCCAAGAAGAAGTTTAAAAAAGAAACGCAATACAGCATCATAAGCAGTTTGCAAAACGTATACAAAAACCTTGGCGATGAGAAAAAGACCATGGAAATGATGAAGCGCAAAAAGGAGTTAGAGTAGTAATAATATCTGAACAAATATGAAAGCAGGAGGCCCTAAACTTCCTGCTTTTTTTGTTACGTACCTAGATGAATAAGTGATGTAAAAAATAATATATGTATTTTATATTTAACATAATATTAATTATGAGGCTAAAGGATGCTAATGTTTTATATTGATTCTAACATCTAGACTGTTGGTTGGGCATGCATGCCGGGCTATGTGCCCGGTCGGGCTGTTTTCTATATCTGCGTCACTGCATAACGCAGGATGCCGCGTCCATCCCTCATGCTATTAAACTACTCAATCATCTTTAAAAATTCATCTTCTGAAATTATGGGAATGTTTAAGTCGGTTGCCTTCTTTAATTTCTCAGGACCCATTTTATCTCCAGCGATTAAAAAATTAAGGCTTTTGCTAATGCTACCAACATTCCTACCACCATTTGCCTCAATCAGTGTTTTTAATTTATCTCGACTCATTATAAAAACTCCTGAAACACAAAAACTCATTCCCTTAAGTTTATCGCTGCGGTTTACAGACTGGTCGAACTCAACTTCCATTTTTAAACCAAAATCTTTTAGCCTTTGGTATAATTCAACGTTATCTGCATTGCTAAAAAAGGCTACCACATTTTCTGCTATTTTATCTCCAATTTCATAAATGCTAGCAATTTCATCTTTGGTGGCTTTGGCAATCGCATCAATATTTCCAAAATAATTAGCCAGCTTTTTAGCTACCGTTTCGCCCACCATTCTAATTCCCAAACCAAACAACACCCTTTCAAATGGCATCTGCTTAGAATCTTCAATGCCTTTTAAAATATTGTCAACCGATTTTTGTTGCAGCGAACGTTTGCTCCATTGGTCTTTCTTTTCATTATAGGTATCAAATTCTATACCTTTTAATTGACCAGCTGTTAAGGCATACAAGTCGGCATAATTGCTTATCAAGCCTTTTTCAAAAAGGCCGGCTATGGTTTCACCGCCAAGGCTATCTATGTTCATTGCCCTACGACCAATAAAATGCTCAATTTTTCCAATAAGTTGGGGCCTGCATCCATCCTCATTCGGGCAGTAGTGAACAGCTTCGCCTTCTTTCCTAACCAAAGGTGTTTGGCAAACCGGACATTGAGTGGCGTAACTTATTTTAGTTGCGGTGGGCAATCTTTTTCCAATATCTACTCCGGTTATTTTCGGAATAATATCGCCTCCTTTCTCTACAAATACCCAATCACCTTCATGCAAGTCAAGTCTTTCAATTTCATCTGCATTATACAAACTTGCCCGCTTTACAGTGGTTCCTGCCAACTGCACAGGTGCTAAATTAGCAACAGGTGTAATGGCACCGGTTCGTCCAACCTGATAGGTTATTTTTTCAAGCAGGGTAACCGCACTTTGCGCTTTGTATTTGTACGAAATTGCCCAACGCGGGTTCTTTGCGGTAAAACCAAGCTCCTGCTGCTGCGCATAGCTATTCACTTTAATCACTACGCCATCAATTTCATAACTTAAATCAGCCCTGGCAGCCTCATAGCGCTTAATAAAATGCATTACCTCGCCTATATCATTACAAAGTTCAAAATGATCACTTACCTGAAAACCCCATTCTTTGGCTTTTCGCAGGCTGTCAAAATGATTGTCTGCAATGGGTGTATCGCTGTAAATAAAATACAAAAAACAATCTAGCGGTCTTTTCGCCACTTCTTTTGAATCTTGCATTTTCAGGGTGCCTGATGCAAAGTTTCTTGGGTTTTTATACAACCGCTCCCTTACTTCTTCTTCATCCAGCCCCTTTTCTTCCAGCTCTTTTTTTAAAGCGTTATTAAGCTTATCAAATGTTTTGCGGTGCATAAACACCTCTCCCCTTATTTCAAACGTTTGCGGATAATTGCCAGGCTTTAATTGGTGTGGTATGGTTTTAATTGTTTTAATATTGGCAGTAACATCATCCCCTACCGATCCATCTCCTCTTGTTACAGCACGAGTCAATTTACCATTCTCATAGGTAATACTAATGGCCAAACCATCAAATTTTAACTCACAAACATATTGCAGATTAATGCCAATACCTTTTATTACCCTTTCATTAAAATCAAACAACTCTTCTTCTGAGTAAGTATTACCTAAGCTAAGCATTGGATATTTATGCTTTACCTGAACAAATGTCTTGGTTATATCTCCGCCAACTTTCTGTGTGGGGGTATCAGGATGAGCAAGGTGCGGAAATTGTTTCTCCAGTTGTTCAAGTTCTTTCAGTAAATGATCAAACTCAAAATCACTGATGCTAGGTTGAGATAAGATGTAATAATTATAATTGTGCTTATTAATAAGAGCCGTTAACTCGTCTATTCTTATTTTAGCCTCCAATTCATTCATGCAGGCAATATACTTTTTTAGTGGATTGCTTCAAATACTCAATTACCACCCGATTTCAGCAAGGTAAAACCAAAGGTTGTACCTTCTCCAATGGCAGAGCGCACGTGTATCGATTGGTGGTGAGCTTCAATGATATGTTTTACAATGGCAAGACCAAGTCCTGTGCCACCCGGGCCACTTTCGCGGGCACGGCTTTTATCTACCCTGTAAAAGCGTTCAAATATTCTTGGGAGGTGTTCCTGTGCAATTCCTTCTCCGTTATCCGCAATTTCAACTAAAACATTCTCATCCATATCATAGAACGCAGCTGTTGTGGTGCCGTATTCTCTGCCGTATTTAATAGAGTTAATAACCAAATTAACCACTACCTGCCTAATTCGGTATTTATCTGCCAGTACCCAGAAAGGTTTATTACAGCCTTCTTTAATTAACAATGAAATACCTCTTTCTTTAGCACGCACTTCCAATTGCTCATAGACATCTTTAACCATTGCATTGATATCAAAGCGCTCATACTCCATATGCAAATCGCCAGATTCAAGTTGTGAAATAGCCAGCAAGTCTGCCACTAAATCGCTTAGCCTGTCGGCACTTTTTGCAGCTTTTTTAAGAAAACGTACGTTTACTTCAGGGTCATCAATTGCACCATCTATCAGGGTATGTATATATCCCTGAATATTAAAGATAGGGGTTTTTAGTTCGTGAGAAACATTGCCCAAAAATTCTTTTCTAAAATCTGCAAGTCGTTTCAACTCATCCATTTGCTCTCTCTGATCTTTTGCCCAATTGATTACTTCCTTATTCATATTGGCAATGGGATCGGTTTTCCAGTTAAAATTACTTAGGCGGGCATCATACTTCTGAGTTTTTAGGCTATGAATGGTTTTATAAATGAGCTTAATTTTACGATAAATAAAATACTCAAGAGAATAGAAAAATAGTACAAAGGAAAAAATCAAGGTAAGCAAGGCAGCTATTGCTGCATGTTCAACGCGATAATCATCTATCAGAAAAGTAATTATGCCTGTAAAAGCCGATAATACAAACGCTATGGTTAATGCTATGGTTAAAGGCTTTGGGTTTCTAATCATAGTTCAAATTTATAGCCTACTCCTTTAACAGTGCCAATGTACTCATCTCCCAATTTTTCACGCAGTTTGCGTATATGCACGTCTATTGTGCGGTCAACAACAAGTACTTCATCACCCCAAACTTTTTCTAAAATATATTCTCTGGTAAAAACCTTGCCGGGTTTGCTGGCCAATAAATACAGGAGTTCAAACTCCTTGCGTGCCAGTTGAATTTTTACACCGTTCTTATAAACTAAAAAAGTTTCCCGGTCAATTACAATATCGCCAACAGTGAGTTTTGTTTCAGCAACCTCTTTATTTTTTCTTCTCAGGATGGCGCTAAGACGGCTTAATAAAACACGGGGTTTAATGGGCTTGGATATATAATCATCTGCTCCGGCATTAAAACCTGCAATCTCAGAATACTCTTCGGCACGCGCTGTTAGAAAAACAACGAAGGTATGCACAAATAAAGGGTCAGATTTAATTTGCTTGCAAGCCTCAATACCATCCATCACCGGCATCATCACGTCCAATAGAATTAAATCAGGCTTAACCTTTCTGGCAACATCTATTGCTTCTTGGCCATTATGAGCAAGAGACACATCATAACCCTCCTTCTTTAGATTATACTGGATAAATTCCAGGATATCATTTTCATCATCAACCACCAGAATTTTAAATGTCTTTTCCATTATTTATTTTTTTGTAAGAATAGACAGCTGCTATTGCTGCAATGTTAAGACAAGTTTAATTTATTGTTAATGATTAAAAGTTACCCATTAGCTCAGCTAATTTTTCTTCGAGTTGTTTACCCCTTAAGTTTTTAGCTAGTATTTTACCCTCTTTATCCAGCAACACAGTAAAAGGTATGCCTTCTATATTATAGTCTTTCACTACAGAAGAATTCCATTTTTGCAAATCAGAAACATGCGTCCAAAGCAATTTATCATCGTTAATGGCTTTTATCCATGCATCCTTATTATCGTCTAAAGATACACTGAATACGTCAAAACCGCGTGTTTTATACTTGTTATACATACGTACCACATTAGGGTTTTCTTCGCGACATGGCCTGCACCACGAAGCCCAAAAATCTACCAAAACATATTTACCGCGTAAGGAAGACAAAGCAACAGATTTGCCAAATGGATCATTCTGAATAATTTCAGGTGCGGCCTGCCCTATTGCAGTCTTCTTCATCATCTCTACCCTTCCATGAAGCTCGGCTGCGTATTTAGAAGCAGGCATATTTGAATAGAGTCTTTCATCTACTTGTTTTAGAAATTCAAAATCGGCATCAGGGAGTAAAAAGTTTGTTACAAAGTATGCAACAACATTATTTGTGTTATTTGCCAGTTTCACAAGTTCTGATTTGCGAGCAAGTAAAATAGAGTCATATTCATTGCGAATCATTGCTTGCACAGATGCAGAAGGAATATTTCCTTTGGTAAGAGATGCATACTTATTTTCCATGTTTCGCATGGCTATCATAAATACATTGTTTGCTTGCATAATTTTCCGAAGCTCTTCGCTCTCTGCCGATCCGTTTACACCAAAGGCATCAGGATTTTGCGCATCAATAGAAACCACAATATCGCTGGCCGAATCAAGCACGAGCACTACCGCACCATTTGGAGTAGTAATGGTACTAAACGTTTTTTCACTAACCTTACCTTGCAGTTCAAAGGTTCCATCTGCATTAACGGTAGCAGTATCAAGCAAAATGAGTCCCTGATTGGTTATTTCATTCAGCGAAATAATTTTATCAGTGTTGTTGGTTATTTTTCCTTTTATCCGGAAACCTGAATTTTCTTGCTTTTCTGAACAGGAGCTAATGGCAATTAACAATACCATGCTGCATGATAAAATGATATTTTTCATGTTATTTTTTATCTAATGTATCTTTAACCAGTTTGCTGGCCACTTTTGGATCGGCTTTGCCTTTGCTTAACTTCATCACTTCACCCATAAATAAACCCACCAGCGAAACCTTTCCGGCTTTATACTCATTTACCTTATCGGGGAAACGAGCAATAGCTTCATCAACAATTTTCTGCAATTCATCCGAATTGCTTTCCTGAATCAAATTCAATGACTCCGCAATTTCCAAAGCTGATTTGTGGTGTTCCCTTAACATTACAGGAAAAACTTCCTTAGTTGCTATGGTTGAGCTTACTTTTCCTGAGTCTATCAAATCAATTATTTCAGCAATTTTTGCGGGTTGCAGTACAAAATCTTTTATTTCAATTGCCTGCTCATTCAAATAGCCCTTTACTTGCACCATTACCCAATTTGCTGCCGCTTTAATATTGCCTGTATGTTTCAATACTGCCTCAAAATAAGATGCTACATCTTTGTTTTCGGTAAGCACGCCTGCATCATATACACTTAACCCGTATACGGCAGTAAACCGGTGAAACAATTCCTTGGGCAATGCCGGCATTTGTGCTTTTACGGCATCAATAAATTCAGCTGTAATATGCAAAGGTGGTAAATCAGGTTCAGGGAAATATCTGTAATCACTTGCACCCTCTTTAGAACGCATCACAATGGTTTCGCCCTTCATTGCATCAAAAGTTCTGGTTTCCTGGAATATCTTCTCTCCTGCAGTTATGGCATCAATTTGTCTTTTTATCTCATAATCAATGGCACGCTGCACATTTCTGATGGAGTTCATATTTTTTACCTCCACCTTGGTACCAAAAGCTTCGGTGCCTCTTAATCTTACCGATACGTTTGCATCACAACGCATAGAACCTTCTTCCATATTGCCATCACAAATATCCAAATAACGCAACAGTTTTCTAACCTCGGTTAGGTATTGGTAAGCTTCTTCGCCTGTGCGTATTTCCGGTTGTGTTACCATTTCTACCAATGCAGTGCCTGCGCGGTTATAATCAATCAGGGTATCATACACATCTTGGTCGTGCATGCTTTTGCCGGTATCCTCTTCCATGTGAATGCGTATAAGACCGATACGTTTTTCGGTACCGTCTTTCAGCTTTATTTCTATATAGCCATTTTCGCAAATTGGCGTGGTGTGCTGCGAAATCTGATAGCCCTTTGGCAGGTCGGCATAGAAGTAATTTTTTCTAGCGTAGTAGTTATGAGTTGAAATGTCGCACTGGCAGGCAATCCCTAATTTTACTGCGAATTTGACGGCTTCTTTGTTGTGCACGGGCAGTGTACCCGGATGGCCTAAACTGATAGGGCCAACCTGCGTATTGGGCATGGCACCATAAGTAATGGCATCGCTGCAAAAAGCCTTGCTCTTGGTTAACATTTGCGCATGGACCTCCAACCCTATCACCGCCTCAAATAAATTATAGTCTGTACTCATTTCAGGAAATTGCTCAATTAGGGGCAAATTTATTCTTTCGTTTCATACCTTCATAAAATAGTTTCAATCCTTTTAAATAGGACTTACTTTTTTAAACATTCAACAATCGTTATGTTTAATGGCAAAACATCTTACATTTGTTTTAATCCAATATGCTTAGCATGAAATCTTCTATACATGATTTATTCGAGGAGTATGCAGATAGCCACAGGAATCCGCTAAATAAAGTGATACACTGGGTGTGCGTACCTGCAATATTTTTCAGTATTATCCTTTTGCTATTGCAGGTTCGCCTGCATGAATATGTTTCACTGGCATCGGTATCAATTGTTGCGGTGGTTCTTTATTTTTTAAGGCTATCACCTCCGTTTGCAGCAGGCATGGTGTTTCTATATATTTTATGCATGGTAGGAGCCAAAATAATGGCATTGCAAGGTATAATACTATGGCAAGCAGGTTTATATATTTTTGCCACTGCATGGATTGGACAATTTATTGGTCATAAAATAGAAGGAAAGAAGCCATCATTTCTTACCGATATCAAATTTTTACTTATTGGCCCTGCATGGCTTATGGGTTTCATTTTTAAACGCATAGGCATCAGGTACTAACGTAATTTGCCAAAAGCCTTACTCTGCTTTTGATATAGCGGCAGTATTGACTTACATTTGACAAACATGAATCCTATTAACCTTCAGTTTTTCGGTGCCGCAAGGCAAGTTACAGGCAGCAAACACCTTCTTACCACTCCTAAAGGGAAAAAAATACTGCTTGATTGCGGTCTTTTTCAGGGAAAGGTTCCAAATGGTCATGACCTGAACAGGCACTTTGGTTTTGCACCCTATGAAATTGATTGTGTGATTTTATCTCATGCACATATTGACCACAGCGGTCTTATCCCGAGGCTGGTTAGAGAGGGCTTTAATGGTAAAATTTATTGTACCTCTGCTACCCTTTCGTTATGCGAAATCATGCTTCAGGACTCTGCACATATTCAGGAGTCAGATTTGAAATATATAAATGAAAGGCGCAGAAAGAGAAACGAGCCCATTCTTGATCCGCTTTATAATAGCGAGGATGTGAGCAAAGCGTTAAAGATGTTTGAGGTTATTGAATATCATAAAGAATGCATGATTGATGATGAAGTTTCTTTTGCATTTACAGATGCAGGGCACTTGTTGGGCAGCGCATGCGTGCATCTGAATATTCAAACCGATTTAGGTAAAAGCAAGCGCATTACATTTACAGGAGATATTGGCTGCTACGGAAGAAAGATTTTAAAAGATCCCGAACCATTTGGTCAGTGTGATATATTGATTTGCGAATCGACATATGGTGACAGGCTTCACCCCAACCGCAGCAATGAAGAGCAGCACTTGCTTGATATTGTTAAAAGAACCTGCGTAGAACAATTGGGCAAACTTATCATACCTGCTTTCAGTGTTGACCGCACTCAAGAAATCATCTACTCATTAGACAGGATGGCTAATGCAGGGCTGCTGCCGCATATAAAAGTATTTGTTGATAGTCCGTTATCTGTAAAAGCAACTGAGGTAATACGCAAGCATGAGGAGTGCTTTGATGAAGAATTTATTGATTACATTAAGAAAGATCCGAATCCGTTTGGGTTTAAAGACCTTCATTACATAAGCAAAATTGAGGATTCAAAGTTTTTAAATAATCTTAAAGAGCCCTGTATTATTATTTCATCATCGGGTATGGCAGAAGCAGGCAGGGTTAAACATCATATAAAAAACAATATCTTAAACCACCAAAACACCATTTTAATTGTAGGTTACTGCACCCCCGATAGCTTGGGGGGCCGCTTAAAAGCAGGCAGTAAAACAGTGCGTATTTTTGGTGAGGAATACGATGTAAAGGCCGGAATAGAATCAATTGAATACTATAGTGCTCATGGCGACTATGAAGAAATGTTAAGGTTGCTTGAATGCCAAGATAAGGCTAAAATTAAGCGTATTTTCTTGGTTCATGGTGAGTATGAAACACAAAAATCATTCAAAGAAAAAATGCTTGAACACGGTTATAACAATATAGATATACCGGATTATAAAGAAGTTTACAACCTGTAAATGAAAGAAAACAAACGAACGATACTTTTCTTATTGCTTGGCTCCTTTTTTATAGCCAACGCCATCATTGCTGAATTTATTGGTGTAAAGATTTTTTCAGTTGAAGAAACTTTAGGTATACCTCCCATTTCCTTGCATTTATTTGGTGATGTTTATTCCTTTAATATGACAGCAGGGGTGCTTTTGTGGCCTCTTGTGTTTATCATGTCGGATATTATCAATGAATACTTTGGCAGAAATGGCGTAAAACTCTTTTCATATATAGCAGCAGTGCTCATAACGTATGCCTTTATTGTGGTTTATGCTTCAATTAAAACTGTACCTGCAGCTTTTTGGTTAACCAAAGAAACTGCTGAAGGTCCAATAAATATGCAAACAGCATTTGGTGCAGTATTTGGCCAAGGATTATGGATTATTGCAGGCTCTCTCATAGCTTTTTTAATAGGTCAACTTGCGGATGTATATACATTTCATCATATCAAAAAAAGAACCGGTGAAAAGGCCTTATGGCTGCGTGCAACAGGATCTACTCTTATTTCGCAACTCATAGATAGTTTTGTTGTGCTGGTAATTGCCTTTTATATCGGTGGAAACTGGCCGCTAAAATTGGTATTGGCTGTGGGTGTGGTAAATTATATTTATAAGTTTACTGTGGCTGTTTGCCTTACGCCAATGTTGTATCTGCTACATCAGGTCATTGATGCCTGGCTTGGTAAGGAATTGGCAAAGCAAATGATAGATGAGGCGCATAAGCAATAAAACTAAGTAGAAACAAAATGTTTTAATAGCATCGCCCAATATTACCTCTGCATGCGGAACTTACTTTTATTATTTTGTTTTGGTTTAGTTTATTTATGCAATGGTCAGCATGCCATCATCAAAGGCACTGTTGAAGAGGAAAACAAGGAGCCATTGCCTTATGCAAGTGTGTATATTAAATCCCTCAATCTATCAACCACAACCAATGATAATGGCGATTTTCAACTGAAAGTTCCTGAAGGCACGCATGAGTTAAGCTGCCAGTATATCGGCTTTAAACCAAAAACAATTACCACTACCGTAGCACTGAATGAAACCAGATCTATTCTTTTTTCATTACAGCCTGAACAATATAAATTAAGCGAAGTGCAGATAAATGCCACTGCAGAAGACCCCGCTTACCCCATCATGCGACAAGCTATTGCCAGAAGAGGCCTTTACCGATATGAAGCTAAAGAATTTGCTTGCCGTGTTTATCTGAAAGGTATGCAAAGACTAACCAAAGTACCCAAAAGGGTAATGCTAATAAAAGTTCCTGAGGATATTAAACCGGGTATTATTTACCTGAGTGAATCCTTGTCTAATTTGCAGTTTCAAACACCTGATAAAATAAAGGAGAAGCTCATCTCTTCTAAAGTTAGCGGAGATAATCGTGTTTTTAGTTTTAACCGTGCAGGCGCTATTAAGTTTTCTTTATATGAGCCTACTATTAACTCTTTTGGTTTAAGTGAAAGAGGTTTTGTTTCTCCGCTATCCGGACAATCTTTTACCATGTATAAGTTTAAGCTGGAAGGCGAATCAGAAGAAAACGGTCAGGTTATTTATAAGATAAAACTCATTCCAAAACGTAATCAGGATCCTGTTTTTAGAGGTTATATTTATATTGTTAAAAACAGTTGGCGTTTGCATAGCACTGATTTATTGGTGAACAAAGATGCTGGAGTTGAGTTTGTGGATACACTTTATATAAAGCAACAGTATGCACCACAACCTAATGGTGTATGGATGCCTATTAGCCAGCGTTTTATTTTTCAGTTTGAGGCATTTGGTTTTAAGGGTAACGGATATTTTGTAGCCTCCTATTCTAATTACAAGGTGAATCCTAATTATTCGGCCGGGTTTTACAATAATGAGCAAAAAGCTATTACAGATAATAATCCTCCACCACAGGTAAAGAAAGTAAAAACCATACTGTGGAAACAAGAAGTAAAAAAGCAGGACTCCTCTCTTTTTTCAAAAAGGCATTTTAATAACGAGTTGCTCAATATTGACAAGACAGCCAATAAAACACCCGACAGCTTGTGGGAAGCTATTAGACCTGTGCCTTTAACAGATGAAGAAAAAGCCGATTACAAGGAAAAAGATAGTATTCAAACGGTTCATGAATCTCAAACCTATTTAGATTCAATGGATAGGATAGATAATAAGCCAGAGTTGTTTGGCATGCTCCTCACAGGCTATACCTACGCAAACAGTTATAGAAGAACATATTTTACTGTTGAACCTCCCCCATCCATTATACAATACAATACGGTTGAAGGCTGGGTGCTTAACCCCAAACTTACTTATGAGCGTAGGTTTCAAGACAATACCTCCTATAGCATTTTAGCACAAGCACGTTATGGTTTTGCTTCTTCGGTTTGGTTTGGCAAAGTGGGTGCATCATGGAATTTTGATGCCATTAAAGAATCAAGAATAGGTTTTGAAGTAGGTAATTTTATAGCACAATTTAACGGTAATGAACCCATAAGCCCATTTATAAATACGGCCTATACACTTGCTGGTGAGGCAAATTTTATGAAATTATATGAAAAGGCTTTTTTAAATATCAATTACACAAGCGAAGTTACAAATGGTGTGAGGCTTAATATAAAAGCTGAGTATGCAAATCGTAGTACCTTACACAATAGCACGTATTACAGTTTTGCAGGTGAAAAATTTGAACGTTTTACATCCAATCAACCTATAAATATTGAGTTGCCCAATGGCCAATTTGCTGCCCATCAAGCAATTTTTCTGGATTTGCGCCTGAGGTTGACATTTGCCCAAAAATATATTTCCAGGCCTGATATGAAAATTGATTTCAGGAGCAAATACCCTTATTTGTTCATTGGCTATAAAAAAGGTGTTGGTTTTGAGTCTGCTTCACCGGATTTTGATGAACTTAATTTGTCTTCGTATTATGCTTTGGACATAGGATTATTGGGATATGCAGATATAAGGGTAGGTGCAGGTATGTTTATTAACAATCAACGCACCTACTTAATGGACAAACATCATTTTGGAGGTAACCAAACTATTTTTTCACTACGAGGTTTTAGCGGGTATCAGCTTCTACCCTATTATCAATACAGTACTTCCAAACAATTTGCGCAGGCATTTTACTCGCATCATTTCAATGGTTTTTTTGTAAACAAAATACCCCTATTAAGAAAATTACGCTGGCAGGAAGTACTTGCAGTAAATTACTTGCACACACCGGATTTAGCGCACTATCTTGAATGGGGTGCTGGTATTGAACATATTTTTAAAATACTCAGAGTTGATTACTATCAATCATATAAATCAGCAAACTATCTCATGCGAGGTATACGTGTAGGGTTTGGTTTTTAGCGATGCTTAGCCCGTTATTGCAGATTACAAGCTTGAAATCCATGCCTTATGCATTTTTGCATAATCAGTAAGAGCAGCTGTGTAGCAGATGACATAGCGCAAGCAGACCACGAGCAAAACGGCTTGGTTTGCTTGGTATATAACAAACGTAACTAATGGACAAAAGGCATACAACCCTTGATTTATCAGCTTCTTTTTATCTTGAAAAAAGTATCTGTGGGTTTGGGGCTTATAGTCTCGGATAATGTATTAGAGTTTCAGAAAGCTGGAGCTTTAGTAGTTAAAACTGATATATTTTTTCACGCTTTTAAGAGGGCCAAAAGTACTGCAAAAACACTTCATTTTCGCAGGTGGTTTTCCTTTGCGCAAGGCTGGTATCAAGTACTTATTACCCTGCCACTGCATGCTTTTGTTTAACCCAACACACAAACCTCAAAAAAACGCTTTGCGTTTACAGGCATTTCGCCACTAACAAAAAAGCAAGCTTTTTTATGTCACAGGATTATTTCATGATCCTTGGTGAAGCTCTCACAGTGGATCAAAACAAAAACGCTTTGCGTTTACAGGCATTGCGCCACTAACAAAAAAGCAAGCTTTTTTATTAGCTTGCTTCATGCCTGACACTTGTTTTGATCAGTTAGTAGTCCCAACAGGATTCGAACCTGTGACCATCGGTTTAGAAAACCGGTGCTCTATCCAACTGAGCTATGGGACCGTTTTTAATTGCGGCAAAATAAGGTAAAATTATATTCAGATGCAAGCAATGAACGATTTGAAAACTAGCTTAATTGAATTGTATTATTACCTGCTACTCAGCCTCCATAAATGGGTAGCGATAGTCTGCAGGTGGCACAAATGTTTCTTTAATAGTGCGCGTGCTTACCCAACGCATCAGGTTTTGCATGGCTCCTGCTTTATCGTTTGTGCCGCTTGCTCTTGCGCCACCAAATGGCTGCTGACCCACAACAGCTCCCGTTGGCTTATCATTGATATAAAAATTACCGGCTGCATTCCTTAATTTCCAAGTGGCCAAGTCTATTGCATACCTGTCCTGAGCCAATATTGCTCCAGTTAACGCATATTCTGATGTACCGTTAACCAAATCAAGTGTTTCTTCAAACTTTTTCTCGTCATACACAAAAATGGTTAATACAGGGCCAAACAACTCCTCGCACATTGTTGTATACTTGGGGTCTTTGGCTACAATTACAGTTGGTTCTATAAACCAGCCATTTGTTTTATCATATCCACCTCCGGCAATGATATCACAGTTTGAATCATTCTTTGCTTGATCTATGTAGGATGCAAGTTTATCAAAAGATTTTTCATCAATAACGGCATTCACAAAGTTTCTGAAATCTTCTACCGGCCCAACGTTAAATGATTGTATATCTTTAATCAATCCGGCTTTTACTTCATCCCACATATTTGAAGGAATATAGGCACGTGAAGCAGCAGAGCATTTTTGCCCTTGGTATTCAAAAGCACCTCTGGAAAGTGCTGTAATAACAGCCTTTACATCAGCCGAGGGGTGCGCCACAACAAAATCTTTACCACCTGTTTCGCCTACTATTCGAGGATAAGTTTTAAATTTATGAATATTGTTACCAATGGTTTTCCAGATATTCTGAAACACACCGGTAGAACCGGTAAAATGAATGCCGGCAAAATCAGGGTGATTAAAAATAACTTCAGCTGCAATCGGTCCGCTTGGGTAAATAAGGTTGATAACGCCTGACGGAATGCCGGCTTCCTTAAATATTTCCATCAGCACGTTGGCAGAATACACTTGCGTATTGCTGGGTTTCCATACCACCACATTGCCCATCATGGCAGCACTGGTAGGCAAATTACCTGCAATAGCAGTAAAATTAAATGGTGTTAGTGCGTAAATAAAGCCTTCGAGTGGCCTGTATTCAATTCGATTCCAGATACCTTTTGCGCTTTGCGGTTGGTCCTTGTATATCTGGCTCATAAAATAAACGTTGAATCTTAAGAAGTCTATGATTTCACAAGCACTGTCAATCTCTGCCTGAAAAGCATTTTTGCTCTGTCCAAGCATTGTAGCAGCATTCAATTTTGCACGATATGGCCCTGCAATTAGCTCAGCCGCCTTTAAAAAAATAGCTGCGCGTTGCTCCCAGTCAAGTGCCTCCCATTTTGGTTTTGCAGCAAGTGCCGCATCAATAGCATCTGTTACATGCTGCGCTTCACTAATATAAAACTTACCTAACACGTGTTTGTGGTCATGTGGCGGACGGATATCCATGGTTTTATTGCTGCGCACCTCTTTATCACCTATATACATAGGTATATCTATTTCCTTGCTTCGTGCAGCCGCAAGTGCCGCTTTAAGTGCTGCGCGCTCCGCGCTTCCTTGTGCATAATTTAAAACCGGTTCATTTTGTGGAACAGGTACATTAAAAAATCCGTTCATAAAATTCAGATTGTAATTAGGTTGACAAATATACAGGCCTGCATCAAAGTAAAAAATGAAAGAAATGAGGATACTTCATTTTAGAATTTATTGAATAAACCTAGCTTAATTATTTAGTGAGGAAAGCGTATCTAGTATTGCACCGGCCTTAATAAGACATTCTTCATATTCATTTTCGGGTATGGAGTCATAGGTGATGGCACCGCCTACTTCAAAATTTAGAAATTGGTTTATTGAATTGTATTGCAGGCTTCTAATCACAACATTAAAATCAAAATCTCCTTCCGGTGTAATATAACCTACTGCACCTGAGTATAGCCCTCTAGCCGTCCGCTCATATTGCTCGATAAGCTGCATGGCTCTAATCTTAGGTGCACCTGTCATACTGCCCATCGGAAATGCATGCTTCAATGCATCTACCCAATGTATGTCATCTGCCAGTGTTGAAGAAACAGTAGATATCATTTGATGCACCTGTTCAAAAGAATAAATACCAAATAACTCTTCAACCTTTACTGTTCCTGTTTTGGCCAACCGTGCCAAGTCGTTTCTAACCAAATCCACGATCATTAAATTCTCAGCACGCTCTTTTTCTGAGTTTAAAAGCGCTTGTTTAAGTGCGATATCCTCGGCTTCATTCGCTCCACGTTTACTGGTTCCTTTTATGGGCTGAGAGAGTATTCTATTGCCGGTTTTTTTAAGAAAACGCTCTGGGCTTGCACACATCAAATAACGTCCTTTGGATTTAACGAATGCACCAAAAGGAACAGGAGATTTTTTAACAAGATCGGCATATACCTGCAAAGGGTTTATTCTTGAAGTTGATGAATAAAACTCTACACAATAATTCAACTCGTAAACATCGCCTTGTATAATGTGCTGTTTTATTGCCTCAACCGTTTTCAAATAATCTTCTCGACTCACTCTTGGCTTTATAGAAACAGGCTCAGAAACTTCTATAGGAGGTAAATTAAATTGTTCAATTTCTTCAATCCAATTATCACCGGAAATAACAACACCCTCATTGCTAATTGCCAGCATTTTTTCCGGAACAACCATACACAATGCAGGAAATCCAATGTGATTGGGGTGATTGGATGTTAATTGCTCTACATCATTTTTTAAATCATAGGTAAGATAACCTACTATCCACTCCCCTTTGTGCCTAATGGTAAAGTCTTTCAATTGGTCAAAAGCGCCCTTTACATCACAAACGAGTTTGGCTTTATGGCCTGATGCAACAAGCAGTTCAATATCAGAAATATTAAAAGCATTGGCCTGATGATTATTATCCAAAACACATGCAAAGCTATGAACAGCTGCCCAATGCAAGGCCTTAAGTTTAAAGTCATTCGTTAGTTCGATGGTTCTCCTCATTTTGACTTTGGTAAATTTTGCGAAGGCAGTTCCTCTACCCTAACCCAAACTATACCTTTACCATTGAGCATACCCAAATGCTTAGCTGCCCTGCGGGTTACATCAATTATACGCTTGCGTGAGTGCGGCCCCCTATCATTAATTTTTAAAATAACACATTTCCCTGTTTTTGTGTTGGTTACTTTCACCAATGTTCCAAAAGCCAGTGTGCGATGGGCTGCTGTGAGTTGTTTATTGCTAAAGCGCTCTCCGCTTGTGGTTATGCGTCCATTAAATTTATTAGCATAGTAAGATGCATATCCTTCTTTATGATATAAATTTAGCGAATCGGTTAACTGTGCATGCAATGCCGTGAAAAAGAAAAGCATTGATACAAGGCAAATAGAATTTCTGTTAATTTGAAGGTGCATAGTGCAACGCAATTTAAACTTTTCTTATGACTAACCACAAACCGCTTGCAGAGCGTCTAAGACCAAATAGCTTATTATCATACATTGGCCAGGAGCATTTAACAGGTGAAGGTGCGCCATTATACCTTGCCTTAAAACAAAAATTTATTCCTTCCATGATTTTCTGGGGGCCTCCGGGCGTAGGAAAGACCACATTGGCAAAAATTATTGGTCAAGAATTAGGCTTACCTTACTATCAATTAAGCGCCATTAGTGCAGGTGTAGCAGAAGTAAGAAAAATTATTGAGGAGGCTAAATTATATGGTAAGGTATTGTTGTTTTTGGATGAAATACATCGCTTCAATAAAAGCCAGCAGGATGCGCTGCTGGGTGCAGTAGAGAATGGCAATATTATTCTAATTGGTGCCACTACAGAGAACCCTTCATTTGAGGTAAACAACGCATTACTTTCACGCTGTCAGGTATATGTATTAAAGCAATTGGATGATGATTCCATGCTTACAATAATTAAGCAGGCTATAGAACAAGATGAAGTGCTTGGCAAAAAGAAGTTTAACCTAAATGAAACTGAAGCATTGCTTGCATTCTCAGGAGGAGATGCAAGAAAATTGCTCAATATTCTGGAACTCATAGCTAACCAGCCGCAAGATGAGATTAGTATTACCAACGAAAGCATTAGTGCATTGCTGCAACAAAGAATTGCCATGCATGATAAAGATGGCGAAGCTCATTATGATATCATATCTGCTTTTATTAAATCAATAAGAGGTAGCGACCCCAATGCTGCAGTTTATTGGCTTGCCCGATTACTTAATGGAGGTGAAGATATTGTATTTATTGCCCGCAGAATGATAATACTGGCAAGTGAAGATATTGGTAATGCCAATCCTACAGCATTGGTTTTGGCTACCAATTGTATGCAAGCAATTCAGATGATAGGTATGCCCGAAGCACGAATCATATTATCGCAATGTGTCACTTATTTGGCTACCTCACCAAAGAGTAACTCCGCTTATACAGCTATAACAGATGCCTATAAATTAGTTACAAACTATGGCGAATTGCCTGTTCCTTTGCATTTACGCAATGCACCTAATAAATTCATGAAGTCTCTAGAATATGGTAAAGAATATGTATATGCACATCATCATGAAAATAATTTTGCAGAGCAAGAATTTATGCCTCAGGAAGTAAGTGGTTCGTTACTTTATAAACCCGGTAAAAACCAACGAGAAGAGGAGATCAGGCTATTTCTTAACAAGAGATGGAAGGATAAATACAACTACTAAACTGAATGATCATCTTTGAAATTGAATAAATCAGGCTGCCCTATAAGGCAGTTTTTTTGATGGTTAATTGTACAATTCCGTTTTCTTTCTTTGATTATACTCTAATTCATCCCCTTTTTGGGGAATTTATTTGAGAAGATAGAATATAGTGAATGATAAGACTATAATTAACTCGCGTCTAGTTTTAATCAAACCAAAGCAAAAAACATCAGCCTAATCGCTTTATCTACATTACTTTTCTTTACATAAAACCTATTTGATCAATTGCACGAAAACAACAATGATACTAATCCAAAATATTAGTAAGAAGTGCAGTATTTACTCATATGCACGCCTTCTAGCCCAAGCCAGAGTTAAAGCCAGATTAATATCATAATATTCCTGCTAAACCTGATATTGAGAAAATACTGCCAAAGGCAATTTCTAAATCTTGGGAAAAACACCTGCTTATATGATTAGTTTTTATAAATATAACAGCCGAAAAGTACCTTTATGTTTAGCTAGCAACTATATAGACACACTGCAATTAAATAGCTTAGGTGTAGTTGAAACAGTTGAATCATGATATAATTTGTATTGTGTAACTAACGACAAAATCATTTCAATGGAAACAGAATGGCGAGTGTAAATGCTCTCTTGTTTATCACCTGCTCTTAAAAGACTGCAAAGGTGAGATTAACTATTGATAATAGACTAAACAAGAGTTACAATAGCCTCCACATCTTGAACCAATCTCACCTCGATTCCTCCGGCTGCAATAAGCACAGGAAGTTTTTTTTGCGTAAATTTTAAAGCATCTTGCATCTTCAATTTTATTAATAACCATGAAGGAAAAATTTTTGCTTTTCATTTGTTCTATTATTGGCTTTTTGCCTGATAGCTCTGCTCAAATTGAATTGGTATATGATAATAAGGTTTATGACAACAAGGTGCAAACGGTATTGCTGTCTAAGGCAGGTGTAGACGATCGCTACCCTATTATTACGCTAAATACAATTGAGCAGCTGGAATTGGGTTTTGATATATTGGGAAACAAAAATGAATATTTTCAGTATACCCTCATTCATTGTGATGCTTCTTGGAATCCTACACCGCTTAACCAAAATGATTACTTACGCGGGGTAACTTTTGATAATATCAACGATTTCAGGTACTCAACCAATACCTATGTAAAGTATGTGCATTATAGTTTGCTACTGCCTAATGATAACATGAAAATCTTAATTGCAGGCAACTATTTACTAAAAGTATATAGGAATTTTGATGAAGAAGATCTGATACTAACTAGACGCATAATGGTACTTAACAATCAGGTAACTATTGATGCCAAAGTTCAGCCTTCAACTCTTGCCCAATATCGTTTTACCAAGCAGGAAGTAACGTTTAATGTTGGCTACAAAGGCTTTAATATCATTAATCCGTTTAATGACGTAAAGGTGCAAATTATGCAAAACGGTAGGTGGGATAATACCATTACCGATATAAAGCCTCAATTTGTTCAGGACAATGTGCTGCAGTATAATAATTTTGAGCAGGCAATATTTAGCGGCAGTAATGAATTTAGGTTTTTTGACTTTAGAAGTATTCGATTAACCAGCCTAAACGTAAGAACAAAGACATTTGATTCTTTGTATCATATCATCCTAAATACCGATGAATCAAGAAGCAGTAATCAGTATGTACAGTATATTGATAACAATGGTAGAAGATTAATAGCCAACCGAGATGGGAACGATGCCCGATATGATGGAGATTATGCCTGGGTTAATTTTTATCTGAGTGTTTTAACACCACCGCAGGATAAAGAAGTTTATATATTTGGTGAATTTAGCGACTGGAAATTGCTTCCACAGTATAAAATGCGATACAACAAAGCTAGAAGTCGTTATGACCTAGAAGCTTTATTAAAACAAGGCAGATATGAGTATTTGTATGCGATTAAAGATACTGAAACTGGCAAGCCGGATGAATTATATTTTGAAGGAGGGCATGCCAATACAGAAAATGAATATGTAATTCTGATATACCACAAACATATACAGTACAAATACGATGAACTTGTTGGCGCTAAAAGATTTAAAACACAGTTTTAATTCGAATGGATTACTTTTAATGCATTTTTAACCAAAAAAATCATTATCTATAAAAACATGAAAGCCGCCCCGACATATCGGAGCGGCTTTTGGGTGGAATATGGGACTCGAACCCACGACCCCCTGAACCACAATCAGGTGCTCTAACCAACTGAGCTAAAACCACCGTTTAATAGGCTGCAAATGTAATACTAGATTTACATTTGGCAAAAAAATTATCCATTCATATTCTTTTCTACTTGATCCCAGTTTAGCACATTCCAGAAGGCCTGAATATAATCTGCTCTTTTATTTTGATATTTAAGATAATAGGCATGCTCCCACACATCCAGTCCTATGATAGGCCTGCCTTGCAAAGGCGATATATCCATGAGTGTATTATCCTGATTTGGGGTTGAAACAATACGTAGTTTACCATTTTCGATAATTAGCCAAGCCCAGCCAGAGCCAAACACAGATGCCGATATCTTTTCAAATTCTTTTTTAAATGCATCAACCGAACCAAATGCTGTTTGTAAAGCCTCGGTAGTTTTAATTCCCGGTTGAGTACCTTTTTTAAGCAAGGTCCAGAA
>JBILGC010000063.1:0-10264 GCA_044351265.1 Bacteroidia bacterium
TATCGAAAATACCTCCGCTTGATGCGCAAGCACCTACAGAGATAACCCAGCGTGGCTCAGCCATTTGAAGGTATACTTGACGCAACACAGGACCCATTTTTTTTGCAATGGTTCCTGCTACAATTAATAAATCGGCTTGGCGGGGAGAGAAACTGATACGCTCTGACCCAAAACGAGCCAAATCATAATTAGAGCCCATGGTGGCCATAAACTCAATTCCACAGCAGGAAGTAGCAAAAGGCAGTGGCCAGATAGAGTTTGCCCTAGCTAAACCTATTGCTTTTTCGAGAGAGGTAGCAAAAAAACCCGGTCCTTCTAATCCGGCAGGCATTTCTGCTATGGTAATATCTTTTGACATATGCTCAGCTTATCGATATTAATTTTATTCCCACTTAAGGGCACCTTTTTTTATAATGTATACGAAACCAATGAGTAAGGTGCCGATAAAAAGTAGCATCTCAATAAAGCCGATTGCACCTAATGCTTTAAAATTAACCGCCCAAGGATACATGAAAATCACTTCCACATCAAACATTACAAACAGGATAGCAGTTAAAAAATATTTTATAGAAAATGGAAGGCGTGCGTTACCAACGCTTTCAATGCCGCATTCAAAATTCTCGAGTTTGTCTGATGTTTTACGCCTGGGGCCAACATAATGAGTAACCAGCATGGTGGTAACCACAAAACCTGCTGCTACCGAAAATTGAATAACGAGAGCTATATAATCTATTGTTGAAGACATGGATACTTGTTTTTAGAAGCGTGCAAACTTACATAAATAATTGATTTTCTCATATGGATTTACCCACATTCAGTAGCAGTCTAAACCGCTTAAGATGAGATAGAATTACGAACCCTTTCGAAAAAATCGCGAATTGCATTTCTGGGTTCAATATTTTGAGTTTTGATCTGCTTTAATATTTCAATAGCACCTAAAACATGGGTTAATTTTTCCCCATCATCATCACCCTCAACAGCAATATCAGTTTCAAGGCCTTCAAGCATCTGTTGCTCTGCCTTTTCGCATTGTTCCAGCGTATAGGTTTCAACCAGTTTTTTTATGACAGGTAGTTTCATAATGCACTTAGTTATTTATTTTTTGAATAAGGGCTTCTACGCCTTCCTCTTTGGCTGTGGTATCTGCAGCTACCAGTTGGCCATTTTTAAAAACAGCAAAAAACGGCAAGTTGCTAACCCCTGCCAATTTCCTCGCGACTGGGTTATCCTCTGCATTGATATCAAGGAATAGAACGTTTTTAAAATCTTCACGCTCGGCCATTTTCTTATACTTAGGATCAAACAGCCTGCAGGTACCGCACCATCCTGCAAAAAACTTAACCACCACTTTATCATTTTTTTCAAGGTATTGCCGGAAGTCAGCATCTGTTGCTAGAATAACCATTTCAATTTAGATTTTAATTAAAGACACAAAAAAACGAGAATTGTTTGCAAATAAAAAGCCCCAAGATTTCTTTAAGGGCTTATTAAATGTAGTTAAATTTCCTTATGGCTTTAATGGCACCATTGACTGTAGATTTAGACCTATACCCGCTGTAAGCATATTGTATTCTGCAAAGGTGTAATCTGCATGAATAGTTAACAGAAATAATTTTATTCTGGCACCAAAAGTAGCACGGAAGCCACTGATATTGCCGCTGATGTTAACAGGGTCTTTCTCGGTTAAATCTACTCTTTTCTTTGTGGGAATATTGGGGTCGAAATCTGCTTCTCCGGGCATGATGAATTGTGTAATCGGGTATTGGCCTTCAACTGTTAAGTCAGTCTTGGCGTGTTGATAACCAAAACCTGCATAAGGTGTAAAGAAGAGTAGTTTGGCTGATATCAGTAACTGAGCATTCCATGCCGCAGAGTTAAGATTTACTTGCTGAGTAGAAGTTGGTTTGGCATTTTCGTTAATAATATTTCCATTAGCAGAAGTGCTGCCATAAGGTGCATCAGGTTGCAATTCATCCAATGCCAATGTTGAGTTCAATTGGGTATATCCGAAAAAACCGGCAATATCCCATATTTTTTGTTCTTTAATAACTGGAATCCATTGCTTGATATCATGCTTAATGCCAAAACCCCATAATCCAATTTCAAACTGTTCTTGTTTTATCTTAGGGACAAAACGAATCAAAATCTCGGTATTCTTGTATATTCCAATAGCAAAATTGGCGGTTGGCGCACCGAATAAATTAATACCCATGCCAGCCGGCATCCGAAAGCTGGCCATTGCTGTGTCTTGGCTGTGTGGGTTTTGCATACCAGGATTTAATGAATCAAAAAGTTTCCATTGAGGGTTAGGTAAATTAATCTCTAACATAGGTGCTTCCTGCTCTTTGTTGGAGCCAAAAACGGTAGGTCCGGTTGTTATATTTCCTTGAGGTTTTAACACGCTTAGTCTGCTTAAAGCAAACGTAAGATCTCTTGTTGGTGCCATGGCAAGGTTAAACGATATGGTTACATCAAAACCACCCGTTCCGTGCGGGCGGGCAGTATTGTACCAGCCATTGTTTAATGAAGAACCTAATGACTTGAGTAATGGACTGAAATAACCATTGAGTAAGAGGTTGGCATCTGAAACACCTCCCTTTAACAATTTTGATGCATCGCTCTGTGCTGCGGCAAACTGGCTTGTGCAGAACATTATTGATATTAGTACAAGTTTAGATATTAAGCGTTTTTTCATGGCTGTTATTGATTTGTGTGATTAATATTCCCGAATGTAAACCTAGTTTTTAATTATTCGTATCAATTTTATGAAATACATATAATTAGGTATATGATTTCCATCATACTTTTACCTTTCAATAATTATTGTGTTATTCGCATACTTAATTCAATCGCGAATTCATGGCATTCAGAGAAACGGGCTCTAAAATCATTATTAAAACCAAAGAACAGATTGAAGGCATCAGGCTCAGTTCGCAACTTGCCGCAAAAACCCTTATAGCTGTTGCTCCATTTGTAAAAGCTGGAGTGAGCACAGCACGTCTAAATCAGATTTGTGCTGAATTTATGCGTGATAACGGAGCAAAGCCTGCTACACTAGGTTATCATGGTTATCCTAAAGAGAGTTGTATTTCGGTAAATGATGTGATTTGCCACGGTATACCCGGACCATATGAGTTGAGGGATGGCGATATTGTGAATATCGATGTTACCACCATACTAAATGGTTATTATGGGGATACAAGCAAAATGTATGAAGTTGGACAAATTCCAGTACATGCAAAAAAGCTAATTCAGATAACACGTGAGTGTCTTCGTATTGGTATTGAACAAAGTATTGCTGGGAATCACCTAGGCGATATTGGTTATTATATTAATAAACACGCGGTAGCTAATGGTTTCTCAACTGTATATGAATTCTGCGGACATGGCATAGGCCTTAACTTTCATGAGGAACCGGAGGTGTGTCATATTGATGAAAAGGGAACAGGCCCGATACTTAAACCCGGAATGATTTTTACTATTGAGCCTATGATTAATGCAGGGAAGGCAAGGTCTAAGATCGATAAAAAAGACGGCTGGACTGCAAGGACTATTGATGGTAAATTATCTGCACAGTATGAGCATACCATTCTTGTTACAGATGGAGCAGCAGATGTTCTAACAGACGTTGACGGATCGTTCTGATATCGAAATTGAGGTGTTATTGCAAATAAATCGCTCGCTATTTATTATAAATGCAAGGCAGGAGATTTGAATAGAAAATGAATTCAATTCGGTTTCTATCCACATCTTTACCGGAAATAGGTTTAATTACTGGTCCTCTAGAAGCTATAGTTATCTTTTGTTTTTGAACGCCTAATTCCCTGGTTAGTATGTCATAAATATTAAAAGCCTTCAGATATCCTAATTCATAAACATTGTTTATTTTTTGCTTAGTATAATTAAATGTATCTGTATGAGCAACTATTATCAATTGTAGATCATTATTTTTTAGCATTACCTCTTTAATTTTATTAAGGCTAATTAATGTTCTACTATCAACTTTAATACTGCTTTGAGTAAATAGAAGCCTGTCACTGACTTCCACAATAATTTTTGTACAGTTAACTCTGGTGGTGATATCAGCAGGATTTATCTCTTTAAATTCATAGAAAATAGATTGTGCTAAACTTGTGAATGATTCCTCTTCCTGTTCTTTTCTGGACTTCATATCCATTAAGCTAGCTTCCCTTTCCTTTAATTGCCTTTCTTTTACATTTAATGAATCTTCTTTTTCTTGCAGCCTTAAATTTAATGCTTGTTCTGTTGTGGCATTTTTATGCTCAAGGTATTCTTTCTCGTCAAGTAATTTTCTGATGCGGTTTTCTTGGGCAAGGCTATCTGCCCTCAATCGTTTATTTTCATCTGTAAATTGCTGATTTAACTTACTACTCAAGCAACCTGTGAGCGGAATAAGGCTGAAAAACACCATAAATAATCTAAGTAGCATAGTGAGCAAAAATAGAAATTTTGCACCTAGTAACTAAAAACGTTTTACACAGGCAAGGCAAAAAACTAAAAGCTTAAGCATCGATTATTCAAAACAACGGCTATTTTCGTATCCAAACCTGCTTAAATATGTCGGAACAAAAAAGAATATATTTGGATAACGCAGCTACAACGCCTATAGATCCTGAGGTGATAGAAGCCATGTTGCCATTAATGAAAGAGCATTTCGGTAATCCATCTTCCACTCACGCTCATGGCAGGGTGGTGCGTACATACATAGAGGAATCACGTAAAACAGTTGCAAAATTACTAGGCTGCACCCCGGGTGAAATCTTTTTTACTTCAGGCGGCACTGAGGCAGATAATATGGCCATCAGAAAATCTGTTGAATGTTTGGGTGTAAAGCGCATAATTACCTCGCCAATTGAACACCATGCGGTTTTGCATACTATAGAGGAGTTGCACCATTCAGGTAAGGCAGCTATGCATTTGGTTAAACTTACAGATAATGGCTATGTAGATATGAATGATCTTGAATTTCTTTTGCAGCAAAATCCACATGCATTGGTTTCTTTAATGCATGCCAATAATGAAATAGGCAATATGATTGATATTGATGCGGTGGGAGAGTTGTGTAAAAAATATAATGCCATTTTTCATTGCGATACGGTGCAAACCATAGGTCATTATGTCTTTGATTTAGGTACGCAGCATATTCATTTCCTGGCATGCGCTGCCCATAAATTTAATGGGCCCAAAGGTGTAGGGTTTATTTATATAAATGCTGAATCAAAAATTGAACCATTTATAACAGGAGGGGCTCAGGAACGCAATATGCGCGGTGGTACAGAAAACGTAATTGGTATTGTTGGTTTGGCAAAAGCCCTAGAGGTAAGCTACCGTGATTTAGATAAAGACCGGAAGCATATCAGTGCTCTAAAGCAGTACATGAAAGAGAAATTGTTGTCCGAAATACCTGGAGTAGCATTTAATGGCGACCCGGATGGCAATGCCTCCTATACCGTTCTTAATACCTCTTTCCCGCCAAGTCCAATTTCTGAAATGATGTTATTTAAGTTAGATATTGCAGGCATATCCGCATCCGGTGGCAGCGCCTGTTCTTCTGGTTCAAACGTGGGTTCACACGTGCTTAAATCTATCGGTGCTAAACCGGATAGAGCTGCAGTGCGATTCTCTTTCGGAAAATTTAACACTAAAGAAGATATTGATTATACAATCAGCCAATTAAAACAAATGCTAAAAATAGACGTAGCCACTTTATAAATTATAACTATGAGAAACCTGTTGCATATTGTTTCTTTCTGTTCAATTACGTTTCCTTTTATTGCACGCAGCCAAGATGCTCAGAATGCTACAGGATGGAAAAACGAGTTGCAAACCGGGATTAATTTTAACCAATCCAGCTTTAGCAGCAATTGGAAAGCCGGTGGTGTCAATGCTATTGCCATTAGCGGATTTATTAATGGTAAAGCAGAACTGAAACAAGAAACTTATAGCTGGACGAATGATTTACAGTTGTTGTATGGCAATTTGCGAAATGAAACGCAGGGGCTTAGAAAAACGGCCGACCGTATTTTTTTTGATAGCCGCTATGGTTATAAGTTAAGCAAGCTTTGGAGCGCATTTGCTTCGGTAAACTTTCAAACCCAGTTTGATGCAGGTTATGAGTATGTTAAAGAAAAGGATGCAGCCGGAAATGAAACGGGGATAGAAATAGCAACACGTATATCAGGATTTTTATCGCCCGGATATTTGACCCAGGCATTGGGTATGGAATATAAGCCGGTAGATTATTTCTCTGCTCAATTTGGTGTGGGTGCATTGCGTCAGTCTTTTGTGCTCGATCAAACATTGTATGATGTGAAACAGAAAGATGAATTATATGGCGTAAAGAAGGGAGACAAAATGCGCAACCAAACCGTGTTTCAGTTTGTAGCAGATTTTGATAAGGAAATAATGAACAATCTAGTTCTTAAAGCCAGATATATGGGACTTGCCGATTATGAAAAGCTAAACGGACAAGGTATTGTGCATAGGCTTGATGCAAACATTACTGCAAAAGTAAACAAGTACATTAATGTAAATCTAGCAGGCGTATTGTTGTATGACGCTGACCAAGATGCAGATGTTCAATACTCTCAAGTATTGGCTTTGGGTATATTATATACATTTGGTGGCAGCAATTAGGCTGCAGCCTCTGTTGATATTTAAATTTTCTGCACCCGCAAGCATATCCTAATTTCGCTATGTGAATTATCTTGATGAACTAAATGACCCACAGCGTGATGCGGTTGTTAATACCGATGGCCCTGTAATTATTATTGCAGGTGCAGGCTCAGGTAAAACCCGCGTTTTAACCTACCGCATTGCGTATCTGATTAAAAACGGCACAGATCCTTTTAATATTCTTGCACTCACTTTTACCAATAAAGCTGCAAAAGAAATGCGTGAGCGTATTTATCATGTGGCAGGCGCAGAAGCACGCAATTTGTGGATGGGTACCTTTCACTCCATATTTGCACGTATACTAAGGATTGAAGCAGATAAAATAGGTTATCCTAGAAACTTTACTATTTACGATACCGATGATGCCAAAAGCCTCATTAAATCTATTGTCAATGAAATGAAGCTGAATGATAAGGTGTATAAACCTGCTCTCATTTCCTCTCGTATTTCTGCTGCTAAAAATGCTATGTTAACTTCTACAGATTATGCAGCCGATAGTGACAATATATCCTATGATGAAAGTTCAGGCAGACCAAAATTTGCAGAAATATTTGCAGCTTATGAGGCTCGTTGTTTTAGAGCCGGAGCAATGGATTTTGATGATTTACTCATTAAAACTTATCACCTACTCAATACGCATCCGGAGGTTACAAACAAGTACCAGCATATGTTTAGATACATTTTGGTAGATGAGTTTCAGGATACAAACGGAGTGCAGTATTCCATTGTAAAAAAGCTGGCAAATGTTTACCAAAATATCACCGTTGTGGGTGATGATGCACAAAGTATTTATGCCTTTAGGGGTGCCACCATTAAAAATATATTGAATTTTCATAAGGACTTCCCGGATACACGTGTTTATAGGCTTGAGCAAAATTATCGCTCTACCCAAACCATAGTAAATGCAGCCAATTCGGTTATTAAACAAAACAAGGAACAACTTGATAAAAAAGTTTGGACCCAAAATGAAATAGGCGATAGAATAAAAGTGTTTCGTGCATTAACCGATAATGAGGAAGGTAAGGTTGTTGCCTCATCCATTTTTCAAGAGAAAATGAACAGCCATTGCTTTAACCATGAATTTGCTATTCTCTATAGAACCAATGCACAAAGTCGTGCAATAGAAGAGGCATTGCGTAAAATTAATATTCCGTATAAAATTTATGGAGGTTTATCTTTTTATCAGCGCAAGGAGATAAAAGATTTGATTGCTTATTTCAGGGTTACCATTAATCCAACAGACGAAGAAGCACTGAAGAGGATTATTAATTATCCTGCAAGAGGCATTGGTAAAACTACTTTTGATCACCTAACTGTATTGGCCAATGAGCATAATAAGAGTTGGTGGGATATTATGAATGATGCTCATCAATATGGAATAAAGGCATCAGCCTCGCTTGCAGATTTTGTGATGATGATTAAAAGTTTTCAGGCCATGCTGGATCGAAATGCCTATGATATAGCCATGCATATTGCCAAACAAAGCACGATTTTAAAAACGCTTTATGAAGACAAAACGGTTGAGGGTATTGCGCGTTATGAAAACTTGGAAGAACTGCTCAATGGTTTAAAAGAATTTAGCATAGATGAACCTATTGATGATGATGGAGTAGTTAGGGTTAGAACTTTGCCTGAATACATGCAGGATATTGCTCTCCTTACCGATGCCGACAGGGAAGATGAAAGTGATTATGATAAGGTAAGTCTGATGACAATTCATGCTTCAAAAGGGCTTGAGTTCAAGTATGTTTATATTGTTGGCTTAGAGGAAAATTTGTTCCCTTCGCAGCTGTCGTTAAACAGCAGAAATGAATTGGAAGAGGAACGCAGGCTATTTTATGTGGCATTAACCCGAGCCATGAAAAAGTTGCACCTGTCTTTCGCAACCTCACGATTTAGATTCGGTACAATGATACATAGTGAACCCAGCAGATTTCTTCAGGAAATTGATCCGCAGTTTCTAATCATAGAAGGAATGTATAATAATAGGGGAAGTGAAAACAGATCTTTTGGTGGCAGGGGTAATAGTGGTCAAACCAAAATTATATCTTCATCTATACCAACAAAATCCAATATCAATCTGCCAAAAAATTTCAAGCCTATAAACAAGGCTGCGCCTTCATCTGTTGATCCTGACTTTGTGGGTGATGATACCTCACTTTTGCAGGCCGGTAATATGGTTACGCATCAACGTTTTGGTAATGGCACCGTACTAAGTATTGAAGGAGCAGGCGACAACAGAAAAGCACAAATTGATTTTGGAGAAGCCGGTAAGAAAATGTTGGTTTTAAAATTTGCGAAATTAAAAATCAATTGATTCAGCAGATATCTGCTTCTTATTTTCTATCAAATTACAATTTTATATTTGCCACCTTTATTATATAGGTATGTTTGATAAATTAATGGATGCCCAAAGAAAGGCGAATGAAGTAAAACAACGACTTGAAACTATAATGGTTGAAGGTGAATCTACCAATGGTTTAGTAAAGGTAACAGCCAATGGCAATAGGAGTATAAAAGATATTTCGATTGCTGATGAGTTAATGAATCTTGAAAGAAAAGAGGAGCTTCAAGATCTAATAATGATAGCTTGTGAAAAGGCACTCCAGCAAGCAGAAAATGTTTCGCAGGCCGAAATGATGCAAATGATGGGAGGGATAAATCTTGGCAATCTTTTTCGTAAGTCTTAAAAAAAGAGAAAACCGGACACGGGGCCCGGTTTCTCCTCTTAGCTATGAAACTACCCAAGCTTACGCCTGAGTATTGTATGCAATTTATATTGCTATTTTGCTGCCGTCAAAATATAAAAGGTTAAAATATCCTTAATTGCTACCTACTTCGTTAGTTAGCAGCTTTTTAATTAGAGGCAATTCCATGATTAGGTCGGCTGCTCCCTGATTATTTTTCACATAGGACTGTGCCAACTTGCCCGCCAATTTTCTTTTATCTGCATGTGCTGTGAAATCATTTAGTATGTTTAGCATACTTACATTGTCTGAAATAACAAAACCACCACCAGCATTTAACAATTCCGCAGCTTCAGGAAATTTATTATGATTTAAAGGGCCATACATAACCGGTACACCGAAAGTGGCAGGCTCAAGAATATTATGTAGGCCTTTGGTACTAAATCCTCCGCCAACCAAAGCAATATCGGCACTCTTGTAAGCGGCAGCAAGCATCCCGATATTGTCCATGATTAGAACGCTTGCCTGTTTACTGGCATCAAAAGAAGAATATCTTTGTGTGCCTAAGGCCTTGAAAGTTTTTTCAATGGTTAGTAGTCTGGTCTCACTAATCTCATGGGGTGCAATAAGCACTTTCAACTCCCTATTCAGGTTTCTAATAGCGTATGCCAGCATTTCTTCTTCTACTGCATAGCTACTTCCGGCTACCAATAAAAGTTTCTGTTCTTTAAACGCTACAAGTTTATGAATAGTAGCTGCTGTATTCGCTGTTTGAGCTACACGATCAAATCTGGTATCGCCTGCTTTTTTACAATTAGGAATGCCATTGCTTTGCAATAGATTAACCGATTTTTCATCTTGTGTAAAAATGAAATGAAACA
>JBILGC010000086.1:0-5407 GCA_044351265.1 Bacteroidia bacterium
ACTTGTTTCCCCAATAAAATGAGACAATAGAGATTCTTCAATTTTAGTATTTGGAACCTTGTTTTTTATTTCTGTTAAATAAATGCCTGGTGCCTTATTGCTAATTTTTATATTGGATATTTTATTAATTAAAATTTTATTTAACACTGAGTCCGCAAGGTCATATTCCGGTGAGTTATCACCGAAAGTAGTTTTTAAATAGTTAGAAGGAAATACATGATGTACTTCTATGTTGTTTTTTATTGAAACATTAGCATTGTTTTCAATATTCTTGAATTTCCCCTTGGACCACATATAGTAACACAGCGCCATAAATTTTGCATTTGAATTCGAGTCTATTTTCTTGAATTCATCAAAATTATATTCGATGCGAATATTACTCCAATAGTCAACATCAGGATTGTTGCCTTTTGCCAAACTAGCCATTAGTTCACAATCTTTTTTAATTACAACATTCGTTGATCCATGTCTAGCTCCACCATATCTATTGTCCAAGATAGAGCCGTAAAACCAAAACTTCAATTGATCTAGTTGGTCTTGACTAGCCTGACTAAACTCTTTATTTGGCAAATTTTGATAAAAGGATAATATTGGCAATAACATTGTCTTATATGGAATGTCTGACACTTTAAACAACCAATTATTTTCTTCTAGCCATCCCTGTATATAGTTTAAGTCTTTTATTGTATCATCCCAATAGGTGATAAAATGGCTTCCGTTTAAGTCTTTTAAAATAGATTTTTTCGTAACCTCCCCGTTTGCTAGAAAATTTATATATCTGACAATCGTGTCTACCAGAATCTCATTAAAATAAGGGTAAAGTTGAGTTGCTTCTGATATTTTCCTTGTAAGTTTGAATTGGATGTAAATTTTGGCAGTTATTATATCAGTGAAAGACAGATTAAGGCCTTGTGAATTACTTCGTTCAAAATACAAACAGAATTTTTCAAGTCCCATATTAAGTAATTGGACAGAAAGTAAGTTTGCCTTTTTAATTATATCGCTTCTAAAGTCTTTGTGAAGAGTAAGAGCAAAATCTATTAATACATTCTTTTCTTTCTCAGGTAATTGAAAGTTTGCCAAAATCGGATCAACATAATCACTTTGAAATTTTGCTTCTCTGAATTCCATTGAAGAAAATAAATCGCATACGCGTAGATAAAAAACATTATCCTTAGGTTGGACAGAGTCAAAGCCTTCTACATAATCGTCATACTTCACTTTTACTTGATTGCTTTGATAATCGTAGTAATCAACACTTAATAGAGTGTCTATATCCTTGAAAATAATATAAATTATATCTAAACCTTTTAATGCACGATATATGGCAGTAGTTCTTTGTTGACCATCAAGAAGAGTGTAAATATCATTTTGCTCAAAATCATCTGCAGTCATCTGTTTAGGTCGAGGCTTGTGTTTTTTTGAACCGCGCTCTCTGAAATCAAATCCTTTGCAAGCAAGATCAAACTTTGGTTTAGAAATAATTAAAGATCCAATAAATAAATCCTGAAAGATTGAATCAAAGAGCGTTTCAGTTTTTTCAATTGGCCATTTAAAATCTCTCTGAAATTCTGGAAGTACTAATTTTTCAGAATCAATCATTTTGATCACATCTTCTATTGATCTTGTCTCTTGTGTATTTGTTTGCATTCTTATTTTGTTTTAGAGTTGCTTATAACTAGCTTATACACGCTATTCAAATTCGCCTATACACCCATTTTAGGTGCATAGGTAAATAGGTTTAGCCACACCAAAATAATGCTATGCCAACCAGAAAGCAATAAAAGGGGTATGTAAATTAATAATACCACGCTACCATTGGCTTAGGGGGTGTAGCAAGCTACCTCGAGCAGCAAGGCCTTGGCAGCAGGCTTGTAGCGCGAAACACCCGGCCCGCAGCGCAGCGCAGGGTAAGCCCCAAAACAAACACCCTTAATTTAGCACCCAAATTGCCCACCCGCGCAAAAAATAAGAACCACTGCACACAAAAAAAGCGAACCCTTTAGGAATTCGCTTTTTGCAATATGAAGTAAACAAAGTTTAGTTGCCGGTTTGTGTTTCATAAGCCTCCATAGGCAGGCATGCACATACCAGGTTACGATCGCCATAGGTATTGTTTACGCGGCCCACGCTTGGCCAAAATTTGGCTGCTTTAACGTAAGGCAGCGGGTAGGCTGCTTGTTGGCGGGTGTAAGCGTGTGTCCACTCATTGGCGGTAACCACATGGGCAGTGTGTGGTGCATTTTTTAGCAAATTATCTGCCTTATCGGCCTGGCCGCTCACAATATCTTCTACCTCTTGCTTAATGCTTATCATGGCATCGCAAAACCTATCGAGCTCTGCTTTGGGTTCGCTCTCGGTTGGCTCAACCATAATGGTGCCTGCCACTGGAAAACTCATAGTAGGGGCGTGGAAGCCATAATCCATTAAGCGCTTGGCAATATCCTCCGCCTCTATGCCTGCTGCATTTTTAAACACGCGTGTATCTAAAATCATCTCGTGTGCGCAGCGGCCTTTGCTGCCCACATACAAAATAGGGTAGTGTGCCTCGAGGCGTGCTTTAATATAATTGGCATTGAGTATGGCATATTTGGTTGCCTGCTCTAAGCCTTCGGTACCCATCATGCGGATATAGGCATAAGAAATAAGCAGGATAGAAGCACTGCCCCAAGGTGCAGCACTAACAGCCGACATGCTTTGCTTGCCTCCATCCATATTTACCACGGCATGCCGCGGCAAGAAAGGCACCAAATGCTTGGCTACGCCAATAGGGCCCATGCCAGGGCCACCGCCACCGTGCGGTATGCAAAAAGTTTTGTGCAAATTAAGGTGGCACACATCTGCACCAATATTGGCAGGACTTGTTAGCCCAACCTGTGCATTCATGTTGGCACCATCCATGTATACTTGTCCGCCATGATTATGAATAAGCTCACACACCTCGGTAATGCGTTCTTCAAAAATACCGTAGGTTGATGGGTAGGTAACCATGAGGCAGGCCAGGTTATCTTTATGCTCTTCGGCTTTTGCCTTCAGGTCGTCAATATCTACATAGCCGTTATCGAGCGTTTTGGTAACAACCACCTTCATGCCGGCCATAACAGCCGAGGCAGGGTTGGTGCCGTGGGCTGATGAAGGGATGAGTGCAATATTGCGGTGTGCCTGACCAATGGATTTAAAATACTCGCGAATAACCATGAGGCCCGCATACTCGCCTTGTGCACCTGCATTGGGCTGCAGGCTAATGCCGGCAAAGCCTGTAACTTGTTGCAGATACTCGTTAAGCTCAGCAAAAATGCGGGTATAGCCTGTGGCCTGGTTTCTTGGAATAAAAGGATGCAGTTGGCCAAAGCCCGGCATGGTTACCGGAATCATTTCGGCAGTTGCATTGAGTTTCATGGTGCAAGAGCCAAGGGCAATCATGCTGTGGCAAAGCGAAAGATCTTTTGACTCCAGATATTTGATATAGCGCAGCATTTCATGCTCGCTGTGGTAAGAGTTAAAAACAGGGTGCGACATGTAGGCGCTTTTTCTGGCAAAGCCAGATGGCACTTGCAGGGTGGTGGTATCATGCTGCTTAAGGTGGGCAGGCTTGCCGCTAAGGGCAGCAACAAGTGCATTGATATGGTGTATGGTATGTGTTTCGTCAATAGAAATGCCAATGTGCTTGTCATCATACTTGCGCACATTGATTTCGGCATGCAGGCAATCGGCCAGGGCCTTATCGGCCGAAGGTACTTCTACCAAAAGCGTATCGAAGAAATGTTTGTTTTTTTGTGTAAAGCCCAACTCTGTTAAGGCATTTGCCAATTGGTTGGCAAAACCGTGTATGCGTGCTGCTATGCCTTTTAAGCCGTTAGGGCCATGATACACGCCATACATGCTGGCCATAATAGAAAGCAGCACTTGAGCGGTGCATATATTGGAAGTGGCTTTTTCGCGCTTAATGTGGTGCTCACGCGTTTGCAAAGCCATGCGCAGTGCCTGATTGCCTTGTGCATCAATAGACACACCAATAAGGCGGCCGGGCATTTGGCGCTTGTAAGCATCTTTGGTGGCAAAGAAACCTGCGTGTGGGCCACCGTAGCCCATAGGCACGCCAAAGCGTTGGGCAGAGCCTACCACCACATCTGCGCCCCACTCGCCCGGAGGGGTTAGCAAGGTAAGGCTTAGCAAATCGGCAGCAACGGCAACTTTTACGCCTTTTTCAATGGCTTTGGCCATAAAGTGGCTATAGTCAAACACCTGACCGTTGCCGGCAGGATATTGAATGAGGGCACCAAAATAAGAATCGTCAAACTGCACGGTTTCGTGGTTGCCAATAATAAGTTCTACACCAATAGGCTCAGTGCGGGTTTTAAGCAAATCAATGGTTTGCGGGAAACAGAGTTCAGAAACAAAAAATTTATTGGCATCTGGGTTTTTACTTTCGGCATGCAGCATGTGCATGGCTTCTGCAGCGGCTGTGCCTTCATCCAGCAAACTGGCATTGGCTATTTCCATACCGGTTAGCTCTATAACCATGGTTTGGTAGTTGAGCAATGCTTCCAGGCGGCCCTGTGCAATCTCTGCCTGATAAGGCGTGTAAGCGGTATACCACCCCGGATTTTCAAAAATATTGCGCAGCACCACATTTGGCGTATGGGTGCCATAGTAGCCCATGCCTATAAAGTTTTTGTAGATTTTATTTTGTGCGGCAATTTCAGCAAGCAAGGCAAGCAATTCCGTTTCGGTAAGCGGTTCGGGCAGTTTCATGCGTTCTTTCAGGCGTATGTGCGCAGGAATGGTTTCATCAATCAGCTGCTCCAGGCTGCCCACGCCAATGGTTTTTAGCATAGAGGCAGTATCATTGGCCAAGGGCGAAATGTGGCGGTTAATAAAGCGATCGGAATGATTTGCAGGAATGGTACTCATAAGGTTGAAGTAAGTTGTTTTAATACGTATAAAAAGCGAGGCGAAATTAAAGTTTTATTCAATTAAAAAAACTGAGCAGTGCTATAAAAAATGACGGCTAGAAACAGGTGTAATGGTAGCATGTGTGCATAGCTAAAAAAGCTGAAAATATTGGCCTTAAGAACAATTTTGCCAAATGTAAAAAAGTAACTTGAGGGTAACTTGTTGATAAATAGTAGCCATGCAAAAAACTTGTGGAGTAGAGCTTAAACAATTTCTTTATAATATTGATATGAACTATAACCCCCAAAAACTATGAATACCCAAAAAATGCTCAATGCCCTGACCTACGCGGTAATTATTCTGGGGCTGTTTTTTAAATTTCAACACTGGCCCGGAGCCAATATGATGTTGCTGGCTGCTTTTGCAATCTTTTTTGTTTCGGCCACGCGCTATGCCATTGCAGGTCCGCAGGAAAGTGGCATGAGCACCATGTTGCACTACTTGCTTTCAG
>JBILGC010000112.1:0-9729 GCA_044351265.1 Bacteroidia bacterium
GTGGAAAGGTGTACCTAAAGTTTAAGCTCGTGGTGTCTATATAGCAGCCGCTTGCTCCATTGGGTGAAGGACCACACAGCCTCGGTGCATTCCATGCCGCATACGGACCGTTAGGGCCTACACTGCTGTAGCTTACTACATCCCAATAACTCCTTACCAAATTATTTGACGTGTTTACAAACGTATATGGGCTCTGTATCCATGCCGTGTCTATGCTCGGATTGTATACAAAGCTCGCAAGAGCAGGAACTTGAGGGCCGGGAGATCCTGGTGTAACATCAATCCCGAATTGGGCATGATACTGATTAGCACCTAAAGCTCCATTTCCTGTCGTAGAAGTTCTAGGGGTTGCAAGCTGAATCTTATTGGTTGCGGAATTCCCAACATTAATGGGGACTCCGGCCGAAACAACATCACTAGCAAATTCTACAACTAAAGGTAAAGTTGGGTTAAAAAAGAATGGCGTTGTGAGGTTGAAAGGAAGCCAGGAATTGGCCCCGGGGTTAATCACAGTGAAAGAGGGACTCGCTAAAACAGAAGTAAGACCAGTTATTAACGGACTAGAGCTCCCTGCATAAGAAGTTTGTGAGGGCTGCCCTAATTTAATTTCAAGGTTAGTTATAGTGGGCCCTGCATTTGCTGCCCAAGAACGTAGGTAAATTTTTGTAATCATTCCCATTACTGCACCATTAATGTCACCTGGTGTATAAATGAACTGAATAGTGTAATTACCTGTACTATAATTGTTCAATGGAATATTGAGCCCTGTGGCTACAGGCGGCTCATAGGTATATTGTGGCGTTTGCGCATGAATTCTATCTACAAAAATCAGAATCAGCAAACAAAATATTAGCGGACTTAAAAAGGTAAATATTTTTTTCATAATTTGAGTAATTTAATACAAGACTACTATCATCGAATTAAGTAAAAAAAATACACTATCAAAAATTTATTTACAAAAAGAGCTGCCTGAAATCAGACAGCTCTTCCATAACCTGCTTTTACCTTTACTCTATACTAATTTTAACTGCTGTTATTTTATTATAGTTATCTGTTATTTCCATTACATATAAGCCCTTACTTAACATTTGAATATCGAGCTCAATATCTGAAGATGGATTAAGCATTGACTCAAAGACATTTCTTCCCAACAAATCAAGAATTTTGACTCCTTTCAGAAGTGCTTTCTCTGAAGATATTCGAATATTACCATCAGTTGCAGGATTCGGATATATATTCAGGCCCTTACCTATTAAATTTTGTACTGAAGTCGTTACCTCAAGCACCTCTACCAATCGTTTTACCTCTTTTGCAGGATTTCCTGAACCATCCATGGTATTGTATGTTACATAGTAAAAACCGGGTTTGTGATGAATAACTTTTGATGCATCAACCGTTACCGTAAATGATGAAGGGCTATAATAGTTATCGTTAACTGTAGCTCCGGGATCAATGAAGGGTTGGTATCTTGGCCACTTGATTGGGTTGCCACCCAACAGCACAATTACCGGTGCCGTTTTATCAACCACCCTTACCGTTCTGATAAGTGTTACGCAGTTGTTGGCTGCATCGCATACCTGGTATGTAATCGTGTATACGCCCAGCACATTCATGTTTAGTGTGCTCGTGGTTTGTATCGTTACATTCGGATAGTAGTTGTCTGTTGCATCTACTCCCGGATCATTAAACGTGCCGAATACCTCTACTTCCATCTCCTCCAACCCCTTCAGTCGCGCTGTTGGGGCTATCCTGTCTCTTACATTTACCGTTGCTATCAATGGTATCCCTACATTGCCCGATCCGTCTGTTGATGTATATACCAACGTGTATTGTCCCGGTACGTTGATGTTTACCGTGCCCGTTCTTGTTGGTATCAAGTTCTTCCAGTAATTGTCCGTTACTTCTACATAGTCTGCATCCATATATGCCGTGCCTATCTGATGTTCTATCATCGGTGTTGACGGTTTCTTGCTGATTATCGGTCTAATCGTGTCTATAATCTCTACCACTCTTTGTCTGTTGGCCACAAAACCAAACGCATCGCGTATCGTATAGGTTAACGTATAGTAGCCCAACTGTGTCAGGTCTAAATTGCCTGTGCGTACAACTTGTCCGCTGATATTATTGCCCAAGTTATCCGTTGCCGTGGCGCCCGGATCGGTAAAGGTTGTAAATACACCTACTCGCATCGTATCACTGCCGTTTAAGGTTATGCGTGGCCCTGTTTGGTTAATCTCTACCTGTACTATCCTTACTACCGTGTCTGATGTATTGCCATATAAATCGCTTACATAATACTTCAACTCATAATACCCTACTTGGTTTACATTAACACTGCCCAGTACCTGATACTTTCCTGATATATTGCCTTCCAGATTATCCGTTGCCGTTACTCCCGGTTCTACATATGGCGTGTTTACTTCCATGCGCAATACCGATGGGCCGTTTAATGACAATACCGGTTTTACCAAGTCTCTGCCTACATCGATGCCGTAGTCTTCAAAACAGCCTATTACTGCTGCTTCAAACGTTAGGTTCGTTACTCCATAGCCTACCCCTACACGCATGCGGGTATTGCCTACCGGGGCAGTATCCGGCAAACGGAATGTCTTGGTGGTTTTTACCTTGTTCTGTCCGTATTCTTCTACAATCAACTCCCCTGCATCATTGAATCGCGCATTGCGGTTTAAATCTATCCATACCTTCGTAGTCATCGGATCGCTTGCAGCATTGCGGTAAGTCTCTATCGTATAGTTTACTCCTCTGAACAGTGTGGTGCGTTTAATATTGCTTAGGTTTAAGTATATCGGACTCTGCAATGCCGTTGTTGTATCTATATTATTCAACACAACCCTGCTGATACCAATATCTGTATTGGTTGGTATCGGATTGGCTGTATTGGGTGAGGTATAGGCCAATGCTTCCAAATAGCTTGTCTTGGTATGGCTGTTGCTGCCCATCTGGTTGGTGGCTGTCAGGGTTACATTGTATTGTGTGGCACTGTTTAAGAATACTACCGGGTTTTGGCTGTTCTGGGTCGTATTCTCCAAATACGTTACATTGGGTGGGGTAAAGATCCACTGCCATTGGTTGGCTCCGTTGGTGCTCCTATCCTGTAACCTGAACGTATCTGTTGTAAAGCCTACCGTGCGGTTAGTTGTAAAGTTGGATACCGGTATTTGTACTACCGGCATAATCACTACATCTTTTCTGGCTGTATCTGCTCCGCGGCAGTTCCTTGCTATCAGTCCTATTCTTCTGGTGAGCGGTTGTGGGCCGTTATTGATAAATGTTTGGCTTGGGTTGGCTACCGTGGAGTCTATCTTGCCCATGCCTATCTGGTCTATTCCAAAGGCTCCGTCTCCGTCTGTATCCCATGCAAAGCTTGCATTGGTGCCTTGCGTGGTATTTGTATAGCGTGCCCTATATCCTGAAAACAATGTGTCCGGTACGCTAAAAGATGCCTTGGGTGCGCCATAACTGGCCGGCTTAGAAAACCAACGTATCGCAAAGCCTGAGTCGTTTGGTCCTGCCGTGCCTGATGGTGGGCTTAAACGCATCCGTAAAAATACTTCTCCTCCTGCTATTCTTATCGTTTTTAAACTGTCGTTGATGGTGCTAAATGTATTGCCTCCGTACTTCCTCAGTATCGTCCCGTTTAATCCGTTTATCCTTACATCCAGCGTATCGCTGTTGCGGAAACGGTAGCGTTCCACTACCAATGTGATACTGTCTGCACAGGCCGATATCCTAAATCCTGCACTGCATGAGCCTATCGTCCCCGGTAAATATGTGCCGCCTACCGTGGAGAGCATGACTACCCCTTCATCTACTCTTGCTACCGAGTCGCTTCCATTACACATCAAATATCCCGGTACTACTCTTAAATAGTTGGGCTTGCAAAGCGTGCTGCTTCCTCTGATATTGGAGGCCGTTAAACACAAGTCATAAGTCCCTCCGTCAAATGCATTGAACTTGGGGTTGGGGTTAAATTCATTGGGCGAAAATGAGTTCTGAAACAATCCGCACGTCACACAGGCCGGGTTCGTACTCCAACTCCACTGGTTGGGGCCATAGTTGCTAATGTCATACAAACTGGCCTGGTCAAATATCCCAACTATCCGTTTATCTGCAAAAAAGTCTATCACCGGTGGCAGCGTTGGTGTATCGGCATATACCGTCTTTTCTATACTGTCTAATGGGGCTACTGCGCCTCTGGCTTTTAGTCTTACCTTATACCAGCCTCTTTGTGGAAAGGTGTACCTAAAGTTTAAGCTCGTGGTGTCTATATAGCAGCCGCTTGCTCCATTGGGTGAAGGACCACACAGCCTCGGTGCATTCCATGCCGCATATGGACCATTAGGGCCTACACTGCTGTAGCTTACTACATCCCAGTAACTCCTTACCAAATTATTTGACGTGTTTACAAACGTATATGGGCTCTGTATCCATGCCGTGTCTATGCTCGGATTGTATACAAAGCTCGCAAGAGCAGGAACTTGAGGTTGGCTTCCAAACCCAAAAGGAGCAATCTCAAGTTCAGCTCTTCCTAGCTGAGCACCATTATCACTTGAAACCGCATTTGCAGCTGAACCAATAATTGTTGCTTGGAATATAAGCCTTGAAATGGTAACAGGCTGTCCAAGTATCTGAGAAACAAAAGGACCTGCCGGGGTAGCATAGGAAGTAGATAAATTTGTCCCGTTTAATACTGTTGCGAAAACGCCAATAATATCACCTTGCTGAAAGTCCAGATTTACTGTTACAGGGACGCCACCAGGGGCATTCTGTACATAGAATAATGTTTGAGGTGCAGTTGTTGTTGGAAATGCAGGTGGTAGAGAGGGGAACTTCATAATTTGTATAAACTGAACGCCTGTTCCAAGCTCTGTAGGAGCCTTTACACTGACCATTCTAAAATCTACGGGTGCTGTAAAATAAAATCCCCTAGTTTGCGCAGCTGTATACACTGATGCATGAGCAGGCATTGGCATCATTGAGGTTTGTGCAAATGACAAAACAGAGCAGAGGGAAAAAAGTATTATAGATAATATTCTTTTTGTTCTGTAAGTACGAAGGGCAGTAACGATAAAGTTTGACATAAGCCTGTGTTTCTTTACTACCAAATTTATAACTAATTATAAAATAAATCTAAGATTTAAGTATATTTTAAGTTATGAATAGCGGCTAAATACGGAAATCTAATAAAAAAGGCGGCAACCAGTTACTGATTGCCGCCCGTATTAAAGGGTATATTTTAAACGCTATCTCAAAGATACTTTTACTGTATTGATTTCTCCTTGTTCATCAGTAATATGTAAAATATACATTCCTCTCCCTGCAACATTTAAATCTAATACCGCAGGATTAGACGAAGGAGCAACTGAAAGCATGATACGCCCAAGCATATCTGTTACTTTAATTTCTTTTAGGTTGCCTTTGCTATGATAGATATGAATCAACCCATCTTCTGAAGGATTAGGATATACCAAAACACCATTTGAGTTAACAACTTCATTAACACCGGTAGTTACATCAACCACTATAACCAATCGTTTCACTTCCTCTGCAGCATTGCCAGAACCGTCAGTAGTATTGTAGCGAACATAGTATAGCCCGGGTATATGATTAACGATTTCAGTTGTATTAACATTTACATTGAAAGTAGATGGCGCATAGTAATTATCATTAACCGTGAAGCCAGGGTCCTGATAACTGCCGTATCTGCTTAATTCAATAGGATTATCACCTATCAATACAATTACCGGTGCCGTTTTATCAACCACCCTTACCGTTCTGATAAGTGTTACGCAGTTGTTGGCTGCATCGCATACCTGGTATGTAATCGTGTATACGCCCAGCACATTCATGTTTAGTGTGCTCGTGGTTTGTATCGTTACATTCGGATAGTAGTTGTCTGTTGCATCTACTCCCGGATCATTAAACGTGCCGAATACCTCTACTTCCATCTCCTCCAACCCCTTCAGTCGCGCTGTTGGGGCTATCCTGTCTCTTACATTTACCGTTGCTATCAATGGTATCCCTACATTGCCCGATCCGTCTGTTGATGTATATACCAACGTGTATTGTCCCGGTACGTTGATGTTTACCGTGCCCGTTCTTGTTGGTATCAAGTTCTTCCAGTAATTGTCCGTTACTTCTACATAGTCTGCATCCATATATGCCGTGCCTATCTGATGTTCTATCATCGGTGTTGACGGTTTCTTGCTGATTATCGGTCTAATCGTGTCTATAATCTCTACCACTCTTTGTCTGTTGGCCACAAAACCAAACGCATCGCGTATCGTATAGGTTAACGTATAGTAGCCCAACTGTGTCAGGTCTAAATTGCCTGTGCGTACAACTTGTCCGCTGATATTATTGCCCAAGTTATCCGTTGCCGTGGCGCCCGGATCGGTAAAGGTTGTAAATACACCTACTCGCATCGTATCACTGCCGTTTAAGGTTATGCGTGGCCCTGTTTGGTTAATCTCTACCTGTACTATCCTTACTACCGTGTCTGATGTATTGCCATATAAATCGCTTACATAATACTTCAACTCATAATACCCTACTTGGTTTACATTAACACTGCCCAGTACCTGATACTTTCCTGATATATTGCCTTCCAGATTATCCGTTGCCGTTACTCCCGGTTCTACATATGGCGTGTTTACTTCCATGCGCAATACCGATGGGCCGTTTAATGACAATACCGGTTTTACCAAGTCTCTGCCTACATCGATGCCGTAGTCTTCAAAACAGCCTATTACTGCTGCTTCAAACGTTAGGTTCGTTACTCCATAGCCTACCCCTACACGCATGCGGGTATTGCCTACCGGGGCAGTATCCGGCAAACGGAATGTCTTGGTGGTTTTTACCTTGTTCTGTCCGTATTCTTCTACAATCAACTCCCCTGCATCATTGAATCGCGCATTGCGGTTTAAATCTATCCATACCTTCGTAGTCATCGGATCGCTTGCAGCATTGCGGTAAGTCTCTATCGTATAGTTTACTCCTCTGAACAGTGTGGTGCGTTTAATATTGCTTAGGTTTAAGTATATCGGACTCTGCAATGCCGTTGTTGTATCTATATTATTCAACACAACCCTGCTGATACCAATATCTGTATTGGTTGGTATCGGATTGGCTGTATTGGGTGAGGTATAGGCCAATGCTTCCAAATAGCTTGTCTTGGTATGGCTGTTGCTGCCCATCTGGTTGGTGGCTGTCAGGGTTACATTGTATTGTGTGGCACTGTTTAAGAATACTACCGGGTTTTGGCTGTTCTGGGTCGTATTCTCCAAATACGTTACATTGGGTGGGGTAAAGATCCACTGCCATTGGTTGGCTCCGTTGGTGCTCCTATCCTGTAACCTGAACGTATCTGTTGTAAAGCCTACCGTGCGGTTAGTTGTAAAGTTGGATACCGGTATTTGTACTACCGGCATAATCACTACATCTTTTCTGGCTGTATCTGCTCCGCGGCAGTTCCTTGCTATCAGTCCTATTCTTCTGGTGAGCGGTTGTGGGCCGTTATTGATAAATGTTTGGCTTGGGTTGGCTACCGTGGAGTCTATCTTGCCCATGCCTATCTGGTCTATTCCAAAGGCTCCGTCTCCGTCTGTATCCCATGCAAAGCTTGCATTGGTGCCTTGCGTGGTATTTGTATAGCGTGCCCTATATCCTGAAAACAATGTGTCCGGTACGCTAAAAGATGCCTTGGGTGCGCCATAACTGGCCGGCTTAGAAAACCAACGTATCGCAAAGCCTGAGTCGTTTGGTCCTGCCGTGCCTGATGGTGGGCTTAAACGCATCCGTAAAAATACTTCTCCTCCTGCTATTCTTATCGTTTTTAAACTGTCGTTGATGGTGCTAAATGTATTGCCTCCGTACTTCCTCAGTATCGTCCCGTTTAATCCGTTTATCCTTACATCCAGCGTATCGCTGTTGCGGAAACGGTAGCGTTCCACTACCAATGTGATACTGTCTGCACAGGCCGATATCCTAAATCCTGCACTGCATGAGCCTATCGTCCCCGGTAAATATGTGCCGCCTACCGTGGAGAGCATGACTACCCCTTCATCTACTCTTGCTACCGAGTCGCTTCCATTACACATCAAATATCCCGGTACTACTCTTAAATAGTTGGGCTTGCAAAGCGTGCTGCTTCCTCTGATATTGGAGGCCGTTAAACACAAGTCATAAGTCCCTCCGTCAAATGCATTGAACTTGGGGTTGGGGTTAAATTCATTGGGCGAAAATGAGTTCTGAAACAATCCGCACGTCACACAGGCCGGGTTCGTACTCCAACTCCACTGGTTGGGGCCATAGTTGCTAATGTCATACAAACTGGCCTGGTCAAATATCCCAACTATCCGTTTATCTGCAAAAAAGTCTATCACCGGTGGCAGCGTTGGTGTATCGGCATATACCGTCTTTTCTATACTGTCTAATGGGGCTACTGCGCCTCTGGCTTTTAGTCTTACCTTATACCAGCCTCTTTGTGGAAAGGTGTACCTAAAGTTTAAGCTCGTGGTGTCTATATAGCAGCCGCTTGCTCCATTGGGTGAAGGACCACACAGCCTCGGTGCATTCCATGCCGCATATGGACCATTAGGGCCTACACTGCTGTAGCTTACTACATCCCAGTAACTCCTTACCAAATTATTTGACGTGTTTACAAACGTATATGGGCTCTGTATCCATGCCGTGTCTATGCTCGGATTGTATACAAAGCTCGCAAGAGCAGGAACTTGAGGGCCTCCTCCTGGAGGTCCTTGCGTGATATCTACCCCACAGTTAAACAAATTGGCATCCTGTCCGCTATATGCCATTGTGCATGTGCTCACATTCCACACCCTCCTCATGCCTGTCCTAGCAGTGTTGGTTACCAAAAATCCACCTGTTGAGGCGCATTGCGTAATTTCAACAACCAAACTTTGGGTAGGGTTATAATAAAAAGGTGTTTGGAGTGTGAACTTTATCCAGCCAGCAGCAGAAGACGTGGCACTGAAGGTTGGGGCATTTAATGAAGTTGTAAACGGACCTGTATACAGCACACCTGTTGGGAGGGTCGTAATATTGGTTTGGCTAAAGCTTATTGTTAAACCGGTCCAAGAAGCAGCTATATTTGCTGTTCCCTGAACATAAAAATCTGTAATATTACCGGCAACAGCACCAGTTAGCTCTCCAGGGGCAATTAGATAATGTACACCCTTGCCGGCAGCCCAATTAAATGGAAAGGAATTAGTTGGATTATTAACATTCCCTGTAAAAAATGTCGGTGTTTGTGCACTAACCAAAAAATTAGAACAAACAAACAGAATCTTGAAGCTAAATATTAATAATCTTTTATTCTTCATTGTGGTATTTTATTAAAACTATCTAAATTCGAAATAAATCTTTTTTACGAAAAAATAATAATTAATATCATTTTTTTTCATATGATAAAGTTCTAAATCTTAGAAAAAAGAGCATAAAAAATTATTCATATTTTTTATGCTCCTGAATAGTTGTAGGATTAATACGCTATTTCACTATAATCTTCTCTACATGTTTTTCCTGCTTGCTATTCTCGATCAAGATGAAGTAAATACCTTTCTGAAGCATGCTGATGTCCAACTGAACCTTATCTGTTGTATGCACTGAGCTAAGCACGGTTTTGCCTAACAAATCACTAATTATTATCTTCTTTACCATTGTGCCATTTGCATGCACATTGAGTAA
>JBILGC010000064.1:0-9638 GCA_044351265.1 Bacteroidia bacterium
TGGTACGTCTTTGTTTGCAACGGCATTAAATAATATTACTGGTGGAGGTCGCATATTTGTTAACTCTGCGGGAAACAATGGTGATGAAAATATTCATTTGTTTAAGGCATTTACAACTGCAGATACTGCCTTATATAGTTTTGCAACCCTACCTGTTGTAAATAGCCAAAAGCGCAGCTGGATTGATACTTGGGGCAATGCAGGAAAAAGTTTTGCTGTTTCGTTGCAGTTATTCAATGGAGCGCAGCGCTCCACAGATTCATTGGTATTTTTGCTATCTCAAACCACGATTGATACTTCCCTTATAGGTTCTGATGGTGATACATTATTCATTAAAGCCTATGGCACACCGGCCGATTTGAATGGCAAACCTCATGTTTTGCTTGATGTATTCAATAAATCAACCAACCGCATTTTGTTTGGCATGCATAGCAAAGATGCAAAGGTGCATAGCTGGATGGGTTTTGTAGATGCCTACAATGGCTATTATGGAGCTTTTGAGCAGGGTGGACTGGCAAAAGCAGTAGACGGCAATAACCAATACACGCTTGGGGAAATGTCGTGCACACAATCTGCCGTTACAGTGGCTGCGTGGGTTTCTAAAATATCATTCCGCAATTTAGCCGGAGGGCAAATCAGTTATTCCGGTTATGCAGGCACAGGTTTTTTGGCGCCATTTAGCAGCAAGGGGCCAACGGTTGACGGCCGCATAAAACCAAATATTGCCGCACCGGGTATGACCATTGCTTCTGCAGTAAATTCTTACGATCAGGGTTACGCACCCGGAGGTGGAAATTACCAGATGAGCGTTTTAAAGTTTGTCTCACCTAAAAATAATCGCAACTATTATTATGCCGAAGCCAGTGGTACAAGCATGTCGGCACCAATGGCCAGCGGTATTGTAGCTTTGATGTTGCAGACCAATCCATCATTAGAGCCGGGTAGGGTGCAACTAATACTTGCGCAATCCGCCATTAAAGACACGCGCACAGGCACCAACCCCGACAGCAGCCGCTGGGGTGCAGGAAAAATAAATGCCTATGCTGCACTAAAGCAAACTTTACTAACGGTTGGAATTTGTAATGAAATAGGTGTTGAAGAGGAAAGCATTATGCTGTATCCAAATCCTACAAGTCAATACATGCAACTTAATTATCGTTTGCATAAGGCTTGCCCTGTGCTTATTCGTTTATTTGATATTGCAGGAAGGGAAGTGGCAAGTGCTATACACCAAGGAGAACAAGGTGCAAACACAATGCGCATGGATTTGCAAAACCTCAAACCCGGACTGTATTGGGTGCAGGTAAATGAAGGGAAAGCTATTAAGTTGGTGATGAATTAAGAGAAATTCGGAGAGTTAACTACAAGAACAATTTTTGAGCCCTTGTCAGATCTTTTCTATTATGCTGCCATCTGTGGTTCATTTGTAATTCTTGACCTATCCTTAATGATTATGCTTTTTTAATATTTTCCCGTCTTAACTCTTTATTAAGCTGTGACAAAGAAAAAAGGTGAAAGTATTGCTAGCGCTATTCTTTATTTTTATAACGCCAAACCGGCAGTTAATCAAAGTCGCTAAGAAATGTTTTACTTAAACCAAAATTTTCGTACAGAAGTTCTAGCTTCAAACTTCAAATCCATTTCAAATTATACCTATCTTGCTGCCATAAAAAAACAAGCCGTTGAAGTTTATTGAAGTTATTAAAATAGCCTTACATTCCATTAGGGGTAATAAAACACGGGCTACTATTACCGCGCTGATTATATCCATTGGTATTATGGCTCTTGTGGGGATACTCACGGCAATTGATGGTATTAAAGGTTCTATTAATGAAAACTTCTCCAATATGGGAGCCAACACGTTTAATATTAAAAACCGCGGAAGCAATATTCGTTTTGGTGGAGGTGGTAAAGCACCCAGAAGATATAAAGATATTAGCAGACAGGAAGCCTATGCATTTGTTAAAGATTTTACGTACCCATCTAAAACGTCCTTATCGGTTAATGCTTCTTTTGCAAGCACGGTGAAATTTAATGCTACTAAAACTGATCCCAATATTATGGTAATGGGTGGAGATGTAAATTACCTGGATGTGGCAGGTTATGAAATTGAATCGGGACGAAATTTTTCAGAGCGTGAAGTTGAGGCCTCATCAGGCGTGGTTATATTAGGCAAGGCTGTGGCCGATAAATTATTCAAAAGTCAGTCTGCCTTGGGTCATAGTGTAATGGTAGGCGGTGCACGCTACCGTGTTGTTGGTACACTTAAGGAGAAAGGTTCAGCCATGGGCTTTGGTGGCGACAGGCTGGTGGTAGTGCCACTGGAAAACGCAAGGCAGGTATTTGCCCGCCCCAATATGAGTTTTGTAATTACCGTTGCCATCACCGATGTGCCAAAAATTGATGCAGCTATTGAGGAAGCAACTGCTGTTTTCCGAAGGGTGCGTAAACTGAATATTGCAGCCGAAAATAATTTTGAGATACTGAAAAGCGACAATATTGCTAAAGAGCTGATTGATAATTTGCGATATGTTACCCTTGCTGCCACCATCATTGGTTTTATTACCCTTGCTGGAGCGGCAGTTGGCCTAATGAACATAATGCTTGTATCGGTTACCGAGCGCACACGCGAAATTGGCATACGCAAAGCTATTGGAGCCAACCGCATGGTTATATTGCGGCAATTTTTATTTGAAGCAATCATGATTTGCATTATCGGAGGGATAGGAGGTGTAATTCTGGGATTACTCATAGGTAATGTAGTTGCTGTAGCTGTTGTAAAAGGCAGTTTTGTGGTCCCTTGGCTTTGGATTGGCTCAGGATTGTTACTTTGCGTAATGGTGGGCCTCATCTCCGGTATCTATCCTGCTTTAAAAGCATCCCGCCTTGATCCTATTGAGGCATTACGTTATGAATAGATTAACCATTGTTGAAAACATGCTTTACGCCCTTTTGCGGTAAAAAGTATATTTGGCAAATATCTCTTGCATGATTCTTTTATCGGTATCAGGTTTTGTTCCTCCGTCTTGGTTGGTTGCTCCATTTGCATTATTGCTGGTGCTTATTGCTACAGGACCTTTATTTTTTGCTCACGTTTGGCATAAATATTATAAGCTTATCGCTGTCGCACTGGGTTTGCTGGTGGGACTCTATTATCTTATTGTTTATCATCAAGTATTTCCAGTTATAGAAACCTTGGCTGAGTATGTTTCTTTCATTTCGCTGCTGTTTGCCCTGTATGTGGCAGCAGGAGGCATTTATATTTTTGCAGACTATGAATCAAAGGCTATAACCAATGTTTTGTTTTTGTTGCTGGGAGCAGTATTAACCAATATCATCGGCACAACCGGTGCATCAGTATTACTCATTAGGCCGTATATGCGTATCAATCGATATAGGCTAAAACCCTATCATATCGTTTTTTTTATCTTTTTTGTTTCTAACTTGGGAGGTTTGCTTACACCTATTGGAGATCCGCCTTTATTTATGGGGTTTCTAAAAGGTGTACCTTTCTTTTGGACAACCACAAACCTAATATGGCCGTGGGTAATTGCATTACTTTTACTTACCATTATCTTTATAATACTTGAAAAAAACAACACGAAGCTGGATGAAGTTGATGTGAGTGCACATTATACCCAAACGGTTATCATAAATGGCAAACGCAATTTTATCTGGCTGGGTTTAATCATCCTTACCGTATTTATGGATCCAATGGTTATTGATGGTTTTCCATCCCTTGAGTTTGAAGGCAAAAAAATATCCTGTATCAGAGAATTGCTGCAACTAGGTATTGCCATCTCCTGTTTGCGCTTTGCAAAGAAAACAGCCATGCAAAGCAATGAATTCAGCTTTGAACCAATAAAGGAAGTGGCCTTTTTGTTTGTAGGTATTTTTCTTACCATGATTCCGGCTTTGCAATTGCTGGAGCATTATGGAAGCTTATTAGGAAATATCTCTCCCGGGATGATTTACTTTGGTTCAGGAATGTTTTCTGCAGTGCTGGATAATGCCCCAACCTATGTAAATTTTTTTGCATTGGTTATGTCGGTATTTCATTTAAGTATGAGCAATGTTCAGGATGTACATGCCTTTATTAGCAGTGAGCAGGCCATTTATCTGGTAGCAATTTCTGTAGGATCGGTATTTTGGGGAGCCATGACGTATATAGGTAATGGCCCTAATTTTATGGTAAAAGCAATTGCGGAAAGTGCTGGGGTTAAAATGCCACCATTCTTTCAATACATTTATAAATACAGTTTGCCTTTTCTACTGCCGGTTTTGGTGGTAGTATGGCTAATATTCTTTTATTAAAATTATGCTGAACGGAAAAAAAATTGTAGTGGTATTACCGGCATATAATGCCGAACTTACACTCGAAAAAACGTACAACGAGATTCCATTTCAAATTGTAGATGATGTTGTTCTAGTTGATGATGCAGGAAAAGACAATACCACCGAGCTAGCTAAAAGAATAGGAATTAAGCACGTTGTTCGTCACGAAAAAAATAAAGGTTACGGAGGCAACCAAAAAACCTGTTACAATACTGCAAGAAATTTGGGTGCTGATATTGTCATAATGTTACACCCCGATTACCAGTATACGCCTAAGCTTATAACAGCAATGGCTTCTATTATTGCATACGATGTATATCCGGTTGTGTTTGGCTCTCGTATTTTGGGTATGGGAGCATTGAAGGGAGGCATGCCTTTATATAAATTTATTTTTAATCGCTGTCTTACATTGTTTCAAAATGTTTTAATGCATCAAAAATTATCAGAATATCATACGGGTTATAGGGCTTTTAGCAAAGAGGTACTGGAGGCGGTAAACTATCAATTGTGCTCAGATGATTTTGTGTTTGACAATGAAATGGCTGCCCAAATATTTTTTAAAGGGTATGAGATTGCGGAAGTAACCTGTCCAACCAAGTATTTTCCCGAGGCTTCTTCTATTAATTTTAAGCGCAGCACCATATACGGATTGGGCGTATTGCGCACTTCTGTTATTTATCGACTCCAAAAATGGGGCATGGGTAAGTTTAAAATATTTGGCTAATATTTCATAGTATATCAATTTGATGATGAATGATCTGATGTATATCACTCGTTTTATAAGTTTAATTAAACGTTCAATTTAATTCGCGTTGAAAATCGATCTGAATACATTATCACCCATATCTAAAGAGAATTTAAAATACGATTTTCCGGCAGGTATTGCAGTGTTTTTTGTTGCGGTACCTCTGTGTCTGGGTATTGCCCATGCATCAGGTGCTCCGCTTATTTCAGGACTTATAACCGGTGTAATTGGGGGAATTGTTGTGGGCATGATTAGTAATTCTGCTCTTAGTGTAAGTGGCCCGGCTGCCGGTCTAACAGCCATTGCTTTTGCGGGCATTGCAAAACTGGGTTCTTTTGAGGCATTTCTCTTGGCTACATTTTTAGCAGGAGTTATACAGATTCTTTTGGGTATACTTCGGACCGGTGCCGTTGCTGATTATATACCAACCACAGTTATAAAAGGTATGCTTTCAGCTATTGGTTTAATTCTCATCATCAAACAGTTCCCGCAGCTATTTGGTTACCATACACAGGCAATAGCCGCAGATGAGCTTACAATACCCGCACCCGGGTTAAATGAAATCCAACCGCAGGAGGTGTCATCTTATCAAAATATATTTAGCATGTTCATCGACTTGTTTAGCAACTTGCATAAAGGGGTTATGATTATTGGTGTTATTTCATTGATTTTTCTTGCTGTTTGGGATAAGTTTTTTCATATGCGATTTAAAACCATACCTGGTTCATTGCTTGTGGTATTTTTAGGCGTACTGCTAAACCACCTCTTGCAATCCTTTAGCGGTCTAATGCCGCTTCAACCCAGCCATCTGGTGCAAATTTCCTCTATAAAAAGCATCAATGAGTTTATTTATGCTACCCATTTCCCTGATATGAAGGAATTAATCAATTATGAAGTTTATGTAATCGCTATTACTATAGCCATTGTAGCTTCCATAGAAACCTTGTTGTCTGTTGAAGCTATAGATAAATTAGATCCGCTAAAGAGAAAAACACATGCAAACCGCGAGCTGTTTGCACAGGGAGTAGGAAACATGATGAGTGGTATGCTTGGTGGTTTGCCCATGACCGCTGTAATTGTACGTGGATCAGTCAATGTATCAGCAGGTGCACGCTCTCGGCAATCAGCTATATTACATGGTTTGTTTATAGTCATTGCCATGGTTTTTCTTGCTCCCCTTATCAATAGAATTCCTCTTTCATGTTTGGCAGCTGTATTGGTTTATACGGGATATAAACTATTTCAACCTTCACAGTTTATTCAGATGTATAGGAGAGGATGGAATCAGCTAATGCCATTTGTATTAACCATTGCAGCAATCATATTTACTGATCTGCTCATAGGTGTAATGATTGGGTTAATTGTTTCTGCTATTTTTATTGTTAAGCAGGACTATGAAGGGGCAACACTTAAAATAATTGATACAGGCAAGCGAAAAAAGCTGGTATTTGGAGAGAGCATTACTTTTTTACATAAGCAGCGTCTTCAGTATTTTTTCTCAGAGTTGCAAACAGGAAACATTCTTGAAATTGATGCATCCAATACATATTTTATTGATGCATCTATTCAAGAAATATTGGATGAATTTAAGGAAACAGCCTCACAACGCAAGGTGCAATTAATAATCCATGGGCCCGCTCAATCCAACTTTTATTAAAACTAAGCAAAGAGGTAAATCTATTGTTTGTGAGGCATCCTAACCAGCAAGGCAAATCCGCCTTTTCTTTCTAGCTCTTTAATGTCGTTGCCTACATACTCTTTAGCATGGTTTATTTTCACCACAAAATAAACCGGCTTATCAATATTACCGTGCAATAGCCATTCCATATCGGAATAGCTTGGATTACGTTGAGGTTGCACTTGGGCGTAGAAGTATTGGGCATAGCTTTTATGTCCTAATGATTCCACATAGCAGTCTTTACCTTTCAATTGCTTATAAAATAAAATGGCAGGCTGCTGCGAGTATGCTTCTATTTTAGGTACAATCAGATATAAATAGGAGGTAATAAACAGGGCGGTGCTGCAAAGCAGTAGCATCAATCCGATTTGTGCACGATTTTGTAATAACCTGATGGCACTGCATATAACTATTAGCAGAAAGATAAAGCCCAATATGAATTCATAACCTTTCCAAGGGCCTTGAATTTGTAATGATGCTACAGCAAACTCGTCTTTTATATAAGGAATGATTGCTGCTTTATATGAATCAATTAAGGTAATGCTTCCCAACGCAATAGCAATTATTGAGCCTAGCACTAATGTGCCCATTATGATACCGTAAGAAAATTTTCTCAAGCTCTTAATTTGGGTGTCTGCACCCAATGCTGCCATAAATGTAAGTGGCAAATAGCATAAGGAGGAGTAGTGAACAATTTTGGTTTTAACCAACGAAAAAAGAATGAGCACCACCCAGAATAATATAGCCATCCATTTTTTTAGCTGTGCAGGTGATTGATGTCCTGATTTGATAACTGCATTAAATCCTCTGAATGCAAAAATGGATGCCGGGAAACAACCGAGCAGCAAAACAACCGGATGATACCAGAAAGGTTGCCCATGTCCTGCTACCGGATTTTTAAACAAATCAATCTGATATAAAATAAAATCTTTGATTACCGTAACCCCATTTTTACTCACTTCAGAAATAACCCATAGAGAACTAATTAGCACAAAAGGGATGAGTGCCATTACAAAAAGGCGAAGTGAAAAAAATATTCTGAATCTATTAGTTATAATCCAAATCACCGTGCACAAAGAAATAATTAGCACGGCTACGGGACCTTTGGTTAACACAGCCAAACCGCTGAATACACCTGCCAGCATAAATCTTTTGGAGAGATATTCTGGTTCGTCATTTATGCTTGCCAGAAAAAGTTGATAGATGGCGGAGAAAATAAACAGGTTAAACCAAGGATCAATAATACCACTTTTAAAATAAAGAAAAGGAGTAAAGGATCCTGCCATAGATAAAACCCACCACATGGCTAGTTCCACGTTGAAGTGTTTTTTGCCTATATGAAAAATAGAGGTAAGTGTGATGATGCCACAAATGGCATTAGGGAAACGCGCTGCAAACTCATTGATACCAAAAAGTTTCATGCTGCCTGCCTGCAACCAGAAGAATAAAGGTGGCTTTTCCCAGAAAGGCTGGAAATTTATTTGCACCCTAAAATATTCACCTGATATGAGCATTTCTCTTGCCGATTCAGCAAAATTTATTTCGTCCCAGTCAAACAAGTGCACATCTCCTAAAAACGGCAAAAACAATATGGCAGAAAGCAATACCACCGTGAGCTCACCATATTTTTCAAGTAAGCTATTCATCTTACTGCGGTTTAAATTTATAGAAGCTGTAATAAACCAATATAGCTGAAATTATCCCCAACAACGAGCCAAAAAGGGTGTCTTCAAAAAAGTGTTGCAGCAGATAGATTCTTGAAAAACCAACAAAGACTGCAGGTAAGATATAAGCAATTTTAATCAGGCTATTCTTAGCATAAAAGGATAGCAGGGCAAAGAATGCAAAAGCAGTAGTGGTATGCCCCGATGGAAAGCTATTGTAATTTCTGATTTCAACTCCATCAACTATATGCAAGCGAGTTAAATCTAACACCATAGCTGGTCTTAGTGATTCAGTAAAGACTAAATGTTTGAGCCCTTGTGCCAGTAATGAACTTAATAAATAGCTTAGCACAAATACCAAAGCCATTTTTCGGTTAAAGAATGAGATGACGGCACTTGCTATAAGAAAGAAGAGTCCATCTCCGATATGCGTTCCGTATTTACACACGAAATCGAGTAGGGGATTATATAGGCTGTTAATGGAACGCGAGAGAGACTCCTGTGTAAATGTGTATTGTATATAAATACCACCAATGCAAAGGAAAATATAGGTGAATAGGAATGGTTTGGTATGTGAAAGTTGATTACTCAAGATCACAAAAAAACAAAAAAAGCATGTTCAGAACAAACATGCTTTTCTAAGTAGGTGAGTTTATGGCTATTGACAACCGGCTTTTAACTTATTCTTCTCGTTGGTTTGGTCATCTGAACTGTTGTAGGTTTTCTTTCTTACCGTAGCTTCAATATCTACTAGTCTAGATCCATTCGGTATATTAAAGAAACGTCTAGGTATCATGGTTATCTTAAATCTGCCATCAGCCATTTTTTTCATCTGCAGTTTTGGATTTTCTTGCACTTTAAAAAACTTGGCCGGCTCAATGTTGCTGCGTATTAGAGTAGCTGTGTCTTCAATGGTGGCTATGATATGCATGTACGCCTCGCCATCTGGCAGGTTTTGCATGGTAGTTTTTGGCTCCTGCAGATTATCATAAACTAAACTGGTAATTTCATTTTCAAAAATGGTTGCCGGAACTGCATAAACAATACCACGGTTTAACTTTGGTGGTGTAATAGGTAAATTAAAATCCTCTGTTTTAGAATCGGGGTCGCCATAACCTCCTCCGTCTTTTGGTTTTACCAGAAATGAAATTCCCTTTGCATAAACAGTATTTGCATCAACACCATAGAATAATACCGGTACCATTTCGTAGTACCA
>JBILGC010000125.1:0-2808 GCA_044351265.1 Bacteroidia bacterium
GAATCGGATGGAAGGGAAATGTCCGCCTTTGTCGACCGGCCTATCTCAACGTGCTGGTTCTCCCGGAGAACATACCTGGACCGTGTCGCCGGTCCACGCAGAACTTTGAGCACGCAAATCATGATGTCATGGTTGCCATTCTCACGCTGTCAATAAAAAGCAAGCTGGAGACAGGACTAGGGGAGTTCTCCGAGCGGCTCAACAACACAACATTATTAATAGGTTATCGGAAGAATTTCAAAAAAGTTGCGTGAAATCCAAAAAACGGTCCTCCTGGAGAGATTTTGCTGTCCTGTCGCCAGAGCATTATCTTGCTCGGGACTGACGTCCTGTCCCATCCGGGGGGACGCGACCCGGAGCGTGGGGGACGGACCCGGTACGGACTTGAAAAAAACTACGCAAATTCACCCGCCCTAATTACATTGGAGATTCGTCTCCGCCGGGTGTTCGTCCTCCGATTCCGCACCCGCATTGCCGACCCGAGTATCTTCCACGATTGCACTCCAAATGAAAAAGCTTGTTCAGAACGCCGCTCGGTTGATGCGTCGTGCGATTTCCAATGAGCTCAAACGACTTCGTAGAAAAGCGCTCGAAGCAGACATCGCTGCCAGCTTCCGGCGCCTCGAGCCGCGCCGTGTACTGACGGTCAACGGTACGTTCGCAGCAGGCGTTCTCACTGTCGATATCACTGCCGATGGCCTCGTCACCAATACAGCTCGCTTGCTAGAGGATCCCGGGGATTCCAGCAAGTTCTTTCTCGATGAAAACGGCGATCTAGGTTTCGATTCCGCAAACGAGGAGGGTGGATTCAAAAATCTCTTGACCCAGATTGTCGTCAACGGCTCGGGAACGATCGGCGGTCCCCGTCGCTTCGAGTGGATCGATCCCAATCCGGCGGCATCGCTGCTGTTGTACAACCTCACGCTCCCCAACCCCATTCAATTCACAAACGTTCACCAAGCTTTCTTCGAAACGGGTGCGGAGGTTGCACTGGATACCACAATCACCGTGGCGGATACGTTGGAGTTTGGAAGCACCAATCAGCTTGAGTTCCAACTCGATGCGAATCTCACCGCATCTTCGATCCTCATGCAAGACGGTTCGCAACTCTCGGCGTTTGGTGACATCGACATACAAGCAACCACCGGCGATGTCGTGGTCACCTCTGTGACGGCTTCTGGGAATCTATCGATCAACGCCGCTGGCAACATTCGCGATGGAGACATTGCTATTGAAGCACTGGATCTTTTTTCCGGGGCGAATGTCAATCTCACGGCAGGAGGAAGTATCGGTTCGACCTTGGACGATATCTTTCTCGCTGATGCGGCGCCAAACCAAGTGAACCCTCTTGAGGTTTTTGCCGCAGGTAGCTTCAATGCCACAGCAGGCGGAATGATCGCTATCGATGCAAGCGATGCAGGAACAATTACGGCTATTACAGACACCCTCTGGATTCAGTCCACCAACGATGTCGATGCGACGGATCCTGCAATTGCGGCCTTAATCGCTGGAAGAACGAACCTCGCTCTCGTCGCCGATGTAGACGGAAACAGCGTTGGGGACCTGACTGTCACAGACCCCATCACGATCACGGGCGACCTGCGTCTCAGTGGATTTGACGTGATAAGTTCCGGTGGCGGTAACATCGTCGCCGAAGCTCAACGCTTGATGTTTTATTCGGAACAATCCGAGGTCCTCGAGACAGATGTCGATGATTTGGATGCTCGATCGCTGGTGAACCTGAACGTGATCGAAACAAACGATCTACGCCTAGTCGATCTCAATAACGACACCTTCGCTTTCCGAGCCAACGGCAATCTCGTCGTCCATGTACAAGCTGGCGATTTGACGGTCGACAATCAAGTGCGCAATGAGGGTGGTAATCTATTGCTTCAAGCGGATGGTGCAACAGGCAACATCGAATTGAATGCACTCGTCAGTTCGGAATCCGGACCAATTACTCTGTTTGCTCAACAAAGCATCAATCAGAACGCGAACGTATCGATCACCGACGCTCTTGCCAACGGAGTGACGACCAACACGATTCTGGCTTCGGCAGCGACGGGATCGATCACGATGTTGGCGAACGCTACATCGACGACCCAGGGGGGGAACATCTATTACCGGGCGACCCAGAACGTGACGGTAGGTATTTTGAATGCGGGCACGGGCGGCATCTGGATCGACGCAGGCGGTAGCATTCTGGACGCGCAGGGTGACACGGTGGATGCCCAGCTTCCAAGCGAACCTGGCTTCGCAGTTCAGACGGGTACTCCACGGGATCCGAGCCTTGTGAATCTGCAGGCTAGCACGGCGGTGTTGCGAGCCGGTGTCGATGTTGGTGTAGCAGGCAATCCGCTGGACACGACGCTTGAGACGCTGGCGACCGAGGTAGGTGGGAACACGTATATTTACGAGACCAACGGTTTGACGATTGGCACCGTCATTGGCAGCAGCGTCACACGTGTGAACCTCAATTCGAGTACGGATCCGATAGCGACTCTGACGCGTGCGGGATCCGAGGGTGGCGGCCATGTGAAGATCGAGACGATCGATGGTGACCTGACGGTCACTGAGGCGGTGAGAGCGGTATCGAATGTCCTGTTGGTAGCTGGAGGCGCGACTCGAGACCTCACGATCAACGCGAATGTGACCTCCGAAACGGGCGCGATCACTCTTCTGGCTCAGGACTCGATCAATCAGAACGCGAACGTATCGATCACCGACGCTCTTGCCAACGGAGTGACGACCAACACGATTCTGGCTTCGGCAGCGACGGGATCGATCACGATGTTGGCGAACGCTACA
>JBILGC010000115.1:0-2794 GCA_044351265.1 Bacteroidia bacterium
GTGGTCGTTACCCCTCCGGCTTCAATCTGCTCGACGATTTCGCGGGCCAGTTCCCGGTTGGCGACTTCGTGCGGGTTGTCTACGGTCCCGATGTCGGTCGATCCCTCGGGGTAGCGCAGGTCGGCCCCACCATACGCGTCTTTGTGCATGAACAATCGCCGAACATCCACAGCACCGCCATCGAGGTGCTTGTCGGCCCAAGCGCGATACGAGCCTTGCAATACGGTTGTGCCGTAGTGTTCGCCAGGAAAAGCGTTGTAGGAATGGAACAGACACTCGGGATGCCGCAAATCCAAGTAGCCTTCGGGGGCTCCCTTCACTCGTCCAAACCGAATGCCACAGGATCGCCCGGTGTCGGGATCGAGCAGCATTCGAACATCGTTTGCGTGTCGCTGTTCGATGGTGGAGATTTCCCACGTCCCAAACTCGTCAGAACGCTCCCAGATGACTTCGCACCCGGCCCAGCCATAGATTTGAGCGGACGCGAGATGCTCGATGGCACAGTCCCATAGCTTGCGAATCTGACGCATCACCCAAGCGCCGACGGCCTCGTCCTGGCACATCACGCCCACTTGCCATTGGCCGTTGACCTCGTAGCCAAACTCGACGCCTTGGACGATCGCCCGCCGGGCTGCTAGTCCGATCTGAATCGTCTCGTCCAGAAGCATTTGCTCGATGATCTGAAACGTGAGCGGTGGTAGCTTTTGGTGCCGTCGCAGCCACCATGTTTGGATCGGCGCGTAGCCTTTGGTCTTCGCGGTCGGTCGTTTCAGTGCGTCGTTGATCTGGTTCATATTTTTCCTCCGCAAGCCTTGTCAACGTAAAGTTGCACGGCCTTGGATTTCGCTTGTTGTGCTAGTTCTTCGTCACCGTAGGCTCGGAGCCAAAGTTCGTACACTTGTTGGTAGTTGGTCGCGTCGTAGTTCCCCTCGTCAATCTTCCGCTTTGCCTGGAGCGCTGGAAGCATCTCCTGCAGCGCCACGATCTGCTCGGCGTGCAGATCGAACGGGTTTAGCCCGTACTCCCATCCGACTCGGATCCTTCGTTCGTATTTTTTTTTACCGCTTCGGCAACTTCACCGAGTCGGCTCCACAGTTGGAACGCCATGGTCGGAGTCGCGTCGGTGACTCCCATCTCTTTAAGTTCGTTTGCGGCTGCGCGAAGGAAATCGCGCGATGCGTAGACCAGTCCGTCACGCCGTTCGAGCGGGAACCGCTTCTCCATGTCTTCGAACATTAACCGCGTCTCCAAGAGATCGACCGCCACCGTCACCGGCTCGGCTCCCGTCTTTTGGATGACGACTGAAAACGATTCGTCTTTCAGGTCGATGTGTGCCACTTCGATTCGATCCTTTCACTAGGGGTTGTTTGGCGGTTGATTACCCGGACTGCCCGAGTAACTCGATGAACCGCCTTTTCCAGTTCCGTCGGTCAAAATGCCTGCCGAATGACTTTCGGCCAAATCCCGGCAAACGTATTCGATTTCCCATTTCGCTGCGAATACGGGTTGGCAATAGAACGTGCCGAGGTAGGCAGGCTTGAAACTTTTTTCAATCATCTTCAACTGCACGTTGCCAATGACGAGCTTCGGCATCGGGATCTCGTACCCGACGCGCACGGCCATGCCTCGGTAGATAATCTTGGTAGCGGCTCCTGGGTACACGGGAAGTATCGATGGAATTTCCGCGCGGCTCCCGCGTCCGGCCTGTTGCAGTTCATTTAGGTTAATCACGCCATCCTCTACCACTTCTGGCCCTAATGGGATCCACTGGTCTTTTTCTAAGGCGGACTGTTTGATGTCGAAGTACGCCTCAAAGTGTGCCCAACTAGCGTTCGGTGGCGGTAGCGGGTTGCAAAGGGCTCCAGCCAATGGCGTCGTTCGGTCGTAGACGATTTGCAAATCTTTCACCTCTGGGATTTCAGGGTGTTCGTGATTTACCAATCGGTCCTGATTCACTGGGTCGGGAGTGAGTTGCGATATACCTCGGCAATGCTCCATGCCGTGCATCGAGTCTTCCCATTCGTCCCAAGTGACCCATAATTGACTAAATAAACCCGACGCCCCGAGCCAGTTCGACATATCGCCCAGGGTGCGGTAAGAAATCGATGCCGACACTCCTGTGCCGAAGATGTCTTCCTCCACATCAATCTGATCGACCAGTATTTGTGATCCGCTCCCGCGAGCGTACTCAATTCTGCGTAGTGCAATTTGCTGAAAAATAAACCACGCATACGACATGGGTTGATCGGCTGCAATCTCTACTCGCATCGACAGCGAGTGCTTGGTAGTCGCCATTTGAGAGCGAGATTTTGTAACTCGATGCGATGCCTCGATATGCACCACGCCGGGCGGGTAGGGGTTCCGGGTCGGAATTTGCGTGTCGGTGACAGTGAATCCCAACGTCGCCTTGTCCGCACTGAGTTCGTATCGCTGCGACCGCTCGTAGCCAACAGGTTTGGTAAAATCAAGCTTGTCTCGATAGAAGTCGGCGTTATGGTCTATTTTGTTTGGTCCATCAAACGTCTTAGCTACCGTCAACTGCCCGGATATGGTGCGAGTGGTCCATCCACCTGGATCCAACGAGTAGGATTGGGAGTAACTAAACGAGCCAATATGCTCCAGTTCCGATCCCGAACTTTCGGCAATAAAAATGCAAACCTCTACCGACCAACGAACCTCGACGGCGGTGGGTGCGTTTGCCGCTGCCATGGGCCGCAATGCGAGAAGTTTTGGGAACGGGCCTCCCTCCACGTCCGTCATGCTGGCGCTGCCGCCTACATTCAAATCAAACCCG
>JBILGC010000065.1:0-9577 GCA_044351265.1 Bacteroidia bacterium
CATGCAGTATCATAGCAAGCACCATTTTTAATAATGATACCCACCGTTATCCAACCATCTGGATCACATGTATTTTGGTAGGCATTTTGGGTGAATCTAGGCCTGCGTATAGTATCAAAAGGAACCCAACTATTTTTATTGCATGCAGAGTCAAAATTAATCCAAGCTTTTTCATATCCACAGGTTGGTTCTGTTCTATCAATATCAAAAGTAATTAGCGTACCAGCACAAACCGGCCCTGATGTATCAATAAGAAGCCTAGGTCTGGGTGGATTAAAAGTACTATCATAACCTGCTTTTGGCGGACCCATAACGACAGTTGATGTATCAGAGTGTGTGCATCCGCTTATTATATCCTCCATAAACAATGATACCTTGTAACATGCATTTACTCCCTGAGGATAAAAGTGCTTTACCTGAAGTGAGTCTCTTGAAAAGTTACAATTAAGGCCAATATTAATACCATTGCGTGTATCAGTTGTGCATGTTGGTGCAGCTGCATCACCAAAATTCCATAACCTGCGCATGTCGGGATTGCTAAAATGACAGGATGTATATGGGGCAGGTGTTTTAAAATAAACGGTATCTTTTGCCAAGCACTGGTTATTGTTAAGCACACGTGCAGTATCATTTGCAATATTTGCCCGAGGGCCTAAAACATTAATAAAAGTATCTTTAACATAAGAACAATTAATGAGGCTAACGGTGAGGCGCACCCTGTATTGACCGCAATCAGGAAAAGAGTAATCTTTTAACTGAGGTGCTAAAAAATCCTTAATTCGGTTGTTATCCTTATCAAACACCTCCCACCTTACATTTGACAGCGAGGAGTTATTGGTGAATGTAAACTTATTGCCACGGAAGCATTGGGTTATGCCGGGAGAAATAAATAAACCAGTACCCAATTTATTTACATAGTAAAAACTGTCACTTGAAAATGTATCTGTACAATTGTTTATATCAACCACCACCAGTTTACTGGGTATGGGCTGATCTGCAAGAAAGGTATGGGAGGTGCTTAGCCAATTAACAGAGTCGCGCGCTCCATCGCCAAATAACCAATAAAATTTCTTGATGATGTTAAGCGGAATATTGGAGTTGTTGGCATAGTTTACCCTTGTGCTATCACAAAAGTATTCAGGTGTGGAAGTAAATTGTGGGCTATTGCGCTTAGGAAGTAAAACCACAGAGTCTTGTTTTTCGAGACGGTTTATGCAACCATTTGTATCTCTGATCTCCAACACGAGTGTGTATAGATGCCCAAATACATCTACATTGTTTTGATAACAATATATTTGATTAAATACCGGTGTTGTATTTAACAGATAGCCATTACTAAGCTGCCAAACCAATTGATTTAGCGGAGCATTGGAAGGTCCAGGTTGAGATATATTGCGTATGCAGAGGTTATTGTTTTTGAAACACATGGTATCCTCTGTAGTAATTACAAAATTGGCAACAGGCAACGCATTAACGGAAACCGTTGGACCATTGGCATTGCAGACCGCACCTCCTGCAAAAGTAATCGTAATACTTGGCGTATAGGTTCCTGCAGTATTGTAGCTATATACAGAGACGGCCGCAGCATTGTTATTTACATTTCCATCCCCATAATTAATGGTAATATTGGTTACGGTACCCCCGGTTGTGGCGATGCTAAAGGTTGCGGTATTTCCTACACATAACTTTTGCCTTGAAAGTGTAAGGCTACAAGTTTGTGCCATCAATGCATTGCTTGCGAGTAAAAAAATCAAGATTTGAAATAATCTGAAAACTTTCATTTATGGCAATAATAAATCAATTTTATTATAGAATGGTTGCAACAAGATCAAGTTAACCTATTTTTAAGTGTGGTTTACAAGCCAATATTTTATGATTTGCCAATTAGCCCTATCTTTGCCACGCATGCAAAAATCGGTAGCATTTTATACCCTGGGTTGTAAGCTAAATTTCTCAGAAACATCAACCATTGGAAGGCAGCTAACAGGTGCCGGCTTCAAAAAAGTTAATTTTGAAGATGGTGCAGATGTTTATGTAATCAATACCTGCTCAGTTACTGATCATGCCGATAAAAAATGTAAAAAAATTGTGCGTGAGGCCTTGCGTCATAATCCAGCAGCTTTTGTTACAGTAATTGGCTGTTATGCGCAGCTTAAGCCTCAGGAAATTGCCAAAATTGAAGGAGTAGATTTGGTGCTGGGTGCTGCCGAAAAATTTAATATTGACAAGTACCTTAACAACCAAACAAAAAAAGGTTTTGCAGAAATTAAGGAGGGAAAAATAAAAGAGGTCATGGATTACCATGCCTCCTACTCTATTGGCGACCGCACACGTACCTTTCTAAAAATACAGGATGGATGTGATTATTTCTGCTCCTTTTGCACCATACCATTAGCTAGAGGCCGCAGCCGCAGTGATAGTATTACCAATGTAGTGAAGCAAGCAAAAGAAGTAGTAGCTTCCGGCATTAAGGAAATTGTGCTTACCGGAGTAAATACAGGCGACTTTGGGGCACAAAAAGGTGAATCATTTTTTGACTTGCTAAAGGCATTGAATGAGGTTAATGGCTTGCAACGCCTCCGTATTTCATCCATTGAGCCTAATTTATTATCAGATGAAATCATTGAATGGGCTGCGCAATCCAAACAAATCGTTCCGCATTTTCATATACCACTTCAGTCAGGCTCTGATGAAGTACTAAAAGCTATGCGCAGGAAATATGATACTGCATTGTATGCGGCTCGTATTCAAAAAATCAAGTCTTTAATGCCACATGCATGCATTGGTGTGGATGTAATAGTTGGATTTCCTGGTGAAACGCAAGAGCACTTTTTAGAAACCTATAATTACCTTAACGGTCTTGATATTTCCTATCTACACGTATTTACCTACAGCGAAAGAGCCAATACCACGGCTATTAAAATTTCGGGCAAGGTTAAGCAGGCCGATCGTTTTGAACGTAATAAAATGCTTAGCATTTTAAGTGATAAAAAACGAAGGTTTTTTTATGAGCAGCATATTGGTAAAGCAAGACAAGTGCTTTGGGAAGCAGAAAATGACAATGATTCCATGTTTGGGTTTACCGATAATTATATAAAAGTAAAAACAACTTACGACCCCATGCTGGTTAATGAAATTACCGAAACGACCTTACAGGCAATTGATGATGAAATGGTGGTAAAAACCCGCATACTAACACCTGTTTATTGAAGCAAATGGCTTTCTTACAACCTGATGCACCCCGAATTAGATGTATTACATCTAATTAACGTTAAATTGACTAAAAACCCTGTTAAATAAGGCATTCGGTTGTGCATAAAGTGAGCATAACTGCTAAAAACCAACGCGTAAATTGCTCGAAGAAATTTGAACAATTAATATGCTAACAAGAGTCATTGTACTAAATTCCAAGGTTTATGGGAAAGCTGAAATCAGATTGGATGACTGCGATAGTCTTCAGCTGGTAGGCCCTAACAATATCGGGAAAAGTACACTTATTTATGCCCTTAACTTTTTATTCATCATTGATGGGCAGAAGATGAGTTTCAGCGGAAACCGTAAAGGCGACAAAGAAACTATTCATCACTATTTCCCAAACCACAACCAAAGTTTTATTGTTTTTGAGGTATTTAAAAAATCATATTACTCCATCATTGTTAAGCGTGATAGTGAGAGCAATCTTGAATACTATAAGTTTGACAGCGAGTACAAGGAAGATTACTTTGTCGATGATGATAAACGCTTATTAAAGTTTGAAGAGGTAAAGGAACGTTTGGCCTCAGCAGCGCTTAAACTGGAGCAGTTTAAAGATAAAAGAGAGGTCTTTCAATTTGTTTATCAACGCGGCAAACGAAATAACGCAGTAGTTTGGCTAGATGACAGTGTAAGAAGCGAGGGTATTAGCAATAATTTCTCCCGCATATATCGCTACCTGATCAATACCAAACTTATTACCAATAAAAACCTCAAAGAGGCGCTTATTGTTGCCGATAACAGGGAAAATGAAACCCTTAATTTTTCGCAGAAAAATAAGAAAGATATCAATGACCTGAAACGGATTAACAACGAAATTAGGAATCTGAAATCGGTTAAAAATGAATTTGATGAACTCAGGGAACTGGTTAGTCAATACAACGCCAAATCACATATTTTAAGTGAATTGTACTTTGGTTTTAACAAAAACTATGCGCACACCATGCCTGAACTGCAAGTACAGTTGCATGAAAAGGACAAAGCTATTGGGCGCCTGAATACAGAAATGAATGAGGAATTGATACCCCAAAAAGCCGATCTCGACAGAAAGATTGGTGGCAAAGAGGCGGAAATCAATGCACGTACACAGTTACTGCACGAAAAAGAAAATGAAATCAAGATTATTGACGCATATGAACCAGTTAAGATACTGAATGAACAGTTGGCTAATCTTGATAAGGACCGTAAGGCTATTGAAAGTCGCATTACAATTGCAGAAATGCAGAAGTTAAACAGCGAGCAGATTGAGAATAAGGTTATACGAATTGGTGAGCAAATTAAACGGGTTGAAATGCAAGTTAAAAACTACAGCAATCTCCTCATCAATAAAATTTCAGGATCGGTAGAAAATCGTAAATTACTTAACTCTATTTTAAGCGAACAAGTAAGCAGCTTGCCTGGCGAACAGGTATTAAAACAGATTCATAAAATCTCTCAAACCCTCAGTATTTTTGATGGGCAGATTGATATTTCAAAAAATATAGAAATAAAAGATTTTAAAAATGTAGATGAGTTGAAAGCCGAATTGGCTGCACTGAAAGAAGACCGCACCCAGCAGGAGGCTCTTTTAAAAGTTGTAAAAGATCTGGAAGCCTCGCAAGATCAGTTAAACAAGATTAGTGAGCAAATTGAATCAATTAAGTTTAAGCTTTCTCGTATAAAGTTAAAACCCACGTTAAGTAAATCACTCGAGAAGCTTAAAACCGAAATCAATGAACTGATGTCGGAAAAAGAGAAATTCGAAACCGAACAGAAACAAATAGCCAAAACAATAGCCAGAAAAAGCAATGAATTGCGCGATTTGCTGGATGAAAAACAAAAGCGTCAGGAGAGAATTAATAGGCTCATAGAAATGAAGCATGAAATTGATGAGTTAGGCCTGGCAGGTGAAGAATTTGAAAGCAACGAAAGTCTGGATCAGTTGTACAATAAGGTGAAGTTGAACTGGCAAGACCGCATTACACTTAAATCCAATAAAGACCACCTGTTTGAAAAGCTGCGTGATAAGCTACAAAGCACTTTTGCCGATGAGAATGATTTTATTAAGTATGTGGAAGAAGAGGTAGCTTTAATAGAAGACAAGGAACGAAGCATACAATCACTATTAGAAAGTATATCTACCCAATTTGCGAATCCGGCTTATACCCTCCTGAAGCGTTATGAGGAGTTTAAAGAGTTTATTTATAATAAATTTAACAGCAAGCTCACCCAAACAAGAATCTCGGATATAGAAGCCCTTACCATTGAACTAATAGACAATAAACGTCTGGTTGATGAAGTGAAGAAAATCAGCCAAATTCAACAGGTAACAGGGCAACTCATGTTTGAATTTGATAACAGCGACAGTTTAAAAGTTCTTGACCACTACCTTGAGAGTGGAACACAAATTGAATTTGATGATTTATTTGACATCACACTGCATTTGTCGCGCAAAGGCAGCACCAAGCAAGTTGACCTTAGCCAGCAAATAGAAAGTGATGGTACAGATAAGATGATTCGTTTGGTGATTGTAATGAATATCATTAACAGGCTAGCACTGGCTGACCATGAAAACAGAATTGCATTATTTATTGATGAGGTAGCAACCATTGATAAGCAGAACAGACCTGAACTGGTGCGTTTTTGTAAAGACCATTTCTTTATTCCAATTTTTGCTGCACCGGATGCAGTTCCGGGCTTTGGCAAGTATTACTTCATATTCCGCAGTTCTGGTAAAATAAATATCAATGAAAGAACCAATGCGGCCTATGGAGAAGTGGTAGATAAAAATCTAAAATTGGAAGTTTAACCGTTTAAATTAAACCATAAATGAGAACGGAACCAAGAACCATAATAAACTTTCTTTCGAACTACTTTGATATTGTAAGAGAGTTATTCGACATTCAGATGAAGGATGGGCTTATAAAAACAGAGGAGCTGAACCGTATTTTATCTGAAAGTGAAACTGATATTGAGAATAAACTTATTGAATATAAGTTCCTGAAAAAGATATCTGACGATTATGAAATTCGTCCGGTTTATTTCAAGTTTCTCGAATTTATATTAAGCGAGTTTAAACCACTTTTACCTGAAACGATAGAAAAGTATGAGCATTCCATTACTTCTTTATTTAAAAAGATTAAAGAAGGCATCAGTAAAGATAGGAATATTCTATTGCAGCGTATAACTGATTTAAACAATGAGGTAAGGGATTTTACAGATGCTGTTGAGAAAAATACGATTAGGCTTATAAGCGAAACAAAAGAGCTAAAGGCAAACGTTGATAAGATAGATTATCGAGAAAAAGTGCGTAAAGCCAGTTTCTGGATTGATTACTATATCAAACCATTGAATACAATTTTGGATGTTAGCCATTCTCAATCAATTACCAATCGTTTGCTGGACATATCGCAATATATCAATATCAGGCGACTCAATTTTGAGGATGAGGTAACTAGGCAGCAATTTGAAAAACTATATACTTTTTTGGTTCAAATAAATGATGACTTATTAAAGCAATCAAAGATATTAACCAATGAGTTGCTTCCATTAATAGAGCGCATACGGAGTGAATCACTTATCCTAACCGGCTGGATTGAATTCCTTAAAAATCCTAATAAGTGCGAAGTTCCGCATTTAACAAAAGCATATAGGAAATTACCACAAAGCAATAATCCTTATCACAATGCACTTGAGTATGTGGAGCAGTTCTTGCAAAGCAATGAAATCTACCTGAATGAACCAGAGGATGCCCTTAGCGAAAAATGGATTTTTAATAAAGATTTCTATCTAGATAAACTCAAGAAGGAACTACCACAAACCAATTTTTTTGATTGGGCTGGCAAAACATTGCGCACAGAATACAAGGCTGTTGAAACAGAAAAATTCTTCTCGCTCACCTCCCTGCTATTCGAAGAAGATATTGATCTTGAATTTGATAATAAAGCCGACCGGCAGATTATTAGAACCACTGAAATGAATTTACGAGTACCTAAAATAAAAGTAAAAAGACATGGATTATCCTAGATACCACCGAGATATTGTTAACGATTTGCTGGATGGCAAATTTGTTCTGGCTACTGATGCCAAATTTGTCGAGTTAAAAAACAATGGAGATTTCTACGGCAAGTTTTTTAAAGAAAGTTTCGATTTTTATCTGGTTATTAAAACAGAATACGCATTTCTAATTAGCGAAGAAACAATGGAATCGCTTAGCCGTGATATTTGCATTTTTCTGGGTGTTTTATGCTATGAACTGGATAAAGAAGGCAAAAATTTTCTTGATGAAATTCAGTATGCAGAGTTTGACCAGGAAATAATAGACACTCTTTTTGAGAACTCCTCTTATATTGATTTAATACAAAACAATAATCAGCTTAAAAACAGCGACAATAGAAAACAATTTCTTGGAACACTGAATAGAAGGAACATAATTGATAGAAGCAGCGATAGAAAATTTACATTTACCCCTGCCTATCGTGAATTTATGGAGTTTGCGAGAAATTTTGCAAAAGGAAAGCTTCAACAAAATACAGTTGAGGAAGAATCGCAGGGTACTTAATTATTGAGCGGTTTGAGGGGCCTCATTGGCGATAGGCGCTACATTCTCTATAATAACATACACATCCTCGTCATCACGTTTCATGAGATATTTTTCTCGTGCAAATTTTTCGAGGTTTTTATCGTTTGAGAAAAGCTCGTTGTATTCCTTTTTTGCCCTTTCAATCTCTTGTGTGTAGTATTGATGTTCGGCCTTTACCTTGTTGTATTGACCATATAACTTTACCTGATCCATCACACTGTTTTTATCAGAAAAAAATAGCATAGCAATGAATAAAGCCGTGGCTATGATATACTTGTTTACTATCCATTTCTGTAACTGATGCATATGCAATGATAATAAATAACAGACTAAAGCAATGCACAGAGAACCTTTGGATTGTATAGAAATTGGCACAAAAAAAGGCGACTCCGATGGAATCGCCTTTCAAGGTCTAAAAATAACTTGTTATTGAACGTTGAATTTGCCGGATTTAATGGTAGCTCCTTCTTCAGTTTTTATTTCATAGAAATAAAGTCCTTTAGCAAAAGAGGTAACATCTAACTCAGTATTCATATCTTCAGTATTAATATTGGCTACAACCTTACCTGCCAAATCAACTACAGTGATATTTTTAGCTTTTTCATAACTCGTTTCAAAGTACAATTTATCGTTTACAGGGTTAGGGTAAACATTGGTTTTGGCATTGCTAAGCGCTTCTGACAAACCAACAGGCCATCCTTGCTGATTATACCAAACCACTGATTTAGTTTTGGCATTATTGAGGGTATTGGCTGTAGATTCAGCAGCTACTGATCCTTTATTCATTACTAAGGATAATACTTGAATAGTTACGTTTATAGAAGTATTTGTACCTAAATTGGTGGTAAGTGAAGATGACACCATCATCGTATCATTTGGAGCATAAGCCTTGCTTGGCATAACGATGGCAAATGAGGTTTGGCCAGGGTAATAAATTCTAGGATTGGTGTTTGTGGTTGAAAATTGCCAAATAATGGTATCACCGGGTAGAACAGTGTCCGGTCCTAAATTTTTCATCTCAAATGATAATTGAATAGTTGTTCCGGAAGAGGTTGACCTCATGCTGTCAGGTGAAATAATGTTTGTAGTTGCCCAGTCGATGTTTCTTTGTGCAAATGCAGAAATTGAAACAATAGATGCAGCAATAAGTAATAGTTTTTTCATGTTTTTTTTTTGGTTTAAGTAACTTTAACAATAACAAAGAAAGAAAAAAACTTGCACCTTCACAATAATTTTTCGATTTTGTAAAACGCCATTATCAACTTATGTCTATTAAACCAAACAAATATTTATTCAAACCTGTCACGTTAATTTTCTTATTGCTGATATGGAGTTGCAGAAGTCAACAACCAAAACCGATTTTAATAAATACGCAGCCTGAGCCTGATTATATTCAAGAGTTTCTTAGCAGTTTCCGAACCCACTGCACTTATAGCATATTTAATACAGAAGCCGGACCTGCCACCGGAATAAACTTGTCCGTAGAAATATACCGTGATTCCCTGAAATCTCCGTTTCCTGAAATTGATTCTTTGATTGTGAATGGAAAGCACATTCACTTTGTTATTAGAAGTTCCAATCCATTAATTCTAGATGGCGATTACCGTAAAAATTTAAACCAAACCACCGGTGCAACAGCAGACCCGATTATTGATGAGAAGAGCTTTGAACCTGCATGGATTTATTTGAGATATAAAGGGCAAGCACTGAAGATAGCACTTGGAGAGTTCTTTTACAAATCATACTAAAACAGCAAATGAAAGA
>JBILGC010000108.1:0-2774 GCA_044351265.1 Bacteroidia bacterium
TTCATCCCAAGCTCTTGCTCAAGAGGTTCAACGAAACTCGCAAAGAGGTTGATAACAAAGGCGTTTGCCTCGCGCATTACCGAAGCAATTTCCGGATTCACAAGGGTCGAGAACACCAAGGGACGATAGGGCTCTGCGGCGCTACACCGATTGATCTTTTCAAGCGCTTCATGAGCCTTGACCGTACTGTCAATAAAGGGGAGGCGAATCTCGCGAATGGCAAGCTTTTCAAACTGCGCAAGAAGCGAATGTCCAAAGCCTTCGGCGGTGATCCCTGTGCCATCTGACACATAGAAGACGGTGCGTTGTTTGGCCTTGTCATGCGGAGGATTGTTTGATTCGGTCATCGAATTGTCTTGTTCTGCGAGGGCTACGGGTAGAATTTACCCTATCGGATCCACCATGATGAGCCAGACTGCTCAAGGTCCCCATGCTTTTTCAACTTGTGTTTAGGAAAATCGATGAACCAACCCCTGAGCGAACGCCTTGTCGTTCCCTTCGAGGCATTACGAATGACCGATGTTGAATCGGTCGGTGGAAAGAATGCCTCACTTGGCGAAATGATTAGCCAGTTGGCTGATGCCGGGGTTCGAGTCCCCGGTGGCTTTGCAACCACGGCGCATGCCTTTCGCAGCTTCTTGCACTTCAATCAGCTCACAGGGCGGATCGCTGAGCGACTTAATGGACTTAATGTTGAAGACGTTAAGGCTCTGACCAAGTGTGGCGAGGAGATTCGCCATTGGATTGAATCAGCACCATTACAAGCTGAGCTCGAACTTGCCATTCGCGAGGCTTATCAAGCCTTGGAGGGCGATTCCACGACCGGCATTTCGGTAGCGGTGCGTTCCTCGGCAACCGCTGAAGATCTTCCAGATGCCTCGTTTGCAGGCCAGCAAGAGAGTTTTCTCAACGTGCTTGGCATTGACGAGGTCTTGCTCAAGGTGAGACAGGTTTTTGCTTCTTTATATAACGATCGTGCGATTGCCTATCGGGTTCACCAAGGTTTTGAACACGTCGATGTCGCCTTATCGGCAGGTATACAGCGCATGGTCCGTAGCGATGAGGGTTCATCAGGCGTGATGTTCACCATGGACACCGAGTCAGGTTTTGATCAGGTCGTGTTTATTACGAGTGCTTATGGCCTGGGTGAAACCGTGGTGCAGGGTGCGGTTAATCCCGATGAGTTTTATGTCCACAAGCCCATGCTGAGGCAGGGTAAACAGGCTATCGTTCGCAGGCAACTCGGGTCGAAGCTGATCCGCATGGCCTTTGCCACAGCGTCCCAGGTCGGCGAGGCTGCTGTCAAAACTTTGGAGACGGAGGCAGAAAAACGACATCGCTTTTCGCTTCGTGATGAACAAGTCATGGAACTTGCCCGATATGCCTTAATTATCGAAGATCACTACCAGCGCCCGATGGACATTGAGTGGGGCCTTGATGGCCTAGATGGCAAGCTCTATATCTTGCAGGCAAGGCCCGAAACCGTGAAATCGCGACAGCAGGGCAAGCAAACCCGTTATCAACTCAAATCAACCTCAGAGATTCTTGCGAGTGGTCGAGCGATTGGTCAAAAGGTTGGCGCAGGTATGGTGCGGATTGTTCGCGATGCCTCCGAAATGGATCGAATCGGGGCAGGCGAGGTATTGGTGACTGATATGACAGATCCCAATTGGGAGCCGATCATGAAACGCGCCGCAGCAATTGTTACGAATCGAGGTGGACGCACATGTCATGCCGCGATTATTGCGCGCGAGCTCGGGATTCCAGCCGTTGTGGGCTGTGGTAACGCCACCGAGCAACTGAGCGACGGTGCGCTGGTTACCGTCTCATGTGCTCAAGGCGACACGGGCTACATCTATGACGGACTGCTTGAGACTGAAATCACCGAGCTTGATTCGGGAGAGTTGCCGCCGATTCCAACCAAGTTGATGATGAATGTCGGTAATCCGCAGCTTGCTTTTGATTTCGCTCAGCTGCCTAACGAAGGCGTGGGTTTAGCGCGGCTTGAATTTATTATTAATAACGATATAGGTATTCATCCCAAAGCCATTCTTGATTATCCTCACGTTGATACCGCACTGAAGTCAGCCGTTGAAAGCGTGGCCCGAGGCTATGCATCACCCCGAGATTTTTATGTTGCAAGACTTGCTGAGGGTGTTGCAACCATTGCAGCCGCCTTTTGGCCAAAGACGGTGATCGTTCGGCTTTCTGATTTTAAGAGCAATGAATATCGCAAGCTCATCGGTGGATCTCGCTATGAGCCTGAGGAAGAAAATCCGATGCTCGGCTTTAGAGGTGCGAGTCGATATCTTTCTGCTGATTTCCGCGAGCCTTTTGCGCTGGAATGCGAGGCCATGCGCGTGGTTCGTCAAAAGATGGGTCTTAGCAATGTTGAGTTGATGGTTCCATTTGTGAGAACCGTTGATGAGGCGCAACAAGTAGTTGCCTTATTGAGCGAACACGGCCTTTCACGAGGTAGTGGTGCTGCCGACGATGGTAGCGGTGCATTAAGAATCATTATGATGTGCGAGCTGCCATCCAACGCGCTGCTCGCAGATGCGTTTTTGGAACACTTCGATGGCTTTTCCATAGGATCCAATGATTTAACCCAACTAACGCTCGGCCTGGATCGAGATTCAGGGCTTGTCGCCTCCGCCTTTGATGAGCGCGACCCAGCAGTACGCGTCTTGTTGTCGCAGGCAATTCAAGCCTGCCGAAGGCAGGGTAAATACGTAGGTATCTGTGGACAGGGGCCTTCTGATCACCCTGACCTT
>JBILGC010000107.1:0-2772 GCA_044351265.1 Bacteroidia bacterium
TTGTCCGGGATTTTCGTGCTCGTGCTCGTGCTCGTGCTCGTGCTCGAATCAACCGCGTCGATTACGAGCACGAGCACCATTTCATTGAGCACGAGAACGACTGAGCCAACCCATCGCTGTATTGGCTGCCGCACGATACTGCGGTGCGGCGACCACATATTCACTCTTATCGATATTCACTCTTATCGCCGAAGATCTCGAAGGCTTCGTCGAGGATCGGTCGAAGCTCAGGGAAGATCGGGCAGCGACGAATGCCACGGCCTTCGTGACGCTCGAACTTCGGCTCAGGGATGCTTATCCGATTCAGTTTCCGATCGATGTCTTACCAACGTAGCGACAGCTTTTCCGAGGGTGTCCGACGCCCACCGTAGCGACTTAGCCCCAAGATCACTCGCCAGACCGGGTCACCTGCGGCGGTGCTAATTCAAGTTCCGGCAAGGCCACCCTGATTTCGTGACGAGAGAAAACCACGGGAATGACTTCTTTTGAAACCGCCGCATCATAAACCAGCCCCAGATATTTATGTGCAGGAGTGGATAGCCGCAAAATCCAGCTAAATACGATCACTCCCACGCGTTTGAGTAAAGGTAAATCCGGCGATGCGATAATATCTTCTTCACCCACCTCGATGATCCATCGCTCTGCAGAAATCGGTAGCATTTCCTGTCGCTGCAATTCTTTCAGATCGTTGCGAATATCTGGTTGTTCCATGTACCCATAGTTCACGATTATCGAGTGAATGTCGTTTCCTAGCTTAATGACGCTGTATCGCTCAGTTGGTGGAACAGTTGCCACGGTCGTTTGATTGACGTGCATGAGCACAACTTGCGATGGCAAGACTCCATATTTCTTTAGGAAGATTCTGAGCACCACTGGTACGTAATCCTCACTTGAGCGAATCGGGCGAGAGCAGAGAAAGACCGCCGCTCGATCACTTTCAACCAATCGTCGCCGTCCTTGAATCAGTGCTCTTGCGGCCGGGAGATTTTCCCGAAGTGTAAGTTCAAGGTCATCAAGCATGTCCCGCAATGCTATCAGCCAGTCTATCTTTTTGCCCTCTCGCACCCCGAACTCATAAAAAGCTCTGGCAAGGGATTTTCGCCCCCATTGCCAAACAAGCATGATCGAAACCAAGACTGTTGCAACGAGAATTGGGAAGTATCCGCCATGGAGCACTTTGAGCAAATTGCTTCCGAAGAAAAGCAAGTCAATCGCCAAAATCGGTGTGCAAACGAAAAAGACAAAGGGAAGTTTCCATTGCCAACGGTAATACGCTACGTAACCAAAAATGACGGTCGTTATCCCCATGGTTCCAGTGACTGCCACGCCATATGCCGCAGCTAGGTTACCAGATGTTTGGAAGATAAGAGTCACAACGACACAGCCAAGAAACAGAGCCCAATTCACTGCTGGAATGTAGACTTGGCCTGCACCATGCGCATCGGTGTGAAATACCCGAAATCGTGGAGCGACTCCGAGAGCCGTTGCTTCTTTGACGATTGAGAACATTCCTGTAATCAACGCCTGCGAAGCAATGATCGCTGCCACAGCAGAAATAGAAACGTCACTGAACTGAATGATTTGGTCCAGCCAAGCAATACCGCTCTTCGGCGTCAGAGCGTAGAAGGTGTTGCATCTCTCCGGTACTCCATTACCTAGCATGTATGCTACTTGCCCGGCATAGCAGATCAACAGACTGGGCAAGACGACGACAAACCACGAATACATCACTGGAATCCGACCAGAGTTTTTTGGCAAAAGGCTTTCTCCCTCCTTAGTAGATGAGCCACCAGACAAAGAGAAGTGACCAATATCGGCATATTTCGCTTCTCCTCCAGTGATCGCTAAAACAACCACCCCCATGATCACCATGAACCCGAGTTGCGGAAAGCTACGCAAGAATTCAATAGCATAAATAGGATTGAAAGATAAGAAAACTTCAGGATGGGCAATGATCCAAGGAGCTCCCTTGATCGCGATCCAAGGAAACCACACACAGATCATGAACCATCCGAACCATCCACCAACTTTGCTAGTGCCACGCCACTGGACTTTGAACAACATAACCAGACACACCAGCGTTACTAGAACGGAGTACGATTGGCCCAATGGTTCAAACGCTCCCAGCATGCTGATCGGTGGTGTGATGATTCCATCAGCGGCAAGTAACGCGGCGGCACAAACCACCAGGAATCCGATCAAACCTCCTGCGAAAATTCGTCCGCTGTATCCCTTGAGCAGACTCCATAACGCAAACGTTCCACCCTCACCTCGATGATCCGCACGCATGATCATCAAGTCGTATTTGGCGGTCAGAAAGATCAAAGCCCAAAAGACCAAGCTTAACTCACCCAGCAAGTCATTTTTGGATAACAGATCTCCTCCGCTTGCCACCAACGAAGCGGCAGCTGCATGCCCCAGGTCGTGCAAATACGTGCCACCCACTTACTTGACACGCTGGGTGGTTTGGGTAAACTTTAAGCCTAGAGGGGAAACCAGATGCCTAGACCGTTGCGTGCTGAACTATTTGATCCGAATGAGGTCTGTATTGTACATTGCGTGCAGCGCTGCGTGCGTCGTGCGTTCTTGGCGGGCGAAGACCCGGTGAGCGGGAAAAACTATGAGTTCCGTCGGGAATGGATCCGTGAACGGCTTGAGTGCATCGCCTCCATCTTCGGTTTGGATGTCCTAACCTATGCCATCCTTTCCAACCACATGCATGTCATCTTGCGCACTCGTCCGGATGTGGTTTCCACGTGGTCCGATCATGAA
>JBILGC010000026.1:0-26601 GCA_044351265.1 Bacteroidia bacterium
GATGAGCCAGATTGAGTCGGGCAAACTGAGTAAGCGCATCCATTACATCGCTACTTTCATACAACTTATCATCTGTAGGTGTAAGAAATAGGCGATATGGAAGGCGCGTGTCGTTGGTTTTACAAATACAAAAATATCCATCGTTTACAATACCTCCAGAAAGTAGGATGATCGGATTTAAGAATGACTCATAACTCAGTTGCAAATCATTCTGTATAGCATCACGAAAAATATCTGTCTGATTTTTTGCTTCATCGTACAACAATACATTGGCCAACCCGTCATATAGCTTAAATACCAATGTAAATCCATTGGCAAATGTCATTTCGAATGATCGGTTTTGACCATGCATGTTAATTGCTGTAATGATTTGCTGCTTTACTTCATCAAAAACTGCTTGAGCATTGGAAACTTTTTTAATCACATCGTGTCCAAATAATAAATAGCAGTGCCCTGTTTCAATTACCATTCTTATGGTGAGGGTGGCTCCACTTTTATTAAACAGCAATAACAATTCGTCTTTGCTCAATGTAAATGCACCGGTTAGTGCAGCATGCAGCAAATGATTGGCAAGCGTAGCTTGTAGCTGCCTGATGGTATGATAATGCTGATGCATGGTTTAAAATGAAAGCTGCAAGCCATCATACGCCAAGTGCACGTTGGGCGGTAATTCAGCTTCTACTGTTGCCGCCAATCCCAACTGATGACTAATGTGCGTGAGATATGCCTTTTGCGGTTTAATTTCTGCTATTAGCTCTAAGGCCTCTTGCAAGGTAAAATGTGATATATGTGGCTCTTTGCGCAATGCATTAAGCACAAGAGTGTGGCATCCCTTTATTTTTTCTTTTTCTGTTTCTGAAATAAAATTGGCATCGGTAATATAAACAAAATCATCAAACCTAAAACCAAGTACCGGTAATTTATAATGCATCACTTCTATAGGTTGAACAGGTATATCATCAATATCAAAGCAACTTTTATCAATGCGATTTATTTCCACATCAGGTATACCAGGATATTTTTCTGCAGAAAAAATATAATGAAACTCATTGCGCATTTGTTTTTCTACACGTTCATCGCAGAATACACGTATGGGTTTTTTCATCCTGAAATTAAAACCCCTAACGTCATCCATACCAGCTAGGTGATCTTTGTGTGCATGGGTAAACACTAATGCATCCAGATGTTTAATACCACAGCGCAGCATTTGTTGTCTGAAATCAGGGCCGGAATCAATGACAATATTCTTTTCATTTTTCTGAACGAGCACAGCAGAACGCAAACGTTTATCGCGCTCATCAGCCGAAGTGCACACCTTGCAATCGCATGCAATAAGCGGCACACCTTGCGAAGTTCCGGTTCCTAAAAAAGTTACCTTCACGCTTTTATAAATGCAGTTTAAAGTAATCGGTAATTTTTTGCATGAGGTGCACTCGGTCCTTACCCACCACATTGTGCTTGTGTCCTGGATATACAAAGTAATCTACCTGAACACCTTCATCTACACATTTTTTAAGATAAGTTAAACTATGCTGCCACACTACCACATCATCATCGGTTCCATGTATGAGCAATAATTTACCCTTTATATTTTTTACATAATTTGTAAGATCTGCATCTTCATATCCTTCGTAATTTTGTTTAGGCGTATCCATATAGCGTTCGGTATACATAATTTCATATAAACGCCAGTCAATTACCGGGCCTCCCGCAACACCTACTTTATATGCATCGCTTCTGCTCATCAGGCCTGTTGCCATAAATCCGCCAAAGCTCCAGCCAAAAACACCTATACGTGTACCATCAACAAAACGTTGCTGTTTTAAAAAGTTTACACCTGTGAGTTGATCAGCACGCTCTACTGTTCCTAAAGAACGGAATGTGGCCTGCTCAAAAGCTAATCCTCTGAAAGAAGACCCTCTGTTATCCAATGTAAACACCACATAACCTTGCTGGGCCATATAATACAACCAATAATCACCTCCACCCATCCAGCTGTTGGTAATCATCTGAGCATGCGGACCACCGTATACATAAACTAGCACCGGATATTTTTTAGTTGAATCAAAATCAGGCGGATATAACATTCGACAGTTTAGTGGTGTGCCATCATCTGCTTTGATTGGAAACAGGCGAATACCACAAGCTTTATAATCAAACAAAGGATTTTTTGACTGCAGCAAAATAGACAACTCCGCCCCATCTGATTTCATTAGCGTGCTTCTGCGTGGAGTAGTGATATTGCTATAAGTATCCAAGATATAAAGACCATCACTACTAATGCTACAGGTATGCACCCCTTTGTTTCGTGTAATCTGAAATGTTTTACCGGTAGCAAGTTCCACGGAGTACAATTGTCTTTCCAAACCGTCTTCTGTTGCCTGCATATAGTAGGCAATGGTAGCTTTTTCATTAAATCCAACCAGTTCGGTAACATCGGCTTTGCCTTTGCTGAGTTGACGAATAACCTTGCCGTTTTTATCCATTAAATATAAATGGTTGTACCCGTCTCGCTCACTAAACCAAATGAATTGTTTGCCGCTCTTGTCAAGAAAAAATAGTCCATGCTCGGGCTCTACATATTTGGCATGCGTTTCGGTAAACAGTGTTTTGATAAACTTTCCGGTTTTACCATCATAGCGATTTAGTTTCATTTCATTCTGGTCTCGATTCACAACGGCTATATACAAATACTCATCATCAGGCGACCATGTAACGTTGGTTAGATACTGATCATCTGGAGCACCTGTTTCTACCATTACGTTGATACGTTTGTTAATATCATAAATATATACTTTGGCTGAGTGACTTGAATTACCTGCCATCGGATAACGTATTTGCTCAGTAAATCCGGGTGTGTTATTATTTGTGTCATTGCTAAGCTTAAGCAAAGGATAATTGGTAACCAATCCTTCGTAGCATTTATAGTAAGCCACACGATTAGCAGTAGACGACCAGAAAATTCCTTTATTAATACCAAATTCATTGCGGTGAACGGCTTTACCATTTACAACAGCATATGTGCTGCCATCAATGGTTATAGCAAATTCTTTGTAGGATCCATCGCCTTCATCAACAGTTGATTTGAGACTTTTTACTTTTTCCCATGCTTGTTGGTTATACACGAGCACATTATTGAACTGCACAAAAGCCACGTGGTTGTTTTGTGGCTCAAACTGGGGTTCTTCTCCATTTTCCGGAATTTTATTAAGCAGTGCAATATTGCGTTTTTGTAAATTAAGCAGGTACCAGCCATTGTTATAAAAAAAGCGGAACTCATCTTTATTCACCCAAGTAAAAAATGGGAAACGCTCAGGCATGCGCTTTTCAGCACCAATAGCTTCTAGCCATGATTTTATATCTTCAATTCCAAGTATGGTGTCTCGCTTCATATCATCAGCATTTTGCCTTACCAAACACTCTTTCCCATTGCGCTTGGCAACATAGGTAAACAAATGCGTACCCGGAATCCACATGAGTTGAGACAGTCTTTCGGGTGCGAGTGTGGTTCTTTGTTTAAGCACCGCATCTTCTACGGTAAGCATTTTGTTTTGGGCAAAGGCTGTGAAAATTTGCAGCACTGCTAGGCCTAAAAGAAGTATCTTAGTTTTCATTGCTTTTATAAAATAAACTGAGTTGCAGTATACGTAAATTAGCCAAAACGAGCAAACGGCTAGATGCCGACTTACATAAGCACCTTGCCTACCATTTCAGGCGTTCATCCTTATCCTGATCTTTCCAGAGATAGTAATCTTTCGTTAGTTGCCTATATTCCGGTGTAGGCTTTCCCTTAGCATCATAAACTGCCATGCGCTGCTCAATAGGTGTAGCAGATGTTTTACATAAAACCAAAATATGTCGGTTGGGCTTTTTATGCTCAACTGAATGTATGTAGATGATGTGTTGTAAATGCAACCCATTTGCAACTGACTGTTTCAGTAACTCCCCTGCTTCCTTGTCAGGTAAAATAAGCCATGCTGTTCCGGTATCCTTCAGATTTTGTTGAATGCAATGAAGCAAGTCGGTAAAAGGTAAATCTTTATCATGCCTGGCCATACTGCGTTGCTTATCTGCAATGCCCATGCTGGCTTTGTGCCTATAGTAAGGCGGATTGCAGATAATTACATCATAGGTTTGTTGGATGGTAAATTCCTGAATACGCTGCCGGTGTAAGGTGATCCGGTTTGACCAAGGTGATTGAGAAAAATTAAAGTCCGCCTCGGTTGCAGCTGCTTCATCTATTTCAACAGCATCTATTAATGCTACACTCTTTTGTACTAGCATCAGCGCCAGCAAACCTGTTCCTGTGCCAATATCCAATATGTGTTTAGCATTTTGCACCTTGCAGTAGCATCCCAACAACACACTATCCGTGCCAATTTTCATAGCTGAATCTTGCTGCTTAACGGCAAACTGCTTAAACTGAAAAATCATTAAAACGCTCGATCAATGGGTTCAAAATCCAGAAAATCGATATGTGGTGCCAGATAATTTTCTTTTACGGGTTCTTCTCTCATTAAATCTGTGCTCAGGTATTTTTTGTTGCTGTCGCAAAAGATGGTTACAACGGTAGCATCTTTCCCGTATTTATTTTGCAACTGGATAGCACCAATAATATTAGCACCTGATGAAATACCAACTGCAAGGCCTAGCTGAGAAGCCAGTTTCTGTGCCACTAGAATAGAGTCACCATCAGATGCATGCACCACTTCATCCAATTCATTCAGTTTTACAATTTCCGGAATAAACTCATCGGAAATTCCCTGAATGCGGTGCGCACCTACTTTGTGCCCAACAGATAATGTTGGCGACTCCGCTGGTTCAAGAGGATGTATTTTTATACCAGCATCCAGTTTCTTTAAAAAATTTTTTACGCCCATCACTGTTCCGCCTGTTCCCACACCTGCAACAAAAGCATCGGCTTTAAGTCCACAATTATCCAACTGCTTCCATATTTCAGGGCCGGTGGTTTTCTCGTGAGCTTCGCAATTAAAATAATTGCTGAACTGATATGGAAGAAAGATATTGTTGTCTTCGGAAGCCATCTTCTCAGACAAAGCAATACTTCCAAGAAAGCCACCTTGCTCCTTGCTTATTAATATCACTTCAGCACCTAGGCTCCGGATAATATCAAAACGCTCGCGGCTGAGCCAGTTTGGCATTATGATTTTTACCTGATGACCAAGTGCTTTGCCAATAGATGAAAATGCAATTCCGGTATTTCCACTGGTGGCTTCAATAATTATATTACCAGGCTTAATGGTTCCATTTTTATAGGATTGTTCCAGAATGTACAAAGCCATTCGATCTTTTATACTTCCGGTAAGATTATAATGTTCACATTTTACATACACATCGCGTTCTTCACCTTTAAATTGATATCGGATGCGAAGCATGGGTGTATTGCCAACCATCCGCCATAGATATCTAAATTTGCTGGCAAGCTCAATAGAAAAATGTTGATTGATTCTGCTCATAAAGGAGGGCAAAACTAAAACATAAATCCAACTGAAAAAAAGAAATTATGAGGCTGATAAAGTCTAAAGCAGACTGTGCATAGCAGGACTAATGGCTGAGGCAATTTCGGAGGCTGAGATTGCAAACTTGCCTTTTGCTGCAATATCGCCTGCAAGGCCATGTATAAAAACACCGGCAATGGCAGCATCATTAACTGAATATCCTTGAGCCAGTAATGACGCAACTAAGCCCGTAAGCACATCACCGCTTCCTCCTGTAGCCATAGCAGAATTTCCACTTGTATTAACAAACATACGTCCATCAGGCAGGCAAATACGTGTATAGGCTCCTTTAAGCACAACTACCACATCATGGATTTGCGCAAAAGCATGTGCTTTTTGCTGACGTTCAAAACTATTGGATGAGAAACCTGCTAATCTGTCGAACTCTTTTGGATGAGGTGTTAAAATACATTGTTTAGGGAAACGAAAACTAAAATGATGCTCCTGCAACAAAGTTGAACAACAGTTTAATGCATCGGCATCAAGCACCACAGGGATTTGAATGGATGGCAAATGCGCACCCAGCATTTTAATAGTTTCTGCATGCATACCCATACCAGGACCAATGCCTGCTGCGGTGCAGCCCTGTAAGTTTGGGAAATGCCTGATTTCATAGAACTCATCATCGGTCATTACAATGGCTTCCGGCAAGGCCGTTTGTAAAATGGTATAACCAACTTTTGGCACGTAGGCATGTAATAAACCACATCCGCTGTAAAGTGCGCCTTTAGCCATTAAAACGGCAGCCCCCATTTTACCATAACTGCCGCCTGCCAGCATCACATGTCCATGTGTGCCTTTATGAGCAAAGGTTTGTCGAGGTTTAATAATTGATTGAACAAGCTCTGTAGAAATTAACTCCATGTGTGCATGTGCATGTCCCTCAAATCCTTGATGCATTCCAATTGGAATTACCTGCACCTTGCCTGCATAACTGCCTGTTTCAGCAAAAAGTAAGCTATGCTTAAGTGTTTGAAAAGTTAGCGTATGTTGTGCCTGCACCACAGTATAATCCTTTACTGCCTGAGGCTGCAAGACATCAGCCGGCAAACCCGAAGGCATATCAATTGAAATTACTGTTGCTGCAGAAGCATTTACCTTTTCAATTACTTCTTTAAAAATACCGCTCACCGGTTTGTTAAGTCCGTAACCAAATAAACAATCTATTACCAAATCGAATCTATTAAAATTAGGGAGCTGTTGCTGTTGTTTCAGTTCAATAATGTTTACAAGCTTATTGCCTTGCAGGCGTGCCAAGTTTGTTTTACAATCGGCCGAAGGCGCTGATTCATTAAATACAGTGATAACCTTTGTATGCATGTTAGCAACTGATAGTAGGCGAGCAATTGCAAGTCCGTCACCACCATTATTTCCTAGTCCGCACAAAATGTATATATGCCTTGCTGCAATGGCATACGGAAAAATATGAGGCATACACGCGGTGGCTGCGCGTTCCATTAAATCAATGGAAGCAATGGGTTCTTGCTGCATGGTAAATGCATCCCATTCTTTCAGCTCCTGTGAAGAAAATAATTTCATGCCAACACTACGTTTACTTCAAAGTTAGTTTTTTTAACGAGCCTGCCAATGGGTTTAGCGAAATCAGCCAATCCGTTTTGCGAAAGCAGTTCTTCAAACGCATCGGTAAAATGAGGAGCTACAGCCAACAGCAAACCACCGCTGGTTTGCGGGTCATTGAGCAATTGAAAAGAACGCATATCAGGAACGCCACTCACTTTTTTTTCAAATGCATTCCAGTTGCGGTATGTATTATCGGGTATTAGGTTTTGCTGCAGATAGACATCAATTCCTTCAAATACTTGCACAGCACTAAAATCAAGCTCAGCGGAAAGGTTAGCACCTTCAGTCATTTCAATTAAATGTCCAAGTAATGCATAGCCGGTAACATCTGTTATGGCATGCACTTGCTCATGCTTTGCTGCTATCATTCCAAAAGTATTGAGGCTGCACATACTTTCTATTACAGCCAGTATATGGGCAGCATCTGCTGCTCCGCGTTTAATGGCAGTTGCTACAATACCAGTGCCTATAGGTTTAGTCAGATACAAAACATCACCTTCTTTACCGGCACTGTTTTGTTTAATAGCATGCTTATCCACTAATCCATTAACAGATAAACCAAAAAGCGGCTCTTTAATATTAATGGTATGACCACCGGCTATGGGGATGCCTGCCTGCTTACAAATAGCAATGGCTCCTTGCATTACCTGCTGCGCAAGTTCAAGTGGCAAATCATCAACGGGCCAACCAAGCATGGCGTTTGCAAAAACAGGTTTACCACCCATTGCATAAACATCACTTAAAGCATTTGCAGCGGCAATGCGACCAAAATCAAATGCATTGTTTACAACAGGCGTAAAAAAATCAACTGTACTTATCATAGCCTCGCCATTATGCAAATCCCAAACGGCTGCATCATCATTGCTATCGTTGCCTACCAGCAAGGAAGGATAGGAACTTTGAGAACGCCTACCGGAAAGTAATTCAGACAAAACAGCCGGAGCAATTTTGCAACCACAGCCGCTCCCGGGCGCATAGGATGTAAGTTTATATTCCATTGTTTACCACTTATCAATTTGAAAAGGCTTATGTTTGCAGCGTTTTCATGAGCAAAGGTAATTTAAATATTGTCAACAAAAGAGCCTCGTTTGAGTATCATATTTCACAGAAATATATTGCGGGTATGCAACTGCTCGGAACCGAAATAAAATCCATTCGTGAGGGCAATGTAAACTTGAATGATGCCTACTGTTTTTTCAAGGATGATGAACTCTTTGTACGCAATCTACAGATTGGCGCTTACCGACAAGGCACGCATGATAACCATGAACCCACCCGAATTAGAAAACTGCTGCTAAAAAAAACCGAACTGAGAAAAATAAAAAGTAAAAGCAGTGAGCAAGGAATTACCATCGTGCCACTCAAAATATTCTTTTCCGAAACAGGCTATGCCAAGCTAGAAATAGGAATTGCGCAGGGCAAGAAAGCATTTGATAAAAGACAAGACATTAAAAAGCGTGATGTAGAGCGAGAAATTCAGCGGTATAAAGACTGAAGAGATAAATCAACCCTACTTAGGTTTTCATTTTTTTCTTCTTTGCAGAAGGGAATAAAATATTATTCAGAATTAAACGATAACCAGGTGAATTGGGATGCAGGTTTAAATCCGTTGGGGGCTCTCCTACCTGATGCTGATAATCTTCGGGGTCGTGTCCGCCATAAAATGTCCAAGTACCTTTGCCGCTGCTTCCATGTATATATCTGGCTTCGCTTAGTTGCTTGGTTTCTCCCATTACAAGCACTTCACTTTTGATAAATTGTTTTCTGAAAGCCGTTGTCTGCCCGTAAAAACCTTTAATGGTGTTGGTGTGATTTTGACAAAGCATAGTTGGTACCACATCCCATTTGGCAGAAAAATCGAACAGAGTAAACAAATCATTGTCTTCCGAAATCGGACGAGTTTCAGGAGTGTTGTCAATATAGGAATACTCATAGATGTATGGATTGTTGATGAGTTTAAAATCCTTGAATGCAAAGGTTTGGCTGTAATCAAGTTTTGCATCAGGGTTATTATCCATTGGATCACCATCAAATATGGCATCGCAAATATCAACACCATCTGCAGCAAGCGAAATATCATACGAATCGGTTGCAGAGCACATGGCAAATAGGAAACCGCCACCTATCACATAATCTCTAATTTTTTTTGCAACTGCCAGTTTTAGTTGGCTTACTTTGGCAAAACCATGACGCGTAGCTGTAGCTTCAGCTTCCTTTACCTCTGCCTGATACCAGGCTGTATTGGCAAAACTGGCATAAAACTTACCATATTGCCCTGTAAAATCTTCATGGTGCAGATGCAACCAATCGTATAGAGGCAGCTTATTCATCAACACTTCATCATCAAAAATAACATCATAAGGAATTTCAGCATAGGTTAGCACCATTGTTACTGCATCATCCCAGGGCTGTTTGGTTTTGGGTGAGTAGACTGCAATTTTGGGAGCTTTGTGCAACTTAACCAACTCCATGTTTACCTCAGGCTTTGCTATTTCTGCCAAAATCTGACTCACCTGTCCTTCACTGATTACGTCATAAGTTATTCCACGCACACGGCATTCTTTCTCGGCTGCATCATCATAAGGCAGTAAAAAACTGCCATCCCGGTAATTGAGCAACCAATCTACATCCAAATCTCTTTTTAGTTCCCAGTAGGCAATACCATATGCTTTTAAATGATTTTTCTGATTTTCATCCATTGGTATGAGAATTCGAGAGGCAAATGAATGCATTGCAAAACATGTGAGAATGTTTATCAGAAGAAATTTAGAATATGAACTCATAGCTTGCAAACAAAAGTAATAGTAAAAATAACGAAAGGTTAATTGTTAATATTTTCGTTTTCAAACTTACGCCAAGTCCCCTGCACTTTCATTACTTTTTCAATCACATCACGCACACAACCTTCTCCACCATTTTTATTAGATACATACATGGAAATATCTTTAATTTCCTGCACGGCATCATTGGGGCAAGTTGGCAAACCTGCAAGTTTCATTACATCATAGTCGGGCAGATCATCTCCCATATACAATACTTCTGAAGGTTTTATTTGCAAGGATTCGCAAAGGTTTTCAAAGGTTGCCACTTTATCTTTAACACCTAAATGAATATGCTTAATTTTAAGAAAAGCCAGTCGTTTTTTTACCCCGTCCTGCGCACCTCCTGAAATGATGGCAATAATATATCCTGCCAACAATGCACGTTCAATTCCATAACCATCTTTCACCAAAAAACTGCGCGGCTGCTCGCCACTTGCCAGCGCCAACACTTTTCCATCTGTAAGCACTCCATCTACATCAAATACAAAACACTTGATATGGTTCAGTTGATCTAAATAATTTTTCATTTTTTGTTTCTATGTTGTTCAATAATATTTGCCGAAATCAATTCATACAATTGTCGGTATTGCACGTGTTCGCGCAGCAGCTGCAAATGCATATCAATGGTTTCCATATCACCTCTTACAGCCGGACCGGTTTGCACCTCTGCAGGCAATTGGTGCTGTATATTTTGTGCGGTTTGGGCAATAAGTGGTTTTAGCAAATCAAAAGATAATCCATGTGTTTGCAAAATATCATTGGCTACTGTGTATAGATGATTGGTGAAATTATTTGCAAACACTGCCGCTAGGTGAGCCATTTGACGTTCGTGCAATTTTACCTCTGATACTTTTTGGCTGATGAGCTTTGCCGTTTTTGTAAGCAATGTTGTTGTCTCCTCATCGGAGGTTTCAAGAAGTAATGGCACAGTATTGAAATCAACATCCACCCCTGCTTTTAGTGTTTGTAAAGGATAAAAAACACCACGGTGCTTATGGGTAGCCAATACATCTATGCCTAGCATTCCCGAAGTGTGAGCCACTATGCCCGAGGTTTTAATTTGATTGCTGACCTCTGCAATGGCCTCATCCTTTACCGCTATTATAGTTAGCTGCGTATTTGGAGGCAGCTTATCAATTTCAGCGACCCACGAAGTATGGAGCTTTGTGGCAAGCGCTTTAGCCTTGCGCTCATCTCTGGTATATACAGCTGTAATTTCTACCCCGGCTTTTTGCAGCGCAGTGCCTAAGTGGTAAGCTACGTTGCCTGCTCCTATAATGGCAATTTTAATCAAACGTAATGGAGATTATAATGTGGTGGTGGCAAGTTACACTGTATTTTATACATACACAAACTCTATTTGTAATGCAGTGGGCACCTTGTTTAAAAGTTCAACTTGCTAAATCATTGCTAAACCATATCTTTGAAACTAATACATTAAAAAAACAAGTGGGCAAAAACTTATCATTCAGCAACGGGCACACACCATTTACGCTGGAACTCAAGAAAAAAGTAGAGGCATATTTTACTGAAAACAACATTAAACCTACCGGCACTTGGAAACTCTACTCCAAAACATTGCTACTTTGCGGATTTGCAGTCTTCACATATATCATATTGCTTTCAGGTATTGCTCCGTCATGGGTTAATGTTATTTTTTGTGTGCTCATGGGTTTAAACTTTGCAGCTATTGGTTTCAATGTTATGCACGATGGTGCACACGGCAGCTACAGCAGCAAAAAGTGGGTAAATGACCTGATGAGTTACTCCCTGAATGCTCTGGGCGGTAGTTCGTTTTTATGGAAAGTTAAACACAATGTGATGCACCATGCTTACACTAATATTGAAGGGCATGATGATGATATAGATATCAAACCTCTTATACGCACCAATACGCATCAGCCACGTTACTGGTACCATAGTTATCAGCATATTTATTCCTTCATCTTATACACCACCACATATATTATCTGGATTGCTTTCCGAGATTTTAGTAAATACTTTAGTGGCAAGGTATCTAACCGGAAGTTTGCCAAAATGAAAACGCATGAACATATTGGTTTCTGGACAAGCAAGGTGTTGTATGCCATGGCATTTTTGGTTATTCCAATTGCCCTTGTTGGTTGGGCGCATGCCTTAATTGGTTATTTAATTATTTGTGGAGTTTGCGGACTGGTGCTAAGCATTGTATTTCAGCTGGCACATGTGGTGGAAGATTCTGATTTCCCTATACCTGATGAGGATTCTCATAAAATAGAATCGAACTGGTTTGTTCATCAACTTTCAACCACTGCTAATTTTGCTACAAAAAGTAAACTAGTTTCATGGTTTGTTGGCGGACTCAATTTCCAAGTAGAGCACCATCTTTTTCCTAAAATAAGCCATATCCACTACCCTGCAATTAATAAATTGGTAAAGGAGTTGTGCGCCAAATATGAGGTTAAATATATTGAGTACCCAACCCTGTTCAGGGCCATCAGGGCTCATGTATCTCATCTGCGCATAGTGGGTGCTGCCTGATTTTAATTTATCTGCTTAAGCCTTGTGCTATGCACATAGCTATCGCGGTTTGCCTCAGGCAGACGATCCATTTCCTGTACTTCAATATATAAAAAATCGTACTCATTGATAACCTTGCCTGTTATGCGGTAACAACCTCTACCGCGAAAAGGGAAAGCCTTTGCCACCGGTGGAAAATGTACGGTATCTATCCATTGTCCGTTAAGGTCAAGAAAAGTTCCGAAGAACATGGTTTGCCCTGCAGATGTGGATGTACGTTTATGTGTAACATAATAACCCACTATACAAACCACCTTGCCTTGCATATTTTTTAAATTGTCAGCTGTCAATGTTTCGTCCGGAGTTGCCTTTAATAAGGTAAATGGATGAACCGTAACCGGAAACCCAATCAGTATAATTTCATCAAAAACATGGTCGCCCGCAAATTCTTCCAGCTGAGGTAAATCAAACGACTTGTCTTCAGCAGCAAATAAATGCGGCATAGATGCTACAGGCCTTGCATGGTCTGCCAATACGTGCACTTCCCACAAAAGTATTTTGCTGCTTTTACCGGTAAATCGGAATGAGTCTGCACGTATCAGCAGGCGCATTTGCTCAATGGAAACAGGCAGGCGTTTCATAAAATCGGCCAAGCTCAAAAATGGTCCACCTTTTTTTCTCTCATCGGCAATGGCATACATTACCTGCTCTTCCAACTCTGCTATTAAATGAAACCCCAGCCAAATAACTTTACCAATGATACTACTCAATACCTCACTGTGGTTTACGCAAGGCATTTCAATTTGGCCCCCATGTAAACTTGCTTCGTGCACATAAAATTCTTTTCGGTAAAAGCCTCCACCGTTATTGAGTGTGGCCACCATATATTCAAGCGGATAATGCGCCTTGAGATAAAGCGCCTGAAAACTCTCAACAGCATAGCTTGCAGAGTGTGCTTTTGAAAAGGCAAAATTGGCAAAGCTTTCTATCTGAAACCAAATATCTTCAATGGTTTTTTCAGAATAGCCTTTATTGCGGCAATTGGTAAAAAATGTATCGCGTACGCGCCAGAACTCGTTACGCTGTTTAAACTTCCAGCTCATGCCCCTGCGTAGGTAATCGGCATCAGCCAAACTTAAATCAGCAATTTTGTGAGCCACCTTAATTACATCTTCCTGATACACCATTACGCCATAAGTTTCTTTGAGCACGTCATACATTTCAGGCAGTGCTTCTTGGGCTCTTTGGCGCGCAGCAGGGTTGCGATATCGATCAATATAAGCATCCATCATCCCACTTTTAGATACTCCGGGACGGATGATGGAACTGGCTGCAACCAGCCTTAGGTAGTCATCGGCCTGCAGTTTTGTAAGCAGCATGCGCATGGCAGGACTCTCCACATAAAAACAACCCATAGTTTTTCCCTCACGCAGCAGTTGCTTTACGGCCTCATCATTCATAAACAAAGCCGTTTGGTGTATGTCTATTTCCTTGTTTTGATTTTGCTGAATGAAACCCAGCGTATCTTTAATTTTTCCTAACCCACGCTGACTCAGAACATCAAACTTATACAAGCCAATATCCTCAGCTTCTATCATACTAAAATGGGTAGTAGCATACCCTTTGGGAGGCATAAACGTGGCTGTATAAGCATGAATGGGCTCCTCTGCTATCAAAATACCACTGGCATGTATACTCAGGTGGCTTGGAAAATCTCGTAAATAATCGGCATAGCGCATAATGAGTCGTGCGTTTTCATCATCGGGGCTGTGGGTGCGTGTGGCCTGCAGTTTATCTATTGCATGGGCGGGTAAGCCAAATACTTTCCCCAACTCACGCACCACGGCATCAAACTGAAAGGTATTGTATGCCCCAAGCAATGCCGTGCGCTGCCTGCCAAAACGATCAAAGATATAGCGTGTTATATCATCGCGGTCGGTCCAGGAAAAGTCAATGTCAAAATCTGGCGGAGTGCTTCGATGAGGATTAATAAAGCGCTCAAAATACAAATCCAGGGCAATGGGATCTACATCGGTTATGCGCAGCAGGTAGGCAAGCATGCTGTTTGCCCCGCTTCCGCGTCCTACATAGTAATACCCTTTGTGTTGCGCATAACGCACAATATCCATATTAATTAAAAAGTAGGAAGCAAAATCCATCTGGCCAATAATGCGCAACTCCTTTTCTAACCGCGCATGTACATCAGCACTAACCTCATTGCCATATCGGTAGGTCATTCCCTTTTCTGCTTCGGTTTTCAGCAAATCCATATCACCTGAAGCAGAGGCGGTGTAGAAGTGCAGATTTTTATTGGCAAACTTTCCAAATTCAATATAAGCGTGGCAGTTATTGAGTAACCTTTCGGTATTACGCATAAGTATGGGATATTGCCTGTACATAGCCTGCATCTCATCAGCTGAGGGCATAACAGCAACTGCATTTCCCTGTTCTGATTTGGGTAGCATACTCAGCAAGGTATTATTAGCAATGGAACGTAGCAGGCGGTGGGCATTATAGCTGCGCTTATCGGTAAAGCTCACCGTGTGCAATGCCACCATCTTTTTTTCGCTTATGGTTTGTGAGAGGTTTGTTTTAAGCAAATCTTGCGGAGCTATTCCCACAAACTCATTAACGCGTAGCGACCTGCCAATAGCAGATGCAAAAGGATAAATAATGAATACATCCGACATATCGGGTGCGCATGTATCAAAAGGCAAACTGTGGTGCAGATGGTAACTGAGGTGCTCATTGAGTTGTAATAAACCTCGATTATTTTGGGCAATACCCACATATTGCATGCTTACTCCGTTGCGAAAATCAATGCCCGGCTTTACCTCCAAACCAAAACCCGGAGCCAGCCTCAAGGCCTCAACCCATGCAGAGGTATTGTTTATATCGGTAAGGGCAAGTGCTGTGTAGCCCTGCTGCTTGGCCAGTGCCAGCAAGGCTTCTACCGATAAGGTACCATAACGTAAGCTAAAATAAGTATGGCAGTTGAGTAACATAAAAATGGCAACCCTCACAAAATAAAGTGGCACCATGCAGAGCAAAAAATATTGCTACAATCTTGCGCATGTTATTACACACAAAACGCGTAATGCATTGCCGGTGTGGTAATAAAACAATATATGATGAAGGCTGTAACGTGACATTAACTGCAGTATAATTTCATTTATTCGGCCGAAAACTGCATTTTTGTTGAGATGCGTTTTACTTCCGTCCTCCTTTTACTACTCATAACTGCTAAAATACGTGCGCAGGGCACCTATATTCCTTTGGGAAGTTACAGCCAGCACGTGCTCGACAGATTTGAAATAAAGTCTGGTAAGCTGGCCATACCTGCGGAATTCAGTACAGCATCCAAATCATATCAGCGAAATCGGATTGCACTGTATATTGATAGTTTTGAAACACAGGGACTGAAACTGAGCAAGCAAGACTACTTTAACCTGGCATATTTGCAAAACGATAATTTTGAGTTTAGCAACAGTGAAAGTACGCGCAGCAACAGCGCAATAATAAAGCATTTATATAAAAGCAAAGCGGCTTTGTATCACCAAAAACAAAGAGACTTTACATTGGTGGTAAATCCAGTTGCCTATCTGCAGGCCGGATATGACAGCAGAAGAAAAGATCTGACCACACTTAATACCAGAGGCATTGAAATGCGCGGCACCATTGGTAACAATATTGGCTTCTTTACCCTCTTCAGCGATGAAATTTTTAAAATAAATAGTTGGGTAAACGACTTTTATATGGCAGAGTCGGTAATACCCGGAGCCGGTTTTTTAAAAACCACTGACCACACAACCTTTAATTATGGCAATGCCAGTGGTTATTTGGTGATACAGGCCAACCGTTATATTGATTTACAGTTTGGGCACGGAAGAAATTTTCTTGGCAATGGCTATCGCTCCTTGTTTATGTCTGATTTCAGTCGCGATCATTTGTTTCTGCGTGCCAATACACGCATCTGGAAAATTAACTATACCAATATCTGGGGGCAGATGTATAACTATGTGGGAGGCGGACAAAGTAAATTACCCAAACGCCATTATTATGCCACCACCTATGCCAATGTAAATGTAACCAAACGCTTAAATATTGGCTTCTTTCAAACCATATCCTTTCAACGGGATAGTGGTTTTTCTGATGGCAGTTATGACCTGCAATACCTGAATCCTATTATATTTTATAAACCCATTGAAAATGGCTTGAATAGCCCAGACAAGGCTCTGCTTGGAATGGATTTTAAATATAACTTTAAGCAGCACTTCTCTGTATACGGCCAATTTGCCATTTCAGAATTTGTGATGAGCAACGTATTGGCAAGAAATGGCTGGTTTGGCAACAAGCAGGCCATGCAACTTGGAATAAAATACATTGATGTGGCTAACATCAGCAACTTGGACTTGCAATTGGAGGCCAATATCGCTCGCCCTTATATGTATACCTCCTTTAATCCACGCAATGCCTACGTAAACTTTAATCAGAATATGGCCCACCCGCTTGGTGCAAACTTTTATGAATACATTGGTATTATCAGATATCAACCAACCGAGCGCTTAAACTTAAAATCAACAGCCATTGTGGCCATTTACGGAAACGACACCAATGGAAGCAACTGGGGAAGAGACATTAGATTGAATTATCGTCTTTATCAAAGAGAATTTGGCAACACAATAGCACAGGGGGTTAAAACCAATTTATATCTGGCCGATTTGGTTGTAAGCTATATGCTTAAACATAATTTATTTGTAGATGTGCAGCTGCTTTACAGAAAAACCGAGAGTGAACTTTCCATTTTTAATTCACAAACCCTGATGGGATGTGTGGCATTCAGGTGGAATTTTGCCGAACGCAGGTGGGATTTTTAATCGCCACCGTCAAACTTCTGTAACTGCTTTATAAATACATCAAAGTCTTTGGGGTAAGGTGCAATTATATCATATTGTTTACCATCCAGCTCAAACAACAAACGATAAGCATGGAGTGCCACTCTTTTCATCATACCCTGCTCCAATCCTTCTTTGCCGGTTTTAAAATTTTGTTTAAAATGTGATAACATAGGCACCTTCCCTCCATAACTTGTATCCGAAACCAATGGGAAATTTTGAGAAGCCATATGTACCCGAATTTGGTGCAAACGCCCTGAAACAGGCTTACACTCAAGCAGGGTGTAGTGATTAAAAGTTTGAATGGTGCTAATAATGGTTTCCGCTTTCTTACCCTCTTTCACATCTACCTTTGCCAAGCCGTTTTTGGTGAGTGATAGCGGCAGTAGAATAGATTTATTGCTTACCTGCAAAAAACCTTCCACCACGGCATGATATATTTTATCTACCTCTCTGGCTTCAAATTTCATGGCCATTGCCCGATAGGTTGCTTCGTTTCTTGCAATAAGTAAAACCCCACTAGTTTCTTTATCTATGCGGTGGCAGAGCTGTGCATCAGGTTCATATTTTTTTGCCATTGATAATATACTCGGAATCTGATTGCTACGCTCATCCAGCGAAGAAATACCCGCAGGTTTATTGATGGCAATAAGGTTTTCATCCTCCAGTAAAATCAAATCCTTAAATGGCAAAAATTTACTCATAGCGCACAAAGCTACACTTTTTCATGTGGCGTTGTGTAATTTTAGCAGTAGATTGAGAAATTAGAAAAAACAAAGATTAGAAGCTTGGAAAATATCATCTTCTACATCACGCATTCAATTTCTACAATTTTTAGTGTAGTGTTAAGTTACCTTAATTTATCTCTTGAATTCTTGAATACCAGAGCTCCAGTGCTTATAGCTCTGTATTTTTGTTTGTTTCGCTAAACGTGAAGCCGCTGCGGCCATCTTGCTCAACAAAATCAATTAACATACCGGCAAAAAAGAAAACCTCTCCGGGTGTATAAATAACATCTAAACCATTAATTACAGCTGCCTTGTCTTTATCGGTTTTCTCATCAAAACCAATGAGCAAGCGTTTATTGGTTTCATTTTTTTGCCTGATACCAATGCGCAGGTAATGCGTTTCGGGTATCATCAATGTTCTACGATAGCGTTCAATGGCGGCAATGGCAGCGGATGTAAACTTCACAATTTCCATGAATGCTTAATTTTTTATGCCTGCAATTTGCTTAACCAATGCCGGACCCTTATAAATAAATCCTGTATAAAGCTGAATTATAGTAGCACCGGCAGCCATTTTTTGCTTGGCCTTTTCTGCTGTATCTACCCCACCCACACCTATCAGTGGAATGCGTGAATTAGAGGTTGAACTAATGTACTGCAGTACTTCAGTGGAATGATTAAATAAAATTTTACCACTGAGTCCACCCGCACCAATGGCAGAAACGGCTTCAGTATTGGTCAACAGATTATCTCTTGATATAGTGGTATTAGTGGCTACTATTCCTTCTATTCCACTATCGTTTACAATAGCTATCACATCATCCAATTGCTCAAGTGTTAAATCCGGTGCAATTTTTAGCAGAATGGGTTTGGATGATTTACCCTGTTGAATATAGGTTAAACGTTTTTTTACCAGCAACGACAAAATATGCATGAGGGGCTCTTTGTCTTGCAATGCCCTTAAATTGGGTGTATTGGGTGAACTCACGTTTACCACAAAGTAATCCACTACATCATACAATCCTTCAAAACACAAAACGTAATCACGTGCGGCATCCTCGTTTGTCGTTAGTTTATTTTTGCCAATATTACCCCCCACAATCAATCCTTTGGGCCTATTTTTTAAGCGTGTCGCAATAGCCTCTACCCCATCATTATTAAAGCCCATGCGGTTAATAATGGCTTCATCTTTCAGTAACCTAAATAGCCTAGGCTTATCATTGCCCGGCTGCGGTTTAGGGGTAACCGTTCCAATCTCAACTGAGCCAAAACCCAAAGCCATAAACTCTTTCAGATACTTCGCATTTTTATCAAACCCTGCCGCTAAACCAACTCGGTTAGGGAATTGAATACCCAAAAACTTAACCGGCTGATATACAAAAAATAACCTGCGCATGAGCATAAAAAAAAATGGGAATTGGAGCGCAGCCCTTAAACAGTTAAGCGTAAAATAATGAGCCGTTTCTGCCGGCATTAAAAACAAAACTCTTACTAAAAAACGATACATTGAAGCGTCAAAGTTTATATTTTAATTGGAATTAAAAAACAAACCTTATTCACGTTAGGTTTATAGTGGTGAAAGCATAAGGAGGCAAGTTTAGAAATAATTTAAATAAAAAATGTGGATTAGTTGGGTAGGATAAAACGTGGCTATTTCTAAATTTGCGCACACTTAAAAAACTGAAATTAAAATAGTATGAGTTGGTTTACACGAATGTTTTCCTCAACCATTGGCCAAAAACTAATTGTGGCCTTAACCGGATTGTTCCTTTGTACTTTTCTTGTAGTTCATATGGTGGGCAATCTGCAATTATTTAAAGATGATCAGGGCATGTCATTTAACCTGTATTCTGTGTTTATGACTTCTAATCCGCTCATTAAGACCGTTTCATACATCCTTTACTTTAGCATATTATTTCATGCGTTTAAAGGTTTGCACCTAGCCTATAAAAATATGAAGGCCCGCCCTGTTGGATATGCTATGGTAAACGGAAAAGCCAATAGCCATTGGACATCCAGAAGCATGGGTGTGTTAGGAACTATCATCTTGGTTTTTATTGTGGTTCACATGAATGATTTTTGGGCTGAATATAAATTTGGCCACATTCCTTATGTTCAGTATGAAGAAAACCTGCAAACAGGTGAAATCAAATCCAAGCCATACATTGATGATGCCGGAAATCCGAAAGCCATTGCCAAAAAAGTAGAAGAAACCATAATAAGCAAAGATGGGGTTGATTATAAATTAACCATAACCAAAGACCTCTACGCTGAGGTGGCTGAAGCATTTAATAGTCCGGTTCTTGTGCTGTTATATGTGATTGCCATGTTTGCTGTGGGTTTTCATTTGTTTCATGGATTTAAGAGCGGGTTTCAATCGCTTGGATTAAATCATCCTCGCTACAATCCGGCTATTCAGTTCTTAAGCACATGGGTATTCGCAGTAATTATTCCTGCAGGCTTTGCGGCCATGCCACTTTATTTTTTATTGATTAAATAAGTTAAACATAGATATGACTACATCACCAAAATTGGATGCCAGAATTCCTGAAGGAACGCTGGAGCAAAAGTGGACCAAATACAGGTCTACTGTTCCGCTGGTTAACCCCGCCAATAAAAGGAGCCTTGAAATAATAATTATTGGCTCAGGACTGGCAGGCGCTTCTGCTGCTGCTTCCTTGGCTGAGCTTGGATACAAGGTTAAAGTATTTTGTTTTCAGGATTCGGCCCGCAGGGCGCATAGTATAGCTGCGCAAGGTGGTATCAATGCCGCAAAAAATTATCAGAATGACGGTGACAGTACCTATCGCCTTTTTTATGACACAATCAAAGGTGGCGACTACCGTGCACGTGAAGCCAACGTGTACCGCCTTGCAGAAGTAAGCGCCAGTATTATTGATCAATGTGTGGCACAAGGTGTGCCCTTTGCCCGTGAATACGGTGGAATGCTGGATAACCGCTCTTTTGGTGGAACACAGGTAAAACGTACGTTCTATGCAGCTGGCCAAACCGGTCAGCAGTTATTATTAGGAGCATACAGTGCATTGCAGCGCCAAGTTGGTTTGGGTCAGGTAGAAATGCTTACCCGCCACGAGATGCTAGATATTGTAAATATAGATGGGAAATGCCGCGGTATTATAGCCAGAGACCTTGTTTCCGGTAAACTTGAGCGCCATTTTGGTCATGCTGTTTTACTTTGCAGCGGAGGCTATGGAAATGTATTTTTTCTATCAACCAACGCAATGGGTAGCAACGTAACAGCCGCATGGAAGGCACATAAAAAAGGTGCATTCTTTGGCAATCCGTGCTTCACTCAGATACACCCTACTTGTATTCCGGTTTCTGGCGATCATCAGTCTAAATTAACATTGATGTCAGAGTCGTTGAGAAATGACGGACGCATCTGGGTGCCCAAACGCAAGGAAGATGCAGAGGCTATACGTGCAGGAAAACTCAATCCCAATGATTTAAAAGAAGAAGACAGAGATTATTATCTAGAAAGAAGATATCCTGCCTTTGGAAACCTAGTGCCTCGCGATGTTGCCTCTCGTGCAGCTAAAGAGCGCTGCGATGCAGGGTTTGGTGTTAACCAGACAGGCGAAGCAGTTTACCTGGATTTTGCCTTCAATATGAAATATAAGTACGGCAAAAAGGAAGCAACCAAAAAAGGAATTCATAACCCTACCGAAGAGCAACTGACAGAATTGGGTAAAGCCGTAGTGAAAGAGCAATACGGAAACCTGTTTGATATGTATCAGCAAATAACCGGTGTAAATCCATATGAAAATCCGATGATGATTTATCCGGCCGTGCATTATACAATGGGAGGCTTGTGGGTTGATTATAACCTAATGACCACCGTTCCGGGATTGTATGCTCTAGGAGAAGCCAATTTCTCTGACCATGGCGCAAATCGTTTAGGGGCATCTGCATTGATGCAAGGCTTGGCAGATGGTTATTTTGTTATACCTTATACCATTGGTGCATATCTTAGCAATGAAATCAGAACCAAGGCTATTGATACCAAACACGAGGCATTTGAAGAAGCAGAAAAATCAGTTAGAGAAAGACTGGAAAAACTAAAAAATATAAATGGAACCAAAACCGTAGATTATTTCCATAAACGCCTCGGCAAAATTATGTGGGACCAATGCGGTATGGCTCGCAATGCTGAAGGGTTAAAGCAAGCTATTGCTAATATACAGTCACTTAGAGCAGAATTTTGGAGTGATGTGCGTGTACCTGGCGGAGTAGATGAATTTAATCCGGAGTTGGAAAAAGCAGGTCGTGTTGCCGATTTCCTGGAATTAGGTGAATTAATGTGCCGCGATGCGTTAAACAGAAATGAAAGTTGCGGAGGTCACTTCAGGGAAGAGTACCAAACAGAAGAAGGAGAAGCATTGCGTGACGATGAAAACTTTGGTTACGTTGCTGCATGGGAGTTGAAAGGAGATGCAAATTGGGAACTGCATCGCGAAGTCCTGAAATATGAGAATATTAAGATTGCACAGCGCTCTTACAAATAAGAATTATAACAATTAGTAAATACACAAAACATGAGTGGAAACATGAATCTAACACTAAAAGTGTGGAGACAAAAAAATAAAGACGATAGAGGAAAATTTGAAACCTATCCGGTGCAAAACATACCACCTGATATGAGTTTTTTGGAGATGTTTGATGTGTTAAATGAACGTCTGATTAATGAGGGTAAAGATCCGGTAGCATTTGACCATGATTGCCGTGAAGGTATTTGCGGAATGTGTAGCATGTTTATTAATGGTAGACCACATGGCCCGCTGCAAGGTGTAACAACTTGCCAGATGCATATGCGCTCTTTCCATAATGGAGATACCATTGTTGTTGAGCCTTGGAGAGCAACCGCATTTCCTGTAATTAAAGACTTGGCCGTTGATCGTTCAGCTTTTGATCGCGTTATTTCAGCAGGAGGTTATATTTCGGTTAATACCGGAAACGCACAGGATGCCAACTCTATACCAGTTCCTAAGGATGATGCAGATGCTGCCTTTGCTGCGGCAACCTGCATAGGTTGCGGAGCCTGCGTAGCTGCTTGCAAAAACGCTTCAGCCATGTTGTTTGTATCAGCCAAAGTATCGCAATTTGCGCTACTCCCCCAGGGCCAAGCCGAGCGTCAGGAACGCGTGTTAAGCATGGTTGCACAAATGGATGCCGAAGGTTTTGGATCCTGCACCAATACCGGAGCATGTGAAGCAGAATGCCCAAAAGGCATTTCACTTAGCAATATCGCTCGCATGAATCGTGATTATATTGGTGCTCAGCTATCTACTCAGAAAGCATAACCATTAAAAAACTCATATGCAAATCCCGTTAAGTAAAGGTTAACGGGATTTTTTTATGCAACTTTTACATACCATTTCTACTCTTGTAGATAATAAATTCGTACCTTCACCTCGTTAATCCAAGCTAATACCTGAATTCATTGCTTACATATCGTTTATTATTCTGCACCCTTTTTCTGGCATTTATTTTACCACTCAAAGCCACACATTATCGTGCGGGTGAGATTACCTATCAGATAGTGAACGGAAAAACGTATCAGTTTACTTTTGTAACCTATACCGATCCGAGGAAACCGGCAAATGACAATACAAGGGTATTAAGGGTAAACTGGGGTGATGGTGCAAGTGAAGATATACCCAGAACAAAAGCTGTTGTAATTAATAGCACCGTACAGCAAAATACATATGTTTACCAACACTCTTATTCAACCGATGGGGTTTATCTGGTAAACTTTGCCGATCCGAATCGTGTAGAAAATATCAGAAACATCAATGGTGGCATATCTGTTGAGATTCCTTTTTATGTAGAGGCAGTGCTTCGTATTAACAATAGTATAGGTTCTAATGAGTCTCCTATCATGTATGTGCCACCAATTGATGAGGGATGCATTGGATTTACCTATGTACATAACCCCGGAGCATATGATGCTGATGGTGATTCTATTGCCTATCAGTTAATCCCTCCCTTCCAAGCTGAAAACACACCTGTTCCGAATTATGTAGACCCCATGTTTTCAGACAGCTTCAGTCTAAATACAATAACTGGCCAAGTAACCTGGCACAAGCCACAGATAGCCGGTATTTACAATATTGCCATCCGTATTAATGAATATCGGAATAACCGCCTTGTAGGATATATTGTACGTGACATGCAGATTGAAATAAAAAACTGCCCCAATTCACCTCCACTCATTGCACCGTTGCCTGACTTTTGCATAAGAGCAGGAGAAACAGTAAATTTTAACACCAGTGCTTCAGATCCAAACGCGGGTCAAATCCTAACGCTAAGAGGCTATGCAGGTCCTTTTGAACAAGCTATCAGTAAGGCTACTTTAACTCCCGACCCCGCACAGGCAACCACATTTGTAAATGCCGATTTCCGTTGGAAAACAGTTGCCAATCATGTGCGCTACTTCTCGCATCAAGGTATCATTAAAGTTAACGATAATTTTATTCCTGAATTAGCCGATATTAAACCTTTTAGAATAACCGTAATAGGCAGGCCACCCAATAACCTCAAAGCTACACAGGAAGGAAACGGACTGCGTATAAGCTGGGATAAAGACTCTAGCGGATTGGCTAATGAATATTTGCTGTATAGACGTATCAATAGCTCAAGATGGAACCCCGGTCAGTGTGAAAGAGGCATACCTGCATCTACAGGTTTCAAACTTATTTCAAAGTTTAACGATATCAATACCACATCTTATCTTGACAATAATGATGGTAAAGGTCTATCACCAATGGTTAGCTATTGTTACAGACTTGTGGCTGTTTTCCCGGCAAGAGACCGATTTGGAACACCTATTGTTTCTTACAAATCGGAAAGCTATGCATCAACCGAAATATGCGAGGCTATTGTTAGAAGCAAGCCAGTTATTACACAGGTGTCCATACTTCAAACAAGCATAACCAATGGCAAAGTGAAGGTTAGCTGGCTAAGACCCGATACCCTTAATCAGGTGCAATTCCCACCACCTTATCGCCTCATACTAAAACGCGCTAATACTCCTGAGCAAAATGCTAACCCTATTGCTACATTCGATTACCCTACATTCGCTTCCATTCCTAATACCAACTATACAGATACACTGCTGAATACAGAAACGCTTCAACCTATTTATGTGATTGACTTTATAAGTATCGCAACAGGAATTGAGTTTATTGACGCTAGCCAGCCTGCCAGCTCATTAAGAGCATCCATTTACTCAACGGATCAAACCAATATCCTTTCATGGAAAGCCAATGTACCTTGGGATAATGTAGGCTATGTGGTATACAGAAAAAACACAAACAACCGGTTTGACTCTATTGCTTTTACCACTTCTAATAACTTCAGTGACTTAAAACTCGTTAACAATACTGAATACTGTTATCTGATTAAATCCTTTGGCAAATACTCGCTACTACCCGACTCTAGTGAGAATTACTCACAAGAAATTTGCGGTACCCCTCTTGATACCGTGCGACCATGCCCGCCATCGGTAAGGGTTATTACCCCTTGCGTGGATTTTAGCAGTTTTACCAACCGCGTAGAATGGATTAACAATAACTTTTGTGCAGATGATGTAGTTTCATTTAATATCTATTTTAAAAAGTATAAGAATGATTCTAGTTACACTAAACTAAAATCTGTTTCCAACTTAACATTTGCATATGATGATAGCAGAGAAGAACTGAAGAAAGGCATTGGAGGCTGCTACGTGGTTACCGGAGTTGACAGTTTTAACAATGAAAGTTATTTTTTAGATGAGTTTTGTGTAGATAATTGTCCTGAGTACAGGCTGCCCAACGTTTTCAGCCCCAATCAGGATGGCGTAAATGATGAATTCAAACCATTCCCCTACCGATTTATAGATGGAATAGAAATTAAAATTTATAACAGATGGGGGCAGCAGGTATTTACCACAGAAGATCCTGAAATAAAATGGAATGGCAAAGCACAAAAAACAGGCTCCGATTGTGCGGAGGGTATTTACTTTTATACCCTAAAAGTATATGAGCAATATTTGGAAGGCATAAAATTGCGGAAAGAAAGCGGCAGCATTCAGCTTATTCGTAATTAAGTATAAGTGTTTACAGGAATTATAGAAACAACCGGAATTGTTAAGGACCTAACTCAGGAAGGTACCAATTTGCATTTGCGCATTGAAACTGCACTCGCATCCAATTTGCAAATCGACCAAAGTGTTGCTCATAATGGCATTTGCCTTACCGTGGTTGAAATTAAAGATGACACTTATGTAGTTACCGCCATTGAAGAAACGCTTCTGCGCACCAATTTAAATCAAATAATAAAAGGTGATTCTATCAACTTGGAAAGGTGCATGCCTGCCACAGGAAGGTATGATGGGCATATGGTGCAAGGCCATGTGGATGATATTGCCACCTGCACACAGATTGAAAATAGAGATGGGAGCTGGCTTTTTACATTTGAAATTAACCGTGCAGAGCATAACAAATTAATGGTTGAAAAAGGTTCTATCTGCGTAAATGGAATAAGTTTAACCATTGCA
>JBILGC010000103.1:0-2753 GCA_044351265.1 Bacteroidia bacterium
TCTACATTTTACCAAACAAAAAAGTGCAGTGTTACAAATCATTAAAGCTCAATTAAAGAGGACAGAAGCGCTTATATATAAAACGGATTTGCAACTGCAGCAGGAGCAGGAAACATTGAGCCCCGAGCAAAAAGGTCACCTTATTATGGCTAATCTCCATATCCTACAAACTGGAATGGATAAAGCTACCTTACATGATTTTTACCATAACCAGGCAGTTGAAATAAAATTAAAAAAAGATTTAAGTCCGCAAGAGAATGCAGCCTATTACTATCGTAAAAACAGAAATAAGAAAATTGAGACTATACGGCTACAGGAAAAATTGAGCAGTGCTCATGTACGTCTAGTTCTGTTGCAAACCAACCTAGATGAAGCTTCAAGGGCAGCAGATATAAAAAGTTTGAAACCATACCTCAAGGAGCAGAAACAAAAAGAGGATGTGCTACCTTTTAAAGTATTCATGTGTGAAGGTTTTACTATTTGGGTGGGTAAAAATGCAGTAAACAATGATTTGCTAACCACACGTTATGCGAACAAAAACGATTTGTGGCTGCATGCCAAAGATGTTGCCGGTTCGCATGTGGTGATTAAGCAGCAGGGGCAAACTATTCCAGTATCGGTTATCACTTATGCTGCGCAACTAGCTGCCTATTATTCAAAACTCAAAGGTAGTGCACTCGTACCTGTGTGCTATACTTTTAAAAAATATGTGCGCAAACCCAAAGGCATGGAGCCCGGTCAGGTAATTGTTGATAGAGAAGAGGTGATGTTGGTGGAACCGAAGTTAGAACTCTAGTAGGATTAAACCGAACTCTGAATATCGAACAAAAATATCGAATATTGAAATTCGAATGATGTATGTCAACTCTAAAAATTCCAAACTGCCAATATCCAAGTCTAATAGATGAATTATGAATATCAAATTAGAAGTCATCGAACCTCGAAATCAGAAAATTAAACATTCTCCTTTACTTCGTCAAACATAATTTCCATGTGTGATGCTTGGTAGGTGCACTTTCCGTTCTTGATAATCAATATCTGTGGAGATTGATGTGTAATGCCAAAAGTTTGGGTAATGAGGTTAGAAACATCGCGGTGGTTTAACAAATCGAGATAGTATGGCTGTGTACCATTGACATTTTCCGGATTCCATGCGTTTTCTATACGGCTTAGTGCAGCCCTGCTTATAGAGCAACGTGTACTGTGCTTAAACAACATAACAGGATGAGTATGTGAAGCAGCAATGGCTTGCTGCAAATCTTCCCCGTTAGTTAAGGTTAGCCAGTTCATTGCAATTAAGCTACTGCATGTTTATTGGCTGCTAAAAAACGCTCGGCATCAAGCGCAGCCATGCAGCCAGAACCTGCTGCTGTTACAGCCTGGCGGTATACCTTATCCTGTGCATCGCCACAGGCAAATACGCCTTCTATATTTGTTTTGCTGGTGCCCGGCAAAGTTTTGATATAACCGGTTTCATCCATATCAATCCATCCTTTAAACACATCTGTATTTGGCTGATGACCTATGGCTACAAAAAAGCCTTGAATGGCAATTTCTTTGGTTTGTCCGGTTTGGCTGTTTTTTACGCGCATACCTTCAACCTTATTTTCACCCAATATTTCATCTGTTTCTGTATTGAATAAAATCTCAATATTGGGCGTGTTTTGCACGCGGTGTTGCATGGCTTTGGATGCACGAAAAGCATCACGTCTAACCAACATATATACCTTGCTGCAAATTTTGGCCAAGTAGCTGGCTTCCTCACACGCGGTATCTCCGGCACCTACAATGGCTACCTCTTTACCACGGAAAAAGAATCCATCGCATACAGCACAAGCCGAAACACCTTTGCCGTTAAGCTTTTGCTCTGAGGGAATACCCAGCCACTTTGCAGAGGCACCGGTTGCAATAATTACAGTTTCTGCCAGCAAGTGTTGGTTTTCATCAACCTCTATTTTAAAAGGGCGTTGTGAAAAATCTACTTTCGTTACCATACCATAGCGCACATCAGTGCCAAAACGCTCGGCCTGTTTACGGAATAACTCCATCATTTCAGGACCCATAATGCCATCGGGGTAGCCGGGATAGTTTTCTACATCAGTGGTAATGGTAAGCTGACCTCCAGGCTGCATGCCTGCATACATTACCGGTTTCATATCCGCACGTGCTGCATAAATAGCAGCGGTATAGCCGGCCGGCCCGCTGCCAATAATTAAACATTCAATATTTTGAGTTGACATATAAAAATGAAATTTAGATAACGTGGTAAATCTAATTTTCCTGCACAAGAGGTTTTGCCAATTTTATAAACAATAGCCAGACCTTTTGTTAGCGTTTAGAAAATCAGTGATTTAGGTTACAGCCTTTTTGACACTTAGTTGTATAAGCCACTCTCATAACCCTCATCGGTTAAAAGGTTATGTCCATCTGCTGCAGTGGTGGCCAGTTTATCGCAATGCTCATTCTCTTTATGTCCGGCATGCCCTTTAATCCAACGGAATGTGATGTGTTGTTTAGGATATAATTCAAGAAAACGTTTCCATAAGTCGGCATTTTTTTTACCCTTAAAATCTTTGAGTTGCCAATTAAAAACCCAACCTTTTTCCACGGCTTCGCATACATATTTAGAGTCGGTATAAACGGTAATAAAAGTTCCCTGCATTTTCATGGCCTCTAGTGCAGCAATAACTGCCAGCAGCTCCATTCGGTTATTGGTGGTAAGTTTATAACCTGCTGAGAGTTCTTTACGGAGT
>JBILGC010000044.1:0-15926 GCA_044351265.1 Bacteroidia bacterium
ATGCTAAGGATTTATCAGAGCTTTTTAACTTGATGAATGAATTAATTCTCGAGAGGATTTCTATTAGCTCAAAGCAAAAGTCTAATAGCCCTATCATGTTGGAAAATGAACGGAAAATCACAGAGGTAAAAGCTGGACTTTTAAGGGCTATCATTAGTATTCGTCAAAATATGGACGATAAGTTAATTCAACTTAATCGCCAAATTAAACTTCTAGAAAATGAATTGAAAGGATTACCTGATAAGGAGCAAGCATTATTCAATCTCGAACGTACTTTTAAAATCAATGAAAAAATATATGGATACCTCCAAGAAAAACGTCTAGAGAATCTCATATCAATGTCGTCATTAACCTCCAATGCAGCTGTGATAGATGAGGCAGTTCTTAATCCGAATCCGATTTTTCCGAAACCATCAAAAAATTATGGGGTAGCAATATTTTTAGGTCTGCTCACTAGCATAGTCATTATTCTACTTGATAGAATTTTATACAATAAGATAACGGATAAAGAGACAATTGAGCTAATGAGTAGAACTCCTATAATTGGAGTTATTAAGAAAATCCATAAGCTAACAGACGATCCGGAATACAACGTTTATGTCCTTAACAAGCCAAAATCAATATTTGCAGAATCGATTAGAGGTATTCGCACCAATATGAACTTTGTCTTAAAAGGTGAAAAAAATAAATTTATTTGCATTACCTCCTCAGTAAGTGGAGAGGGTAAAACATTTTGTACTATCAATTTAGCGGCATCACTTACTCTGCTTGGTCATAAAGTACTAGTGGTTGGTTGCGACTTACGAAGACCAAGAATACATTTATCCTTTAAAAATCTATCAAACGAAATCGGCCTCACTACATACCTAATTAAAAAAAATAGCCTAGAGGAGGTAATCAAAGCAACTGAGCATGAAAATTTATATGTATTGCCAGCAGGACCGGTTCCTCCAAATCCTGCAGAGCTACTGCAGTCTAATCAATTTCAGGTTTTCATGAATAGAATCCGAGAAGAATTTGATTACGTTTTTTTCGATACTGCACCTGTAGGACTGGTATCTGATTCATTCCCATTAATGGCTTCTGCTGATATTAATCTTTACATACTACGAGCTCAATATTCAAAACGAGATTTTGCAATTATTCCTGATAGGCTCACTGGTGAAATAAGTATTAAGAATATGTTCAGTGTGCTTAATTCTTTCGATGCCTCTTCTGTTGCATATAGCAGTATTTACAAAACAGAATATGGAGGCTACTACGGTGGTGGTGGATATTATTACTATGGCGGATATTATTATGGGAAAGGTAACTATGGATACAGTGGCAGTAGCTATTATAGTAGCTATTATTCTGGTTATTATTCAGACGATGAGATAAACCCAAAGAGCAAAATAGGCAAGGTAATTAAGAACCTTCTGAAGAAAGTAAAATTAAAAAAATGAAAATTTCAGTTATAGGACTAGGATATGTTGGACTTCCCCTGGCCGTTGAATTTGGTAAAAAATATCCAACCATCGGTTTTGATATCAATGCCTCACGTATTGGTGAATTGAGAGAAGGTTACGACCGCACCCTTGAGGTGGAACTGGAGCATTTAAAGGCGGCTTCTATGCTTACCTTTACCAATTTGCTGGATGAAATCAGTGAAGCGAATATTTATATAGTTACTGTGCCCACTCCTATTGATAAGAATAGAAGACCCGACCTAACACCTTTGATAAAAGCCAGTGAAACCGTTGGTAAAGTGTTGAACAAAGGAGATATTGTCATTTATGAATCCACCGTGTATCCGGGTTGCACGGAAGATGATTGTGTGCCTGTGCTCGAAAAATTCAGTGGACTTACATTCAATTCCGATTTTTATTGTGGCTATTCTCCGGAGCGCATCAATCCGGGAGATAAAGTGCATACCGTAACCAAGATCAGAAAAATTACATCAGGCTCCACTCCTGAAATTGCCGATACAGTGAACGATTTGTATGCTTCCATCATTGAAGCAGGCACCTATAAAGCGCCCTCTATTAAAGTAGCAGAAGCTGCCAAGGTTATTGAAAACTGTCAACGAGATATCAATATTGCTTTCGTAAATGAGTTATCACTCATTTTTGATAAGATGAATATTGATACCCTTTCTGTGCTTGAAGCGGCCGGTACAAAATGGAATTTCCTTCCTTTTCGTCCGGGTTTGGTTGGCGGGCATTGTATAGGTGTAGACCCCTATTATCTCACACATAAAGCAGAAGAATACGGATACCATTCTCAGGTTATTTTATCAGGTAGAAAAATAAATGACAATATGGGTGCCTTTGTGGCCAACAAGGTGGTAAAGCTCATGATTAAAAAAGGATTGACTGTAAACGGCAGCAAGGTATTGGTGCTGGGTATAACCTTTAAAGAAAACTGCCCTGATATCAGAAATTCAAAGGTGATTGATATTGTTACCGAGTTGAAGGAATTCGGCATAGGCGTTGATATTTATGACCCCATGGCTGATGCACACGAAGTGCTGGAAGAATATGGTGTACCATTAACCGAAAAGCCGGGAACAGGATATGATGCCATTATTTTGGCCGTATCACACGATGAATTTAAAAACATGAATCTGCATGCCATAAAAAAGGATTCCGGAGTAATATATGATGTAAAGGCCGCGCTGGATACCTCTATTATTGACGGCAGATTATAATTTCCTACAGCCAGGCAACTATGAAACTTTTGGTAACCGGTGGTGCCGGATTTATTGGTTCCAACTTATGTCAAGCATTGCTTGCTGATGAGCGTGTTTCATTGGTTCGGGTATTGGATAACCTGGCAACAGGTTGTATAAAAAATATTGAGCCTTTCCTGAATAACCCCCGATTTCAATTCATCAATGGAGATATCTGCGATTTTGATACCTGCGAAAAAGCATGCCACGAAATAGACTTGGTATGCCATCAGGCGGCTTTGGGATCGGTTCCACGCTCTATTAATGATCCGGTTACCACCAATGCAGTGAATATTTCCGGAACGCTTAACGTATTTACCGCAGCAAAAAATGCGGGTATCAAAAAAATTGTATACGCTGCCTCCTCTTCAACTTATGGAGATAGTGAAAGTTTGCCAAAAGTAGAGCACATTATTGGAAAGCCACTTTCGCCCTATGCAGTAACCAAATTGGTGAACGAATTGTATGCTGATGTATTCAGTCAATTGTACAATATGCAGTTTATTGGCCTACGCTACTTCAACGTGTTCGGACCAAAACAAAATCCCAATGGTGCATACGCAGCGGTTATACCCTTGTTTGCAAAAGCGGTATTAAATAACGAATCGCCTTTTATTAATGGAGACGGAGAGCAAAGCCGCGATTTTACCTACGTTGCCAATGCTGTTCAAGCCAATATAAAAGCACTTTTCTGCGACAATGCAATGGCATGGAATCAAGTTTACAATATTGCCTGCGGTGAGCAAAACACTATCAACCAATTATTTGAAACACTCAAATCATTTACAGGCAACACCCAACTAAAACCAACCCATCGCGAAGCCAGAACGGGTGATGTAAGATATAGTTTAGCATCTATTGAGAAGGCAATTGAACTTTTAAACTATGAGCCTTCCGTTAATTTACATCAAGGACTCAAACTTTCAGTGGATTGGTATAAAAACAACCTAAATTATTTTGAATCATGATTGATTTTCCTGAACCTCACATTGTTGAATTCAATAAAATAGGTGAACCGGGCATTGGATATCTTTCAATTGCAGAAAACACCAAGTTACCTTTTAACGTAGAAAGAGTATTCTGGACATACTATACTCCGGAGAGTATTGTAAGGGGGCGTCACGCTCATTATAAGACTGAACAATTGCTTGTTGCAGTAACAGGCAGAATCATTGTTAACACCGATAATGGTAAAGGAGATATTCAAACTTTTATTCTTGATGAACCCAATAAAGGGGTATACATTCCGCCACATGTATGGCATACCATGCAATACAGCCACACAGCCATTCAAATGGTTTTAGCCTCAACCACATATGACGCTAATGACTATATTAGGGATTATGAACAATTTCTGAAACACTGGGCTACATGATTGAACCGTATATACATTCACACGCATTGGTTGAAACAGACCAAATAGGCGTAGGCTCGCGGATTTGGGCTTTCGTGCATATTCTTAAAGGAGCCATCATTGGAGAAGGATGCAATATTTGTGATCATTGTTATATTGAATATGGAGTAAACATTGGCAACCATGTTACCATAAAATCCGGAATTTATATATGGGAAGGAGTTACCATTGAAGATCATGTATTTTTAGGGCCTAATGTTGTTTTCACCAATGATATCAGGCCTAGAAGTAAACAATATATTAAATCCGTTCCAACCCTTATAAAACAAGGTGCATCCATTGGGGCTAACAGTACTATTCTGGCAGGAGTTACCATTGGTAAATATGCTATGGCTGGAATTGGATCCGTTATTACACGTGATGTTCCTGCTCATGCGCTGGTATACGGAAATCCAGCTAAAATACAGGGATGGGTAGATGAACAAGGAGAAAAACTGATTCAGATAAATGAAAAAGAATGGAGTAACCCTCATGAAATACGCTATATAAGTGATGGTTTTGGAGGACTAAAAAAAGTAACTGAGCATAAATAATATGATTCCATTTCTAAGCTTTATAAAAATGAATGCCGATATCAAGGCAGAAATTCTACCCAATATTGAACAATTTATTGATAAAGGATGGTATGTGCTCGGAGAACAGGTAAAGCAGTTTGAATCAGAGTATGCCGAATACTGTGCCACCAAATATTGCTCCGGTGTGGCCAATGGTTTAGATGCCATCATCATTGCACTCAAAGCCTTAAATATTGGCGAAGGTGATGAAGTGATTGTTCCGTCAAATACCTATATCGCCACTTGGCTGGCAGTTAGTTATGTTGGTGCCACTCCTGTACCCGTTGAGCCGCGTATCCAAACCTATAATATCAATCCTGAGTTAATTGAACAGGCTATCACGCCAAAAACAAAAGCCATTATACCGGTGCATTTATATGGCCAATGTTGTGAAATGGAAGCCATCATGCAAATCGCTCAACAACATAACCTGTATGTAGTGGAAGACAATGCGCAAGCCCAGGGAGCAAGCTATGGTGGTAAAATAACAGGAAGCTTCGGACACATCAATGCCACCAGTTTTTATCCGGGTAAAAATTTAGGTGCATTTGGTGATGCAGGTGCCATTACTACCAATGATGAGAGCCTGTGGCAAAAAGCCAATACCATCAGAAATTATGGCTCAAACAAAAAATATTATAACGAGTTGAAAGGCATGAACAGCCGTTTAGATGAGCTGCAGGCCGGATTACTTTCTATTAAACTTAAACACCTCAACAAGTGGAATCAGGAACGGCAGCAAATTGCCCGGCTCTATTCAGAGGCTTTGAATGGTGTTGGGGATCTTATCTTACCTGAATTGGCACAGGATGCTTCTTCTGTTTACCACCTCTTTGTTATCAGAACAAATCAAAGAGATGCCTTGCAGCAGTATCTAACTGAAAATAATATAGGGAACCTCATACACTATCCCTTGCCTCCTCACCTACAGCAAGCTTATCAGGAGCTGCCATTTAAAAAAGGCGACTTCCCAATTGCAGAAGAGATTGCTAAAACCTGTTTGAGTTTGCCAATCTATCCCGGATTGCAAAAACAGGAAATAGATTATATTGCAGATAGAATAAACATGTTTTTCGCGCATGCCTAAAATATCTGTCATCATTCCTTGCTACCATAACGAAGCCAATATTCCGGTCACGACAAAAGAGTTGCTGGAAAATGAAAAATTGTTTACGCCTGAGGTAAGTTTCGAATATGTAATGGTAGATGACGGTTCAAAAGACAATACCCTTGCCGAACTAAAAAAATTTAAACAAGCACACCCGCAAAAAGTAAGCATAGTAAAGTTATCAGGTAATTTTGGTTCTTATAATGCCATACAGGCCGGCATGAAATATGCCACCGGTGACTGCAATGTGGTGATTGCTGCCGACCTACAGGACCCTCCTGAACTGATGGTGAAAATGTATGAATACTGGGTTAAAGGTATAAAGCTCGTTGTAGCCAATAGAAGCAATCGAGAAGATGGTTTTACCTCCAGAATACTGGCTCAGCAATATCAGAAATTGATTAAAAAATATGCCTTACCTAATTTACCCAAAGGTGGGTTTGACTATTGCTTATTTGATAAGAAACTGCGAGACCAAGTAGTATTGATGAATGAAAAAAATACAAACTCCTTATATATGCTCATGTGGCTTAATTATGATTTTGTAGCCATTTCCTATACCAGAACAAACAGAAAAATAGGCAAATCAAAGTGGACATTTAAAAAGCGCATGGGATTATTTATTGATTCATTCATCTCCTTTTCTTATGCTCCCTTGCGATTAATAACCATCAGCGGACTTATACTGGGTTTACTTTCCATGGGATATGCTTTGTTTGTGATAGCTACAAAACTTACAGGTAGCATTGATGTAGAGGGATGGACAACCATGATGGTGGTTTTTCTGCTTGTTTCTGCTTTCCAGATGACTGCTATTGGTATTATAGGCGAATACCTATGGCGCAACCTTGAATCTTCAAGAAAAAGACCGCCTTATATTGTAGATGAAGTAATATGAGCAATGGATTAAAGTGGTATGCTGTTTACACCAATCCGCGTGCAGAAAAAAAAGTTGCTGCCGAACTGGGTAAAAGAGGTTATACCTATTACCTACCCTTACAAAAAACACTAAAGCAGTGGAGCGACAGAAAAAAATGGATAGAAGAACCATTGTTTAAATCGTATTTGTTCATTTATACGAATCTTGAATTGCACTATTATGATATCCTGAGTATACAAGGTCTTGTAAAGTTTATTCGGATTGGCAGCGAAATAGCTACACTGCGCGATTCTCAAATTGATGATATTAAACTAGCGCTTGAACAAACCCAAGACATTGAATTGAGCCATGATAAAATTGAAAGCGGTACCCTGGTTGAGGTGATTGCCGGACCGCTAAAAGGAAGAAGAGGCCTTGTTCTTGAAAAAAGCGGCAATAAATACTTTTCCATTGAAATTGAGCAACTTACCACAACACTACTCCTTAGTTTGCCTGCCAATTACCTAAAAATATCAGGCTAAATTCTTGCATTATTTGTCAGCTTTCTGTATTATTGAGTAATTTTTTTACTCAAAGTTAGCACATCCACAGGTGTGACTGACGGGGCGAAGCTTTGAGGGGATATAAGACCGCTGAGCTCGAAAATAAAAGACAGCTCTGCTCAATGTCAAAAGTATTGAAAACAGAAAATCGAGTGTGGATTTAATGCCGAATTTATTTCTAACACCAACCATGAAAGAAAGTGATAGGGAACAAACTAATCTATCACTGCAGACTATATCAATGGCGCATCATTATCAGAATTTAGTTATTTGGTTAAAGTCTGTTGAGCTGTCAATTCAGGTCATAAAGCAGTTAAAAATTGTGGAGCCCCAATTTGGCCTTTGAGTGATCAAATTGTGAGAAGTTGCATATCTATTCCAAGTAATATTGTAGAAGGTTCTTTCGAAATTCAAAAAGAACATTCATCCGTTTTTTATGCATATCAAAGGCCTCTAACGCTGAGCTAAGGACTTAACTGGCAATACTGGCAGGTGTAGATGAATCATACAAATCTAATACAAAAAAATCTGATTCCTGAACGGAATGAAATTTTTGAGATAACGCAAGGCTTGATTAAAAACTAGTAAAGGAATTGAATAACCATTTACGCACCTATGCATCAAAATTAATAACGCTTTTCCTCTCTCCTCTCCTAACATAAAAAATGCTCGACACCCTAATCACTTCTAAAACCCGAATTAAATTGCTACTCAAGTTTTTCCTAAACGGGAATACCTCCTCCTATTTGCGTAACCTTGAGAGTGAATTTGGCGAAAGTTCCAATGCCATCAGGCTTGAATTGAATAAATTTGAAGAAGCAGGGCTATTAAAATCAACTCTTCAGGGAAATAAAAAACTTTTTAAAGCAAATACCCTTCACCCATTATTCCGTGACATACACAACATCCTGCTTAAATACGTAGGATTGGATCGGATTATTGAAAATGTTCTCAATGAACTTGGGAATATCAATAGCGTTTACCTAACCGGAGATCTCAGTAAGGGTATTGATAGTCCTGTTGTTGATTTATTAATTATTGGTGATGTTAATAAAGATTATTTATTAAAGCTCATAGAAAGAGCAGAGCAACTCATTCATAAAAAAATAAGATACATTACCTATTCTGAACATGAACTTCAGAATTTTAATGGTGAATTGTTAAAGTCGCATTATTTATTAATTTATACGCGTTAATCCATCAACTAAATGAATCTTAAGAATAAAAAAGTATTGGTTACCGGGGCTGACGGTTTTATTGGTAGTCACCTTACTGAAGCACTTTTAGATGCAGGTTGTGAGGTTAAGGCTTTTTGTTATTACAACTCGTTTAATTCATGGGGCTGGATTGATACCTTCCCGAAAGAAAAAATCGAACGACTAACCATCTTTACTGGTGATGTACGCGACCCCAATGGCGTGCGCGAAGCCATGAAGAGTTGTGATGTGGTATTTCATCTGGCCGCCCTCATTGCCATTCCTTACAGCTACCATTCACCCGATAGTTATGTAGATACCAACATCAAAGGCACCCTAAACATTGTTCAGGCGGCTAAAGACCTGGGCGTTGAGCGGGTATTGGTTACTTCAACTTCTGAAGTATATGGTACCGCCCTATATGTTCCTATTGATGAGAAACACCCTCGTCAAGGTCAATCGCCATACTCGGCTACCAAAATAGGTGCAGATCATATTGCCGAATCATTCTTTAGAAGTTTTAATGTACCCGTAACCATAGTAAGGCCATTTAACACCTACGGCCCACGCCAATCAGCAAGAGCTGTAATACCTACCATCATTACCCAATTGCTGGCCGGCAAAACGGAAATAAAACTCGGAGCCATACACCCCACCCGCGATTTGCTGTTTGTAAAAGATACTGCAAACGGATTTATTGAAATTGCCAAATCAGACAAAACAATTGGCCAGGAAGTGAACATTGCCACCTCTTCTGAAATAACGATAGGCGACCTGGCACAAAAAATCATTAACCAAATTAATCCTGACGCTAAAATAGTAACAGACGTAATAAGGCTGCGACCTGATAAAAGTGAGGTAGAGCGACTGTTTGGAAGTAACGAAAAAATAAAACAACTCACCAATTGGAAACAACAGACCTCGCTTGATGAAGGCCTTCAGATAACCATTGACTGGTTTAAAAATCCTGATAACCGCAAAAACTATAAAGCCGATATTTACAATGTTTAATCAGGTCGTTTCTTTCATCAGAGCGTATTATCAAACTCCCGAGGGCTTCATTCCCTTGCATGAACCTCGTTTTATTGGTAACGACAGAAAATATGTTCTGGATGCCATTGATTCTACGTTTGTATCATCGGTAGGCAAATATGTTGATCGCTTTGAAGAAATGATGCGCGATTATACCGGTGCGAAATATGCCATTGCCACGGTAAATGGTAGTGCAGCCTTGCATATGTCTCTCCTGCTGGCCGGAGTTCAAAAAGATGAGCTGGTAATCACACAACCGCTCACATTTATTGCTACTTGTAATGCCATCAGCTACCTAGGTGCGGAACCACTTTTTATAGACATTGATTTGGATACGCTTGGCCTGAGTGCAGACAAACTTGAAGATTTCTTCAAAACCAAAACAGAAATCAAAAACGGTAAATGTGTCCATAAAGAAAGCGGAAAACGAATTGCCGCTTGTGTACCTATGCACACCTTCGGGCATCCTGCTGAAATTGACAGGATTGTTGAAATCTGCAATATATACATGGTACCCGTAGTAGAAGATGCAGCAGAGTCAATCGGCAGTAAATACAAAAATCAACACACCGGAACCATTGGCTTGTTAGGCGCATTTAGCTTTAACGGAAACAAAACCATCACCTGTGGTGGTGGTGGTGTAATTATTACAGATGACGAAAAACTTGGCAAATTGGCCAAACACCTCACCACACAAGCTAAAATACCACACCGTTGGGAGTTTAAACATGACCATATAGGCTACAATTACCGACTTCCTAACCTAAATGCGGCATTGGCCTGCGCCCAAATGGAAATGCTGGACAAGTTCATCGCACAAAAAAGAGACCTTGCAAAAGCCTACGAAACATTTTTTGCTGATTATCCGGTTAAATTATTTACTGAAAAGCCGGAAGCTTTTTCCAACTATTGGCTCAATAGCGTATTGCTTCAAAACAGTGAAGAACGAGACGCTTTTCTTACATATACCAACGATCACCAGGTTATGACCAGACCGGTTTGGACACTCATGAACAAACTTGACATGTTTAAGGAGTGCATTTGTGAGAATATTGAACATGCGTTGAATGTAGAAGAAAGATTAGTGAATATACCAAGTAGTGTTTTGGTTAAATAAGGTAAAAATAAATACATAATGAAGATAGCGGTAATTGGAGGGAGTTATCTACAAGAACCTATTGTTAAAAAAGCAAAAGAAATGGGAATTGAAACTCATTGCTTTGCTTGGGAGCAAGGCGCAACTTGTAAGTTTATAGCCGATTATTTTTATCCAATATCAATTCTCGACAAAGAAAAGATTCTTGAAAAATGAATAGAGATTGGAATTAATGGTGTGTGTACAATAGCTTCAGACTCTGCAGTTACAACGGTTAACTACGTTGCTCAGCAAATGAACTTGGTCGGAAATTTATTGGCCTGCTTAAAACCAAAAACGTAGGCTCCTTGCTATTCTATTGGGAATCATGGTTTCCACCCGATACGGGTATGTTCAAAGAAAATCCTTACAAGTACGACCTATCTGAGGTGTTACCGGGTAAGCCCAACGAAAAAGACTTAGCCTACATTACTAAAGAGTATTTTGTTGGACGTATGCAAAGTGATTACTTGAGAAAGAGCGATATGATGAGTATGCTAAACAGTTTGGAGTTTAGAGTTCCCATGTTAGATGAAGACCTCATTAAATTCTCTTTAAGTATCCCTTATTTTTATAAATCAACTCGAAAAACAACCAAGCGCATTCTCCGAAAATTACATGGAGCGATATACCCCGAACAATTAACCCAATTACCTAAAAAAGGATTTACCATCCCACTCGACCATTGGTTAGGAGAGGAAAACCTAACACGAATAAAAAGCAGATTATCACATCCAGGTGCCTATTATACAAAATTTATAGAATCGAGTTATGTAGATACGCTATTTTCAAGCCTGAATACCACACAAAATGAAGACTACATTAGCCGAGCCGGTATTTACCAACGTATACTTATTATTTACAGTTTAGAACTTTGGCATGACACTTACCAGAAAAGCAATTATCACACAATCTAATTACATCCCTTGGAAAGGTTATTTTGATGGAATTAAAAATGTTGATGTTTTTGTTGTTTACGATGATATGCAATACACCAGACGTGATTGGAGAAACCGGAATTTAATAAAAACAGTTCAAGGTTTAAAATGGCTTACAATACCTGTTGATGTGAAGGGAAAATATTTTCAGAAAATTAATGAAACCAGAATTGCCGAAAAAGGTTGGAACAATTCACATTGGGATACCATCAAACAAAATTATAAAAGTGCTAAACATTATAAAGAAATGAGTGAATGGTTAGAGCCCCTTTTCAGAAACTGTAATTATGAGTTTCTTACCGAAGTAAACATGCATTTTATTAATGGAATAAATAATTTTTTAGGTGTCAAAACAGAAATAAAATACTCATCTGAATTTGAACTTGCTGAAGAAAAAAATCAACGCTTAGTTAATATTTGTAAAGACCTCGAAGCAACTGATTATTTCTCAGGTCCTGCAGCTAAAGCCTATATGGATATAGATAAATTTACTCATGAGAAAATTAATGTACATTATTTTGATTACTCAGGTTACCCCGAATATAATCAACTTTATAAAGAATTTGAACACGGAGTTAGCATTATTGATTTGATATTAAACGAAGGATACAATTCAATTAATTTTTTAAAAAATTGAAATTAAGTCTTTTGAAATCATTCAATATTTAACATTTGCCATATTATTTAATTAAATAATTTTTTATGCAAAAATTAATAGATTTATTACACGAGGTTCTAGAATGTAATGCCGATCAATTAAAAGGTGATACACTGTTCCAAAATTTAGAAAGCTGGGATTCGATGAAATATATGATACTTGTGATGAGACTCGAATCAGAATTTTCAATTTCACTCTCACCAGAAGAAATACAAAGACTTTCGTCAACTAACGAAGTTATAAAAATCCTTAAAGAAAAAGGAATCCATGAATAGTTTAGTAAATAAAAATATTCTAATAACAGGGGCTTCTGGTGATATGGGAAGTTTTTTTGCCGATAACTTTCTAAAACAGAATATTCAGGTAACAGGAATTGATATTGCTGAACCTAGAATAAAAGTTGAACATGAAAAATATTGTTTCCGTAAATGCAATCTTTCAAGTTTTGAAGATACCCAAAAAGTAATTGACGAATTGGTAAAAGAAAGAGGCGCATTTGATGTAGTTATTAATACAGCTGGTATGATAGCCAATGCCCCCGTGGTAAATTTTGTTGCAGGTAAAATGGAGTGTCATGATCCGAAACTTTGGGAAACCATAATCCAGTCGAATTTATATACAACTTTTTATACTTCAACTGTTGCTGTAAAACACATGATTACTAACAGAAAAAAAGGAGTTATCATTAATATCAGTTCTATTTCTGCAAATGGTAATCCTGGACAGGCTGCTTACTCTGCAGCTAAAGCGGGTATTAACGGAATGACCGTTTCATTAGCAAAAGAACTTGGTACGTTTGGAATACGTGCAGTAGCTATTGCTCCTGGTTTTTTTGATACTTCGACAACTAGAGCAAATGTGAATGTCGCAAGAATAAAAGCATTGACCAATTCTACACCTTTAAAACGATTAGGTAATTTATTTGAACTTCAAAAAACATTAGAATATATTATTGACACTGAATTTATCAACGGAAAAATAATTGAATTAGACGGAGGTTTGGTTATATGAAAAAAATGTATCCTTTTTTTGCACCGGATATTTTTGCAGATATTGTATTAATGCATCCTAACAGAAGAGCTTTGGTCTGGGATGCAACTAATTATACTTCTTATCTTGAATTAGACCATACTTCAAATCAAGTTGCTAATTTTCTAATTAAAAAGGGTGTAAAGAAAGGTGATAGAGTTTGTTTGATGTTAGATAAATATCCAGTAACATACAGTATCATTTTAGCATGTCTAAAAATTGGAGTGCCTTACTTTAATGTTGATCCTTCAAACCCTGTATCGAGAACTTTATATATGCTTGAAAAGTGTTCTCCAAAAATTATTTTTTCAATAGAAGAAAATGGTTTTGGAGAATGGGATAATTTGATATTTAAAATTAATAAAGATGATGGTTTTAAATCATTTGAAACTTTTAATAAAAACAAACTGTTCTCTAAACCCGAATTAACCGGAAACGATCCAGCATATATAATGTTCACTTCAGGTTCTACAGGTTTTCCTAAAGGAGTTACGATATCACACAGTAATATTTACAATTTTATCAATTGGGCAAAGTGGCAATATGATATTACCGAAAACGATGTTTTCACAAACGTAAATCCACTTTATTTTGACAACTCCGTATTTGATATTTACGCGAGTTTATTTAATGGAGCAGCGTTGATACCTTTTGATTCAGCTACAATAAAAGATGCGGCAAAAACATTAACAAGAATTGATAAATGTGAGGCGACAATATATTTTTCAGTTCCATCTTTTCTAGTTTTTTTTCAAACATTAAAACAATTAACACCTAATTCATTTCCTAAAGTTAGGAAAATTATTTTTGGTGGAGAGGGATATCCAAAACCAAAACTCAAAGAACTTTTTGATTTGCTTTCTCACCGTGTTCAACTTGTAAATGTTTATGGACCCACAGAATGCACATGCATTTGTTCATCATATGATGTAACGATTTCTGATTTTGAAAATATGGATGGATACACTGCTATTGGTTCATTGATACCAAATTTCAGTTTCGTCATTCTTAATGATGAAAACCAAAAAGTTGGAACAGATCAGATCGGTGAATTATGTTTATGCGGTCCTTGTGTTGGGCTTGGATATTTTAACAGTTCGGAATTAACTGAGAATGCATTCATTCAGAATCCGGAAAATCATTTATATCGCGATAGTATATATAAAACCGGAGATCTTGTAAAACTGAGTTCAGCCGATAATAAAATTTATTTTGCAGGAAGGAGAGATTCACAAATTAAACACCAGGGTTACAGGATAGAGTTAGGAGAAATTGAACATGCTTTAGGCAGAATTAAGGACATTGATGAAGCAGTTGCATTACATACTACAAAGTCAGGTTTGAGTACTTTGATTGGCATTGTGGCAACTTCGAAACCAATAAATGAAAGTGAAATCAAAAAAAAACTTGCACTCGAGATTCCTAAATATATGATACCATCTAAAATTATCTTTATGGAAATACTTCCTAAAAACCCAAATGGAAAAATTGACAGAAATTTATTAAAAACAAACTATTGCTAATACCTAAAAATATTTAATATGACCGACATAAAAGAAAAATATTCGTCATTTTATAAAAACAGAAATTCCCTACATGTTTATCCTGTCGAATTAGTAGTAAGGACTTTACTTGGAACATACCCTAATAAAAGACTTGATAAAACAAAATATGAAGGTTCTAAAATACTAGATTTAGGTTTTGGAGACGGAAGAAATTTACCTCTACTCTTTAACAGTGGATTCAAAGTTCATGGTGTTGAAATAACTGAAGAAATATTAGATTTTACGAAAGAGCGAATGAAAACCCTTGGGGTGGAAGTTGAGTTAAAAAAAGGTTCAAATGCTTTCATACCTTACCCTGATGGATATTTTGATTATTTACTTTCAAGTTTTGCGTGTTATTATATTGATACGGGAACAAATTTTTCAACCAATCTTGATGAAATTGCGAGGGTAATTGCTAAAGATGGTTATTTATTATGCTCCGTTGGCAAAATTGATAACAGAAATTATTTATTAAAAGAAGTTGAAGAGTTGGAAGACGGGCACTTTTTAATAAAAACCGATTTGTATAATGGAGTAAGAAACGGTTATACACTCAAGTTTTTTAAAGATCAAAACGATATTATTTCAACATTTGGAAAATACTTTACTGATTTTGAATTTGCTTCCTTTGACGATGAATATTACGGGCTAAATATTATTGGTTGGTTTTTTGTTTGTAAAAGAAAGTAATAAATGAGGTTATCAGTAGTAACTACTTTATATAAATCATCAGATTTTATCAATGAGTTTTACAAACGCATTAGCGTTGTAGCAAATAAACTCACGAATGATTATGAGATAATCATGGTAGACGATGGTTCACCGGACAACTCACTTGATATTGCAATTGAAATTGCAAAAAATGATTCGCGGGTTACTATTATCGAATTTTCGAGGAATTTTGGTCACCACAAAGCAATGATGACAGGCCTTGAACAAGCTATGGGTGATTTAGTCTTTATTATTGACATTGACCTTGAGGAACAACCTGAACTACTCGGAGAATTTTATACAAAAATGATTGAAGGAAATTGGGATGTAGTTTATGGCTATCAGGAAGAACGAAAAGGAAAATGGTTTGAGAAATACAGTGGTCAATTGGTATGGTGGATTTTAGATAAACTTATATCATTTAAAATACAACATAAAAATCATTGTACTGTGAGGCTAATGACAAAAAAAT
>JBILGC010000061.1:0-10535 GCA_044351265.1 Bacteroidia bacterium
CATAAAGAACAAAAAACAGCAATTGGAGGACTTTGGATTATTACAGGCTTCAAACAAAAAGGTTTGCAGATAATTAAGGGGTTACGAAAAAATAGCAGTTATAGCTTTTCTGATAGACTAAAAATACTTTTGGAAAGTGTAACATCTTTTAGTGAAGTACCACTTTATTTTATTTTTTATTTAGGAATAATCATCCTCTCCATTTCAGGATTAATTGGTGTATATCTTGTTGCGAGGAAACTTTCTGGAACTATACTTAGTGGATGGATTTCATTAATGGTATCAATATGGTTTCTTGGAGGATTAGGTATTTTTTGTATCGGTTTAGTTGGGCTTTATATATCAAGAATTTTTATCGAAACAAAAAACAGACCTTACACTATTATTAAACGCGTCTATAAATCATGACCATAAAAGAAAAGAAACCTGATATACTTATTGAGAAAGACACCGAATTAACAAAAGAAGAAAAAAGTCTATTCTTTTATTTTGGTGTCAATTCTAAAATAAGACCCCCTTTTAGAATATTAAACCCTCATAGAATTTTTATAGGTGACAATGTTAGCATTCGTGAAGAAACATACATTCACGCATATCAGGATTTGTCTAAGTTAATGAAATTTATTAATCCTAAATTTCAAGCTGATTTTTCTATTGAACAATATCTGTATGATTCAAAAATAATAATTGGGAATGAAACTCAAATTGGCAGAAATCTTTTTATATCATGTACAAAATATATTGAAATAGAAAATAATGTTACAATCTCTGAAAGGATATTTATAGGAGACAATAACCACAGTTTTACACATCCAAACGTGCCAATTATGCAACAACCAAATAAGCAGGGTAAGCCTATCAAAATTGGATTTGGTAGTTGGATTGGAGCAGGTAGTTCAATTTTAGGAGACACAACTTTAGGGAAAAATACTGTTGTAGGTACAAATTCTATTGTTCAAGGTGATTTCCCTGATCATGCTGTAATTGGTAATGAAAAAGCAAAACTATTATTCGTAAAAAAATATTAAAAGATGTCAAAAGTAATAATTTTCGGTATTGGTCGAGGAGCTGATGTTGCCTTCCGATACATTAGTAAAGATAGTCCTCATGAAGTTTGCGGATTTACAGTAGATAAAAAGTATATTACAAGCAAGGAATTTAATGGACTTCCAGTTGTTGAATTTGAAAATATTCAGACCATTTTCCCTCCGGATGAATATATGATGTTTACCCCAATGGGTTTTCATAATATGAATAAACTTCGTTATCAAAAATACATAGAAGGAAAAGAAAAAGGATATGATTTTATCAGTTATGTGAGTTCAAAAATTATGACCATGGATGATAATCTGCAAGTAGGAGAAAATTGCTTTATACTGGAAGGACAGACTATAAATTTTGATGTAAAAATTGGTAACAATGTTACAATATGGTCAGGTAATCAAATTGGCGATTGCTCAGTCATTATGGATAATTGTTGGCTGTCATCGCATGTTTGTATTTCAGGAAATGTTACTGTAAAACCTTTTTGTGTTATTGGAATAAACTCCGCAATCTCAAACTTTGTAACAGTTGAAGAAGAAACTTATATTGGGGCAAATGTACTTTTAACCAAAAATACAGAACCGAAAAGTGTGTATGTTGTTGAGTCAACAAAAAAATCACCATTCCCAAGCGACCGGTTTGTAACCTTAATCAAGCAATAATATTATGTGGAAAAAGTTAGGATTGATTTTTGAACCCGGACATCATGAACTGATGGCATCACATGCTCAAAATCCATTGCCCGAATTTGTGGGTGGAAGTATTTACAGAATTCATGTTGCATCGCGTGATAAAGAAAATCGAGCAAGAGGTTGGTACTTTGATTTTGACATGGAAACATTTAAAGTTACAGCAATAGCATCCTCCCCTTTTTTAGATTTAGGATTATTAGGAGCTTTTGATGATTCTGGTGTGATGCCTTCTTCAATTGTTGATTTTAAAGGACGGAAATATTTTTATACCACAGGCTGGTCAAAAGCCGTTACAGTCCCATTTTCTTTTCATATCGGCTTATTTGTTTCTGATGATGAAGGTAAATCTTATCATCGTTATTCAGATGCACCAACACTCGGTAGAAATCATCACGATCCATATATTACTGGTGCACCTTGTGTTTTGGTTGAGAACAATAAATTTATGATGTGGTATATTTCGGCTACAAAATGGATTAAAGAGACACCAGATGCAAAACCCAAACACTACTATACTATAAAATATGCTGAATCTGCAAATGGTATTGATTGGTCAACATCTGATCACATTTGTATTAATTACAGTAAAGATGAATATGCTATTGCCCGGCCTGTTGTTTATAAAGATGGCGCATTATACAAAATGTGGTTTTCTTTTAGAGGAGGTAATAACACGTACCGAATTGGAGCAGCATCTTCAAAAAATGGAATTGATTGGGTAAGAGACATGGAACCTTTCGGAATTGATGTTTCTGCATCTGGTTGGGATTCTGAAATGGTTTGTTATGCGTATCCATTGTTTTACAAAGGGAAAATGTATGCCTTGTATAATGGAAATAACTATGGTGCAACAGGTGCAGGTTTAGCTGTATTAGAAATTTGATTTGCAAAAAGTGCCGAAAAATGTATTTATTTCTTTTTATTCCTGTGCATTGTTGGCCAAGCTTCTGCTCAAATTCTTGGCAGATATGGTGCACTAAGAATTGTTTCATTGGCAATATACTAGTTTATAATTAATCCATATATTTATGCAACATTTTTTAGTTTAGTATTTCAAGCACTATTTTGGCGACTATTACTTAAAATAATGCCACTAGTAGCTGCTTACTTTGCATTGAGTTTTTTTTATCCTATTCTTATGCTATCTAGTGTGTATATTTTTAATGAAAAATTACAGTACCTTATCTTATTGTTTCTGCAATTATTATTGTTGGTGTTTCCCTTTTCACAAAAGAAATTAGCGTATTATAATACCTATATTCATCGTATCAGCATTAATAGCAGCAGTGCTTAACTCTATTAGTCAGGTTTTGATGAAAAAGGGTACGCTTATTAGTGAAGACAAAAATCTATTAAATCCTTTCTTAACTTTTTTCATTTAGTGGCTACACGTTAACGGGGTTATTAGCATTTCTGGGGCTCTATGCAAATCGTGGTATTTCATTTTCTTATTGGGTTTTTATAATTCCATTGAATTTTCCATTAGTTGGAATACTATCATTTTTCTTTCTTAATGAACGATTATCAAAAATTCAATATTTATCTTCATTATTAATAATTGTAGGCGTAATAGTCTTTAATTTATAGTTACTATAAAGAAAAAAAAGCCAAAACATGAATAAATTAATACCTTTCAATAAACCCTATTTAACAGGTAAAGAAACAGATTATATTTATCAGTCTGTTTCATCGGGAAAAATTTCGGGTGATGGTGTATTTACAAAAAAATGCCACGATTTCTTAGAAAAAAAATTTGGTTTCAAAAAATGTCTGCTAACAACTTCTTGCACTGATGCCCTAGAAATGGCTGCTATTTTAATTAATATACAACCTGGTGATGAGGTAATTATGCCTTCGTACACTTTTGTATCTACCGCCAATGCATTTGTATTACGTGGGGCAAAAATTGTATTTACAGATAGCAACGCAGAGCACCCGGGGATGAATGAAGACCAGATTGAAGCCTTAATCACCCCTAAAACCAAAGCCATTGTGCCCGTGCATTATGCAGGTGTAGCTTGTAACATGGATAAAATTATGGCTGTTGCAGAAAAGCATAACTTATTTGTAATTGAAGATGCAGCGCAAGCCATTGATGCCTATTACACCGGAGCGGATGGCATTAAAAAACCACTGGGAGGTATTGGCCATTTAGGTGCTTTTTCTTTTCATGAAACCAAAAACATTATGAGTGGCGAAGGTGGGATGTTGGTGATTAATGATGAGCAGTTTATTGAGCGGGCCGAAATTATACGTGAAAAGGGTACGAACAGAAGTAAATTTTTCAGAGGAGAGGTTGCAAAATACAATTGGGTGGATTTAGGCAGTTCATTTCTTCCTTCAGATATAATTGCGGCATTTTTATATGCTCAACTCGAACAACTTGATGAAATACAACGTAGGCGTAAGCAAATTTGGCAGATGTATTTTAATCTCCTTCAACCCATTTCTGAAAAAGGGTGCATTTCCTTGCCTTATTTGCCTCTAGAATCTTCCAATAATGCTCATATGTTTTATATCGTGTGTAAATCGCTGGATGAACGCACGAGCTTAATTGAATTCTTGAAAAAGAATAACATTAATACCGTTTTTCACTACTTAAGTTTACATTCAAGTCCTTTTTATAAATCTATACAAGGAAAGAAAGATTTACCGAATTCAGATGAGTACACAGATAGATTGTTACGTTTACCGTTTTTTTACGAATTAAATGATGAGCAATTGCATTATATTACAGATAAAATAATTGAGTTCTATGGCTGATTGGAAAATAAACGAAGAAGGTATTTTCATTTCTAATAATCAAAATAAAATTTCATACCCAGAAGAGGGCAATGATGATTGTTTTGAATCTGAAGATGTATCGCCATGGTTTAACCAAAGAAATGACCTGATACTCGCTTTGTTAAAAAAACACCAGTTCAAAGGTGATTTTCTGGATATAGGTGGTGGCAACGGATTTCAGGCGAAAGCGATAATGGAATCTGGATTGGTTGGAAAAGTTATTTTATGCGAACCGGGGCTGAGAGGCTGCATTAATGCAAAGAAAAGGGGAGTAAATTTCATTTACAATGGAATATACGAAGATTTTCCCTTCAATAATTATTCAATTAAAGGATGCGGCTTATTTGATGTAATAGAACATATCTCCGATGATATTGGATTTTTAAATTCTCTTTACCATAAAATACAATCCGGCACTAAAATTTTTATCAATGTACCCGCTATGCATATTTTATGGACTGATGTCGATAAACATTCGGGCCATTTCCGAAGATATAGCACATCAGATATTAATAGAATTGCCAGGAATACTCAATTTAAGGTGATAGATTCGGGATATTATTTTAGTTTCTATTTTCTACCCATGTTCTTGTTGAGGGTAATTCCATTTAAATTGGGAATTAAAAAAAGTAAAGAGAAATTGTTTGATTCAGAAAAAAACAATCACCAATCAAACAATGGTATATTATCAAGTTTAATCAACAGGATGCACCATATTTATTTGAAAGGAGTTTACAAAAACAAGTATGCTAAATTCGGCACAAGTATATTTATCGTTTTAGAAAAATAAAAACTCAAAAAATGGTCAAAGAATTTTTTTTTACCATAAACAAAATTATCTATTTTCAAGAGTCTGGCTATCTCAAGTTAGAAATCTCAAAATTACTACTAAGATAGTTACTCAATTATTCAAAAAATACTGTTTTATATTACATCTGTTTTGTGAGAATTTTATCAAATGTTTTCCATTCACAACTTTTTATACTGTTGCAAACAGATTATAAGCCTTTAAAATCAGAATCATATTCCTTTTTAATTATTTAAGTCTTTTATTATGCAGAAAACCTTATAACTCGGTATTTTCAAAACTAGTTCATTATTCTATTACCCTTTTGAGATTATAGTATCAAAATCTAAACATATAGATTTAGCATTTATTTATAAAACAATAAGTAACTTAAATTGAACCAAATGAATTTAAACAAATCAAACATCCTAAAAAGAATTTATTCAACAAAGATTCCATTCATAGTCTGTATTTTCATCATTTTACTATACCATTTACCGTATATAATATTAGGTAAAAATGCAGAACTACTTGTTTTTGATAATTTGGACTCTGTTGTTTCTTGGATAAAAATACTTATTACAAGTGGTAATGTTTTCTCTTCTCCAGCATCGGTAATACCGCAAATTTTCAATGGTATACCGCGCTCCTCCTTATATGGAACTTATGATATTAGTTTAATATGGTTTTATTTATTTGGAATATATGGCGGATATGTAGTCAATAAAATTTTAATGTCTTTAGTTGGATTTGTCGGAATGTATTTATTACTAAAAAAATATATCCTTAGTCAGAATGGTAATATTTATATTCAAACCGGAGTCGCATTACTTTTTTCATTATTACCTTTTTGGTCAATATCAATGAGTGTTTGCGGATTACCAATCCTGCTATTCGCATTCTGGAATTTAAGAAATAATGAAAAAAAGTTTAGTGATTGGTTAATCATTCTTGTATTTCCCTTCTGTTCCTCCCTTATACTAACTGGTCTGTTTTTCCTTATTTGTATTTCATTAGTATGGGTATACGACTTCATCAATTCAAAAGTGATCAATTATCGTTTCCTGATTGGAATTTTCTTGACTGGTATTTTATATTTTATTAGTCATTTCCCTTTGTTCTATAATTACCTTTACCATTCTGGAACAATATCTCATCGAGCAGAATTTAAAACTCCCAACTCAACCCTTCTGGAAGCTGCCATTAAAACTTTAGAAATTTTTTCACTGGGACAAGTACACACACACAGTTTGCACACCCTGATGATTTTGCCAATTTTGATTACTTTTTTCCTGGTGCCTAAAAAGGGTGAATTTAGTAAATGGCATATTCTATCGATATCCTTTATTCTAATTACATCATTCTTCTATGGTTTTTTGAATTGGGGGCCTTTATCTAAATTAAATGTTAGAATAATGTCCATTATTCCCCTGCAATTGGATAGATTTCATGTTTTACATCCCATGTTTTGGTATATCCTCCTTGGTTTATCATTTACGATAATTGCGAGGTATGTAAAATTTGGAAATAAAATCGCAATCATTCTGTTTGCCATTCAATTTCTTTATACAATTAAATCACACGAAATTTTTGCTAACCGCCATTCACCATCATATAGCCAATTCTACGCAGAACAACAGTTTAGTGAAATAAAATCCTTCATTAAGGAATCTCCTGAAAAATACCGTATGATTAGCATTGGCATTCATCCTGCCATAGCCCAATTCAATGGATTTTACACATTAGACGGATACATTTGCGACTATCCATTGAAATACAAACATACATTTCGCACAATTATTTCCACTGAACTTGATAAAAATAATGAATTAAGAGATTATTTTGATAATTGGGGGTCCAGATGTTATGCTTTCACTTCTGAATTGGGGCGAGACTTCCTAAATCCTCATCCCCAAAAAATTGAACATTTGGATTATAATTTTGATGCTTTAAAAAATTTAGGTGGCAAGTTTATTATTTCGAGTGCAGAAATAAATTCAGAAAAAAATTCACGACTAAAACTTTTAAAAATTTTTATCAATCAAAATTCATATTGGCAAATTTATCTCTACGAAATTTTATAAATACAGAATTAAACAAATCAGTCTCAACTCACCTTTTATTTAAAATTAATTTGATTAAATGGCTTTAGATTTAAACGACAAATCCATTATAATAACTGGGGGAACAGGCTCTTTGGGAAAAGAGCTAACCAAAACCATCCTAAATAGATGGCCAGAAGTGAAACGCCTTATCATCTACTCACGCGATGAACAGAAACAGTATCAAATGGCACAGGAGTACCCTGAAAATAAATACAAGTTCATACGTTACTTTATTGGCGATGTACGAGATCTGGAACGTTTAAAAAGAGCATTCATGCAAGTTGACTACGTGATTCATGCTGCTGCCATGAAACATGTGCATATTGCTGAATATAATCCAGATGAGTGTGTAAAAACCAATGTTGGCGGGGCTGAGAATGTGATTAAAGCTGCGTTGGAAACTTCAGTGAGTAAAGTTGTTGCTTTATCAACTGATAAGGCTTGCGCTCCGGTCAACTTATATGGGGCAACAAAATTAACTTCAGATAAACTTTTCATCGCTGCAAATAATATTAAAGGAGCAAAAGACATTACATTCTCCGTAGTGCGATACGGAAATGTAATGGGATCAAACGGTTCTGTTATTCCTTACTTTCTTAACAAAAAGAAAGAAGGCGTATTGCCAATTACCGACCCAAACATGACGAGGTTCAATATATCTCTTACAGGTGGAGTTGAAATGGTGTTGCACGCTCTCGATCAAGCCTGGGGAGGTGAAGTTTTTGTGCCCAAGATACCTTCCTACCGCATATTGGATGTAGCAAAAGCCATCGGGCCCGAATGCGAACACCGCATCTCCGGAATAAGGCCAGGTGAGAAAATACATGAAGAAATGATTTCAAGTGCCGACTCATTCACCACCTACGACCTGGGTAAATACTACGTTATTCTGCCACAAACCCCCAACTGGGATCTGGAAGAATACCTCACCCATTTCAAAGCAAAACCCGTAACCCCTGGCTTCAACTACTCATCTGGCGAAAATACCGAATGGGAAACCGTTGAAAGCCTGAGAAAGCTAATCTCAGAGCATGTAGATCCTGTCTTTAAAGTAAACTGACATGAACCCCATACCTTACGGTAAACAACATATTACGGAAGAAGACCTGGCCATGGTGAGAGAAACCCTGCTTAGTGATTTTCTCACACAAGGTCCGAAGATTGTTGAATTCGAGAGAGCTTTTGCCGCATACACTGGTTGTAACTACGCTGTAGCCGTAGCCAACGGAACTGCCGCATTGCACTTGTGCACCATGGCCCTGGGTGTAAATGATAAAAGCAATGTTATTACCACACCCATCACCTTTGCGGCATCAGCAAACTGTGTGCGTTATTGCGGAGGGCAGGTTTACTTTGCTGACATTGATCCTGCAACATATGCACTTGACATCAACGCAGTAGAAAAACTCGTTCAGTCAAAACCCAAGGGATTTTTCAGCGGCATTATCCCCGTTGATTTTGCTGGCTACCCGGTAAACCTAGAGGTCTTCAGGAAACTGGCCGATGACCACAACCTGTGGTTAATTGAAGATGCCTGCCACGCACCCGGTGGACATTTTATCGATAGCAACAACAAAAAACAGATCTGTGGCAACAGTCAATATGCCGACCTTGCTATTTTTTCTTTCCACCCGGTAAAACATATTGCCTGTGGTGAAGGAGGCATGATAACTACCAACGATGAGCAACTGTACAAAAAGCTCTTAATGCTGCGCACGCACGGCATTACCAAAGACCCGGCTATGTTGCAAGAAAACCATGGCGGATGGTATTATGAAATGCAAGAGCTTGGCTACAACTACCGCCTTACTGATTTTCAGGCAGCATTAGGTAGTTCGCAGTTGAAAAGAGCCAATGAAGGACTGCAACGCAGAAGAGACATTGCACAGAAATATTTCAACTTTTTTCAAAATAAAGACTATATCAAAGGACAATCAGGCGTACCCAAAGGACATGCATACCACCTCTACATCATTGAAGTTGACAGAAGAAAAGAACTTTACGATTTCCTGCGCACAAAAAATATTTTCTGCCAGGTACATTATATACCCGTGCATACCCTGCCCTACTACCGGCAACTCGGACATAATAAAGGCGATTATCCGCAGGCAGAAAAATACTACAGCCGTTGTCTGAGTTTGCCCATGTACCCTACGCTCACAAAAGATGAGCAGCAATATGTGATTGAGTGCATTGATGCCTTCTACAAAGGTTAACATTTTTTTCAGGGCTGATGGCAACAGCCAGATTGGTCTTGGCCACGTTGTTCGCTGTGTGGCCATTGCTGAAATGATATACCACCATTACCCTTGTCACTTCCTGATAAAAGAACCGGGAGAACAGGTAGAAAAAATGATAAGTCCCTTTGCTAAAGTAATTGAGCTTCCAGCCACGATGTCGCTTGACGAAGAAACAACTGTATTAGATCAATATGTAACACCTTCCGACATCCTGGTAACAGACAGATATGCCCTCGACAGCCATTACCAGGCTGAAGCAAAAAAGAAAGTAAAAAAACTGGTGGCCGTTGACGATGATGCACGCTTACACTTTTATGCCGACATCGTTATTAACCACTCCTCGCCAGACATGGCTTCACGTTACAGCAAAGAAGCCTTTACACAAATTATGGCCGGCCCACAGTACCTCATTGCCAGAGAAGCTTTCAGAAAAGCGGCCATTAATAAAAGAATTATAAAAGAAATACGCTCACTTTTTATCTGCATGGGTGGAGCCGATCCGTTTAACATCACCTGTAAAGTGCTTGACGCTGCTAAAAATTCTTCGTTCAAACATATTGTGGTGGTAACAGGCAGTGCCTACCAACATGCTGAAGCTTTACTCACACGTTGTGAATCAGACAGAGTGGAATGGAAAACCAACCTCTGTGCTGATGAAATGATCAACGAAATAAAAAATTGTGAAGTCGCTGTAAGTACCGCCAGTTCTGTCTCACTTGAAATATGCTGTGTAAAAGCAGGCTTACTCACCGGCATGGTAGCAGAAAACCAGCAAAACATTCACCAGTGCCTGGTAGATAAAGGTTGTGCAATCACCATGGGCGATTTTAGAAATGTAACCGAAGAAGAAATTACACGTAAACTGAATGACCTGTGCAATCAT
>JBILGC010000111.1:0-2704 GCA_044351265.1 Bacteroidia bacterium
CCGATACAACTACGTCGCTTTGCGGGAAGCTGAGTTTATGGCTCAGAAACCAGTTTACATATCGGTAGCCGGATGTACTAAGGTCGGTCGCCCGAGCATGGTGAGCGCATGGCCTACCGATTGAGATACCGATTTAGCGCGGACAACCTAAAGCTTACCCACCTGCGGTGCTTCGTCACCTTAGTTGACTCCTTTGATGCGGTAGAAGCCAGTCAGAAACTTGGCATAGACTGTGCTTCTTTAGAACAAAGAGTCAGGACGCTGCAACACAGACTAAAGGTGTCGCTGTTCACTAAACGGCACAGGTTTTATGAGTGCAAGCTATCAGCATCAGGAGAAATCTTCTACAAGTACGCAAAGAAAATCCTGAGACAGTACGACAAGACTCTTGAGGAGATGCGAGCGGTCGATATAACCGGCGGCAGAGGGCCTGTTTACGCAAGATGCAAGATAGGATGCCGCCGTGAAATGCTGACAAAAGCAGATTCTGTTCTCACCCAGATAGAAAAAGTGTTTCCCTATGGGGTGGTTACATGCCAAAGTGAACTTGAGTTTCGGGACAAGTTCACATCAGGGGAAATCAGCATGTCGGTCGGGTACACAGCGATCCCTGGCATGGTCAGCGAAGTTTGCGGAAGCGAGATTTTCACTGCTGTCGTGCGTAAAGATTACGATCTGGCACTGAGCAATTACCCTGTTCCAATAATCTCTGTAGTAGGATTAGCAAACGTAATACAGGAAGCTAAGGATAAGTTGCTCTTATCTTGCGGTATCGAAACAAGGGTTGTTTGGGAAGTTGATAACGTAGTCGCCGCTAGATGGTCAGCCGAGGCAGGCGCAGGAATTGCAATTATTCCCCACAGAATGCTTACACCTCAGTTGGTTTCTTTGTTTCCGGAAGAAATTTTCCTAGAAAAGCCGATTTTGGTGCATAAGACACCCGCCTTACAGCGTAAATTGCAGTAGGAGGGCGCGAGCCATGAAAGTGATTTTTGAGATGGGACTAACCCTGTTTGGCATGGGATTCACTACTTCTGGGATAGTCCTGGCGGCAGAGAATAAGACTCAGTGGCCGTTGGTTTTGGTTTTTATTGGGATTCCAGTGCTTTTGCTGGCTTGCCAGTTCGATGACTACGAGGGTTCGCAAAATGAAACCCGCAAGCCCTAGTGCCTACAGGCTGATGCACGAAGGCAGTCTGGCATTGTGCAAGATGGAATGTGTCGGACTGCCCGTCTGCCGGGAAGAATTATCTCGCGCTAAAGATGCGGTTACTCAGCAAATCCGCAGCACTGAGCAACAGATGCGGTCGATGGACGAGTACCAGCGACAGCGAAAGAAGTTTGGTATCCGCACTAAGATCGGCTCACGGGAACAGCTTGCAGACATTCTGTACAAGGATTTGAACTACCCCGGAATGCAGGTCAACCCGAAGACAGGCAAGATAATTTTTGATGACGAGGTGCTTAATGAAATAGACACCCCGTACACAAAACTATTCAAAAAAGTGCAGAAGTTTCATAAGCTAAACAGCACTTACCTTACCGGCATCGAGCGGGAACTGTGCGGAGATCGCGTACATGCGGTACTCAATACGCATACGGTTACTACTTATCGATCATCGGCAGATAGCCCGAATATCCAGAACTTTCCTATCCGTGATCCTGAGATTGGGCAGATTCTGCGATCAATCATTCGACCGAAACCGGGAAAGGTGATCGTGGAGATTGATTACTCTGCTCTCGAAGTACATATCGCGGCCTGTTACCATCGCGATCCTACCATGATCGAGTATCTTGAAACCGGGCATGACATGCACAAAGATGTCGCTATGGAGTGCTACAAGCTTGACAAGATAGAAAAGCCGATAAGAACGGCGGTTAAGAGTTATTTCACATTTGCCGAATTCTACGGGGATTACTATGCCAGCATCGCTAGAAACCTCTGGAAATATGCAGAAACGTACCAGATGGAAAGCGGCAAACTCTTGACAGATCACCTGAGAGAAAAAGGAATAGTGGGCCTAGGGCACGAAGAAGCCATGACGCACGATTCCTATATGCAGTATATCTACAACGTGGACAAAGCTTTTTGGGAGCAACGGTTTCCTGTTTATGACAGGTGGCGTAAGAACTGGTATCAGGAATACCAGAGGAATGGGTACTTTTACACGTTGACCGGGTTTCGGGTCTGGGGAGTTTACAAACGGAACGAGGTCATCAATAATCCAGTCCAGGGAAGTGCGTTTCATTGCCTGCTTCGGTCTATCATCGAAATCACTAAAAAGCTGGAACAGAGTACGATGCGTTCTCAGCTTATCGGTCAGATTCACGACTCGTTATTAGCGGAAGTTCCTATCGAGGAACTGGATGATTACGTCGCAATGGCTACGCATGTAATGACGACTTGGCTAAAGCAGACATGGCCCTGGATTATTGTTGATCTTAAAACTGAGGTAGAAGTGGGGGAATCATGGGCAGCGAAGCAACCGTATTCAAAAACGTAGATCGACTACCGAAGATCATAGGACTTAACGGTCCCATAGGCGCTGGCAAGGACACGGTCGCGTCGTATTTAGGCATCTACTTTACCTACGAAATCATGGGGTTTTCGGACCCGGTGTACGAAAACCTATACCGGCTCAATCCCGGTATCGTAGTGGGACATAACAAAGTGGAGTACCTCCAAACCATTGTAAACACGCAC
>JBILGC010000109.1:0-2702 GCA_044351265.1 Bacteroidia bacterium
GCGGACGTCAGGCTTTCCGAGGCGGAAACCGCTGACAAATCTTCTGTCTTGGCAATCGTTACGATTCCGCCGGGAGAGATCGTGAACCCACGGGCTCGATCCTTTTCAAGATCATAACCGATCTCGAATCCGGCAGGAATTTGAACATGCTTGTCGATGATAGCACGCCGGATGCGCGCATGGCGACCGACCTGCACACCCTCGAAGAGAATACTATCGGAAACGTGCGCGTAGGAATTCACTCGCACACTCGGCCCCAAGACACTGTGCTGAACGCGCCCGCCACTAACGATTGTTCCGCTACAAACGATCGAATCGATTGCAGCGCCTGTTCGCTCGCCGTCCCCCTGCGTCCCGAAGACGAACTTCGGGGGAGGGAGATTGGGCTGGTGTGTACGAATCGGCCAAGCCGAGTCGTAGAGATTCAGCTGCGGATCAATACTGACCAGATCCATATTCGCGTCATAATAGGCATCCAGCGTTCCGACATCGCGCCAGTAGGCATCCCTTTTCCGATTCTCGTCTTTGAATGGAAATGCGAACACCCTCGATCGCTCAATATTCGCAGGAATGATGTTCTTGCCGAAGTCGTGATGACTCGCAGGATTATTCGCATCCGCGCACAGTTGCTCGAACAGAAATCGGGTGTTGAAAACATAGATACCCATGGAAGCCAACGCGTGATTCGGGTCGTTAGGGATCGGCAACGGATCCTTGGGCTTCTCCTGAAAACCCACGATGCGCGAATCCTCATCGATTTGCATGACGCCAAATTCCGTGGCTTCCGACCGATTCACCCGCAACGCGCCAACGGTCAAATCAGCACCCACCGATCGATGGTAATCCACCATCGTCCCATAGTTCATTTTGTAGATGTGGTCTCCCGCCAGGATCAGCGTATGCTCGGGACGCTCCCGTTCGATGGAGTAGATATTCTGATAAACGGCGTCGGCTGTCCCCTGATACCAGTTCTCGTCGATTCGTTGCTGCGGAGGAAGAATGTCGATGAACTCATCCAGTTCGCGACTAAAAAAATCGCTCCATCCCAGATGAATATGGCGATCGAGACTCATCGCCTTGTATTGCGTGAGCATCAGCATACGTCGGATGCCGCTGTTGAGACAATTCGATAGCACGAAGTCGATGATTCGGTAGTTGCCGCCGAAAGGGACCGCTGGCTTGGCTCGGTCTCGGGTGAGTGGTTCCAGCCTCGTTCCCTTGCCACCCGCCAATACGACCGCCAATACATCTCTCATGTCGCTTCTCCAAAGCGTCGACTCCCTCCCCACGCGTTCTGCCGTCATCTGCGGAGGAACCGGCCTTCCAAAACCATGTTGTACATCGGCGGCACATTGCCCGCCACTACAAGAATATTAATAGCGAAGAAAACGCCCTTCAACTTTCTACCATACTTTGCGAGGATGACACACTCCCCGACCGTTGAAAATTACAGATCCGCAAGGCTTCTATCGTAAACCCGGTGAGTCTTGGTCCGAGGCACTTTGCCACGTTCGATCGAGCCGCGAGACAGTTGATTGCTTTCCAACACCCACGAAAATTCCGCTTCGGTAATGCCGCGAGCCAGGCAGTCGGGTAGCATGCGATGGAGTAGCACCAAACCGAGCCCCCACCGTTGCCACTCGGGGACAATGTTGGTGCTGATCAAACGTATTCGCTTGATCTTGCGACGCCCCCAAAGCAGACGCAAAAAACCGAAAGGGAATAGACGACCATCGATCTTCTTGATCAGTGGATTGTAATCCAGTAACCCGAGACCGACGCCGACCGGCTCGCCGTCGACCTCGATGACGCTGGTCACCTCAGGATCAATCAGATATCGGAGAGACTCGCCCACGCTTCGGGTTTCCGCAGCCGACATCGGCACGAACCCCCAGGTACCCTGCAGCGCTCGATTGTAGATATCCAGGAACAGTTCCACATCGGCAGCGAAATTCGTGCGGCTCGCTGGACGGACCCGAATGTTGAATCGATCCTTCACTTGATTCATCATCTGCATGATCTTCGGGTCCATCGAGTCGAGCATACTGATGTTCCCGACGTAGGAATACAGGTCCTGCGTCTTCTCAAATCCGAAACTTTTGATCAACGCATCGTGATAGGGCGGGTTGTAGGTCATCATGAATGTGGGCGGGGTATCGAAGCCCTCAACGAGCGTCCCCAATTCGTAATTGAGGGAGGGATTGCATGGTCCGCGGACGTCGGTCATCCCTTCTCGTTTGAGATACTGACAGGCAGCGCGAAACAAGGAGTGAGCGGCCTCGCGATCATCGATACACTCAAAGAAACCGAAGAAACCCCGTTTCTCATCGTAACGTTGATTATGCCCATGATTGATCAACGCTACGATGCGTCCGACAACCTTCCCATCCTTGCGACACAACATCGCTTGGCACTTCGCATTGTCATAAAATGGATGCGCCTTGAAGCCGACCAACTCGAGTTGATTGATCCGAATGGGAGGTATCCAATTCGGATCGCCTCGATAGAGATCCCAGATCAACTGCATAAAGGCCCGCTGGTCGCTCTTGGACTCAACGGTACTGATTTGGTAATTCGCCATATTGCCATTCCGTAACCGGGGCGGAAGTAGGTTGCGTGATTGTACGCGATTGCAATCGCCCTGCGAGGTGGCCTCCGAGCACACTTCCGTAATATAGCGGGGTGGTTGCCGGGGGATAGGC
>JBILGC010000113.1:0-2697 GCA_044351265.1 Bacteroidia bacterium
GGCGGCGAGGCCGCCGGCGAGCTGGCCGGCGTACGCCTGCATGATCCCCGGGACCATCACGTGGCCCGAGGCCGTCACCGGGTTCGGCCCGCCGAACGGCGAGCGCATGCAGAGACCGTTGTTGATCGCGGCGTCACAGCTGCGATCGTACTTCCACCCTTCCTTCGCCGGGTTGCCGAAGATGCGGACCTGGGTGTTCCCGAGCGCCGGCCCGAGGTTCACGTTCTGCCCCGAGAACTGATCGAGGAAGAAGGCGAACGACGCCGGTGAGTTGAAGGCGCGGTTGTAGGTCAGGCGCCAGTTCTGCGTCGGCGTGGCCTTCCAGACGAAGGCCGCACGCGGCGAGAACTGCACCCCTTCGATCCGCGAGTTCATGTCGCCGCGGACGGCGCCGGTGAACTCGACGTTCTCCGAGAGGCTACGCGTGAACTGCAGGTAGCTCCCCATCTCGGTGATGTTGTCGTCATCCTCGTTGCGGCCCATGATCGTCCCCGCCGTCACCGGCGTGGTCGCGATGTAGTCCGCCCCGGCGGTGAACTTGGTATCCCCGAGGTTGAAGCCCTGCTGGAGCTGGCCGACGAGGACGGTCGAGTTGTCGACGACCGGGAGCCCCGTGCGGAGGTAGAAGGTGCCGTTGTCATCCGCCGCATCGGCGTTACCGGCGTTCGACCCGTTGTAGAAGACCTGGGCGAAGAACTTCTTGTGACGGAAACGCTGCTGGACGTTGAGGTAGCTCCAGTTCTTGATCTGCGCGGCGCCGAAGGTGCCGGTGATCTCGAGGGCGCTGGCGACGTTCGAGTAGCCGACCGTCGTGATCGCCTCGGTGTTCTCGCTCGGACGGTAGTCGAGGCGCGCCTCACCGGAGTACTTCTCGAGCCCGAAGTCACGGAACTTGGCCACGCCGCTGCGCGACGCCGGGACGCCAGGGTTCACCGCGCCGGTCGCGGTGCGGCCCCAGACGGCGTAGTTCGCGCGCGCCTGCGGGGTGGCGTTCGGGCCGAGGTCGATCTCGTTCGGGTCGGTGTACTCCCAGTCCTGCGCGGTGAAGTACTCGCCGGAGAACTTGTAGCCCCACTTGTCGCCCATGGTGCCGGCGTGGCGGAGGCCGACGCGGGCGAGCGAACGCTCACCGCCATCGAGGGTGATCTGGCTCCCCTTGGAGTTGAACGGGGACTTGGTGATCACGTGGAGGACGCCGGCGCCGGAGTTCGGGCCGTAGAGCGCCGAGGCCGGACCCTGCAGGACCTCGATGCGGTCGATGTCGTCACCGGTGCCGGTGAAGAGGAAGGGGACGTTCACGCGGAGCGACGGGACGCCGGCGAACCGGTAGTCCTGCAGCATCAGCATGGAGGTCGAGAAGGCGTTGTTGAAGCCGCGCGAGACGATGTTCGCCTGCACGATGCCGCCGTTGGAGATCGAGACGCCCGGGACCGCCTTGATGTGGTCCACGATCGAGGCGGCCGGCCGCTCGGCGATCCGCTCCGAGGTCACCACCGAGATCGCGTTCGGCGAGTCGAGGATCTTCTCCGGCTCGGCGCCGCGGGTGCCCGTCGTCACGACCTGGTTCAGGACCGCCGCCAGCTCGGAGAGGGAGACGTTCACCGAGGTCGTGGCATTGGCCGCGACGCGGATCCCCTCGACGCGCTTCTGCGAGAAGCCGATCCGGGAGACCACGACCGCGTAGGTCCCGGCCGGCACATTGCCGATCCGGTAGTTGCCATCATCGCCGGTCGTGCCCAGCGCCACCCGGGTCGCCCCGGAGACGATCTGGACCTGCGCGCCCGGGATCGGGGTCGTACCCCCGTCCTGGGTGACCCGGCCGGCCACGGTACCGGTCTGCGCCTGGGCGGTGCTGACCGCCGAGACGAGTCCGAGCAGGGCAAGCGCCGAGCTGAGGAGACGAATTCGCATACGGGAAAGACCTCGGTGAACGTGATGAAGGCCCCCGGGAGGCCCGGGGACCGCGAGTTAACATCCCACGCCGAAGGGTCGGCGTCAATACGACAGGATGTCAGCCGAACCCTGACGAGCCTACGGGGAGGGGGGTAACCAAGGGGCAGGGATCAGGGGTCAGGTGACAGGTATCAGGGGGGGCAGGGACCTGTGTCCTGATACCTGTCACCTAACCCCTGTCGCCTGATCCCTGTCACCTGACCCCTGTCACTTTGTGGCCCTGGAGGGAGAGCCGCCACTTGGGATGCGCCAGGCAGTACGCCACTGCCGCGGCGGTGTTGGCCGCCAGATCCGGGCCGTCCATCGGCTGTAATAGGAAGTGGCGGAACCCGAGCCCCTCGAACCGCTCCGGCATCGCCTCCCGCTGCGGGAAGACGAGTTTGAGCTCGTCCCCGGTGGTCGCCACGAGGGGGGCATCGGCCTTCGGGCTCACACAGACCCAGTCGATCCCCGCCGGGACCGGCTGGGTCCCGTTGGTCTCCACGGCGACCTCGAACCCCTGGGCCTGCAGGGCGGCGACCGCCGCCGCATCCAATTGAAGGAGGGGCTCCCCTCCGGTGCAGACCACAAGCCGCTTCCCCCGACCCCCCTCGGCCCCCGAGGGCCAGCGCGCCGCCACCGCCTCGGCCAGCGCCGCCGCCGTCCCGAACCGCCCCCCGTCTGGCCCCACCCCCACGAAATCGGTGTCACAGAACTGGCAGGTCGCCGTCCCCCGATCGGCCTCGCGCCCCGTCCAGAGGTTGC
>JBILGC010000068.1:0-9244 GCA_044351265.1 Bacteroidia bacterium
CAACACTTCAGGGTTTATATATGTGCATGGTCATTATCAATGTAAGCAATGTAATAACAATGTAATGCCTTGCTGCGGAGGTGAGCAGGAGTTGGATCTGAACAAAGATATAAAGGATGAAAAAAAGGAAACGCACAGCGTTAATATTATACCTTACTTATTCAAAAAGTAGTTATTGTTATTAGAAGGACTTAAAGCCAACCGCTTCACGCACTTCTTTCATGGTTTGACTGGCACTTTCAAGTGCTTTCTCAGCGCCTATTTTGGACACTTTAGAAAGTAAAGCATCATCCTTCTTTATGGCTTCAATTTTTTCGCGGATAGGTTGCAGAAAGGTAACCATATCTTCAGCTAATTGTTTTTTCATGTCGCCATATCTGATAATGCAATTTGAATAAGCTTGTTTATAATGGATCAGAGTATCCGAAGAAGAAACAGCCTGCATCAAATCAAAAAGATTTTGTACCGATGAGGTAGGAATGCTGTTAGCTTCTGTTGGACCGGTATCAGTAACGGCACGGCTTATTTTTTTTCTGATTACATCAGGTGAATCAGATAGATTGATAACATTATTATCTCCATCGCTTTTGCTCATTTTGCCACCACCTTGCAATCCCGGAATCTTAATTAATTCGGTACCGTAATTAAATGCATGCGGCTCAGGAAAAATTTCACATGAATACATTCTATTGAATCTATTGGCAAAAGTTCTTGCCATTTCCAGATGCTGCTCCTGATCTTTACCTACCGGTACTTTTACTGCTTTATGAATAATAATATCAGCGGCCATTAAAACCGGATAGGTTAGCAAGCCTGCGTTAATATTATTGGGTTGTGTGCGGGCTTTATCTTTAAATGAGGCTACTCGTTCTAATTCACCAAGATATGCATGCATATTAAGCATCATATACAACTCTGGAATTTGAGTAAGGTCGCTTTGAATGTATAGAGCACATGCATCAGGATCTAAACCGCATGCCAGATACTCTGCCAAAACTGTTTTTATATTTTCATGTAAATCTTTTGGATTGGGATGGGTAGTAAGTGAATGATAATCGGCAATAAAAAAGTAACACTGATAGTCGTATTGCATCTTAATAAAGTTTTTAACAGCACCCATGTAATTACCTAAATGTAAATTACCAGTTGGCCTAATGCCGCTAACAACAATTTCTTTACTCGATTTCATGTGTCGAAAATAATAAAGATTTAATGGAATGACTAAATTTTATTAGGCTATCCATACATCTACTTATAGCCGGAAATATATTTTATTAAACTAAGTCCCGACCGTTGAGAGTATTGCTATTTTTGGATGCTTCCTGCAAGCAGATACATTATAGCCATTCGGGTTGCAACACCATTTTCAACTTGATCCAATATGATGCTATGTTTACTGTCTGCAACATCACTGGTTATTTCTACGCCTCTGTTAATAGGGCCGGGGTGCATTATGACTATCTCCTTATGCAGTTGGTATAACTTTTCTTTATCAAGGCCAAAAAGCATGGAGTATTCACGCAGTGATGGGAAATATTTTATTTCTTGGCGTTCCAGCTGGATGCGTAACATATTCGCCACATCACACCATTGCAGTGCTTTCATCAGATCGTGTTCGACTTTTACCCCAAGACTTTTTATATGCTTTGGTATTAGAGTTGTTGGGCCGCACACCATTACCTGAGCCCCCAATTTTTGCAAACAGAAGATATTAGAGAGCGCCACGCGTGAGTGGATTATATCCCCAACAATTAGCACTTTCTTGCCTTTCACACTACCAAGTTTCTCTCTGATGGAGTAGGCGTCAAGAATTGCCTGTGTAGGATGCTCATGTGTTCCGTCTCCTGCATTTATTATCTGAGCGTTGATGTGCTTTGCTAAGAACAAGGAAGCACCCGGAGCGGGATGACGCATCACAACCATATCAACTTTCATGGCTAGAATGTTCTTAACTGTGTCAATCAGAGTTTCTCCTTTTGACACAGAAGAGGAGGAAGCAGAAAAGTTGATAACATCGGCACTCAATCTTTTTTGTGCCAGCTCAAAGGAAATACGTGTGCGTGTAGAGTTTTCAAAAAATATATTTGCTATGGTTATATCACGTAGGGAAGGAACTTTCTTAATTGGTCGGTTAATGATGGCTTTAAAATTATCCGCTGTTTCAAAAACCAACTCAATGTCTTCACGTGTAAGATTTTTAATTCCGAGGAGGTGTTTTTGCGAAAATTTCTTCATTCCTTTTTTCAATTTTGAGTAATGATATGAATTACATCCTGTTTATTTTTTTCCTTCCACTCCACTTGTACCTTATCGTTAGCTCTGGTGTCAACTTCTACCCCTGTATAGTCTGGTTGAATGGGTAGATGTCGGCTAAATCTTCTGTCAACCAATACCAGTAATTCTACTTTTGCCGGTCTGCCAAAGTCTGTCAAGGCATCAAGAGCCGAACGAATGGTTCTTCCTGTATATAGTACATCATCTACCAATATAATATTTTTATCTGCAACAGTAAAGTTTATGTTCATAGAGCTTGGCAAAATCTGTTCGTTCCCCCTTCTGAAATCGTCCCTGTAAAATGCAATATCCAGCTCGCCATAAAAAATATCGGTTATACTGGTAAGTTGCTTAATTCTGCCGTAAATTCTTCTTGAAAGGTAGGTTCCCCTGGGCTGAAGGCCAATGATTGCGCTGTTTTTAAAAGTTCCGTGTTTCTCAATTAATTCAATACACAACCGGTCAATGGTAATGTCAAATTGTTTTTTTTCGAGTATAACCTTTGAACTCATTGGGTCATTTTTCAGCTATGCCTGAATGTCGAAACTAAGTATTCAGGCACTTAAATATGTGTCAAATATCGTAATTAATTATGTAAAAACCCTATGTGTTAGATACTGAGAGGTAAACATATAGAATTACTGGGGCTTTTCAGCCATACTCAAAATATGGTCAAACTCAATACGGGTAACCTTTCCAACGCTGAGTCTGCTTAGCCTAACCAAATCCATCTGAGCTAGTTTTTTATCTGATTTTATTTGTTCCAGTGTTACCGGATTCTTAAATTTTTTAAATGGTTTAAATTCTACAACACTCCAATCACCCTCTTCGGCAGTGGGATCGGGATAATATTCTTTTACAACTTGAGCAATGCCAACAATTGCCTTTCCTTCATTGCTGTGATACCAAAAGGCTAAATCGCCTTTTTTCATTGCACGTAGGTTGTTGCGTGCGGCATAGTTTCTTACGCCATCCCATACCGTTTTTTTGTCTTTTTGGAATTGCTCCCAACTGTATTTAAAAGGTTCAGATTTAATCAGCCAGTAATTCATACTATTCGAGTTTATCTATTCTTTATAAAATAGCCACTTCCCCAGTTCTCTGTAGCTTGGCTTTTTACCATACATTAAAATACCAACCCGGTAAATGCGTCCGGCTAACCAAACGGTAAATATAAAGCCTAAAATCATAGCAGCCATTGAAATCAATACTTCCCAAAAAGGCACACCAAATGGAATGCGCACCATCATTACAACAGGAGATGTGAGAGGGATAATTGAAAGCCAGAAAGCTAATATTCCATTGGGATTTGATGTTACTACACTTTGAGCTAGAACAAATGCAAAAACCAGAGGAAGTGTAATGGGCATCATAAATTGTTGAGTGTCGGTTTCGTTATCAACGGCAGAACCGATAGCAGCAAAAAGAGATCCATAAAACAGATATCCTGATATAAAATAAAAAATAAACATTGTTACAATCATCACATAATTAAATCCTGATAATGCTTGCAAAATATTGCTAAAGTCATTCTCAGTGCCGGTTGTCTGCATAGCATGTCCGACCTCTGTTGGAAGATTCATAGATGAGAGCATTAAGCCTGAAACTGCGCTTCCGAGAGCAAAAATGATGAGTATCCAGATTACAAATTGAGTTAAACCTACCAAGGCAATGCCAACTATTTTCCCCATCATTAACTCAAAAGGTTTGAGTGATGAAATAATGACTTCTACTATACGATTTGTTTTTTCTTCTATTACCCCACGCATTACCTGTACACCATAAAGAAAAATAAACAAGTAGATAAGAATAGCACAAATATAACCGATGGCAGTTGATGCTCCAGCGCTGCTAGATTGGAGTCCTCTTGAGGTAATCTTTGCGGTGTTTATATTAACATTTGTTTTATTTATACTTTTAATGACTGATTGATCAATGCCGTACTGCTTAAGCTTGAAGTCCTTAATTACCTGCTCTATTTCTTTTTCTATGTAATTGATAGTGGTTATACTTGGCTGATCATTGGCAACCAGAGTTACCTTGCTAATACTATCATAGCTTGCTTTTGGAATATTTAATACTGCATAGAAACCTTCCGATCCTATTAGTCTTAATTCTTCTGCTTCACTATTCACTATGCCATAAAAAAATTCCAGATTGGGCTTGCTTTTGATTTTCCCTGTAAATAGACCGCTTTGGTCTGAAACATAAATACGTTTATTACTCTCTCCCAGGTCACGGTTAAATGCAAAATAAAAGATAAGGCCATAAAATAATACGATAAGTAGTGGTGCAAGTATGGTCATAATAAGGAATGACCTCTTTCTAACTCGAGTTAGATACTCACGTTTAACTACCAGTAATATTTTAGTTAGCATATAACTCAAAGGTATAAAAATCACTGAATACCTTTTTCAATAAAGTCTTTAAGCTGCTCTACTGAGAGGCGCTTAGCCACAATTTTCTTTTCACGGTTAAGCAGATACAAAACAGGAGTGCTGTTTATGTCATACAATCTGTGATATCCACTTTCATGCTTAGGGTCATGAACATTTAGCCAAGGGAGTTGGTTTTCCTTAAGATACTTTCTCCACTCAGCATAATCAGTAGTGGAACCTACAGCATATATCTCAAATTTTTTCTTTTTAGATACTTTCATTTGCGAGTTTAACTCTTGATATAGGCTTTTAAGCTTTGGTATTTCTTCCTTGCAACGTCCACAATGTGGGTCCCAAAACAAAACCAAGGTATAATCTGCATCAATATTATAAAGTACCTGATATTTCATAGCAGAATCCGGCAGTACCAGATTTTGGGCCTTAATACCAATTAGTGTATTTCTAAGCGTATTTGCGCGGTCAGTTATTTTAAATCTCAAGGTTTCATCAACCCAATGGCTAACTTCCTTGCGTGTGTAATACTCATCAACCATGTGCACAAAAACTGCATCCATACCCATGTATTGAGAGGTTTCATAATGATTGGTAATCCAATAAATACACCACTTGCTGATGTCTTTGCTTTTTAGAGTTTTCTTTATCAGGAAATCGGCAGCTGCGTTAATGGAGTCCGGTATTTGAAGGGTAAGTTTGGTAATAAAGTTCTCAATTTTTGGATGAAAAATCGGTGTTCTAGAAATGCGATCGTCTGTAAAGTCAAACCCATCAAAATAATGTTGCTTGTAATAATTATACTGGAAATTAGAATCGAGTATTTCTCCTTTAGGCCCTATCGGAGGCTCTGGTATATCTATCTCCTGCATCATTCTAAAAATTTTTGCAATCAGATACGATGGTGTGGTTTTAATAATATTTAATCGGTAATCCTCCATTAACTTCTGCAAATCTTTTAATTCTCTTAAATACTTAGATGCCATTGCAGTGTCATTCATGGCTTTGGCCTGCTTCATTTTCTTGTCCAAATCCATACCAATCTTACCTTTTTCATTGGCAAATTTTGAGTAAGCAAAAAATGCAGCACATTCCGGGGAGCCTTTTATGACTATGCTTCCAATATAATCGGCTGTATCAGTCTCCATTGTGAATTCTTGCTCATTCACCACAAAGTCAAATAATAAACGTTTATCCTGAGACGCAATAATGTATACCCCACCTGGTAATGTATCGCGACCTTTAAATATGCACTTGCCCGTTGCATCAGTGCGCGAGCTGTCTCTGATATAGGTTTTATCTCCGTAATAATATCCCAAGAGATAGGTTTGATTAGCGCCACCCTTAACTTTAAAGGTTATTTGATAAGCTTTTAATTGTTTTACTCCGGCAAGCAGCACAACCGCCAAAAGCAATAAGTATCTGTTTTTCATATAATGTCGGTAAAAATAACGCCTCTTTATTCGGCAAAAATATGTAAGCACATGATTTAACAAAATATTAAGAATGACGCACATCATGTTTATTGGCATTTTTAGGCTTTAAAATTGCACCAAAATTAAAACGATACTAAAATGGAAGCAAGAAAGCATGTAACTGAACTTCACACCGATAGGGTAGAATGGTTGAAAAAATTGATGTTTTACAAAGATGATCTGGCATCGCATCTGAATAGACTGGCTGAGGTTGTACAGAATAATAATAATATAGAAGTAACCAGCATGGCCGAGCATTTTCAGAACCAGTTTATCAGGCATCTGGAAATAAACGATGAGTTGCGCCACGAAATCAATGATGAGTCTAGGTTGTTTGCTGAAACTGAAGCATTAAACCCGGTTGCAACCGACCGGAAACTGTCAACAGATCATACAGAACTCCGTGATAAAGTTGAAACGTATGAAAAGCTTTTCAACGAACTTAGGCATGAATTCAATACATTCGTAAGCAAAACGCTGTAAGGCTTTTGTTAACGCTGCCCCCAATATTTATATCAAAAATTCAGGCTCAACTGAAAGAAGAGTCTGAATTTTTTTTTGAGGCATTATTATCATCCCCGCCAGTTAGTATTCGCTTAAATCCATTTAAGCCAGTCAATTTCTTTGATCAAACGGATGTAGTTCCTTGGTGCAACCAGGCATTCTATCTTAAGCAACGCCCTTCATTTATTACTGATCCGCTGTTTCATGCAGGTGCTTATTATGTGCAGGAAAGTTCGTCTATGTTTTTGCATCATGTGTTTAAGCAAATTCGAAATAGATTGAATGGTAATGTCTCTGTGCTTGATGTTTGCGCAGCACCTGGTGGTAAAAGCACATTGATTTCCTCTTTACTCAGAGAGGATGATGTTTTGCTCAGTAATGAGATTATCCGAACACGTGTGCTTACACTTATGGATAATTTAAACAAATGGGGTAGGGCCAATACAATTGTTTCTAATAATGATCCTGCTGATTTGGGTAAGCTAACACAAGTGTTTGATGTGATTCTTGTAGACGCTCCATGCTCTGGCGAAGGTATGTTTAGAAAAGATAAACACGCCATTAATGAGTGGAGTGAGGCCAATATTGAGCTTTGTGCATCTAGGCAAAAAAGAATCTTACAGGACGTGCTACCTGCCTTAAAACCCGGAGGAATGCTTATTTATGCTACCTGCACCTTTAATCATCAGGAAAATGAAGACAATCTGAAATGGCTCATTGATAAACACGGATTTGAACCGGTGGAGATAGCTATTCCCGATGCATGGCCTATTGAGAAAACAGCCTATCATGGTTTTAGATTTTGGCCGCATAAGGTTAAAGGAGAAGGTCTGTTTATGGTTTGTTTACGAAAACCTACTGAAAGCATTTCTGCAACGGCAATCAGAACAAAATCTTTAATGGTAAATGCCAAGCAAAAGGCATTACTGGCACCCTATATAAATGAATCTGATTCATTTCAAATTGCTGTCCTAAACAATCATTTCATTGCGTTACCCTCTCAGTTAACCGGACTTTATGATAAACTAAATGGACTTCTTAGATTGGTTAAAGCTGGAATTTGTTTGGGTGAATTAAAACAGGATCAACTCATTCCAGCACATGAATTGGCTTTGTCATTGAATCTGTCTTCAGATATTCCAAGAGCAGAGCTTACTTTAGAGCAAGCGCAATCGTACCTTAAAAAAGGCAGTCTTCCTATGAATATCTTTAACGAAAAAGGCTGGCAAACCGTAACTTACAAAGGGCTTTCGCTGGGCTGGATAAAGGTGCTGCCAAACAGGGTGAATAACTACCTTCCTTCGGCTTTGCGTATTTTGAAAGAAATTGAAGATTAAATCTGTCTCTATCGTTTCAGATTTTTATTCTTCTTACTCTGCTTTTTTATCGAGCAATTTAAATACATCATAGCTAAATCCGGTAAAGCTAAATCCGCCATCATGAAATAGATTTTGCATGGTTACCTTACGTGTATAATCACTAAATAGCGATATGCAATAATCAGCGCATTCATCAGCACTTGCATTGCCCAGAGGAGATAGTGCTTCGGCATAATCATAGAAATCGCCAAAGCCTTTTACACCGCTTCCGGCAGTAGTCATGGTAGGGCTTTGTGAAATGGTATTTACACGTACCTTCTTTTCTTTTCCAAAACGGTAACCAAAACTGCGTGCGTAGCTTTCTAGTAATGACTTGGCATCACCCATTTCATGATAATCAGGAAAAACACGCTGTGCACCTATATAAGTTAGAGCTACTATTGATCCCCATTCTTTCATTGCATCTTTTTTCCAAAGGTTTTGCATAAGCCTATGAAAACTGATGGAAGAAATATCTAACGTATCATGCATAAACTTATAATCGAGGTTTGTATAATCCTTACCTTTTCTTATGTTTAAACTCATGCCAACAGAATGCAGCACAAAATCAATTTTACCGCCCAATATCTCGAGAGACTGGTTTATTAGGTTTTCCATGTCCTCATCTTTACTTACATCACAAGGGACTATTTTTGCATCGCCACAGGCTGCAGCCAGGTTATTTATTTCGCCCATACGCATGGCAATGGGGGCATTGGTTAATACAAAGCGGGCTCCTTCGGCATGGGCTTTTAATGCCACCTGCCAGGCAATAGATTTATCATTGAGCGCACCGAAAATAATTCCTGTTTTGCCTTTTAAAATTCCGTTAGCCATATTCTTTAAATATTATTAGGGTTTTTGTCGATGCAAGTTTATACTTTTTCCTATTACATTTGGCAAAATGAATGCGAAACCGCTTTTATTCTTGATGCTTGCTTTTTTTAATGGTGGCTTTCAGGCTTATGGGCAACAAAAAACTTTTACCCGCTATGATTATTTGCATGGCAAACTCAGCCCCATGCGCACCTGTATTGATGTAAAGCAATATGAAATAACACTAAAAGTAGAGCCCGATAAAAGATATATATCAGGCCATAACGATATCACTTTTTATTCTAAAAATGATTTCAGAAAACTTCAAATAGATCTGCATTGGAAACTACTCATTGACAGTATTGTTTACGGAAATATTCATCTGCCATATACTCGAGACAGCAGCTTTACTTTTATCGATTTTGGT
>JBILGC010000069.1:0-9209 GCA_044351265.1 Bacteroidia bacterium
AGCGCAGATACAGGAATGAGTGAGATTTTTGTAATGCAGAAAAGCGAAGCCAATAGGGAGTGGACCAAGTTTATTAAAAACAACTACTTGTCTTTTCTTAAAAAACCGGATGCGCAAACGCCTGCGATGAGCCATACCGTGCTGAAACAAAAAGGAATGCAGGTTATTAATGAAAGCAGCGAACCTGTTTTTTTGCTTCTATTGGATAATTTCCGATATGATCAGTGGAAGGTAATACAGCCTGTGCTAAATGAACTATACAGAACAGTTTTAGATGATGTATACCTAACGATTTTACCAACCACAACGCACTATGCAAGAAATGCATTTTTTGCAGGCATGATGCCTTCAGATATTGCAAAAAAATATCCGGATTTATGGGTAGATGAAGAAGAAGATGAAGGCAAAAACAAGCACGAAGAAGAATTGCTCGCCTCTCAGCTAAGCAGGCTTGGGTTTAAGGAGAAATTTAGCTACACCAAAATAACCAACCTGAATACAGGCAAGGATTTGGTAGATCAGATACCAAATATGTATAACAATAAACTGAATGTAATTGTATACAATTTTGTTGATATGCTAAGCCATGCACGCACGGAGATGAATGTAATGAAGGAACTGGCTGAGGATGAGTCGGCCTACAGGAGTATAACCCAGTCATGGTTTGAGCACTCTCCCCTGTTTGACGCATTAAAAAGACTAGCACAGAAAAAAGCTAAACTTATTATAACAACCGATCATGGCTCAATAAGGGTAAGCAACCCGATAAAAATTGTAGGCGACAGAAGTACCAGTACTAACCTGCGATATAAGCAAGGCAAGAATTTGAGTTATGATGAAAGTGAGTTGTTTACCATAAAGAATCCTGAGGAGGCCTTTTTACCGAAACTACATGTAAGTTCGAGGTTTGTATTTGCTACAGAGGATCATTTTATGGCTTATCCCAACAACTACAATTACCACGTAAACCTTTACAATAACTCCTTTCAGCATGGCGGCATATCGCTAGAGGAAATGCTGGTTCCTTTTGTGCTGCTGGAAACAAAATAAGGGAATAGTGGTTTAAAACTCGACAAGCAGCTGTTAATAATTTTTGAAAAAAAATAATTTTCAGGTTTGCCTAATTCGAATATCGCCTTATTTTTGCACCCTCGTTAATAAAACGAGGGGTATTGATTCCGTAGCTCAGCTGGTAGAGCATTACACTTTTAATGTAGGGGTCCTGGGTTCGAATCCCAGCGGAATCACACTAAAAAAACCTCGCCCTTTGGGCGAGGTTTTTTTATGATGCAAATTATAGCTTGCTTATGAGTCACGAAATAAGAAAACAGCTGTGCTTGCAGCATATGTTTTCATCAACTGCGTGACCCGTTCCGGGTAGGATGGCAGGTGCAATTCCTTATTCACGCTAAAAAAAATTATGCTGCTGCAAAAATTTCTTGGGGATTAACTCCGTTGATCCCTTTAGGGGGTGGCTTCAACTAAAAGTCGCTGAACATCCGTTCAGCTCTTGTTTTATTTGCTCCGCAGGCTGCAAACAAGTTTGCGCTGCTGCAACGTGTTTGGGGATTAACTCCGTTGATCCCTTTAGGGGGGGAGCTTCAACTAAAAGTCGCTAAACCTCCGTTCAGCTCATTTTTTATTTGCTCCGCAGGCTGCAAACAAGTTTGCGCTGCTGCAACGTAATTGGGGATTAACTCCGTTGATCCCTTAAGGGGGTGGCTTCAACTAAAAGTCGCTGAACCTCCGTTCAGCTCTTTTTTTATTTGCTCCGCAGACTGCAAACAAGTTTGCGCTGCTGCACAAATAAAAAAAGTCGCCCCGTTGGGGCGACTTTCAGTTGGCGGAGAGAGAGGGATTCGAACCCCCGGACCTGTTACAGTCAATGGTTTTCAAGACCACCGCATTCGACCACTCTGCCATCTCTCCGGGTGCAAAAGTAAGTGGCCGCTCCGATTCTGCAAAAAAAAATTGAATTATGGCTTTCAGGTCTTCATTCCTAACACTTTGCAATTTACCTTTGCCTCCCCTCGTATGAATTTATCACTGCTTCAAACCCTTGACCATTCGCACACCATCTACGTGCCTGAATTGAATGAAACCTATCATTCGCGCAATGGTGCCATACAAGAAGCCTTGCATGTATATATACAAATGGGCCTCATGGAGGCTGCTCAAAAAAAATATTCCATTCAAATACTGGAAATTGGATTTGGAACCGGACTCAATGCTTGGCTAACACTACTAGAGGCGCAAAGAAAAAATCTTCATATCAATTATCATACTATAGAGCCCTTTCCGCTCCCCGAAACAATCATCAACAATCTTAACTATACCAAAAATGCTTCGGCAGAGGCTTCGGCAATTTTCCGACAGATGCATCTGTCCGATTGGGAGCAAGCCGTTCAAATTACCACCGAATTCTCTCTACTAAAGATTCAAAATACCCTCGAAGATTTTATCCCTTCTACAAAATACGACCTCATTTATTTTGATGCTTTTGGGCCGGAAAAGCAGCCCGTGCTTTGGCAGCCCGATGTTTTAACCAAACTTTACTTGTGTTTAAACAATGGCGGCATCTGGGTAACCTATGCATCAAAAGGAGAGGTAAAAAGAAATTTAAAACAAATAGGATTTGATGTGCAGCGTCTGCCAGGCCCCCCCATGAAAAGACATATGCTCAGAGCCATTAAACCGCATGCATAAAGATATTCTGATAGTAGGCCGCGGACTTGCAGGAACACTGCTCAGCTACTTTTGTAAGTTGCAAGGAAAGTCATACCTGATAATAGATAAACATTTACCCGGAGAAGCAAGCAGCATTGCTGCAGGTATGTTTACTCCGGTTAGCGGTAAACGCATGGCTAAAAGCTGGATGGCCGAAACGCTTATTCCTTTCGCCACCCAAACGTATACAGCAATTGAAAGAATGCTCGCAACCAAATTGCTGCATCAGCATCGGATTTATCAGGTATTCTCATCCGTTAAAGAGCAGAATGATTTTGCTGCAAGGCTTGATCAAGTTGATTTTGCAGCATATCTCAACCCACATCCACTCCCCTATTCTCATGCTGTTGAGCCTTTTGGTGCCTTTGAGGTAAATGAGAGCGGTTGGATTAATCTGCCTGCTCTGCTCAGTAGATTTGAGCAATTATTGATGCAAGAAGATTCCCTCAAGAATGAAGCATTTAATTATGATGCCCTGCATATTGAAAATAATGGATGGCATTATGCGCAATACACTTTTAGTGCTGTAGCTTTTTGTGAAGGACATCAATACCGCCATAACCCCTTTTTTAATTTTATACCTTACACACCTACCAAAGGCGAAGTGCTAACCATACGCTGCAAAGGACTTGAAACAGAGCGCATTATTAAAAAAGGAGTGTATCTCGTTTCAACTGGCAATGATTGCTACAAAGCTGGTGCTACCTATGATTATGCACATACGCAGCATCTCAATCCTACACCGCAGGGGTTAGCTGAACTTATAGAGAAGATAAAAAATATCATAAATTTACCTTTTGAAGTAATCAAGCATGAGGCAGGAATAAGACCCACTGCAAAAGACCGCAGACCCATTGCAGGCGAACATCCGACACATAAAAATTTATATATCTTAAATGGTTTGGGAACAAAAGGTGTAATGGTTGGGCCATGGGTTGCCCACAAATTGGTGAAAAACATTTTTGATAAGGAACCTTTGATACCTGAAATTCGGGTTTCAAGATTTATCTGATATGTTGCAATGGAGCGCTAACCCAATAAAGCTGGATTTAAAATATACGTGGAAATTGTCACGTAATGCCACCGATTATAAAATTAATACCATTATCACAGTTACCGATGGCCAATACACAGGTAAAGGTGAGGTAGCTCCCAATATCAGGTACGATGAAACGCCTGAAAGAGTAATGCGGGAATTTGAATTGTTTACTACAAAGCAACCTGCTCACATAAAAAATATAAATGATCTCACTGCGTTATTAACCGAATTAAAAACCTGCAACGCCCTCAGATTTGGTATTGAGTCGGCTTTTATCCATTACTGGTGTGCCCAAGATAAACAAGCAGTTGCAGACTTTTTAGGTGTTCAATTGCCACCGCCTCTCTCCACAGTTTTCTCATTACCCATTATGGAAACAGCAGCCATTGCAGATTTTTTTAAAAATTATCAACTCTCCAGATTTGATAAAATTAAAATAAAAGTAAACGCAGAACAGGCCCATCATTTATTAAATGCCGTAACCGCAATATGCAACAAACCATTAATCATAGATGCCAATGAAGGCTGGAAAGACCCTGAGGAGCTAATCCGTTTTCTGGAAACACTAAAGCCTTACCCCATTGAAATGATTGAACAACCCATGCCGGCTGCTGAGGGAGAAGCGTATGCTCATGTTAAAAAATACAGTCCTTTCCCTCTTTTTGCTGATGAAAGTGTTTGTGCTGAGGCCAATTTTGAGCAACTAAAGCTCAGGTTTGATGGGATAAACATGAAACTGATGAAAGCCGGAGGTTACCTCAATGGATTAAATTTATTAAATGAAGCCCGCAGGCATGGCATGAAAACCATGGTGGGCTGCATGGTAGAAACTTCACTTGGCATTTCAAGCGCCATGCAATTATGCAACAATATTGATATAGTAGACCTTGACGGATTTTTGATTATAAAAGACGAACCATTTAATATGGTAAAAGAAGAAGCAGGTAAACTTAGTTTTACCTAACCTATTTTTTCTGAAACTCACGGGTGTATATTTCTATCCATTGTTTTGCACTCATCTTTTTAAATAATTCACCGATCAAGTCATACGGTATTTCGTTAGGCTTTTTAAAGCGGATGCAACTTTTAGCCATATCTAATTTAGCAGCACTGCGTTTAGGAAATTCTTTCACAAACCAATCCATCAACTGCTTATCTGCATACAAGCCCATATGATAGAGTGAGATACCGGCCTTTTGAGAAGCCACACTAACAAAAGGCAATGGCAACTTCGGATTGCAATGATACCCGGCAGGAAAAACACTGTGAGGTACCACCCAGCCAATCATACCATAGCTCATTTCTTCTTTTATTTCTTTACCAAGATATTTCTTGGCAAGTTTACGCAACTCCTGTAAAGCCTTGCTTCTATCTTCAGGTAATGTTGCCAAATATTCTTCAACTGATTTCAATTCAGATTTCATCTATATATTTTCTTCGATATTAATTAAAATCTAAACCAGATGCACAAACATTGCCTGCATGAATTACTAAATATTACATTTGCTAATAATTCCTCAAACATTCACCATGCATAAAATAGATGTACATGCGCATATTTTACCTGAACAGATTCCAAACTTAAAGGAAAAATATGGCTATGGCGATGACTTTATTTACCTTGACCACTATGAGCCCGGCAAAGCCAATATGATGAAGGCAGATGGTACATTTTTCAGAGCCATTGATAGTTTATGTTGGGACCCAGAGGCCATTATCAGCCATATGGATGCGCATGGGGTACAACTCATGGCTTTATCTACCATTCCGGTGCTGTTTTACTACTGGGCCAAACCGGAACATACCCTTGAATGGTGCAAATACATAAACAACCACTTGGCAGAGGTACAGAGAAACCACCCGAAACGTTTTGTTGGCATAGGAACACTACCCATGCAGGATATTACGCTTGCTGTGGAAGAATTAAACCGATGTAAGCATGAATTAAATCTACCCGGTGTAGAAATTGGCACAAATATTCTGGATAAAAACCTGGATGACGAACTGTTCCATCCATTTTATGAAGCTGCTGAAAAATTGGGTATGTGCATTTTTGTTCATCCTTGGGATATGATGGGTCAGGATAAAATGAAGAAGTATTGGCTGCCCTGGCTTGTGGGCATGCCGGCAGAAAGTTCAAGAGCAATTTGCAGCATGATTTTTGGTGGTGTTTTTGATAAGTTTCCAAAACTCAGAATCATGTTTGCACATGGTGGAGGATGCTTTCCTCACACCATTGGCAGGATAAGCCACGGATATCATGCAAGACCCGATCTATGCAATATTAATCATATAGACGATCCTCGCACCTATGTAAAGAAATTTTATATTGACACTTTGGTGCATGATGAAGAAGCCTTTTTATATAACCTAAAATTATTTGGTGCCGAAAGAATTGCACTAGGCAGCGATTTCCCTTTTCCTCTAGGAGATCTAGAACACGGAAAATTTATTGAGATGATGAAACAACTCGATGAGGAAACCAAAGAACAGATACTGAATAAAACAGCCCGCGAGTGGCTTGGTATGTAAAGCTAACTACTTTTTCTTGAAGTCACCACGTTTCCACGCATTAAAAAACTGACTCCACGCAAACGGATCAAACAATCGTTGAGGTGGTAGCTGACCGCTGTAATAATATCTGCTAGCCGATTGTGAAGCAGCATAGCGCTGATTCTCTCTTGCATCCATAATCATGCTAGAGCCAAATGTGGCAAGTGTTTTTCTTTTTAGGTTATTTCTGGCAAGCGTGCCATAGGTATCCGAAATATTAGCTTTAACAAAATAGTAGTTGAATTCTTCAGGTGTTGGCCAAGCATGTATTACCGTTTCAGGCAATAACACAGAATCTTCAGCCATTGATTGAACAATGGAATAGCGTGATGCAGTTAAATTTTTCGGCACCACATAGATGGCATCCTTCATACCGATAAACGTAAACAAAACGGTATCACCTTTTCGTACGACAAAAGAAAAAAAACCATCGGCATCGGTAAAAGTACCTTTGTTTAAACCTTTAATGCGTACCGAAACAAAAGGTAAACCCTGCAAACTATCTGTACTTACAATTACACCGGAAAGCTGCAGCAAATCATCATCAGTCTGCGCCTGTGCAGACGGAATACAGTAAATAATTGAACAAAATAGAAATAGATAAATCGCCTTTTTCATTGAAAAAATACTCCTGCAAGAATACACAATAAAACAACGATTGGAGAAGGAATTTTGGTGGTTAAAAGTAGAAATAATGTCCCAAGTAAAATGAGCATATTCATTTGATTTACTTCCACCGGCTGAAACAGCAGATAAGCAGATGCTATTACTAGTCCGGCAGAAGTTGCATTAATCCCCTCAATGGCATTTTTAACAGGAGAAAACACTTTAATCTGATTCCATATGGGATATACAAAAAAGATGAGCAAAATTCCGGGTAAGAAAATGGCAATAGTGCCTACTATGCTGCCAAACAACATGCCCCACACACCTGTATCTTTTAGAATGAGTGCTCCTGTGTAGGAAGAGATGCTGAAGACAGGTCCGGGAACTGCCTGAAGCATGCCCACACCAGCCAGAAACTCATTTGCAGTTATATATTGCTTAAACTCAACAAACTGATTATACATCATGGGGATGAGTACATGTCCGCCACCAAAAACAATACTTCCGTAACGATACGTATTTTCAAATAATAGAAATAGTTTTTGATGAGTGAGTCCACCTAACAAAGCCGCGCAGCTAAAAATGGCAAAAAATAGAAGCAGGTTGCTCCAATTCCCAATTCTAATAGGCCTAACATCCGTATAGTTTGTGCGCTTAAATAGGGTTGAAGCCATACCTCCTACAATGAGCAGTAGAGGAAAAATATAAGGAGTTGGAAAAAAAATGGCAAAAATGGCTGCTAATGCCATTAGGCCCCAGTGATGCGCACGCTTAATGAACAACTCCTTTATTTTATAGGCAGCGTAAATGATAAAACCAACTGCCATGGGTTGTATATACTGTAAAAAGGTCAACCTCGGATTATCAAGCGAGAGGCGATTGATAATAAAAGCAAAACAAGCCATGATGGCACATGCCGGAAAAACCCAAACAGCAAGGGTAAGAAAGGCAAGCATTGGTCCTCCTTTTTTAAATCCGATAGCTGTAATGGTTTGTGTTGATGTAGGCCCAGGCAGCATGCTGCATAAGGAGTTAAGTTCCTTTAATTCATCTTCAGTGAGGTAGCCACGTTTGAGCACTAACTTTTTATGAATCTGCAGAAAATGAATCTGTGGACCTCCAAATGCAGTGATGGCCAGCAAAAAAATATCAAGCAAATAAATGCCTAATCTGAATTGTTTTATTTGCCCTTTTTTCATTTAACTGATTCGAATTTAATGAAATTTAGGCTTAGCTTACATTCAATCCTTAACAAACCTGTTTTAGTGCTTAATGAACTAACATAAGCATTTTTGTTATAGGTTAAATCTCTTATTTCTTCTTTTTTTCAGGAGCTGGCTTGTATTCAGGATGGGCCTTAATTTCTGCCACTAGCTTTTCATTATTCTTTACATAAGTATCATTATTATCAGCTTTGGCCAATTCCATTGATTTTTGGCTGGTTGCAATGGCACCATTAAAATCTTTCATTGCCTTTTGTATTTTGGCTTTTAATAGCAATACCCAGTATGCCTGAGGATTGGCATCTGCTGCCTTGCTAACCCAATCAAGTGCTTTCTTCAGATCTTTACCATTTTCATAATAATAATTAGCTGCACCAAAGTAAGGTCTGGTATCCTTACCCATAGTCTCTTCTATAGATTTTGAAATTCGTGCATCATAATCTGCTGTTATGTTTAAGCCAATAAAAGTGTCTTCCCATTTCAGCTCAATATCACAAGCATTGTTTCTGATGTTCGACACTTCAATAGTAAAAGTTTCAATGGTTGAGGTACTTTTACCTGATTTAACCGTTAAACGTACTACATCATTTTCTTTTTTATAAGAATCTTCATCATTAACATTTAAATCCTTGGTTAAAATCACAATCCATTCATTCTCTCCGGGATAAGTAAGCAAGCCATATTTACCCGCTTTAACTTCTGAACCATTAATTTTGACATCTTCACCAAAACTGATGGTAGTAGCTGCATTGGCACCAGTTCTCCAGAATTTGCCATAAGGAACTACATCACCAAAAATTTTTCTACCCTTGATGCTTGGGCGAGAGTAGCTGATTTCAATTTTGGATGTAGCAAAATTTTGGGTAACCGTAGCCAAAGGACTGGGTTGCGGAAAAGGGATGCTTTGAGCAAAGGCAAAAGTGCTAATTACAAAAGCTGCATAAAGTGAAGTGATTTTTTTCATATAATAATTGATTGGATGTTTTGTAAGATAACAATAGAACAAGCTATTCTGATTATGGTATTACAAACAAGGTGTTCTTCCTCCGTCAACCGGAAGG
>JBILGC010000071.1:0-9186 GCA_044351265.1 Bacteroidia bacterium
CAGGATACTTTAAAAACAGTTCGTCCTTCAAGCCTTCTTCATAAGCTTTGTAACCCTTCTCTACTTTTATACCAGGATCAACAATCACCACATTTTTAAAGCCCATGCCTTCCAATTCATCCAGCATTTTTTTCGGCTGAGGAAAACGTTCATTGTTCCACGTAAATATTTTGTATTGATCCATATAATGGATATCAAAATAGATGACATCGGAAGGAATTTTTTTATCGCGGAAAGTTTTAGCCAGAGTAATTACCTCCTTATCGGGATAGTAACTGTAGCGGCACTGCTGAAAGCCAATGCTCCACAAAGATGGCATTTCCATACGACCTGTTAATGCAGTGTATGATTCGATAATACCTGCAATATTTGCAGAAGCAAATAAGTAATAGTTCATTTCACCATCTTCAGCAGTAAATGAACTGAAACGATTGTTAGAAGCTCCAAAATTGAAATGTGATTTGAAGGTGTTATCTAGAAACAACCCGTATACAACGTTGTGGTGCACGCCCATGTAAAAGGGGATAGATGCATAAATAGGGTCTCCATTTGACGGATAGGCAAAATAATCAGTATTCCAATTGGTAAAACCTTCTCCTCTTCTATTCAGGTTACCTGTTTTTTCTCCTAACCCTATAAATTTTTCATCATCCTGCATTTTTTTGTATGTGCTTACTTCTTCCCCTATCCATCCGGTGCCAAATACAGGCTCATCTTCATTCAATAAATCACCATTATTATTATATAGTGCGATACGTGCAGGATTTTTAGTTATAAGCAAATAACAAGAGTCGGTGCGCAATTCATAAGCATAGCCTTTATCGGCAACCTTTACTAACCCTGCAACAGGCTTAGCCTGTACGGCATAACTAAAATCCTCAAAGGTATTTGTTTTACTTATTTGAATACGCAAACAAACAGGTGAATAAGTAGTGATGCGTATTGTGCCGGATAAGGTACTAAGAATGATAAAGGGATCCTTATTTTCTAAGTTTTGAATATTACCCAATGATTGATGAAGTTTAGGCTGCGCTTGGGTATAGGTTAAAATAAAAAGAGCAGTAATTATGCTAAATTTTTTTTTCATGTAGACGTATTTTTATCGCGATACAATGATAAACAACATCGGTTAATAATCAAATAAGTGTATTGATTACACCAATTTGCATGAAAATAAAATTGAATTAATTTTGCAATACCATTCACACCATGAGAAAAAGTACCTTTCGCAAACACTTGTCGGTTGACTGTGTGATATTCGGATATGATGAGAGTAATAACAAACTGGAGATTTTACTTATTGAGCAAAAAGATCCTGCCTTAAGTTCAGCTCATGCATACCGTCCGCAGTTTGCTATACCCGGTGATTTAATTGATGAATCTGAAAGTTTGAATGAGGCGGCCACACGCGTGTTGAAAGAACTTACGCATGTAGAGGGATTACAATTAAAGCAATTTCATACGTTTGGCGATCCTATGCGTGTGAAACAAGACAAAGATAAAGAGTGGCTTGCCTTTTACCGCTCTGATCCGGATGCAAGGGTTGTAACCATTGCCTACTACACACTGGTAAGAAAAGAAATGATTAGGCCAGTTCCGGGTTCGTTTGCCAAAAATGTAGTTTGGAAGAATGTAAAACGCGTCCCACCACTTGCTTTCGATCATAATCTGATTGTAAAAACAGCCATTGAAGACATCAGGGCCCGTATGCACTACAACCATATTGCAGAGCAGCTACTCCCTAAAAAATTTACGTTGCGGCAATTGCAAAACTTATATGAAGTGATTTTGAACACCACATTTGACAAGCGCAATTTTATCAAGCGATTTAAAAAGGATGAAGAGCTTATTGAATTGGGAGAAAAGCAAAAAGGAGTTCTTCATAAACCTGCGCAGCTGTACGCATTTAAAACAAGGAGTTAAAATCTAACCCTTTTAAAAACAAAAAGCCCGGCAAAGCCGGGCTATTTTGTTAAAAAAACTAACTACTGCACTATGAGTTTCATTACTCTTGTTTCACCGTTATTGCCGGCTAAACGAACAAAGAATAAGCCATGGCCTAATTCTTCTTTTAAGAGTTTAATTTCTGTTGCTTGAGTGTTGATGTTTTTCACAACACGACCTGTAATATCTGCTACCAATACATTTACTTCACCTTTTACAGAATTAAGGTTTAAAATAGCAAATTCTTTGGTAGGGTTAGGATACAATACAACCTGATTGAATACACCTGTTACTTTATTTAAACCTACAGGAGCAATTGTAGCACACTTGTTAAATACATAGCCCAGAACCACTGCATTGGTGTCGGTTCTGCTGAATTTACGGTTAAACCCACCTAATCCATTGGGATCGACACAAGCACGTGAATTTGTATCCGGGAAAGTCTCTTCACTAGCTTGAAGTGAAGAATCCCCATTTAAGAATTTATAGTTAAAAGAACCAGGGCAAACATTATTAACAGTAATAGAGAATTTACCAGGCTCACCAGCAACCGGCTTTAAGCGTAATGCGCCAGCCTGCCAGTTAGGGCTTTGGAAAGTACCCATTACATAAATTCTACCTTGTGCATCCGGAACTTCATTTGACATATCAACTTTGAAAGTGATGCTAGAAGGAGCAGGCTTAGGAACACAAGCAGAAGTGGTACTGAAGCAATGAAGTGCAATTGTTGAGTCTGACTGGAATGTCATTAATCTGTTTGCGATACTTTCCCAGTTTGTATTACCGCCTTTGTGATAACGGAATTTGAATTCAACCTCACCAGAGTCCATCTGAATAGTTTTGCTGTATACTTTAGAAGTACCAACTTGGCTCAAGGTAGTACCACTACCCCATGCACCTGGCAACTTACCACCTGCAACTGTTACTGAGTCAAAACCGCCATCACAATCCGAGTTGGTCATATCTATACGGAAGGTGATATTATATTTAGGCAGCGGAGCAGCAGGACACGCTACGCATGAGTTAAAACAAACTTTTGATTCAGCTTTACTACCTGAGGAAACAACCTGACGGTTTCCATCAGTTGCGCATGTGGGTGGCACAGACTCCCAACCTGCATCACCATTCTTAAATTTATAATCATAAGTAGCTGCGGTATCAAGAATAGCTATATATTCATACAATTTGGTTGTGTTGTACAAATTAGACATTCTGCGCTGACCCGAACCCCAATTGGTAAATGCACCAGCAATAAAAACACCATCATTAGCGACAGTCTCATTTTTCAAGTCAACTGCAAAACGCACTGCGTTCTTACCTGCAGGAGCATTACCTCCAAATAAGTAAGCAGGTAGATTTGTAGTATCATTTGCTGTAGAGTCAATAAAAAACCAGCGATTGCCATCAGACTGCCCATTATTGGAATGTCCTTTTTGGCTTAATGCAGGAACATTTTCAGCATCGCTCCAAGCATTTCCATTAATGAATTTAAATTCATAATAACGTCCGGCAGGGATGTCAACAATTACGGAATAGATGTTAGAAGCACCAACCTTTGCTAGCACTGTAGCACCTGGAGTCCAATCATTAGGTGCACCAGCAGCTTTTTGAAAGTCGCCTGCAATAGATACTCCACTGTCACTAGCGGTTTTTCCGGTCATATCAACCTGAAATCTGACTTTTTTTGCAAATACACCTGAAAATAGTCCAAGTGCAGCAGTAAATAGTAGTAATTTTTTCATATGTTTTATTTCAATTGTAATTCGAATAAAAATAATTTTTTATAAAAAACCAAATAAGTGTAGGATATACACTTTCTTTTTTTTAAATCGCATTATCAAATTTTATTTGTAGACAACATAACAAGTTCACACAAGTCATAAAAAGTTTTAAATAATAATTAAAAAGATATGAGAGGAACCTTATTTACAATGCTGCTGGCAACAATCTTTGCAAGGGTTGATGCCCAAACCATTTCGGGCAAAGTAACCGATAACCAAAACCAGCCCATTATTGGTGTTGTGGTGATGGCTGAAGGTACTCAAAAAGGTGGAGTTACCGATATTGATGGCAACTACCGTATAGAAGGACTTACTGCTGGCAAATACAAAATAAAATTTCAATACACCGGTCTTAAAACCGAGTATAAGGTAATTGAAATTGGTAACGCTGCTGTGAACCTAAACCTCACCATGAAAGAAGATCCTAAGCAGCTGGACGATGTTGTAGTGGTTGGTTATGGGGTGCAACGTAGAAGAGAATTAACTTCATCTATAGCCAAAATTTCAACCAAAGAATTGAACGATTTGCCTGTACAAAGTTTTGAGCAGGCCATGCAAGGAAAACTTGCAGGTGTTGCTGTTACACAAGGTAGTGGTGTGGCAGGTTCTCCATCAATAATAAGAATCAGAGGAATTAGTTCTATCAGTGCCAGTGGTGATCCATTGTACGTTATTGATGGAATACCCATTACTCAGAGCTATGCCGTTTATGGCAACAGCGGTGGATTCAATTTTAATCCGCTTGCCACCATTAACCCTAACGATATTGAATCAGTAGAAGTACTAAAAGATGCTGCTGCAACTGCCATTTACGGTTCACGTGGTGCAAATGGTGTAATTATGATTACCACACGCAGGGCTAAGAAAGGTAAATTTAATGTAACCTATAATGGGCAAATTGGTTTCTCTACTCCCACTGCCAAGCCCAAAACAGTTAGCAGAGACGAGTTTTTGCAGCTATATGAAGAGGCATGGATTAATGACGGTCGAGTAGGTAAACCAGATTTATCAGTTGGCGGTATTACAGGCATTACATGGGATGAGGCACGCAATAACAACACGGACTGGTATAGTGCAACCACCCAAACCGGAGTAAAACACCAGCATGATATTACCATTTCAAAAGGGTGGGAAAAATTTAATATTTTCTCTAGTTTCTCTTACCTTAAAAACGAAACCTTTATAAAAGGCAATTCATATGAAAGAGCCGGAGCACGCATTAATATGGACTATCAGATATTAAAAAACCTACGAGCTTCATTCGGAACCTCATTTACTTCCGGCCTTAATAATAGAATTTACAGCGGCTGGTCAGGCGGTTTTGGATTGGTCATGTCTTCTGCCTTGCCAATATATCCGATTAAAAACCCTGACGGGACTTATTTTACTTTCAACAATTCAGATGCCGCGTTTAGAACCAATCCCGTGATGATGCAGGAACTGTATAAATGGGAGACACGTGAATTAAGAACCATAAATTCATTAAGTCTGGATTATGAGCCTTTAAAAAATCTTACCGTGAGGGTGCAGGGCAACTATGATTTCCAAAATATTGCTGATGATACCTATTCTCCAGCAGAATTATTGAGGAATACAAAGGCAGACACAACGGGTATTGCAAAAAGAGATGCCAATTATACCAACAATTACAACTACACGGTTCAGGCTAATTATAAATACGATATTAATAAGCACAATAATCTTATGATTACGGGAGGATTCGAAAGGCAGCATTCATTTACCAATGGCCTGAATCTAGAACAACGAAACGCTAACGGTCTTTTAAATCAAAATGATTCGCTCTCACCTGATTACTTAAAGCGTTACAAACTACAGCAGGAATGGATTTTTGAACGTTACTTTACTCGTATTAACTATAGTTTATGGCAACGTTATTATGCTCAAGTTTCTCTAAGCTATGACGGATCATCGCGTTTTGGTACCAATAACCGTTACGGATTCTTTCCGGCTGTTTCAGCAGGTTGGAATATTTCTGATGAAAGTTTTCTTTCAGGCAATAAATATATCAGCTACCTTAAATTACGCACCTCTTATGGGAAAGCCGGAAACTCGGACTTTGATAACAATGCAAGATTTGGCTTCTTTCAAAACTCTCCTACCACGCCTTATAACGGACAACCTATTTTATATCCTACCAAATTGGAGAACCAAAACCTGCGTTGGGAAACCTCATGGACATTTAATGCCGGCATAGATTTTGGTTTTTTCAACGACCGCATTACAGGTTCATTTGAATACTATGATAAGCGCAGCTCTGATATCATCATGAGATTAAATATCGACCCATCCAATGGTTTCAGCGAATACTTTGATAACGTAGGTTCAATCAGAAATCATGGGGTTGAATTATCGCTTAAATCGAACAATGTTATGGGTAGAAACTTTAAATGGACCACCCAATTTGTTATAGCCAGAAACCTGAATGAACTTACCAGCACCGGCAACTACACAGAGGAAGCGGTAAGTGGCGGAACAAACGATACCCGCGTAGTGGTTGGAAGTCCTGTAGGTACATTTTATCTGGTGCGCTTTTCAAGGGTTGATAAAGAAACCGGAAGACCTGTATACCTAGATAAAAACGGTAACGAAACATTTACTTGGGATCCTGATAACCGTGTACCAGTTGGCTCTATTTTGCCTAAAGCAACAGGTGGTTTAACCAATACCTTTCAATATAAAAACTGGGATTTGAGTGTACTGTTTGTATTCCAGATTGGAGGCAACATTTATGATGCCTCTGCAAAACGCCAATTAGGTGTGGTTTCCTTTTGGAATATGCGTCCGGAAATTGCTGAAAGATGGCAGCGCCCGGGAGATGATGCCACATTCCCTCGCTTAACACTGGACGCATCTACTTATGGCTTACCTAACTACTGGCAATACAACACACCAATGTGGTTATATGATGCAAGTTTTGTTCGACTCAGAAATCTATCTATTGGCTATAATTTGCCGGCTGCATGGGCTAAGAAAGTAAATCTAGGTTCAGCCCGCATTGGTTTTATCGGTACCAACCTGTTGGTGTTTACAAACTACCCAGGTCTTGATCCTGAAATCGCACGTGATGGTGAAGGAAATATCAACCAATCCCGAAACATGCAGGCTCAAAATACTTATTACCTGAATGCTCCTCAGGAAAAAACATATAACTTCCAAGTTACTGTAACCTTTTAATGATACGCAAAATGAAAACATATAAATTATCAGCATTTCTATACAGTTCCATATTAGCAACAATTCTATTGCTTAGTGCATGCGAAAAAAACCTTGATATAGAATTAGAAGCCGGAGATGGTGCATTAACCCCTGATAGTGCTATTAGAAGTAAAGATGACATGCAGGCACTTCTTAACTCTTGCTATGATGCCTGTGCTAATATGATGAACGGACAGTTTCAAGTAGCCTCTGATTTACTGGCAGATGATGTGAGCAAGCCAACCAATAATGATGGTTTTCTTACCGGAATATATAACAGGCAGAGTGATCAGTTTAATACTTTTATAGGTGGTGCGTTTGCGCAGCCATACTATACCATTTATCGTTGCAATGTTATGGATTTGTATTACGACAAACTTAACCTGAGCAATGATGAAAAAAATCGTTTTCAGGGTGAGGCATCATTCCTAAGGGCGCTTTGCCACTTTGAATCTTTACGTTTATGGGCTCAGCCGTATGGCTATACTCCTGACAATTCCCACCTAGGTATAATAATAAGAAAAAGAGCTAAAAATGAAGCAATACCTCGCTCTACCGTTAAGGAGGGTTATGATTACATCATTAGTGAACTGCAGGCTGCCATCAACAAGCTTCCGGAACAAAACGGTGTTTATGTAAATAAAGATGGCGCAAAAGCACTGCTGGCTAAAGTTTACTTTCAGATGAATGATTATAGCAATGCATTACCCTTGATTGATGAAGTGATTAATTCGAATAAATACCAATTAAGTGATAGCTTGAACAGATATATCAGGGATAATGTAGTGAGTGAAATCGTTTTTGGATTTGTTAGCGGCAATAATCCTTATGAAACCGGCAGCAGAAGCGGAGAATTTAAAGACAAATACAGAAATGATTTACAAGGTGATAATGTATTGCCTATATTATGTTTCTCTACTGAATTTGCTGGTTTACTGAGCAGCGATACCAGCGATCAGCGCAGCAAAATGACTAAAACCTATTTTAAAGGTCAGTCTAACCAGCAAATGGCCACAACCAAATTTAATCTGAATAATTTTGCAGCCCCTTACCTGCACCTAACAGATTTAAAGTTAATGCGTGCAGAAATTCTAGCCATTCAAGGTAATTCAACAGGAGCAATTGCAGATTTAACGCCAATTGTTAAGAGGGCATATAAACCGAGTGCAACAAAAGAAACCTATATTGCTTCTTTAAGCGGCAGTGCATTAGTAGATGAAATCAGGTTGCAGCGCAGGTTGGAAATGAATTGCGAAGGCGACAGATTGCATCAAGTTAAAAGAATAGGTGTAAGCAAAGGTCAAGATAATCTACTGGTTAGAGGAGTTCCCTGGAATTGCAATGGTATGATTCTTCAATTCCCCTCATCTTGCGGCACATCAAGGGTATTTGAGTTTAATCCTACAACTGTTTGTAATTAATAAATATATGAAAAATACATTTTTTAAATTTATGCTGTGTTTGCTCCCTCTTTTTTGGAGCGCATGTGAAAAACCCTATGATGAAGATAAAAAAATTGGGCCTCCGCTTTATAGCTCAGACCAACTTCTTACCATCATTGGTGGCAAATGGCAAATGCAAACTGCCAAGCAAGTTGACGAGAAATCATTAACCAAAGAAACAATGGATATAACGGATTTCTTTACGCAGGAATCGGGTTCAAACGCGCCATCCATCCTTTTCAAGACCGACTATAGCTTTACCGCAGATACCGCTGGTGTGGTGGTAAACTATTTTGGCGTAACCAAAGGCAAATGGGCTTTTGATGACCCTGCCTACCCTACCAAAATAAATTTGAGTGATGTAAATGGTCAAGCTATTGGTAGCATTTCCATAGGAACCAATCTATTGGGAGCAAATCCAAAATTGCTGTATACCAAAACTACAATGTGTGGTTCTGATAAGGCATTTACGTTTAATATTGAATTCTTAAAAAAATAACATCATGAAAAAGATTATATTCAGCATAATTGGTATTTGCCTTTATCTCTCATCTATGGGACAGGCCGCGTGGGTAGAACCGGAAAATCCGGATGTAACTAAGAAAGTTCGTATTTATTGCAATATCGCTAAAGCCACTTCTGCTAGCGCGGATGGTATGAAAAGCAATCCTGATGGCCCTTTTTATATATGGACATGGAACCCAAATGAAGCACGCGTTGATTCATTGCTAAATGGCTCAGGAGATAAACCATGGAAAAACAGCAATGAAACCATGCGCATGACTAAAGATCCGGATAAAGGA
>JBILGC010000106.1:0-2635 GCA_044351265.1 Bacteroidia bacterium
AAGGATTGGTATTGTTACCAATGTTATCCGTTGTACTTGAACGCAATCTTCCGTCTGCCTGATAAAGATTACCGAATGGTGTTGAGCGAATCATATCACCCAAGTTCACTGGTACTGCTCCTTCATCCCTGCTGGCAAATTGCATGTTGATACCAAAAGTCAGGTACTTGGTTATGTTTGACTCTAGATTGGTTCTTGCGCGGAATGTTTTGAATCTTTCACCAACAGACATTCCTTCATTGTCAAACACACCAAATGAAGTATAATAATTAAAGGCTTCATTTCTTCCAGAAACACTCACGGTATGATCGTGTTGTCTGCCGTTTTTATTCAACATCAATGACTCCCAATCAATAGGCGTATTGTTTTTATAGCTCTCAATCTCTACTGGAGCCATACCTACTGTTCCACCCAAACGGTTCAACCAAACGGTTGTTGGATCCTGACCAGCCTGGTTACCCAGTGCCAACCACTGATCCACCGTAAATCCGGATGGAAGCTTTTTGGGATCCCATGCCCAATACTTGATACCAGGCTTAGAGGTGGAATCGTAGCCACGCATGCTGTATATAACATCTGAACGCCAGCTCAAAAACTCTTCTGGTGATAACAAACCAGGCCAGCGAGCTAATTTGTTCATGGTGTAATTTGAGTTGAAAGTTACAACGGGCTTCCCGCTCTTGCCTTTTTTGGTTGAAATCAGGATAACACCATTTGCAGAACGTGCACCGAATACAGCTGCAGAGCTTGCATCTTTTAACACGTCCATTGTAGAAATATCATTTGGATTGATATCACTCAAATCGCCCTGATAAATTACTCCATCCACCACAATCAATGGAGTGGTTGAAGCAGTAAGAGAAGCGCGACCGCGAACACGCAAGTCACCACCACCTTTTGGAGATGCATTGAAGCCGACATCCAATCCAGGTGCGTTGCCTCGCAACATATCCTGCACGGAACGAGCATTTTCGTTTTCCAACTGGGAAGCTTTTACCTGCACAACAGCACCTGTAAGGTCTTTCTTGCGCTGTGTACCGTAACCAACTACAACCACGTCGGTCAACTGATTGATTTGCTCTCTGAGGGTTACTTTCATAGCTCCTGCAGCTGCCTGAACCTCTTCTGTGAGATACCCACTGAAAGAGATTTGAAGAACAGCTCCATCTGAAACTCCTCTTAAACTGAATTTACCGTTCTGATCTGTTACGGTTGAAATTCTAGTACCCTTGATCGTGACTGTCGCGCCTGCCAGCGGGGCATTGCGGACATCGGATACCGTTCCTGTTACATCTACAGGTGGTCTCTCAAAGTTTGTTGAATTTTTTGAGAGAGAAATTTTCTCTGCATGCAACTGTACTGCACTGAATGACAGAAGAGCCACCATTGCAGTGCACAGAATTGCACTCATACTTTTTTTTCTCATGGCAAGTTTTCTTTTGGTTTTGGTTAACTATGCTTATACAAATTAGGGTAATTTTACTTGGTTCAGTCTTCTGAAATTTAGAATTTCCGAAAACGTTTTCAATTTTCAAAGTTGTAACGCTAAATTCTTGGGGCTCGAAATAAAGAGGTTGACTCCCGAAATAATTAACTTAGGACCTTTCAAATCAAACTGGTACATATGCTGAAGTTTTTAAAATTTTTTAGTTTCCTGCTGTTTTCTTTTGTGGCCGTAGGACAACCACTCCCTACCCCCAAGGAACATTTTGGATTCAACATAGGTGACAATTACAAGCTGGCAACCTATTCGCAAACCGAGGCATATTTCAAAAAATTAGACCAGGCTTCCGATCGAGCAATCATGCACTCAATTGGCAAGACAGAAGAAGGCCGGGATCAGTTTATGATGATCGTGACCTCGCCTGCCAATCAATTGAAACTGGCAACATACAAGGATATATCGCAAAAACTGGCCCGAGCAGAAAATCTCTCAGAGGCTGATGCCAGGAAACTTGCAGCCGATGGCAAAGCAGTGGTGTGGATCGATGGCGGACTTCATGCAACTGAAGTGGTTGGCGCACATCAGCTCATTGAAATTGCATACCAACTATGCAACAGAACCGATGATGAAACAACATACATATTAGACAATGTAATCATACTGATCGTTCATGCAAATCCAGATGGACAAGAATTGGTTTCAAACTGGTACATGCGCAACAACGACTCAACCAAAAGAACAACTTCCTTCTTACCTAGGTTGTATGAAAAATATGCCGGACACGACAACAACCGTGACTTCTACATGATGAACCTGAAGGAAACCCAAAACATGGGTCGACAATTATATGTTGAATGGATCCCGCAAATCATGTACAATCATCACCAAACAGGTCCACAAGGAACTGTAGTTGCAGGACCCCCTTTCCGTGATCCTTTCAATTATGTATTTGACCCACTGGTCATGACAAGTCTGGATGCAGTGGGTGCTGCAATGATCAACCGACTTATCCAAGAAAACAAACCTGGTTATACGCAAAGAGCAGGATCCCCTTACTCTACATGGTACAACGGTGGACTCCGAACAACAACTTACTTCCACAATATGATTGGACTGCTTACAGAAATCATTGGCAGTCCCACGCCTTCAGAAATTCCTGTTGTTCCCAATCGCCTGATCCCCAGCAGTGCA
>JBILGC010000114.1:0-2593 GCA_044351265.1 Bacteroidia bacterium
GGGTTTACCAACTTGTCCAACTACATTTAATGACATACAAACTGACCCCAGCAAAAAAAATAAATGAACTAAAAGTAACATGGGGTGCTACTTTTAGTTGTATGTAATTGTTATAGACCAACTAGTTAATGTTCCAACATCTAATTGAAAGTAATCACGCATCAATAAAGTCCATGTTTGGGGTACACCAGTTCCAGTAGAATACAAATTGGAATAAGCGGAAGCTGCAGAAACACCATTCGTTGGGCCAACTCCAATAGCTCTCGCTGGAGCATAAGTATTTGTGAATGGGGCTGATGCTAACGACAAATTAGCAGTGCTTGTTGAGTTGATGGTTGTATTTACAAAATTAGCACCAGTAGTTCCATGTCTGTTGAATAAGTTTAAGATCTGTCCATTAGGCGCCCTAAGATTAAATACCATATCACTAGCATAAGAATGCGTCATATTATAGGTTACACTAATTCCTGTAATAGTTCTACCTGATGGGATGGTTATATTTATAGAGCTACTAGCGCCTGTTGCGCTATTATCAGGGACGGCAACTGAAGTAAAATTTGAACCAGTTACACTGGAGATGCTACTTCCTGTTGGGAACGAAGCGACTGCCCCATAGCACCAAGTAGTTGAATTGCGTGCGCACGCTTTAAAATAATACGTACTTGAAGCTGTTAGGCCAGTAATATTTCTATTGTAGGGAGCTATACCAACTGGCGTATAAGAGACAAAAGTACAGCCTGCAGCCCCTACAGTTGGATTACTATTACTGTTACTATAGACAAATCCTTGTTCAACTATTGGGGCACCACCCGTTGCTGAAATAGTTCCGTTTAGGGTAGCGGAGGTGCTAGTAATTAAAGTAGCTGCAGATGTAACTATAGTAGGACAAACAATTTGCGCGGGGGTATCAAATGGTTGCACGCCTCCATAACTAACAACTGATGCCGAATTTTTAGCCCAAGCTCTAACATAATATCTAACTGATGATGTTAAGCCAGTCACAGGGATAGAAAAACTACTAGTTCCTGTAGGAGGATTTGCAAGCACAGATATACAGCCTGCTGCCCCAGTTGTCGGGCTATTATCAAGCACAGTAGGGTTGGAAACAGAGCTGCTATAAACTACCCCACGTTGAGTAATTGCTGTTCCTCCATCACTGGTAATAGTTCCACCAAGTGTAGCTGAGTTACTGGTGACTAAAGTAGCTTGGGATGTACTAAGCGTCGCAAGATTTGCTGTAGTTGTAACTGGAATAGGTGCTGAATAGCAAGTTCCTGCCGAATTTACGGCCCATGCTCTTACATAATAGGTAGTAGCTTGCGTTAGCCCTGACACAGAAATATTGTTGTTCCCAATAACTGGAGTAGATGTGAGTGGAGCATTAAAGCAGTTAGCTTGACCAATTATAGGATTGGAAACAGAGTTGCTATAAACTACACCGCAACTTGTGACAGTTGCCCCACCATTTGAAGTTATATTCAGTACAAAACTAGCAGTTGTAGGAGTAGGTGATCCAGAGAAAGTAAAGCTAGGACAACCTGCTGGTGTAGTAAAAGACTTCAAGTCTCCATACAATGCTGAATTGGGTTCAGCCAAAATAATATATGCTCTGTAGTAATATGTTTTAACAGGCGACAAACCGGTGATAGTTGCAGAAAAACTACCAGTGCCAGTCCCGACCTCTACCTTACTACCAGCTACTGTTACATTGGAGCTAGATTCACTCCAACAAATACCTTTTCTCTTTCCTGCCAAAGTACTCACTCTGCAGGAAACAGTAGAATTTGCAATGTTAACAGAGCTTGAAGTAGCTGGGCCATTGAGACCACCGGTCTCAATGGAAACTTTATTTCCCCAACCTCTAATAGGGTCATCTAGCTTTGTACAATAAAGCCCAGATAGCATAATTATTAGAAGAGTTAAAATTGTAAACGTTTTACTAGTAAAATGTTTCATGGTTAAATTAAACTTTAGAATGTAATACCAACTCCAAGCGTTCCATCAATATATTGGCCATTTGATTTATCGTTTATTACATTTGCTCCGGCCATAATATTAAATTTCCCAACTTTAAAAAATAGCCCAGCTTCTACCTCTGGTCCTTTTCTTTTTAGCGAGTTAACAGTACCCCAAGTACTTGTTTTTGATGAAGGGTTAGCGTAATTAACAATATCTACTCCCCACGAGGGCGTTACTTCTCCAAGGCCACCTCCTAAATAAAATCTAACAGATTTACCTCCAATCATAACCCCGGCAGTATATCCACTACGCTTAACGCTTTTTTGACCATTGAATTCATAATAATCTGTTGCGTTAATCGGGTAAGTGGGGATGGTGTATCCAAAAGTGTTGTCATAAGAGATATCCTGTGTTGCGCTTACGCTTTTAATCCCTGTCTTGTAGCGAAAATAAAATTTCTTGCTTCCCACCGCAATGCTAAAATTGGAGAAAGTAAGATCAAGGATTCCAACGTTTATAAAACCAAAACCTGCACTTGCAGATGGTGTTGATATTATGTGTGAGATGCATGATGACTCGCCACAATTACCTCCTTCAGCTTTCACTGAAACAACATTGCCATTTTTAGGATTGT
>JBILGC010000110.1:0-2586 GCA_044351265.1 Bacteroidia bacterium
CTGGGCTTGAGATCCCGATGAACAAGACCATTTCGATGGGCTACTTCAAGAGCTTCTGCAACTTGTCTCATCCATTGGGCGATCTGATTCACGGTAGGCTTGGCACTGTATGCAACATCCTTGAGACTACGTCCTTCGACTAGTTGACTGACGATAAACACACGCTCTTCGAATCTTCCAACATCGTAGACGGTGATAACGTGCGGGTGATGTAGACTAGCTGCTTTGCGAGCTTCCGTAAGCAATGTATCTGGATCGTTGCGATTCGGGTTAGCGATCTTGAGAGCAACGGAACGAAGAAGCTCGGTATCCACAGCACGATAGACCGTTCCAAAACCACCTGATCCCAAGACTTCCTCGATGTGAAAACGGTTGGCGATCACGGTGCCGTTGGCGAGTGTTTCCGATGCGTGAGAGTCCCATGTGGATGTGAGCCAACGCATCCGCTTGAGCTTAGTGATTTGCTCAGACACGATCTGTTCAAGCTCAGGATGTTCAAAACAGATCTCCTTGGGAGTCAGGTTGAGCCCAATCTCGACGCCGTCTTCCCATTTGGTGACGAGGTCAGCGATGAGATCTGAGGTTTCATTGGGCATCGTGCGAGTCCTCCCTGATTGAGTCAGCCAGCAGCAACCTCGCTTGAGTCCATCTGCGCTTTAGTGTTGTAAGGCTGATTCCCAAAACCTCCGCTGCATCGGCTTGGGTCAGTCCGTTGTACCAAAGCTGCTCAACTACCATTTTGAGTTCAGTTGGTAAAGCTTCGACGCTTTCATGGAAGGACTCCCACTCGACCAACTTGGCAGGCTCTTCTGGATTGGCCGTTCCGGTCAGGATCTTTCCTGAGTCGCTGTGATGATTAGCTGCAAGTCCTTCAGGTCCGTAAAAATGTCGTGTAAGATCGATTAGTTCCCGCCGGATCTGTGTAGCTGCAAGTCCAAAGTACTGTTCAGGAGTCTCTGGCTTGACGCTGCTCAACGCCTTGTACAGCCTCAACGTAGCTGCCTGTAGTACCTCATCGGTATCGGACCAACGCTTCAGTCTGGGGTAATTCTTGAGCATTCTGCTGGCGAGCCTACGAAGCCGCTCGCAGGTCAGATCGAGTAGAGCCGCCTTGGCGTCCTCGGCACTGTCCTGCAAATCTACGAGCAGTTTATGGATGTCGGTTTGTGGTGGCATGAGTCCATTCTACTGGTCGCTACTCAGCCTTTGACAGGCGTTTCCGTGCCCAAGACGTAGGGAACTTCCATTCTCAACCGCAGTCGACCGGATTCCATGCTTCGTTGCGCAACTCAACTGACTGTGAACATACGTGAGTATCGACCAAAATGGCAAAGTGGTACGTCAAGCGGAACAACAGGCAAGTTGGTCCTTTTGAAACAGCACAGTTGAAACAACTTGCTGCGGATGGCAAGATCAAGCCCGCTGATTTAATTCGACGGGAGGATCAAACCTCTTGGAGCAATGCATCCGATGTTAAAGGACTTATCGCCGGCTCAAGTGTCCAACCGACAGCATCTCCTGCTTTGCAGGCAACCGACGAACCAAATCGTAACACACCACCCCCGCTACCGATTAAGACACATTCCTTGTCGATAACGGAAGCCCAGATAACATTGGCGAGGGTCTTACTGTATGCAATCTTCGGATCATTGATCGTAATTAGCTTTTGTCCCAGCACAGTCTTAATCGACGAGGAAGGCCTACCCACTATATCCGTGGGCTTCGCTCTCTCTACGATATTGAGCCCTATTTACATCATCGCGGACACGGTTCTGCTAGTTATGTCGTGGCGTGCACTGCCTCCGTCAAAACGTCCTTTCAAGCTTCAGCCAGCAGTAATTGTGGCAATGACATTTATTCCTTTCATCGGCTACGTTGCATACTTTTTCGCATATGGAGCGCTTGGTGCCGCATGGTGCACGGAAGGAACTGAAGCAAGAGCGAAAATGGACCAGAAGCGCCTAGAATCACTTCGATGGGTGGGCTATCTCTTAGCCGGTTGGCTCGGCTTTCTATGGGTTATGTACTGGTTAAGCGAGATAGCTTTCTTTGCAGAATTCGATATGTCGTGGTGGAGCAATCCAATGGCCGAAGGCAAACGCAGGGCGAGATTCCTTGAACGGTGGTTGTCACCAAACGGCCTAATGACTATTTTCCTGGCACTTTGGTATCATGGTTTTTATTCGTCGCAAATCATTCTCTGGAATCACTTAAGAGGCAAAAGCCAAGACAACTCGGTGTTATCTAGCCAGTAATTAGCGTTCAGCATGAGTGACAATAATCACTAAAACGTGAAGTCATTCCCCCTCAAATTCGCTTGGTAGCAATGATCAGTGACGCTTCTTGCTCTTCCATGTACCGCCGTACTGATACAGTGGATTCCCCGGCTTCACACACTCGAGACAAGCGGGGCAGACAAATATCCAGGTGCGAGACTCGTCGATGCGGACGCGATAGAGGATCTCCTCGGTTCTCTGACAACGATCGCATGCTTTGATGCGAATCCGTTTGATGGGCAAATCAATCACCCTTTTTGGCTAGGGCATCGAAACCGGCCCACTTCATATCCTCGTTTCGCGACGTGCT
>JBILGC010000072.1:0-9046 GCA_044351265.1 Bacteroidia bacterium
TACGCGCTTGGCCTTGTTTAGAAAGTTTTTTTTTGTGATGGTTTTTATGGCCTGCCAGGTATATAAATCAATGAGTGCAATAAAACTGAGTACTGATAAAACAAGTATGATTTTAAATTGAAGCATTTTTAAATTTTTGTTGCATTTTGCGCAACAAAGGTATTTAAATGATTTGTTTCCCGAATGCCAAAATAAATCTTGGCTTACATGTTATTAATAAAAGGGAAGACGGGTTTCATAATATAGAAACTGTTTTCTATCCCATACCGTTATGCGATATGTTGGAGGCTGTGCCTTTGCAAGCAGCAGATCGCTCTTTGCCATACAGATTTACAGCAGCAGGTTTAACCATATTTACTCAAGAGCAAGACAATTTGGTTTTAAAAGCTTTTAAACTGCTGAAACGCGATTTTAATATTGCCCCAACCGATGTCTACTTGTTTAAAAGTATACCTATGGGTGCAGGATTGGGAGGCGGGTCTGCCGATGCTGCTTTTACCTTAACTCTATTGAATAATTTATATCAGTTGAATATACCTAAAAGTCAACTGAAAATATATGCAGAGCAACTTGGCAGCGATTGTACTTTTTTTATTGAAAATGAACCATCGTATTTATTTGGGAAAGGACATGAGCTTGAGCCTTATGCTATTTCATTAGAAGGTTGGTATTTGGTGTTAGTTGCTCCTGAGGTACATTCTAACACTGCTATTGCTTATAGTCAGGTAGAAAGAAGAGAAGTACTTGATGAACAATTGACCTTAAAGAACTTGTTGAATTCACCGGTAAATCAATGGAAAGAAAGAATCTTCAATGATTTTGAAAAGTCGGTATTTGCTGCGTACCCGCAGTTGGCTGAGTTAAAAAAAGCATTGTATGATACAGGAGCTTCTTATGCCTCTATGAGTGGAAGTGGTTCAAGTATATTTGGTTTATATAGCGCTGAGCCTAAACTGCCAGCTAAACTGCTTAGACTGGTTGTTTATTCAGGATACCTCGGTATTTAAATCTCAATAAAATAAGTATAAGAATCTTTTGCTTCACATGTTAAAGAATTTCTAATTGATTTATTTATCAATTCTAAATATCAGCACTCCGGTTTGGAATTCATTCCCTCCAGATTTTGAGACTGATTCTCCTCGTGTGTTTAGATTACTTTTAATGAATACTTTTTCAAGGAGCACGCCTGTTAGACTAGCAGATTAAATAGATTCCATTTTTACCCTAATCAGTTGATATGCTTAATTGTTAGTATATTATACATTTGTATAAATATTTTGTCATGAAAAAATACACATCAATCCTTTTTATCCTTTTATTAATGTGCATTACTGCGTGGTCTCAACAAAATAAAATTTGCGAAGACCAGGTTTTAGTTTCAGCTCAAAAAAAAGTGCCAATACGGGTTAATAATATATTTGCAGTAAAGCCGGAGCAAATAAGTAAACTTAATGAGCAGCTTGCAAATTCTCGCGGTGTAATTACATGCTATGTTAAGTTGCAAAATAAAATCGGGATCGATATTCAAGTATTTTTAAATAATGTATATGTTGGATTTATTGAGCCATATCAAACTGCTTTTGTAAACCGATTTAAAGATTATCAGGTCATTCATTGTTGGTCGTCTATGGGCGAGGTGAAATGGACTATGAAGGGAAGCTACAATGGCAGTACGAGTCATTATTATTTTGCTTAATAAGAAGTAATCCAAGGATGAGCTCAGCAAAGCAGGATGGGAATAACCACTTTGGTAAATTAGGTGAAGATATTGCAGCAGGTTACCTTCAGCGAAAGGGCTATAAAATTCTTGAGCGCAATTATCGTTATGGAAGAAATGAAATAGATATTATTTGCAGCTTAGATAAAGAAATTATTTTTGTTGAAGTAAAAACGCGTGCTTCAGATGACAAGGCATTCCCTGAGAGGGCAGTGAGTAAAGCCAAACAAAGAAACATACGTATTACGGCAGAAAATTATTTAGAAGAGATAGCGCACAAAGGTTCAACCCGTTTTGATATTATAGCTGTAGTTAAAGGAGATAAATTTGAAATTGAGCATTTTGAAGACGCATTCTATCCTTTTGATGTGATTTAGTTTTTTAGCTTTAAAACTACTTCTTTAACTGCATGGGCTAATGGGAGATTCTTCCGTTATATGCTTTATGTGCACTGCTACAATACCATAATATTTTAAGAAAACCAACATGGTATAATGCTCTATACCGGCATATGCCATATTTTTTACATATATGCCCATACGTGTTGTCATACTTTTTCATTGTAAGGGAAACCAAGGGTAACAGATACGATTTGGTTGTCGTTGAGGGTATCAATCATTTGCGGTTTAAGCTTAGTTTTTTTACCATTAAAACTTGCCAATATGATAGTTGATAAGCTGATATTCATCAGGTTAATAATTGATGTTTTTCAGCTATTTCAGTATCGATTGATAATTATTGATTAAATCGATTACTCAACTATAATAAGGTAATAATTCTTTTTGCCTTTTTGTGCAATAAGGTATTTGTTATTGATGAGCATTGAAGCATCAATAATAGCATTCATATTATCAACTTTATTTTTGTTAACGCTTACTCCGCCTCCTTGAAGCATTTTGCGTGCTTCGCTTTTTGATGTAAACACTTCCGTTTTTTCAGCAAGTAAATCAATTAATGCAATGCCACTTTCTAATTCGGTTTTGTTAATTCTAAATTGAGGAACACCATCAAAAATATCCAGAAATATTTCTTCTTCCAGATTGGCAAAAGCATTGGCAGTAGCATTACCAAACAGGATTCCACTAGCCTCTATGGCTTTGTTAAGTTCTATTTGCCCGTGAACCCTTTCTGTAATATCTGCAGAGAGTGCTTTTTGTAAAATACGTAGGTGTGGTGCTTGTAAATGCTCTGCTTCTAAAGTCTCAATTTCATTTTTTGTCTTTAAGGTAAATATCCTTATCCAGTTTTTAGCATCATCATCACTTGCATTAAGCCAAAACTGATAGAATTTATATGGCGAAGTTTTCTTAGGGTCTAACCAAACTGCACCACTTTCGGTTTTTCCAAACTTGGTACCATCCGATTTTTTAATCAGGTTGGTAGTTAATGCAAAGGCTTCACCGCTATCTTTTCTTCTGATTAGTTCGGTACCGGTTACAATATTTCCCCATTGATCACTTCCGCCCATTTGTACTTTTATTCCATAGTGTTTCCACAGGTAGTAAAAATCATAACCTTGCACAAGCTGATAGCTGAATTCGGTGAAACTCATGCCTGTTTCGCCTTCTAGTCTTTTCCTCACACTATCCTTGGCCATCATGTAATTTACAGTGATGTGCTTTCCAACTTCTCTGATAAAATCAAGAAACCCGAATGTCCTAAACCAGTCGTAGTTGTTTACTATTTCAGCGCTGTTGGTATCCGCATTAAAATCTAAGAATTTCTTTAACTGCGTATGAATAGAATTCACATTGTATCTTAAAACTTCCTCACTTAAAAGATTTCTTTCTACACTTTTACCTGAAGGGTCACCTACCATACCTGTGGCACCTCCCACAAGAGCGTATGGTTTATGCCCTGCACGCTGAAAATGTATCAGGGTCATTACCTGCATTAAATGGCCAACATGTAAAGAGTCTGCTGTCGGATCAAAACCAATATAGCCGCGTGCCAAACCTTTATTTAGTTCTTCTTCCGTTCCGGGCATCATATCATGTAACATGCCTCTCCAGCGCATTTCTTCAGCAAAGTTCATCTTTGTCATATGGGGGCGAAAATAAGGTTTTTCCATGATGTAAAAACAGCCATTGCTCTTATCTTTGCTCCTTATGGCTATTATCGGAATTATTCGAGAAGGGAAGAATCCTCCCGACTTGCGAACCCCGCTTACTCCTGACCAATGTGTAGAGGTTATGCAGAAGTTTCCGGGTACACGAATTTTGGTTCAAAAATCTGCATCACGCTGTTATTCTGATGCAGAATATCAGTCAAAAGGAATTGAAGTGGTGGAGGATGTTTCTGCTGCCAACATTTTACTGGGGGTTAAAGAGGTTCCGGTAAATGAATTGTTGTCTGATAAAACATATCTCTTCTTTTCTCATACCATAAAAAAGCAGCCACATAACCGCAAGTTATTGCGCACTATTCTCCAAAAAAATATTCGTTTGGTTGATTATGAAAACCTGGTTTGGGATGCCGGTAACCGCATAATTGGATTTGGTAGGTTTGCCGGTATTGTAGGTACACATTACGCTTTCTTAATGTGGGGTAAGAAATTTAACATTTATCATTTGAAGCAGGCTTCTGCATGCAGCAATATGGAGGAAATGTATGCCCAATATCTTGGAATTTCTTTGCCGCCAATGAAGATTGTAATATGTGGAGATGGACGAGTGGCGCATGGTGCCATTGAGTTTATGAAGAAGCTGAAAATACATCATGTATCGCAGGAGGAGTTTTTAGAGAATGAATATGACCATCCGGTTTATGTGCAATTACGCTCTGAAGATTATTATCAACGAAGAGATGGGCGTGAGTGGGATAAGTCGGATTTTTATAAACATCCGGAGGATTACGTAAGTTGCTTTCAACCCTATACAAAATCAGCTGATGTATTTATTAATGCGGTTTTCTGGAAGGAGGGTATTGCACCATTTTTTACCAAGGAAGAAATGAAAGCCAAAGATTTTCGCATCAAACTAGTCTCTGATATCACTTGTGATATCCCCGGCCCTCTACCATCAACCTTAAGAAGCACAACCATAGCCAATCCGTTTTATGGATACAACCCATTTCTTGAATCAGAAACGCATTCCTTTCTTCCAAATACCATCGATGTGCAAGCCGTAGGTAATCTGCCATGTGAATTGCCTGTAGATGCATCGGTAGAATTTGGGGAGCAGCTCATTCGGCATGTTCTGCCACATTTACTTATTGAGGACAAGGATCATATCATTAAAAATGCTACCATTGCTCAGGATGGGGCATTAACATTGCGTTATAACTATCTAAGGGATTATGTAGATTAAATGAAATTTACAGTGGTGGACAATTATTTGCTGAACTTTGCCTACTCCTGTTAAATTCGTAATGAATTAGTTGAAATTTAACTCATGTCGCTAATCGAAAATATAAAAAACACCCTTGGCCATTTGCTGCTAACCAAAGAAATAGCAGCACATAAAAAGAAAAGTAGAATGCTTGCTTATGAGCAGGTGCAGCACGTGGGTATTGTTTATAATGCCACTTACATAGAGAAAGAGGCAATGGTGCATCAGTATGCAAACAAACTCAGGGCAGATGGCAAAAAAGTTTTTCTGCTTGGCTATGTAGAAATGAAACAGTTGCCGGGTAATAAAAAATTTAGTCTACAATCAGAGTATTTCTGGCAGGAAACCCTCTCACCACTTAATCTCCCGGTTAAATCTAAAATTAGTAGGTTTGTTGAAATGGAATTTGACTGGCTACTTAATATATATACAGAACCTATTTTACCCATGTTGGCCGTAGCTGCATACTCACATGCACATTATCGCATTGGTCCGGCAATTAATGGAGGTGTTAGGTATTTTGATGCAATGATAGATACAGGGGAGAATAATAGCTTGGCCTTTTTAATTGAACAAATGGATTTTTATTTAAAAGTAATAAAGTGACCTTATGAAACTAAGCGGAACAGGGGTAGCGCTCATCACACCCTTTAAAAAAGATATGGGTGTTGATTTTGATGCCCTTGCCAATATCATCGATCATGTAATTGCAGGTGGAGTTGAGTATCTGGTTGTTTTAGGCACCACAGGCGAAGCCCCTACTTTGAGTAAGGAAGAGAAAAAGAAAATTTATCAATTTACAGCAAAGCATGCTGCAGGTCGCGTACCTTGTGTGGCAGGTATTGGTGGTAACAATACTGCTGAGGTTGCAGCCGATATGGCTTCATTCAACATAAAAGGTTATGAGGCAATTTTATCAGTAAGTCCTTACTATAATAAACCCAATCAGGAAGGGATTTTTAATCATTACAGTCAGATCAGTAAAACATCAAGGTTGCCTGTTATTTTATATAATGTTCCGGGTCGTTCAGGTTCAAATATTACAGCAGCTACTTCGCTTAGAATTGCAAGTCAGTGCAAAAATGTAGTGGCTATCAAAGAAGCTAGCGGTAATGCGGAGCAGTTTATGGATATACTTGCTGCTAAGCCTAAAGATTTTGAAGTTATTTCCGGTGATGATAACCTTACATTACCATTTATATCGATGGGTATGTGCGGTGTAATTTCAGTTATTGCCAATGCTTATCCCAAGCAGTTTACAACCATGGTAAGGCTTGGGCTAAATGGTAATATAGCCGAGGCAAAATTGCTGCACTTTCATCTCTATGGAATGATGAAATCATTATTCATGGATGGCAGCCCGGGCGGAGTAAAATATGTGATGAGTAAAATGAAATTGTGTAATAATCTCGTAAGACAACCGCTTGCAATTGTGGGTAAAGATGCTATGGCTGCCTTAGACAAGGCAATGTCAGTCATTAAATAGTTTTTTTATTCCGTTTCTTAGAAACAGATACAATCTACAAATCATTATTTCATAATAGTTCTGCTGAACTTTTTATATTCGCCTTATGCAAAAGATATTGAATTATATCAATGGGCAATTGATTGAGCCTGTTTCAAAATCATACCTCGATAATCCAGATCCTTCAACAGGTGCGGTATATTCACTATGCCCTGATAGTGATGCAGCGGATGTTGAATTGGCCGTTAATGCTGCAGAAGCAGCTTTTAATGAATGGAGCAATACACCTGCAGAAAAGCGTGCACGCATTATGACGCGCATTGCCGAGTTGATAGAAAGCAATTTGGATACTTTTGCAAAAGCCGAAACCATTGACCAAGGCAAACCACTTTGGCTTTCAAGAAATGGTGAGATTCCAAGGGCGGTAAGCAATATGCGTTTTTTTGGAACAGCCATTGAGCATTTTGCAAGCGAGGCACATCCGATGGGAGATCATGCCATTAACTATACCCTTAGAACTCCAATTGGAGTGGTGGGATGCATCTCGCCTTGGAATCTACCACTATACTTGTTTACTTGGAAAATTGCTCCTGCTATTGCTGCGGGAAATTGTGTAGTTGCCAAACCGTCAGAAGTAACACCCATGACAGCCTTCCTCTTCAGTGAGGTTTGCATTGAAGCCGGTTTGCCTGCCGGAGTGTTAAATATTGTTCATGGCTTAGGTGCAAAAGTTGGCAGTGCTATCACCGCACATCCTAAGATTAAAGCCATATCGTTTACAGGAGGAACCAAAACCGGAGCAGAGATTGCACGCGTAGCATCACCAATGTTTAAAAAGCTATCGTTAGAACTGGGCGGCAAAAATCCCAATATCATTTTTGCTGATTGTGATTTTGAGAAAATGCTTGCCGAAACGGTTCGGTCTTCTTTTCTGAATCAGGGTGAGATTTGCCTTTGCGGTTCACGGATTTTTATTGAGAGGCCACTTTATGAAAAGTTTAAAACTGCATTTGTAAAGAAAGTTAAAGCAGAGTTAATAGTAGGCGACCCGCTTGATGCATTAACCAAAACAGGTGCCATTGTTTCTAAAATGCATTTTGAAAAAGTATTAAGTTATATTGAATTGGCAAAGCAGGAGGGAGGCAAAGTGCTTTGCGGTGGCAAAGCTGTTAAGCCAGAAGGAAGATGCAACAATGGTTGGTTTATAGAACCAACTGTTATTGAGGGTTTGCTATATAACTGCAGAACCAACCAAGAAGAAATTTTTGGGCCAGTAGTAACCCTTACTCCGTTTGATACTGAGGAAGAGGTTTTGTTGATGGCCAACTCTACGGAATATGGACTTGCATCCACCATCTGGACAGAAAACTTAACCAGGGCTCATAGAATGGCTGCTCAGATTAAGGCCGGTATTGTTTGGATTAACTGCTGGTTATTGCGTGATTTACGTACACCATTTGGCGGTATAAAAAGCAGCGGAGTGGGTCGTGAAGGAGGTTGGGAAGCTTTGCGTTTCTTTACCGAAGCGAAAAATGTTTGCATAAAACTTTAGCTTTATTTAATCAAAACGCCATCGGCAAACATCACCACTTCAATTTTACCGTCTTCAGTTGTATCAATAATTGCTGTTCCTGAAACAATGGCTTCTTTCCCATTAATATTGTAAGGTGAAGCGAATGCTTTATTTTCTATTTCCACCAGAAGGGGTTCGCCTTTGGTATTTTCTAAGCTAAGCCAGCAACCTTCTCCTTTACAGTATTCATCAATTACTCCTTTTACGTTTCCTTTCAGCTCTGCAGTTAGTGTCATCATATTTATAAGTTGCTCAGTGGTTATAGCAGCTGTATCGGTTATGGTTTTGCCAAAATTTCCCGTTTGCGGCAGGCTTTTTCTTGGATTGTTGCAGGATGATAATGTAAAAAGTACAACAACAGTTAGAAACAGATTTTTCATAATGTATCAATTAAAAAAAGGCGTTACAAATGTCTTTGCAACGCCTTCAAAGGTAATATATTAATTATGAGTTTATTTTACAATAGTAAGTTCATTGATGATATTGGTTGCTTCTCCATATTTATCAACCAAGAACATTACATAACGAATATCAACGCAAATTGTACGTTTGTTAGCCGGATCAAAATGAATATTGCCACTCATGGCTTCCCAATTGCCATCAAAAGCAAGCCCTATTATGCGGCCTTCGCCATCAATCACCGGACTGCCACTATTGCCACCGGTAATATCATTATTGGTTAAAAAGGCCACTGGTAATTTACCATCCCTCATGGCATAAGGTCCATAGTTTTTGGCTTTGTGCAAATCACGTAAGCGCTGAGGCACATCAAACTCCGGATTGCCTTTGTATTTTTCATTCTTCTGCATCACCTCATCCAAATTGGTAATAAGCGGATATTTCATGTAACTGCGCACGCTGCCGTAAGTTAAACGTATAGAGGAGTTGGCATCGGGATAGTATTTTTTATCTTTATTCATCTCCATCAATCCCTTGATGTAAGTTCTACCTAATGCCTGGAT
>JBILGC010000105.1:0-2580 GCA_044351265.1 Bacteroidia bacterium
GGCCACGGTAGCAAGCGATCCAGTGGGCAGAGTTACCAAGACACTTGGCGCAGCCACGTCGTCGGCTACGGCCACGGTAGCGGCAGGGATGACGGGTTCAGTCGTCAAAACATTGGCGTCGGTATCGAGAGTGTCCACGGCGACGGTAACGGCAGGGATGGCGGCAAATCTAGCGCGAACCCTAGCCACAACGGCCTCTGTGGGTGCAGCTTCGACGCCACCTCCTCGGAACTCACTCTACCTACCATTAGTCATCGGTACAGGGATTGAATAGATGTACAAGAACACCAACGCCACACTCAAGGTTTACGCATTCAACCGCAATACGTCGCAGCCGGTGCTCGGTGACGCGGACAACATCACATGCAAGGTTGCGGTGAACGGTGGTGCTAGAACCGCTCTCAACGACACAAACCCGGTCGAACTAGAAGACGGATACTACCTCTTCGACGTCCAGCAATCGGAGAACAACGGAACGACAGCGGACTTCTTTCCCGAGTCCAGCACGGCGAACGTCCAGGTCATTCCCATCGAGCACGCTCGTTACACAAGGGACACGCTCCAAAGCTTAAGCACCACGGTATCGCAGGCCATAATCAGCGAATTAGTTGGCCGGTTCCAGATCAGCACATCGACATCGGGATCCGTTCAAGCGATCACGCCGGTAGTGACGCGCGAAGAACGCCAGTCCCTTGGGCCTTTTTATGTGGCGGACTTCAATCAGTATTTGAAAACCGACAACGAGATCGTCATTACCATTCACCCGAGCGCCAAGAACGCCACGGGGCGTTTGGTGTGGACTGCAAAGCCGACGGTGGCGGGAGCACAGAACACGATTGCGGTACAGGTCGATTCGTCTTCCGGCTTGGTGACTCCAACGGGCGGGAGCATCGTAGCCGGAGACGGGTCGATCGTCGGACTCGTCAACGGCACCGATCCCGTTCGCCAAGTCCGACTGACCATGAAGGCACGCGGTCTATCGACCATCGCAGCCGGTCGATTCTATTGGGATCTGAGACGGTACGACACATCTCCCAACGCGGTGTGGCATCTAGCGGCAGGCGTTATCGATTTTGCGACACCAGTTAATCAGGCGATTGCGTGACCGAGCAAGCGATTATCGAGATTGGTCCCCAGGAAGGCCCGCAAGAGTCGATATTGCGTACCAACGCGGATATTGCGATTTACGGCGGTGCGGCGGGCGGGGGCAAGACCTACGCGCTTCTGCTCGACGCACTCAGGGGGATCGACGAACGTGAATGGTCCCCGGTGTTGTTCAGGAGAACGTACAAGCAGATCACGGCCGCGCAGGGTCTTTGGGACAAGGCGTGCGAACTGTACCCCATGTTCGGCGGTCGGATGCGACAGGCCAGCATGGACGCGGTGTTCCCGAGCGGTTGCCGAATCATGTTCAGTCACATGGAGAACGAGGCGGATAAACTCAACTGGCAAGGGACCGCGATCGCCCTCATTGGCTGGGATGAACTGACTCACTTTTCGGAGGGTCAATTTTGGTATCTGGTATCCCGAGCCCGATCGACCGGGAGCATCGAACCCTACGTCCGCGCGACGTGCAACCCGGAGCCGGGCTCCTGGGTCGCGAAGATGCTCGAATGGTGGATCGATCCCATGGCGGGCACTCCGATCCCGGAACGCGCGGGCAAGATTCGTTGGATGGTCCGAGGCGGTGACGATCAGCTAGTGTGGGCCGATACGCGGGAAGAGTTGTCGGGCTACGAAGGAAAACCTTTATCGTTCACGTTCATCCCGGCTACCTTGGCCGACAACCCCGCGTTGCTAGAGCGGGATCCCGATTACGCCAACCGATTGCGAGCACTTCCGAGAGCCGAGCGGGAATCGCTCCTTGGTGGCAACTGGCTCTTCCAAGCAGCGGGCGTCTTCGATCGGGAGTGGTTCAAGACTTACACGGTCCTGCCTGATGGCGGTCTTCAATGGCTCCACCACGGCGAAGTCTGCGAGGCAGCAAAGCACCAGCTACGTCGGTTTGCGGTGATCGACACGGCGGGGACATCCCGCGATCGCGCGGACCAAGATCGAGGCAAGCCCGCGTCTTGGAGCGTCTGCGAAGTGTGGGACTACTATCGGCCTCGGCACACTCTTTTCCTTCGGTCGATATGCCGGATCCAAGTTGAATGGCCAGACCTAAAGTCCCGGTTCAACGACCACATGGAGTCGATGGACGTGCCGATCGCCTACATCGAGAACGCACACTTCGGGCCCGCACTGGCGAAAGAGATCAAAGGCCGAAAGACACGGCTCATCGGCCCCAAACTTCCTGGCATGGCAGAGAGCCATCGAGGGGCGAAACTTGAACGCGCGGTCGCAGCCGGGGCAATTTCTCGGGTCGAGGATGGCTTGGTCCGAGTCCCCGACTCAATGGACCTTTGGGTGCGAACCTACATTGGCGAACACTCGGCATGGCAGGGGAGGCCCGATGAAGTTGCGGATCAGATTGACGGTACGTCTTACGCTTGTTTCGTTTCGAAGGAATTGCAGGCCGCGCAATGGGGCGGCGTCATTGTTGGGAGGCACGGATCATGACAGACAAAGAACGCAAGA
>JBILGC010000120.1:0-2576 GCA_044351265.1 Bacteroidia bacterium
GTGCGTCGTGGTGATACGGCGGCCTTATCGCAAGCGGTTGCAACACTGCAGGATTCCAAGAATCCGGATGCGATGCGAACTCAGTTGGCTCGACTGGCGGGTGAACTAGCGCATGTGCGCAAAGCTCCCGGCATGTTCGAAACGCTGGTGAATGTCGCCAAAGACAAAGGTTCCAAGGGAGCGGTACGTGGAGCGGCGCTCAGCGCGCTTTCGGGTTACGATGATGAGCAAGTTGCTGCAGAGATCTTGGGATTTTGGGGCGAGTTGCCTCCGGAGTTGCGTCCTGCCGCAGGTGCGGTCCTTTCCTCGCGTGCATCTTGGACCCGCCAGTGGCTCATTAGTTGTTCAAACAATCAATCGATGGTGGATCAGATGCCGCCCGAGTCCGTGCGCGCGATGCGGTTGCATCTTGATGACTCGTTGCAGGCTCAGCTTTCGAAGCTCTATCCTGCGTTCGCATCGATCGATTTGGCAGCTGCCAATACTCGCAGCCGCGAAATCGCCTCAGTGATTCTCGACGGGAGTGGCGACCCATATCAAGGCAAGAAGTTGTATCGCGAATTGTGCAGCCGATGCCATCGGCTGTTTGATGACGGCGGTGCGGTCGGTCCCGAGTTGACGGGTTACCAGCGAGATCAGTTGGAGACGCTGCTTCGGAATATCATTGCACCGAGTCTAGAGATTCGCGAAGGATATCAGATGGTGCGGGTCATGACGGACGATGCCACGGTATTGAGCGGATTTATTGAGAGTCAGACCGACGACCAAGTGCTGTTGCGCAACATCGATGGCCAGTTGCATACCCTGGAGCGGGAATCGATCGAGTCGCTGCAACCGCAGGTATTGTCCTTGATGCCTGAGGGGCTGCTCGACAAATTGCAGCCATCGCAGCTTCGCGACTTGATGGCCTACCTGCGTAGTTCGCAGCCGCTCAACGACGGATCCTAAAAATTTGCTTTTGCGGTGTGCCAGAGGATCGGAGAGGCTCTCCAGTGTCTCATCCCAAGGTTAGCCGATATGCGCAAGCATTCCAACCCGAGAGTCTCGCTCGTCGGCTTACATTGCGGACCGCTGAAATGCAGGCCACCCAAGCATGGGTTTGCTAGCTATCAGGCAAGTAAGTGGGTGGCACCTATCTAAGTAGGTGGGTGGCACTTATTGATGTTATTGATGTTTTATTGATGGATAGATAGCAAGGAATCAATTGGTAGAGGGGGGAGAACTCGCGGAATTTTGCGTTACCAGGGGTACCCAAGTCTCGGAATGCTCGCAAACGTCGGTGATCCGCAAACCGAACTTGTCGCCGACTTTGACCACTTCCCCTTCTGCGATCTTCTGACCCTTGACCTCCAGGGCGAGCGGTGAGTCGCACTGCTTTTCAAACTGGATCATGATCCCTGGAACAAAGTGAAGTACGCGATCGACAGCAACGGGTTGCTGAGCCAAAACGACCGCCACATCGGCTTGGATCCGCAAAAGACTCTTCCAAAATTCCCTTTTGGCGGGATCCTCGGTTTCGTATTGCTCTGGAGAAGACATCAGTGGGTCCAGGCCTTCCGTGTTCGATACTTACCGTCCGCATGGCCGTGTAGCAGCACAACCGTGTTATCATCCGATATGATTCGCCCAAAGAGCGTACTTCACTTGAGAAATACCCTCGTTTTTGCGGCAAGATCACTGTTTTGGTACTCGGTGTCGCTCATTGCGTGCCTGTCGGCTTTCGCGATAATGCTAAGAAATATTCAACTCACTTTCCGATCAGCACCTGTTTCGAGCATCCGTATGAGCGTTGTCACCCTTGAATCATCACTCCCATTCGCTCCCTATCGAGAACTGGGCAATGAAAACCTTTGCGACCGCATCTCCCAAGCGAAAAAGAAACTCGGGGCAAGCTTACTGATCCTCGGTCACCACTATCAACAGGATGAGGTCATCGAGCACGCCGACCTGACAGGCGACTCGTACCAACTAAGCCGCCTAGCAGCCGACAGTAGCGACTGTCGCTACATTGTCTTCTGCGGTGTTCACTTTATGGCTGAGACCGCTGACATCCTTGCGAACCGCCCAGAGAAACTCGACTCGCGCGGCGGAGAGCGTGTGACGGTTGTCTTGCCCGATATGGCGGCAGGTTGTTCGATGGCAGATATGGCTGCGATCCGTCAAGTCGAATCCGCTTGGGAACAACTCGGCGAAGTCATCGATACTTCCGATCTCACTCCGGTCACCTATATCAATAGTGCCGCGAGCTTGAAAGCCTTCTGCGGGAAGCACGGCGGCATCGTATGCACCAGCAGCAACGCGAAGGCTGTTCTGGAATGGTCCTTCCGACAGCGAAAGCGGGTATTCTTCTTTCCCGATCAACACTTGGGCAGAAACACTGCTCTCAAGATGGGGATCACGAACGATCAGATGCCCGTTTGGAATCCGCACGAAGACGAACTCGGAGGCAACACCACAGAATCGATTCAAGCCTCTCGAGTCATCCTGTGGAAAGGGCATTGCTCGGTACACCAGATGTTTCAGGCCACTCACGTTCATCAATTCCGCGAAAAGATTCCTGGGATCAAAATCCTCGT
>JBILGC010000104.1:0-2504 GCA_044351265.1 Bacteroidia bacterium
GCTGTAGCATGGCTCTAAATTCTTTATCCATCTCCTTTGCCAAATCAGCTTCTACGCTACCGGCAGTAATGAGTTTCTGATTATAAATTTCACGAGGATTGGCATGTGCTGCTATGGCTTTATATAACATGGGTTGGGTAAAACGGGGTTCATCGCCTTCATTATGGCCATATTTTCTGTAGCCTAATAAGTCAATGAATACATCACTGTTAAACTCCTGTCTGTATTCCATAGCAAGTCTGATGGCAAAAACTACAGCTTCTACATCATCTGCATTTACGTGAAAAACGGGGCATAGAGTAATTTTAGCAATATCTGTGCAATAAGTAGATGTTCTTGCATCGGTGTAGTTTGTAGTAAAACCTATTTGATTATTGGTTACGATATGCATGCAACCACCAACGGAATAGGCTTCTAATCCTGCCATTTGCAAAACTTCATAAACTACACCTTGGCCGGCTACCGATGCATCTCCATGAATTAAAATGGGGCAGATACTATCAATATCCATCGCATGTTTCCTTTCGAGTTTAGCTCTGGCTATGCCCTTCACCACAGGATTTACTGTTTCCAGATGCGATGGGTTAGGGGAGAGGCTTAGGTGTACTTTTTTACCCGTTGAAGTTATGATTTCGCTTGAGTAGCCAAGGTGATATTTAACATCGCCTTCAAAAAGTGCTTCCTCATATGCTTTCCCTTCAAACTCTTTAAAAATATCTTCGTATGTTTTACCTAAAATATTGGCAAGTACGTTTAAACGTCCCCTATGAGCCATACCTAAAACAAACTCCTTTACCTCTAGCTCGGCACCATATTGTATAACGGCATCAAGCGCAGGGATGAGCGTTTCGAGGCCTTCTAATGAAAAACGTTTTTGACCAACAAATTTTGTATGTAGAAAATTTTCGAATACGGTTGCTTGATTTAATTTAGAAAGTATCTGCCTTTTTTCTTCGATATTTAGCTTAGGTGTATTCTTACTGCCCTCCATTTTTTTCTGGAGCCAATCTAATTTCTTGGGGTCCCGTATATAGGCATATTCAGCACCGATACTCTGACAGTATGTTTGCTCGAGATGTGAAACAATATCTTTCAATTTAGCTGGTCCAATTCCCAGCTCAATTCCAGCGTTGAATGTTTTATCAAGGTCGGCCTGCACCAAACCAAAATTATCTATTGCAAGGGTAGGGCTATATTTTCTGCGTTCTCTAACCGGATTGGTTCTGGTAAATAAATGTCCTCTGGTGCGGTAACTTTTAATTAAATTAAGTACATTAATCTCTTTCACCATATCTTCTGAAACAGCAGCAGTTTTATCGTTGCCATTAAATCGCTGATGTCCCAGATCAAAGCCTTCAAAGAATTTCTTCCAACCAAAGTCCACAGATTCGGGGTTGGCTTGGTATTGTTTATACATTTCCTCAATAGCTGCTACATCAGCATTGGATACATATGAAAAATCGTCCATATAATTGAATGATAATTTGCGCAAAGATAGTGTTTATGCGCACATGGCATAATTTAGAGATAAAACCGCTAGGCAGCTTGAAATTGTAGACTTAGCTTTAGATTGCTGCAGTTTTAGTTATGCTATTAATTTAAATAAGAATGTTGGATAAGGCATAAAAAAAGCCACCTGGACTGGTAGCTTTTTATGGTATTTAATTTTGAAACTTATTTCAAGATTTCTTTGACGTCTGTGTATTTTAGGTTGAAGGCTTCTGCTACACCTTTATAAACTACCTTCCCATTAACAACGTTTAAGCCTAGTTTCAATTCTGCATTTTCAACGCATGCTTTCTTCCAACCTTTATTTGCAAGCTGCAGCGCATATGGAAGTGTTGCATTAGTTAATGCTAGTGTTGAGGTATAAGGCACTGCACCCGGCATGTTGGCTACGCAATAATGTATTACGCCATCAATTACATAAATCGGATCCTGATGGGTAGTGGCTTTGGATGTTTCAAAACAACCGCCTTGGTCAATTGCCACATCTACCATTACAGTTCCGGGCTTCATGGTTTTAAGCATATCACGCGTAATGAGCGAAGGGGCCTTAGCTCCCGGAATCAATACCGCACCTACTATTAAATCAGAATTTTTAATGGCTTCTCGTACATTATATTCATTGGAGTAAACCGTTTTCACATTGGCAGGAAGCAAATCGTCTAACTGACGCAAGCGTGGAAGTGAAACATCCATCAAAGTAACATCTGCACCAAGACCTGCAGCCATTTTAGCTGCTTGTGTGCCAACAATTCCTCCTCCCAACACCAAAACGTTAGCTGGTCGCACACCCGGAACACCTCCAAGTAAAATTCCTCTGCCACCCATTGGTTTTTCTAAATATTTTGCACCTTCCTGAATACTCATTCTTCCTGCAACCTCACTCATAGGAACAAGCAGTGGTAGAGAGCGATCAGGTTTTTCAACGGTTTCGTAGGCCAAACAAACAGCTTTACTCTTTATCATTGCCTTTGTTAACGGCTCATAAGAAGCAAAGT
>JBILGC010000121.1:0-2501 GCA_044351265.1 Bacteroidia bacterium
GCACGCTCAGCGATGCAAGCGCCGGACTCGCCATTCATTTTTATCCGGATGAATCTTACCCGATATTACAAGTCTATACGCCTCCACACAGAAGATCGATCGCGATTGAAAATTTGAGCTCAGCACCCGATGCGTTCAATAATAAAATTGGACTCGTATCATTAGAAGCAGATCAAAGTCACGCATTCAAGACGATGATCAAAGTAGATTTCGTTTGATATAGTTGATACTGTACCCCACGCGTCTTGAAATTTCCTCTAAAGATTTATCCTGCGCAAGCATCTCTTTTGCGATGTCCTGCTTGACAGACTTCAATACTGCGAGTCCACTGGTATTGTACTTCTTCAATATCCTGTTCAACTGAACTGTAGAAGTCTCAAAATACTCAGCGACCCCTTCAACGCTGATGATTGTTGGATTTTCCAATACAATCTTGCGTATGTTATCAGGATTGATTGCAATTGCCTTTCGTGTAAGTTTGTTAGCCTGGTTCTTGCGTTGCCTGTTGTGATACAAGAGGATTGAAATCAAAATCAATAAGGCACCTAGAAATATTCCCATCTGCCAGGCATTTTTGCTCTGAGTACTCTTAAATTCAACTGATTTAAAACTATTCAAAACATCATTGAGCAATATCCCTTTGTCAATGACAAATAATCCTTCAATGGACCCCGCAAAAATGAAATCGTTGTACTGAACAAGTGCATATTTATTGAACTCTGTATTGGGAATCAGTTCATAAATTTTCTCATTGTACTTGATATAGAGTCCGTGGGAGGTGGCAATCATCAATTCACCATCTACATACATTGTCTGAACCGACTCATAAATAGGATGAAGCATTTTGTGCTTCATGTTGGATAGATTGAGTTCGTACACACCGGACTTGGTTGCCAAAATAGCATGCTCATTTTCCGGACAGAAATTGACATCATACACTGGTGATCCGATCATGACCTTTTTTATCTGCTTACCGGGTTCATAGATATAAACATATCCATCCCTGTTGGTTATATACGCCTTGTTCTTCAACCATGCAACATCAAAAAATTCATCTTTCCCAGCTTTCAAAATCGTGTCAATGATGCGATCATTTGTAAGATCTATTCGTCCAAAACATTCATTGCTCAAATAATACGTATTCTTATTGTTCACAATCAGTTTTCTGAAATGATGATTGGACACTGGACTAAATTCAATTTTTTCCCATTTGTCCGATTCCAATCGGTACAAATCATCTGAACACAAATAGAATCGATTGTTGATTTTGGATGCTTCCCCACTCGCATAGTTGATGCCCTTGATGGTATCGAGTCCAAATTGATTGTATGCAGAATCTTTGTAAATCGCTGAATACGTAGCAGTAATTTTGATGGAATCATCTACATATATATGACGAACCGACTCCCATCGATTTCTGATTTTATAAAAAGTTCGGATCTCATACTTTAATATACTGCCCCTGAATACTGCATAGTACTCATTGCCATCTTTTGCTACAGTTATATTATCATGATGATAACCAGGGAGGTAGATTCCAACCGGATCGTAGGGAGCAATTTTTTGGGGAGGTAGATAGTCTGTATGATAGGTCGTAAAATTGCCCTTTCGGTCTATTTTATTCAACCAGCTATGCTTGCCGATGGTCTCAGGCTTCAACTTCTGCACCACTTCAAATTCTTTTTCCTCGTTCAGACGGTAGATTGCTGATGGTGTTCGCGCAATGATCACCTCACCCCCGCCGTCTATATTGTAAACAGGCTCATTAAAAGTATATATCTTGGTCAAAATGGTATCCTGTGCATGATTATGTAGGGGTAATATCAGCATTACACCCATCAGGTGCAATAAAAAATACTTCTTTAAAACAGAATACGTCATTTTTGAAACAATAATTTCATAAAAATACATATTTGTCGAATAAAATACATTTTTTATCAAAAGGGTAATCCAATTTTTTTTAATGTACACTGATTTAAAACAATGCCTCTTGATTTAATTGTAAATTTGAACTGGTTTATTGCCAAGGGCCATAGATCAACCCGTTTTAAAAAACAATATCCTACCGAGCTCCGTTTCTACGGGGCTTTTTTTTCAGTTGACAGTTGGGAGTTGACGGTTGTCAGTTCTAATTGTTATCGTTGTTGTCATTGTTATCGTTGTTATCAACTTACAACTTATAACCTACAACTTATAACCTTGATAACCAGATAACAATGACAACCATGAAAACAACTTAAAACATTGATAACCAGACAACAACAATAACAATTACAACCACTACAACTGCCAACCGGCAACTGTCAACCGTCAACTGCCAACCGTCAACAGTTCCCCCCAATTCGTCGTAAACCTCCCGCTCCTCATCTCCTGCCGCATCTTCCAGTTGCGGGTGAGTCCAGAGGCCCCGAACTTGATCATATCATCCCGCATGCTGAAATTGATATTGTCCAGCACCCCCATCAGGGCCCGGTTCTGCTGTTTGACGGGGACTGAAAACA
>JBILGC010000074.1:0-8536 GCA_044351265.1 Bacteroidia bacterium
TTGAGCATCAGCAAAACGAGTCAAGCAAAGCATACTAAATAATAATATAAATTTAAATTTATTCATAATAGGTTTTACCTTACGTCAATATTTAGGAATTGCGGTAATGTAATATTTCCATTTGGACCTGTTGCTTTAATTTCAGCGAATATAATTTGATCACCGGTACGTGCATTCTGAATAACAGCCTGCATTTCCGGACTAAGTGTTCTCCCAGAAGTTTTCATGATTTTAGACGTACCTGCCTTAGGAATATAACGCATACCAAATCCTGTAACATCATAACCTATACCTTCATAAACAAAATTATTTAACTTAGCAAAAACAACTTTTTGAGCCCTTATTGTGCCTACAGGAACTGGTCCACTGGCTTCAATAGATCCAAGAGCAGGAATTGGACTTGGAACAGCTTTTACCCGATATTTTTGTTCCCCCATTTTTTTAACAACACCGTCAGGACCCTTCACTGAAACTGAAATAGTAATTTCTCTTTGTGAACCATCGACAGTGCAAGTAAATCCACCATCAACTTTTGGATCTGGTGCTAATTTACCACCTGCACTGCAACTAACCTGAATTTGTTTTGAAGAGTATCCAGGTACGGATACAGAAATCGGATTAGGTAAATTTTTATACACCACATTCATCTTAGTTGCAGAAATAACAGCAAGCGGTTTTAGAACGAAATATGATCCTTCAAAGTCATAAGTTTCAACTTTACCATTTGACCTTTTCGTTGTAATTACTCCTTTATATTTTTTCTCACCTTCTCCAGAAGCAACAAGTTCGTATTTACCTATTCCGCCTTCAACTTTCAAGGCAGATCCGTTAACCGTGATATTCGCCTCTTGTCTTGTAGATGCTGCTAAGAAGATATCAGCCGAGTATTTACCACCTTGTGTAATAAAAGTACCATTATTAGGGATAACTTTTGCAGTAAAATTTTCAACCACAACGATATCCTCAGTAAGCAGACCTTTCAACATATCCAACACTTGTGCTTCAGTATTTCTAGTATCGTTTTGAATTTTAGTTAGCAAGGTTACAACTGCAGCAGCAGGTGTATGTTCAAACATCACTGATTCCCATTTCTTTACTTCACCCTCTTCTTTAAAATCATCGGTTAACATATCAGATTTAACTGTTGCTTGTTTGTCTTTAGGAACTAAAGCAATTAGATCCTGACGTGCTTTATTGATTTTAGCCCTCAACTCCTCACCCTTCTTATTATTTATCATTAAATTAGCGTGTTTCTCAGTATCATCTGCTTTTTGTATTTCTTCGTCATCGGTTTTGCCGTCACCGTTGCTATCTTCCTTACGTCCTTCTGCACCGGCAACAATCTCCGTTTTTAAATCTTCGATGAACTTTATTAAATCGCCTGCAATTTGTCTGGCCTTGGAGGCATTGTTAAATACCATTGTGCCGTTGGGGTCATCCGGAAAATCTTTATGATACTTATCGATACCTTTCATTACTTGGGTGTTTTTGGTATCAACATTAACTGAAGATTTCTCCAAGCTCACCTCAACAAGGTGAAAAGCCTTCAAAATCTCCGCAGATACGTTTAATGCCAACAGAGCTGTTAACACGAGATACATCATGTTAATCATTTTCTGCCTAGGTGATATATTACCTCCTGCCATTTTCTTATTCCTTCTTTATATGATGGTTAAAAATTGAATTAACTTCTTGCATTAACATTCATTGCAGCAAGCATGTTGCCGTAAACACTGTTTAATGCACTTAGGTTATTCGATAATTTACCAATTTCATTTTTAAATTGCTCTGCTTGTCCTTGAGTTTCAGCAAGACTACTAGCTACTTTAGACAAGTTACCTACAAAATCATTGATTGATTTTAAATGGTTGTTAGATTCGGCAATCTCAAGTTCATAAACAGAGTTTAATGAAGCTAGGTTCTTGGTCATTTTCTCAATTTGAGTTCCATACTCTCTTGAACCTTCAGATGCAGATACCAAACCGCCCATTGCATCGGCAGCTTTAGCATATGAACTGCTTAAACCTGAAACCGATTGGGTTGCCTGCGTTACGTTTTTGGTATACTCATCGGTTGCAGCAGCAGCTGATGATAAATCTTTAAGATTGCTTACATTATCACTTAGTGATTTTATACCATTACCTAAACTCTTGATTAAATCTGGACCAACTTTAGCTTCTTCCAGCATTTTATCTAACTGCTGTGAAACAGTACCTTTTGGCTTTTCTTCATCAGAATCAATACCTGCTAATTCAGGGTAAACAATAGACCAATCAATTTCTTTATGTAAAGGCTCAAATGCAGAGATGAAGAAAATCATAGCTTCTGTTCCTAATCCCACAATTAACATTGGATTAGCGCCTGGCCAGTGCATAATCTTGAATAACGCACCTACAATTACAATAGCTGCTCCAAATCCGTAAACTTTGGCCATTATTTTTTTGAAGGCCATACTTTCGAAAAAACTGTTTGATCCTGACATAATGTTTGAATTAATTTAAAATTGAGGTTTTAAGTTTGAGAATTAGAATTGATAATTATTTGGTATCTCTGTTAGAGCGGCCTATATAAGACTGCACACAACGAAAACCAGTGTAAGAATTTGCGCTATCTTGATACTCATAAGTACGGGTACCACAATTGATAAAATGGGCTATATCTTTCCACGAACCACCTCTGATAACCTTACGTTTTAAGGTTTCAGGTTCATCGGGCTTTGCATCATACTGATAATCAGGATTTAAATCATGTGAAAAAAGATTTGCTGACTCAGCATAGGCGGTAATTGTCCATTCTGCAACGTTTCCAGACATATCATATAAGCCAAAATCATTAGGGAAATATGAACCAACGCGTATTGGGTATAAACCTCCATCCTGCATATAATCTCCACGCATAGGTTTGAAATTGGCAAGCGAGCATCCTTTCGCATTTTTTACATAAGGACCGCCCCAAGGATAAACATTTTGATCCCTTCCACCCCTTGATGCATATTCCCACTCATATTCAGTAGGTAAGCGAAGGTCGGTAACAGTATAATCATCCAAGTCTGAATAATATGAATTAAGATAAATTGTTCTCCAACGGCAGAAAGCTTTAGCCTGATTCCAATTTACACCTACAACAGGATAATCATCATACTTTGGGTGCCAGAAGTATACAGATGTCATAGGCTCGTTATATGAAAAAGTATAATCACGCATGAATACAAGGGTATCAGGATATATTTCAACCTCCTGCATCTTCTTGTACTTATCACGGGTAGTTTTGTAACCTGGCTTTCTGTGCAATCGAGCTGCAGTTCTTAAATCAATGTCCTCATATTTATAAATAATCTTTCTTACATCAAGTTGTTTGGTTCTGTAATATGTTTCTTGTTCATTGTAAGCTAGCTCCTTAAGAGACTCCTCAGCTGCTTTAGCATCTTCTTCATTAATTTTTGCATCCCAATTTAAGCCTATCCTATTTCCTTCTGCATCTTTCAAGGTAAATTTCTCTTCATTCGCTTCAGCCATTTTTTCGCGAACAATCGAGTCAAGCACTGTTACAACAAACTGACGGTATTCATTATTTGTAATTTCTGTCTCATCCATGTAGAAGGCTACAATTGACACCTGTTTATTCGGAGCAATTTGTGCCATAGGAACGTCTTGTTCATTAGCACCGATGTGAATTGACCCGGTTGGAACATAGATGGTTCCATATGGTTGCGGATGAAACCACACAGGCCTACCTTGAACTCCGGTGAGTTCTCCCCTATCTCCTCCAGCACAACCTGCTATGGTTAATGCCACGAGAACATATGATAACAATCGTAGATTTCTCATTTGCTTACGATATACTTAGTTTAAGTAAGGCAAAATTATAACTTAAAATGTATTTTCCAAGTTTAAGCTGAAAAAATTAACTTACAGTCAAATGTTGAAAGTATAATATTTTTATAAAAATCTGGGGGTCAGGCGTGGAATGGGTTGAGGCGGCATTTTCTCTTTAAACTTTGGCATGAAACAATATTTAAACAATATTTCATGCGAACCAGTACTATATTGAATGATATCACTTGTTGTTAGGTCATAAGAGTACCCAATTTGCATGGTGGGGGTCAATTTATAACCAGCTAGAATTGATATTGCATCACCTGCACGATAGGTTAACCCTCCTCTGATTTTGCCGTTATATTCAGCCATTATATTAAGATCGAAAGACAAATTGGCTCCATCATATTTAAAGAACAAGTTGGGTTCTGCTACCAATGTGCCAGGCGTTATTTCATATTGAGCTCCGGTCATCAAGTAATAGTGTAATCTCATTTGGTTATCTACAAAATTATTGCCCCAAGTGTATTGAACATTTCCCTGATTTAAGTGCGTAGCTGAAATACCTGTATAGAAATTCTGAAATCTCCACAGGTTAGGCATAGTAAAATAGAGTCCTGCATTAAAATCAGACGACATTCCATTGACATCTGTATCTGGGATTTTAGGATCACCTTTTTCAAGCGGATCTAATTTTTTTCCTTGAAGACTTTGTTGCATGATACCACCAGATAGACCTACCGATAGCATGCTTGCATTTTGAAAAATCTTGCGCCAAGAGAGAGACAAAATTGGATTAATACTATTCTGAAACCCCAATTGATCATTCATTATGTTTAAGCCTACGCCAAAACTTTTACCAAGTGGAGAATTGATACTTGCCATAAAGGTGGTTGGTGCCAATCCTGCCTTATCTCCTCCAAAACCAATCCACTGTGAACGATAAATGCCGAGTGCACATATCTTTTCTTCAGTGCCGGCAAATGCCGGATTATAATTAAGCCTATTGAGGAAGAATTGCGTGTAGTGAGGGTCTTGCTGAGCCTTAAGAAGTAAGGAGCTGTAAACAAGTGTTAAAGCAAGTATAACTTTTTTCATTGTGTTAACTTAATGTGAAATTTAGACAATAATACAAAGAAATATAAGGAATACAAGTATCTTACAAATTTCAATTGTGATGTAAATTTACTAATTGGAATTTAAAAACCAATAGAGTTACTTTTTTTCTTTATTTGCCGCTTCTATAAACTTATCAATGGCCATAACCATGCTTGGATATTGTGGGGTGGGAGCGGCAATATTAACTGTTAAACCCGCCTCGGTAATGGCTTTGGCAGTTGTAGCACCAAAAGCAGCTATCTTGGTTTTGCTTTGTTTATATTTCGGATAATTCTCAACCAATGAACGGATATCGGCTGGGCTAAAGAAGGCAATGATATCAAAATTCACATCCTTTAAATCAGAAAGGTCAGATGAAACAATGCGATATAAAAAAGCTTCTTTGAATTGGAATTTATTCTTTTTCATGAACTTCTCAATCTCAGGTTTACGCCAATCGCTGCAAGGGAAAAGATACTTTTCAGTTGGATGATTCTTAATTACGTTGAGCAATTCTGTCTCAGTTGCCTTACCGGTAAAAACCTTACGTTTACGCACCTGAATATACTTTGCCAGATAATTCGCAATGCTATCATTAACACAGAAATATTTAGTTTCAGGTGGCATCTCGATTTTTTGTTCATTGCACATTCTAAAAAAGTGATCAACCGAATTGCGAGAGTTGAGAATAATAGCGGTGTATTCAAAAATATGCACTTTTTGCGCCTTGAACTCTTTATACGGAATTGGGCTAATGGTAATAAAGGGCCTGAAATCTATTTTCAGGCTGTGTTTCTTTGCGAGATCAAAATAAGGTGACTTATCGCTTTCGGGCTTAGGCTGTGATATCAATATGCTTTTGATCTTTTGATTTTTCAAAGTTGTGCTGCGTTTAGATATTTAATAATAATTAGCCAAGGTAGAATTTCCAAGGAGCAAAGATATAGAATTAGATAGATTACCGGAAAACTGAAAAAACTTGCACTAAGCATAAAAATACGAATAATCCTGTAGCCAATACTAATGAAGAATAGGGAAACAATAGACTGGGAGAGCACCACACTCCATAATTCATCGTAATGGTAATTCATAAAAATAATCAATGGAAATATTACCAGCGCTATAAAATTGTTTACCGTGATGGTATTGGAAACAAAACCAATAGCCAGCTTATTCATCTTAAGAAGATAACCCAAAATAGCATGCATTAAAAATTTACCAAAATAAACAAGTGTAAGCAAGCCACTGATTGCTGCAAACTGCAATAATCTGTTATCCATTAAATCTAGTGACTTTAGCTCAAGCTGAAAGGTAATAAACAGAGAGGCTATGAAAATATAGATAGCAAACATTTGAAGAAAAATAAAAGTAAAAGCTGATCGCTGCTCTTCCCAAATACGCTCACTAAGTTTAAGATTAAATACTGAAAGAAGGAACGTTTTAAAATTAACAGGGTTGAATATACGAATTATCGAGATATAAAGTACTATAAACATTACTACCCAAAACTTCCATGGGGCAGGAACCGCAGGCCTCATCATTATTTCCTTTGCATTTGGTAAATCTCGTTTGAATCTGATCTTTGCTACATACTTGTTTTGAATGAATAGGTATGGCTTAAAAATGCGCCTTAAGATAGAATCATTAGCAATACTGTCAATAAGTGTATTTCCATTCTTTTTTCGAAGGGTATAAAAAACACTGTCACTTGCAAGAGAGTCCAACACATATGAGGTATCAGGATTAAAGGTAAACCTATCACCCAAGGGCAAGGTGCCGGTATCTTGTGCATTTATCCTTGCAAAACACAACAGCATTAGGATGATATAAAAAATGTTATTCCTCAACTAAAACAAAGCTGTAAAGCCAAAATGGATTTTTGCATTTTCAAACTGAATGGATTGACCAAATTCGCTACCCACCGCATAATACAATGCAAAAATTCCTGCTCCTGTTTCAAAGTTCAGACCAGCCCCAAAACCATAGGGTTTATTAGTTATTGAGGGTCTTCTCACGGTATTTCTATACCATGCTCCGTTCCAAAACAGCATTACGTTAGAGTTTTGCTGAAGCAGATATCTTAACTCAGTATTGGCAATGATGTAGCTGCTTGCAAATATAGATTGCTCATCAAAACCTCTTAATGTTCTTATTCCACCAATTCTGAATAACTCGTTAAAGAATAGATTTTCAGATACATTATGGCCACCTAATAACTGATTCCTTATGGTAAAATATCTTCCCAATGGAATAAACCAGTCGGCCTGTGCCTGCATACGATATTGAACCTGCTGCAAATTTATGGTATCGTAAATGGAGCGCTGCCCTCCTCTCCCATCTGCGAAGCGAAGTTCATCGATTGTAGGATTTCTTATTATTTTCTTTATCCCAACAGCAAAAGTGCCTTCTATGGAGTAGCCTTTTCTGGGATTGAAAAAATAATCATATCTGTTGAGCTTAACCCCTACACCGTATTGTTGGTTCAGTAGATCGGAGGATGTAGGAAGACTTCTTGTTCTGATAATTTGTAGTGTATCAACCTTAATAAGCGTTGCATTTTGAACAGAATAGAAAAACTTAAAATAATCAGCACCAATAAACCGGTATTGAAGACCAATTTCATTTCTAACATCCAAAAAGGTAGAATCAAGTTTAAGCAAGTTTAGCTCATAATCAAAGGCAAGGCTGGTATTTAAAATGTATGGCAAAACTGCTTTGATGCGCAAATCCTGAGAGCTTACTAAGAAACTCCTATAATTTAAATCGAACGAAATTCCTCGCTGGAACAAATTCTGAAGCCGCAAATTGGCCTCACCTGTCAGCAGCAGTTTATTATTTACAGCACTATTTGGGGCAAAACCAATTATACCATCTACGCTACTGGCTTTTCTGTTCTGAAGATACAGTAAAGGTTTGGCTTTATTCCCATAAAAATAAACTCCACTTGGTTTGCCAATCTTTAGAAATAATAACTGACTTAGTCTGCTATCTGCATTTTTTAGTAAGGCTTCCTGATAAACTGCACCTGGCTTAACGCCAAGATACTTTTGAAGGAAATTTTTGTGAATTTGCACATCGCCTGCTATATTCACTGAATCAAAAACAATGGATAATCCCTTTTCTAATTTTATGATGGCACTTAATCCGCCTGTGGTATCTAAATCTACACTGTCTAATGAAATTATTGCGAATGGATAACCATTGTTTTCTAAATAAGACAGCATTCGCCTAACCCTATTGGTATAAATCTGAGGATTAAATTGATTTGCTTCGAAAGCAGACTCTCTGAAACCGGCTGCACCGATTAACTCTTCATCGAGGTTAGCACTCTTGATCCTTACCCACTTAAATACAGGGCCTGTTATAAGTTCAAAATTCAGGGTATCGCCAATGCTTGAGAGAAGTTGAACATCAGCCAACAAAAAGGAGAAAGTATTTGCGATAATAAGTGTTTGCTGTATGTGCTTTTGAAGTGCTGAGGAATCAGACAGCACAGAAATTTCCGTTATCTGCTTTTTCAACTCTGCAGCCTCCGGTGCATTGCAAACGATTTTAACAACAATCGGATTACCTGCTTTTGCATTAAAGCAATAGCACATAATCAATACCGCTAATTTCAGATA
>JBILGC010000075.1:0-8500 GCA_044351265.1 Bacteroidia bacterium
CTATATCGGTGAGCGGGTGTTTAAGTAAAGCCAGAATTGAATCAAGCGGACTGGTAATTACATGAGCCCCATATTGTGCCGATTTAATGATGTGAATAGGATTGCGAATGGATGCGGCAAGGATTTGTGTTTGGTAGCCCTGCACTGCAAAAATCTGGGCAATTTCTGCAATCAGGCTCATACCATCATAGCTAATATCATCAAGCCTTCCGACAAACGGAGAGATATAGGTAGCACCTGCTTTGGCAGCTAGTATGGCTTGCCCCGGGCTAAAAATGAGGGTACAATTGGTGCGTATACCTTTAGATGAAAAATATTTAATTGCTTTTACACCATCTTTTATCATTGGAACCTTAACCACGATATTTTCATGAAGCGCTGCCAAGTTTTCACCTTCACGAATGATGCCATCAAAATCAGTTGAAATTACCTCTGCACTTACATCACCGCTTACAATATTGCAAATATCCACATAGTGTTTCATGATGGCATCAGTACCTTTAATACCTTCTTTAGCCATAAGCGAAGGGTTGGTTGTTACGCCATCGAGAATACCCAGGTCGTTGGCTTCTTTAATCTGTGCAAGATTAGCAGTATCTATAAAAAATTTCATGTGTTGTTATTTGCTGCAAGTTTATTTTATTTTTATGAAAGCTATCTACAACTAATTCACAATTCTATGCCTCAAAGGCAAAGTGGATCAAAGCCTTATTACAAGGCTGCAACAAGGCAGTTACATAGGTAAACTAATAGGCCAATAAGATTTGAAGGGTTTGAACAAAGGTATCTTTCTGCAGAAAATTTTGTTCAAGTAGAATATTGAATGGCACAGGGGTATCTAGACTACCGCAACGCATAACGGGAGCATCCAAAGAGGTAAACGCATGTTCTGAGATATAGGCAGCAATTTCTGCGCCAATGCCTCCTGTCAGAGTATCTTCATGCAGCACCAACACTTTGCCTGTTTTGCGTACACTTGCCAACACGGTTTCCTTATCCCATGGTAGCAGCGTTCTAAGATCAATAATATCCGCATCAACGCCCAGATCCCTGCAAACGTCTGTTGCCACATGCACAGTTGACCCATAAGTAATAATACTTACATCATTACCGGAGGTAACCATACGGGCTTTGCCAATTTCAATTTCGTAATAATCATCATATACCTCCTCTTCCAAACTAACGGAACGATACAGGGCTTTGTGTTCAAAAAACATAACCGGATTTGGATCTGAGAAAGAAGCACAGAGGAGTCCTTTGGCATCAGACGGTGTTGATGGATAAATAATTTTTAAACCCGGCACATGAAAAAACCAAGCCTCATTGCTTTGTGAGTGAAACGGCCCTGCTCCTACCCCGGCACCTGTGGGCATGCGCACCACCACATCGGCCTGCTGGCCCCAGCGATAGTAGCTTTTAGCCAAGTTATTTACTATCTGATTAAATCCTACGCTCACAAAATCGGCAAACTGCATTTCAACCATTGCTTTCATGCCTTTAATGGAAAGACCATAGCCGGCACCTATAATAGCACTTTCACAAAGTGGTGTATTTCTTACTCGGTCCTTACCAAACTCCTCTAAAAAACCTTGCGTAATTTTAAACACACCACCATACTCCGCAATATCCTGACCCATAAGCACTAATTTTGGGTGCTTGCGCATACTTTGGCGCAAGCCATCGCTAATAGCATCAACCAAACGCTTGCCTGTTTTATTTTGTGTTGCGGGAAGAACCGTTACATGCTGAAGGTTTCCAAGATTTTGCGAAACTTCGTTTGTAACAGGTGCATATACATCGGCCATTTCAGTAGTGGTTTTTGGGACCACTTCAGGCTCAGCCAGCACTTCTTCTACACCGGCATCTATTTCTATTTTAAATGCATCACAATAATCTGCAATCATGGCATCTGTAAGTATACCTTCTGCTTTCAACCAATTTTCATAATTGAGTATCGGATCTTTTTTACTCCATTCTTCAAACAATTCTTTGGGAACATATTTGGTTCCGGAAGCCTCTTCGTGTCCGCGCATTCTAAAGGTGATGCACTCCAGAATAACCGGCTTGGGGTTTTTGCGCATCTGTGCAGCAATGTTATTTACTGTATCATATACCTCCAAAATATTATTACCATCAATTTTATGGCCCTTTATGCCATAACCAGCAGCCTTATCTATAAAATACTCACAGCGAAACTGTTCATTGCTTGGGGTAGAAAGTCCATAACCGTTATTTTCTATAAGAAATATTACCGGCAAATCCCAAACGGCAGCAGTATTAATAGCCTCATGAAAATCACCTTCACTCGCTCCGCCATCACCACTAAAAACAACCGTTACCTTTTTCTCGTTTTTTAGTTTGTTGGCTAATGCGATGCCATCTGCAACACCCAACATAGCACCCAAGTGAGATATCATGCCAACTATATGGTGCTCATTGTTGCCAAAATGAAAGGAACGCTCACGGCCCTTAGAATAGCCATTTAGTTTTCCCTGCCATTGTGAAAATAATTTATTGAAAGGCATGTTGCGGTTGGTCCATACACCCAAGTTGCGATGCAACGGCAAAATGTATTCATCGGTACGCAATGCCTGGGTAACTCCAACACTAATTGCCTCCTGACCCATTCCTGAAAACCATTTGCTAACTTGCCCCTGACGAAGGAGAATAAGCATTTTCTCTTCAATCATGCGTGGCTTAAGCATACCTTTATAAAGATTAAGCAATACCTCGTTGCTGTATGACTTTTTGTTGAACTGCATGTGTAATAAAATACCTTGAATAAGGTGCAATGATAAGCAAAAGTGTAGTAAGATGGATTAGAAAAAAGAGAGGAGAGCGGAAATGCGAAATGCTAAATTTTGAAGGTTAAGTTGGTTGGACTTCGCGCTTTGAACTAACTTAAAACAAGAGGTCGTTTATCAAATGTTTTCTTATACAAATAACCGATAATCATAATTGATACAGAACCAAAGAAAGCCAGGCCCATATCCTTTTGCGCATCCCACACATCGCCTTGAGAACCCAGGTAGGCATGTCCTTGTGCTGGGAAAAATATATCAGCAACTCCCCATTCAAGTAATTCATACATGCCACTAAATGAAAGTGTAATTTCGCAAGGCAACACCCAACATACCCAAACTGGCCATTGAAACCAGTTCTTAAAATAATCGCGCATGGGATAAGAAAGCATAAAACCAAAACCAAAATGTACAATGCGGTCGTAGTGGTTTCTTTCCGAGTGAAATATTTGCTGCAACCATTTACCAAAAGGATTTTCAGCATAGGTATATTGCGAACCATATATATGAAGTAGTATAAACAGAAACATGAGTGTATAACTCAGGTCGCTGAATTTGAATTTTTTATAAGTGGTCGTTATTCCAATCAGAAAAATAATGGTGAGCATGTTCTCAGTCCACCAGTTGGCTGCATCTGTAGTGTACAAAAAAGTGAATGCCCAGCAAATGCTAAAAATTAAGATATAAACCTTTAGCATCAAGTTGTCATTAAAAGAGGTTCTTCCCGTTGATGAAGCTGTAGTAAATTTCATGATACTAACTTCCAGTATTATTATTTAAAATCCAAATTTACATTGCCCTTTGCTCGTAAATACACAATCAAAGATTGCTGCAATAGTTGCACCTCTTCAATATCAACAGCCTGTACATTTCCATGCAGGTAAATATTTTTTGCCAACTGGGTATTGATGGCTTTATCTGCAAGTTGTTGCAATTGCATCAGCTGCTTTTCAAGTGGCAGATTCAGTTTTTGCTCTATAGATTGCTTAAATAATCCTGCATTTAATAACCATGATGCTGACTTAAGCAATACATCTTTTGTTTGCACAGCGTATTCTACCTTTCTGAAAAATAATGTTTTTGCTATACGGTCATATTCAGGCACGCAATAAAAAATCAGTGTGCCTTTTAATTTTTTAGTAAATAGCCCTTTACCTGAAACACCATGAAATAAGAGACAAATACCCAACTTGCCATTTTCAGGGAAAACCTGGATTTGTTCCACAAACAGGCGATGTTTATCTTGCTCAAACGTATACCACTTTCCTACAAGTTGTTTATTGAGTGCATCATTTAACTGAGTATAGAACAAGCGCACGGGCATATAAATATTAAATCCGTTATTGGTACCTTTAGTAAACTGCAACGGAGGAAGTGTCTTATCTTTCGTAACAGGCACTTGCTCACTCGTTCGTAATTCTGCATTCAGTGAAAAGCTTAGTCCAAAGACAGCGGCATCCTTCTCATAACGTATTTGAGAAAGTGTAATGTAATTAGGTTGAATGATAAGCCAGGCTTTATAAGCCGAATCAAGAAAGATTGGTTTTTGTAAAGCTTGCCATTGCTGCATTGCAAGCGGTTTTATATTTATCCATGTTGGCAATCCTTCATCTATTAATTTACTAATCCGTTTCTCTTGTAAATGTATGGCAGGCTCAAGTATTTTATTTATATCAATTACCAGACCTGTAATATTAATCTGAGGCAGCAACCGCGTATCGATATCGGTTTGCGTTTGCGAAACAACTTGCCATTGTGCATTGAGATGAATCAAAGAAGTTATTCTTACGTGCGCATCAAATTGCTTTTCTATTAATTGCTCTACCGGTAATCCGAGCATACGTGTTCTGAACCGATACACAAGCCAGACGTGCAAAGGCGCATCCAGCTGAAGTCGATTATCATCCGTGCTTACGTCAATAGTATCTTTTCGCGTAATGCGCAACATGATTTGATCCGTATTGTTATTGTCAAAACTTAAATCCTCATACAATACATCTGAAAAACTACTGTGTATTTTCTGCTTCAGCGTCTGATAGTTGATGGTTACCGGAAGTGCAATAACCGATAAAGGCATTTTGTAGGCAGAGTCATCCGGCACCAACTGAAAGGTTGGATTTAACTGAACTGTGCGGCAAGAAAATAAACTAAAAAGGAAAGCGAGGACAAAGAAACAGCGAAACCAGAACTTCATCTTTGCAAGTATTACACTGCGCGCATACTAAAGTCGAGGCTTTTAACAGAATGTGTAAGCGCGCCTGATGAAATGAAATCCACTCCTGTTTCAGCATATTTTCTGAGTGTTTGCAGCGTAATGCCACCTGATGCTTCGGTTTCATATCGGCCATTAACAAGCAGCACAGCCTCTTTAAGTAACTCAGGTGAAAAATTATCGAGCATAATGCGGTTAATCCCTCCAACTGATAGCACTTGCTCTACTTCATTCAGTGAGCGTGTTTCTATTTCAATTTTCAGATTAAGCTTATGTAATTTAAGGTAAGCATGCGTACGCTCAATCGCTAGCTGAATACCTCCGGCAAAATCAATATGATTATCTTTAATTAAAATCATATCATACAAACCAATCCGGTGGTTTGCACCACCTCCGGTTTCAACTGCCCATTTTTCAAGCATACGCATGCCCGGAGTGGTTTTTCGAGTGTCAAGAATTTGCGTATGTAAGCCTTTTAAAGTATTAACATACATATGGGTTTGAGTCGCAACACCACTTAAGCGTTGAATAAAATTGAGTACGGTTCTTTCTGCAGTTAGCATAGATATGGAACTCCCTTCTATCTCCATCACCACCTGCTCATTTGTAACCTTACTTCCATCCTGAACAAGTTGCTTAACAAGCAAGCTGGGATCTAATTTTTTAAAAATATAATCAGCAAGAAATGCTCCTGCTAAAATACCCTCTTCTTTTGCAACAATAACTGAGCGCCCCTTGCTGGAGGAGTCAATACAAGCCATTGAAGTGTGATCTCCATCGCCAATATCTTCCTTGAAAGCAAGCTCAATCAGACCTATAACCAGCGGATTATTTAGTAGTGCGTTCATTAAAAAGTATTACTGTTTTTCAAACCGAAGTTCATGAATTTTAAAGCCTGAACCGGAGTCTTTCATAAAAATATAAGCACGGAATGTAGAAAGTGTCGATTCGTATACAGCTATAGCGTATTTAGCGCCTTGCGCAGATGCACCATCGTGTTGCCTAATTACATTTGCAGACGGATTTTGGACAAAAAAAGATTTAAGAATAATTTCTGCCTGTTGCTTACTGTAGACCCCTTCACTTCCGGGAACAGTCAACTCAACAGAGTTATTAAAGTAGGTGCTGAGTTGTTTAGCATTACCTGCTTTTAGAGCGTTCAGCACATCATCAAAAATATCAGCTTTTGCATTTAAGGCTGATAACATAAACGGGAGTAGCAAAAATAAGAGTGTTTTTTTCATATACCAACTAGGGCTAAAATTGTGCCACATCGCAAATTAACAAAAATGTTCCTTTTACAAGGGATTCATATCCGGTTTATATCCTTATTTTTGCTGAATAACAGTCTAATTTTAATTTTCTATCAATTCAAATTTGTCTGTTTCAGGAACAAATAGATAAAATGAAAAGAACAATTCTACTCATATTGGATGGCTGGGGTAATGGAAAACCTTACTCAGGTAATGCCATAAATTTAGCTAGGAAACCAAACTTTGATGCACTGCATGCAAAATATCCTTATGCAGAATTAAAAACATCTGGTGAGGATGTTGGACTTCCCGAGGGGCAGATGGGGAACTCAGAAGTAGGTCATATGAATATCGGTGCAGGCAGAGTGGTATATCAGCAACTTGTGCTCATCAATAAATCATTTCGCGAAAAAAAGGTTTATGAAAATCATGTATTAAATGAGGCGATTCACTATGCACAAAGCAATCAAAAAAATATTCATCTAATAGGATTAGTAAGCAACGGAGGCGTTCACTCTTCCCTTTCACATTTAAAAGATTTGTGTAGCTTACTTCAAGAGAAGCGGGTAGGTGATTTTTATATTCATGCCTTTACCGATGGTCGTGATACAGATCCCAAAAGTGGTATAGGATTTTTGAAAGAAGTGAATGAGCACCTTCAGCATTGCGGTGGACAAATTGCTTCTGTGATTGGCCGCTATTATGCGATGGATCGCGATAAAAGATGGGAACGTGTAAAACTAGCCTATGACTTGTTGGTGAATGGCGCAGGTGAAGAATCCAATGATTTGCTTGACACCATTAATAAACGTTATGCAACCAATGAAACCGATGAGTTTTTAAAACCAATAATATGTAAACCTAATGCTACCATCAAAGAAGGCGATGTGGTTATTTGTTTTAACTTCAGAACTGACCGTAGTAGGGAAATAACAATGGCGCTTACGCAGCAGGATTTTCATGAACACAACATGCATAAGCTCAAGTTGCATTATTTAACTTTAACTGATTACGATAAGACATTTAAAGGAATTAGGGTATTATTTCCAGATATTGAGTTAAGCAATACTATGGGTGAAGTACTAGAGCAAAATGGTTGCACACAGGTAAGAATTGCAGAGACAGAGAAATACCCTCATGTTACGTTTTTCTTTAGCGGAGGCAGAGAGCAGCCATTTATAGGCGAAACGAGACATATGGCACCATCACCTAAAGTAGCAACATATGACTTGCAACCCGAAATGAATGCAGATATGGTATGTGATTTTACTTTACAGGAAATTGAAAAAGCTGAGGCTGATTTTATTTGTGTAAACTTTGCCAACCCGGATATGGTTGGACATACGGGTGTAGTTGAAGCAGAAATTAAAGCTATTGAAAAAGTAGATGCCTGCTTGGGTAAAGTGGTTGAGGCTGCCCTTGCAAAAAAATATTCGCTTCTGGTAACTGCCGACCATGGAAATGGAGAATACATGATTAATGAAATTGATGGTACTCCCAATACCGCTCACACTACGAACAACGTGCCTTGTCTTCTTATTGAGCCTCAAATAACACAAGGCATAAAAGACGGAAGGTTAGCGGATATTGCGCCTACTTTGCTAACCTTAATGGGTATTAACATACCCCATGAGATGAACGGCAATGTTTTGCTTTGCTCCGATATTTCTTGATGAGGCTTATAAAGCTAAGTGCAGAATCAACAAGATAAAATCAATACACTAAACTTCTTATTAAATAAACTAAATTTATTTTAATTACCGCAGCCGGGAATGAAATGCTTGAAATATGGCTGTTCAAATACTGCATTCAAATTATACTCGTCAGAAGCCGGATTGTAAAGCATCTTGCCGGTATACGCTCTGAAAGAGCCTGCAGGTCCATCTATAAAGCCAATGAAGTCTTTATCGGTTTGATTAATACTCATGGTATCAATAATCGTCCTATTGTTGTATTTATTACAAAAATATAAAACATATGTTTTATTCTTAACTAATAAGACTTCAACTTTACCATTGGAGATATTAAAGTAGCGTTTGGTGCATGGATCATTCAATATTTCATAACCAATAGTTTGTTCGGGAAGCGTTACCTGATTCCCTAGCCTGCATAAAACACTAGCAGTTACATTAACTTGTGAAAAAAGGCTACGATATTTTTGCCAAAATAAAGAAGGATTGTAATCAATAAAATAATTATAGCTGCCACCAACATAATTACATGGCGTTAAGGTT